>NZ_JACIDE010000012.1 GCF_014196205.1 Anoxybacteroides voinovskiense | reverse complement strand
AATGTAAGAGGAATCGGCAGAGGAGCATAGGAAGAAAATGATCGAATGGTACCATTTCTTTTGAAAAAAGCCAACATCGCAAAAAGCTCGTATAACAAATCCGTTGCGCAAATCATTTTACGTTGGGACTTACAGCACGGCGTTGTCACGATTCCAAAAACGACAAAAGAACATCGGATGATTGAAAATGCGTCCATATTCGATTTTTCACTCACAGAGGAAGAGATGGAACGAATAAATCGTCTCAATAAAAACGAGAGAGTGGGCCCTGATCCTGATCATTTTGATTTTTAACATAGGTAGTATGAAAAAACCAGCATTTTAAGTGCTGGCTTTTTCGCATGATTGTTCGGTAACTAAGACCAATACGTCCTAAGAAGTAGCGGAAATTTATGCTCAAGTACATAGGAAGGTAACGAATTCCCTACTACAATGGTTGCTGTGATGGCAAAAAACTAATGTAGGAGGCGTTACGTTTGAAAAAGATAGGACCGAACGGGATGAAATGGTTGAAAATGATTCACGTATTTTTAGTTGTGATGTTTTTTGGCGGCATTTTAAGTTCTGTATCATTAAGTATGCAGCTTGATTTGACAAAGTATGATGAAGTGTATTTAGGTTATAAAAATATAGTTATCATTAGCGAGTATGTTGTCAAATGGGGAGCGATTGGTACGTTAGTGATTAGTTTCGTTTACGGCTTTTTTACGAATTGGGGCTTTTTTAAGCATCGTTGGGTGGGGGTGAAGTTTGTCCTATATATCATCCAAACGATTGTCGGTATTTTTATTGTCGATGAACTGATGATGGCTAATATGGAGCTGTTAGAAACGCAAAAACAATTGGCGTTAAGTAATCCAGCGTTTATTCGCAATCATGAAATAAGACATTATGCGGTATATTTTCAAGTGGCAGTGACAATTTTCGTTTTTATCATTTCGTTTATACGCCCGTGGCGAAAGAAAAAAACACCTGTTACAAAGCAGGTGTAAGAAAACAAGCCCTTGCCGATTCGCAAGGGCATTGTTTTTAAAATCAACAAAGCGAGAGGATGATCAATGCCTATATAAGTTTTAATAAAAAATTTCTGCTTTTTCATCTAAATAAAAGCTATAATGTGGCGAGTGAATATCTGGATGTAAAACAAAATTTCATCTTATATAGCCCTGTTTTTTCTATGCATTGGCTTTTTTGTAATAATCTCCTCTTAAACGCTTGGCATCTTCTTTTGGCGGCAAGCCGAACATGCGGGAATATTCGCGGCTGAATTGCGACGGGCTTTCATAGCCAACTTGAAAAGCGACATCAGCCGCATCAGTCGCCTCCGTTAACAACAAGCGCCGCGCTTCTTGCAGCCGCAGTTGTTTTTGAAACTGAATCGGGCTCATCCCCGTTACCTCTTTAAAGTGACGATGAAGGGTAGAAACGCTCATATGGGCGATATCTGCCAACTCTTCTATCCGAATTAGCCGATGGTAGTTTTGTTTAATATGTTCGATTACGTCCCGAATGCGATATGCGTAGCTGCCTTCGATAGCGATTTGTTTCAGTACATCTCCATACGGACCTTGCAACACGCGATATAAAATTTCGCGCTTGTACACAGGGGCAAGCACATCAATATCATCCGGCGTATCAAGCAAACGAACGAGCCGTGTTACCGCATCGAGCAAAGGAGGTTCAATCGGGCTGACAAACATGGCCCGCTTTGCTTGTCCAGTTAGACGGATTGGCTTTTCACCTAAAATCTCTAAAATTTCTCCTGGTGTTAGTTCAAGTCTTAGCGCCAAATACGGCATATCTTCTGATGCCTCTACAACTTGAGCAACTACCGGTAGGTCAACAGACGCAACAAGATAATGAGAAGGGCTGTAAGTAAACCGTTCCTGTGCTAGCCACACGTCTTTTTTTCCTTGAACGATGACGCAAAAGGAAGATCGTTGAACACCATGAGTTGGAGTCGTCATGCTCGATTGGCGGAATAAAAACAACGCAGGAATTGCTGTTGCGTGAGATCCATCTTGCCCGGTATGGCGTACAATGAGTTCAGTCAGCTCGCTTTGTCGTTGATTCATTTGTCGTACCACCCTTCGTTCTTCTTATTAGTTTCATTTTAATACATATTCATTAGCTGCATAAGTAGTTTTGAGAGAATTAGGCAATCATTTGCGATGATTGTGATATCGGTTTCTTTTATAGGTGCGGCATAATGAAAGAGGTAAAAAAGAAATGGAGGGATTCATATGCAAACCGTCACATTGAACAATGGCGTCAAAATGCCGATATTGGGCTTTGGCGTTTTTCAGATTGCGGATTTAGAGGTGTGCGAGCAATGTGTGTACGATGCTTTGTTGACAGGTTATCGCCTCATTGACACGGCTTCCTCTTATCAAAATGAAGAAGCGGTTGGCCGCGCGATTAAACGGAGCGGCATTCCGCGGGAAGAGATTTTTGTGACAACGAAACTGTGGATTCAAGATACCGGTTATGAGAATACGAAAAAGGCGTTTGCGAAATCGTTGGAACGCTTGCAGCTAGATTATATTGATCTGTACTTAATTCATCAACCGTTTGGCGATGTGTATGGCTCGTGGCGCTCCATGGAGGAATTGTACCGTGAAGGGAAAATTCGGGCGATTGGCGTGAGCAATTTCCAGATGGACCGTCTCATTGATTTGATTCTCCATCATGAAGTGACCCCAGCCGTCAACCAAGTGGAAACGCATCCGTTTTGCCAGCAAATCGAGGGCGCAAAGTTTATGAAGGAGCATGGCGTTCAAATCGAATCATGGGCGCCGTTTGCTGAGGGAAGAAATAATATTTTCCAAAATGAAGTGTTAACATCTATCGCCGAAAAGTATAATAAATCCGTTGCGCAAGTCATTTTGCGTTGGTTGACGCAAAGGGGAATCGTGGCGATTCCTAAATCGGTTCATAAAGAAAGAATTATTGAAAACTTCCATATCTTCGATTTTGAATTAAGCCAAGAGGATATGGACATGATTGCGACGCTTGACACGAAAAAAAGTTTATTCTTTTCCCATAATGACCCGGAAATTGTGAAATGGCTTTGCAGACGTCGACTTGATATTTAAAGGGAGGAACAGTGATATGGAATATGTGAAACTTGGAAATACCGGTTTGGACGTATCGCGCATTTGTCTTGGCGCGATGAGCTTTGGGATGGCAGATCGGTGGATTCATCCATGGGTGCTTGACGAGGAACGCAGTCGTTCAATCATTAAAAAAGCCCTTGAGCTAGGAATTAATTTTTTTGACACAGCCAATGTGTATTCTGCTGGAACAAGTGAAGAAATTTTAGGAAAAATTCTTAAGGATTATGCCAATCGAGATGAAATTGTCATCGCGACCAAAGTATATTTTCCGATGCATGAAGGTCCGAATGGGAAAGGTCTTTCACGCAAGGCGATTATGAATGAAATTGATAACAGTTTGGAACGGCTAGGAACAGATTATGTGGATTTGTACCAAATCCATCGTTGGGATTACGAAACGCCGATTGAAGAGACGATGGAGGCATTACATGATGTAGTAAAGGCAGGAAAAGCACGATACATCGGAGCATCTTCAATGTACGCTTGGCAGTTTTTGAAAGCTAATTATACAGCGGAAAAACACGGGTGGACGAAATTTGTTTCAATGCAAAATCATTACAATCTGATTTATCGTGAGGAAGAGCGCGAAATGCTTCCGCTTTGTAAAGAAGAAAAGATTGCGGTGATTCCGTACAGCCCGCTGGCGTCAGGACGATTGACGCGCGATTGGTCGGAAAAGACGCATCGTTCGGAAACCGATCAAATTCAAAAGGCAAAATACGATGCAACCGCAGAAGCGGATCGCGCGATTGTGGAACGTGTTGTAGAGCTTGCCGAAAAACATGGCGTCAAGCGCGCGCAAATTGCTCTCGCTTGGCTGCTACATAAAGAACCAATCACTGCGCCGATCGTAGGAGCGACGAATATTTCTCACCTAGAAGATGCCGTCGGAGCCCTATCGGTCTCATTAACGGCAGAAGAAATCGCCTACTTAGAAGAACCGTATGTGCCACATCCAATCGTTGGTCCTCTCTAAAGGAAAAACGCTGTCCAAAAGAACCGACTAATCGGTTTTTTACGGACAGCTTTTTTGTGTGGAAATTCATTTGCGTGTAGTTTAAAAAATTTTGATTGACAAACGTTTAAAAATCATCAATCCTTCTAAATAAGAACTTCATTGCCTTATCATCTATTTTACAGCGAAGGAGGGATTGAGTTGAAAATTGCTAAAGTCATTAACAACAATGTCATAAGCGTTATTGAAAATGGAAAAGAACTTGTCGTTATGGGGAGAGGAATCGCGTTTCAAAAGAGGTCAGGTGACGAAGTAGATGAAACGAGAATCGAAAAAGTGTTTAAGCTCGATAACAAAGATTTGATTAGTAAGTTTAAAGAATTGTTGTATGAAGTTCCAACTGAATACATTCGTATCACAGAAGAGATTATTAAGTATGCGAAAGAAGAGTTAAATAAAAAGTTAAACGATATTATTTACATCTCCCTTACTGATCATATCCATTTTGCCATTGAACGTTATCGACAAGGGATTCAAATTGTAAATCCTTTAATTTGGGAAATTAAACGAATTTATAAAGATGAATTCCGAATTGGAAAGAAAGCGTTACAAATGATTCAACAGTATTTTCATCTTGATTTACCAGAAGATGAAGCAGGATTTATCGCCATGCACATTGTTAATGCGGAACTTAATGAAAAAATGGGTGACGTGGCAGCGATGACAAAAATGATTCAAGATATTTTAACGATTGTGAAGTATCATTTCAAAATTCAATTAGATGAAGAATCGTTGAATTATTTCCGCTTTCTTACACACCTTAAATTTTTCATCCATCGTTTAATGAATAAAAATTTGTTAAACCATGAGGAATATGACTTACATGAGCTTGTAAAACAAAAATATCGTGAAGCATATAAATGCACGGAGAAAATAGCAGAATATATTCAAAAGACACATGGGTGCACGCTAACACCCGAAGAAGAAATATATTTAACGATTCATATTGAACGTGTTACAAATCGTAAATAAATTTTTTATTGACAAAAATGAAAGCGCATGCTAAAGTGAGGGTAAAAGATGAATAATATTCAGACAATTAGGATTGTTACTGGTTACGCAGGCAAAACCTAAATTGTCTCGCCATTGTACGTATTGGCGGGCAATTTAGGTTTTTTTATTTTCCATGCCTGAAAACGGATACAAAAATAAGGGAGGTGCTGTTATGGCAAAAAAAGATTACACATCATTATCAAAAGACATTTTGAGATTAGTAGGAGGGAAGGAAAATATTGAAAGTGTCTATCATTGTGTGACAAGGCTTCGTTTCAAATTGAAAGATGAATCAATTGCAAAAACGGAAGAAATTAAAAATTTAGATGGCGTTGTTACAGTAATGAGAAGTGGCGGGCAATACCAAGTGGTTATTGGAAACCATGTCCCTGATGTTTATGCTAATTTTTTAGAGGTTTCTGGAATTAATATGGACACATTAGCGAATGATGAAACAAGAGAAAACAAAATGAGTTTAGGTGCAAAATTTATCGACATCATTTCAGGTGTGTTTTCTCCGATTTTAGGTGTTTTAGCGGCGACGGGGATGATTAAAGGGTTGGCGGCTTTATTGTTAGCGCTTCATTGGGTTACTCCAGAATCGGGAACATACCAATTGCTAAATATTGCCGGAGATGGTTTGTTTACATTTTTACCAGTATTTTTAGGTTATACAGCAATGAAAAAGTTTGGTGGAACGCCTTTTGTTGGTATAGCTATTGCTGTGGCACTCGTTCATCCAAGTTTAAGTACATTGTCTACAGGTGACCCGTTGTATACGTTGTTTAATGGAACAGTATTTCAGTCGGATATTCATATTACGTTTTTAGGGATACCAGTAATTTTAATGTCATACGCGTCGTCCGTTATTCCAATTATTATATCGGCGTATTTTGCTGCAAAGTTAGAGAAACGATTAAAGCGGATCATTCCAGATGTGATAAAAACATTTATCGTTCCATTTTTTACGATTATTATTATGGTTCCGCTCACGTTTATCGTCATCGGCCCAATCGCTACTTGGGCAGGAAGTTTGCTGGGTGCTGCAACCGTATGGATTTATAAATTAAGTCCGATTTTGACGGGGATATTGTTAGGTGGGTTATGGCAAATATTTGTTATGTTCGGGCTGCATTGGGGGCTTGTACCAATTGCTATAAACAATTTAGCTACGTTAAAGTATGATCCGATTTTAGCGACAGTAGTTTTTGTATGTTTTGCCCAAATTGGTGCGGTATTAGCAGTTATGTTAAAAACGAAAGATAAAAACTTAAAATCGCTTAGTGTACCAGCGTTTATTTCGGGTGTTTTCGGTGTCACAGAACCTGCGATTTACGGGGTTACGTTGCCGCTAAAAAAACCGTTCATTATGAGTTGCATTGGTGGGGCTGTCGGTGGCGGAATCATTGGTGCTTTTTCAAGTAAGATATGGATGATTGGGGGATTGGGAATTTTCGCTATCCCAACATATATTCAACCAGGTTCAAAGCTTGATTTATCTTTCTGGGGGGCAATCATTTCACTAGTGGTGTCTTTTGTTGTTGGGTTTTTGTTGACGTACTTCTTAGGTTTTAAAGATAAAGATACAGAAAATAAGATGGAAACACCCCTAACATTAGAAGAAACAAAAAAAAAGAGTCTTGTTTTAATGAGCCCATTAAAAGGTGATGTCGTTCCGTTATCTAACATAGAAGATGGTGCTTTTTCAAGCGAAGCGATGGGAAAAGGAGTTGCGATTGAACCGATAGAGGGGAAAGTTGTTTCACCAGTTAATGGTGTCGTGACTGCTTTATTTCAAACAAAGCACGCCATTTGTATTACATCAGATGATGGACTCGAGATTTTAATTCATATTGGAATGGATACAGTGAAACTAGAAGGGCAATATTTTACGTCACATGTGAAACAAGGAGATGTAGTAAAAGTTGGTGATCTACTTGTTGAATTTGATGTTGAGAAAATTAAAGAAGCAGGATATGAAATAGTCACCCCAGTCGTAATAACAAATAGCGAAAAGTTTTCAGAAATAAAAACTATCCCAAAGAGTAAAATTACCCAACATGAAGCATTATTAGAAATTTATATTTAAACGATGTAAGGGATAAAAGCCCGATGATGCAATGACACATCCCTTTCATCGGGCTTATAAATCATATTTTATATGGAGGTTGTTACAATGGATAAAACATATCGCTTTCCAGACGGATTTTTATGGGGAGGAGCAACGGCAGCAAATCAATTAGAAGGTGCTTATCAGGAAGGGGGAAAAGGACTTAGTATTGCTGATGTATTACCAGGGGGCAAAGTACGACTAAATGTGTTGTCAGGAGATGCATTTAATTTTGAAATTGATCAGTCAAAATATGTATATCCAAACCATGATGGCATTGATTTTTATCATCGGTATAAAGAAGATATTGCTTTATTTGCCGAAATGGGATTTAAAGCGTATCGAATGAGTATTGCGTGGTCAAGAATTTTTCCAAACGGTGACGAATTAACACCAAATGAAGAAGGATTAAAATTTTATGACGATGTATTTGATGAACTTCATAAGTATGGCATTGAACCAATTGTAACGATTTCCCATTATGAAATGCCGCTACATTTAGTGAAAGCTTATGGAGGATGGCGAAACCGTAAACTCATTTCACTTTTCGAGCGATATGCGAAGACATTGTTTGAACGTTATAAAAATAAAGTGAAATATTGGTTAACATTCAATGAAATTAACGGAGCGATTCATTTCCCGATTTTAAGTCTTGGTTTTTTACCAGAAAATGAAGATACTCGCTTGCAACATATTTTCCAAGCATTACATCATCAATTTGTTGCAAGCAGTTTAGCTGTAAAAGCGGCTCACGAAACGATTCCAAATGCGAGAGTCGGATGTATGCTCATTTATGCTCCGACGTATTCCTTTGATTGCCATCCAGAAAATGTTTTACATGCCTTACAAGAAGGTCGTATATTTAACTATTTATGTGGAGATGTACAAGTACGAGGGGAGTATCCAGCCTTCGCAAAACGTTTCTTTAAAGAAAACGGGATTGAACTAGAGATTCATGGTGGAGATCTTGAGTTATTGAAAAAATATCCTGTTGATTTTATTAGTTTTAGCTATTATATGTCTCGTACAGTGAAAAAGATAAAATCACCTGAAGAAATGACATCAGGCAATATTATTGGCGGAGTGAAAAATCCGTTTTTACAAGCAAGTGATTGGGGATGGGAAATTGACCCAATCGGTCTTCGTATTGCGTTGAATGAACTTTATGATCGTTATCAAAAACCTTTGTTCGTTGTTGAAAATGGGCTTGGAGCATATGACAAAGTAGAGGAAGATGGTTCAATCAATGATGATTACCGTATTGATTATTTGCGTGAGCATATTAAGGCGATGGGAGAAGCCATTGAGGATGGAGTAGAGCTCATGGGTTATACGTCATGGGGATGCATTGATTTAGTTAGTGCATCAACTGGTGAGATGAGTAAGCGCTATGGCTATATTTACGTTGATAAACATGATGACGGATCGGGAACTTTGGAGCGGAAAAAGAAGAAATCTTTTTTTTGGTATAAGCATGTAATAGAAACAAACGGGGAAGAAATTTGAAAGAAAAAGAAAGAATAGTCCGAGGCGTTTCTTCTTGACGAAAGAAACGCCTATTTTTTTGCCATCTCCCGTTTGACACGAATGAAGGCAATGAGCTGCATGATTTCGTCTTCTGTCAACCGCTCGCCGTCGACGGTAATCGGAGACGGTGGGTTCGTTAGTTCAATTGCTTGTTGCTCACCGTCGGCGGCGCCAAGTAAATAATCGGTTGTTGTGCCAAATAAAATGGCGAGCTCTTTCACTGCTTCTAACGACGGCTGGCGGTAACCGGATTCATAGCCGGCGTATGTGCTTTTCGCGATGTTTAATTGATCGGCGATATATTGCAATGACCATTTTTTCTTTTTCCGTAACTCCGACAATCGTTTGGCTATCATCGTTTTTCTCCCCCTCTCATCACGAAACGTTCGCGGAACGAATAAAAACACTTGTTATTTTCTTTTTTTCTGAATATAATTGAAACGTAGGTACGCGAATCGCGAACAACTTTACTTATAATGTACACTACATCACACACAAAATACAATAGATTATTTATCACCAATGGGGTGACGATGATGAAAAATATTTTACTACTCGCAACAGGCGGCACGATTGCTTCTGTTCCAAGCGAAGAAGGGCTCACGCCGAAGCTGACGGCAGATGAGCTCACAAGCTACATTACAATCGAAAACCAGCCGTATCGTTTAGACAGCCAAATTTTAATGAACATCGACAGTACGAATATGCAGCCGGAACATTGGCGAGAGATTGCTGAGGCGATTTATCAAAACTACGACAACTACGATGGATTTGTCGTTACGCACGGAACAGATACGATGGCGTATACGGCAGCGGCGTTGTCGTATATGCTGCAAAACGGCAGTAAACCGATTGTATTGACCGGTTCGCAAGTGCCGATTGGCTTTGAGAAAACAGATGCGAAAAAAAATATACGCGATGCGCTCTTGTTTGCGTGTGAAAACGTCGGTGGCGTGTTTGTCGTCTTCGATGGGCGCGTTATTTTAGGCACAAGGGCGGTAAAAATGCGGACGAAAAGTTATGATGCGTTTGAAAGCATTAACCATCCATATATCGCTTATATTCATAACAATCGCATCGACTATCAATATGAGCTCGAACCGACGCACGGAAAGCTACAATTCGATTCATCGCTTTGTCCGGATGTATTTTTGTTAAAACTTCATCCAGGGACGAAACCAGAAATATTTGATTACATTCGCCATTTATATCGCGGCGTCATTATCGAAAGTTTTGGCAGCGGTGGTGTACCATTTCAAGGACGCAACTTGTTGCCGAAAATCAAAGAACTGATTGACGATGGGATGGCGGTCGTTATTACGACGCAATGTTTAGAAGAAGGAGAAGATTTAACATTATATGAAGTCGGACGAAAAGTGGCGCAAAATACGGTCATTTTATCAGGCGATATGAATACGGAAGCGATCGTACCGAAGCTCATGTGGGCGTTAGGGAAAACGATGAATTTGCTTGAGATTAAAACAATCATGGAAACGCCCGTTGCTAATGACATCACACCAAAACAAGAAGAAAGTTGGGATGCGTAAATGATGCAAACAAAAACAGTACGAGTGGAACGCGATTTCCTTGGCGAAAAAGAAATTCCAGCTGACGCGTATTACGGCATTCAAACGATGCGCGCGGCGGAAAATTTTCCGATTACCGGTTACCGTTTGCATCGCGAGCTTATTCAAGCGATGGCGACCGTGAAAAAAGCGGCGGCACTTGCCAATATGGAAACAGGTCAACTGTATCCGCGCATCGGTGAAGCGATTGTCAAAGCAGCTGAAGAAATCATTGCCGGGCAATGGCACGACCAATTCATCGTCGATCCGATTCAAGGTGGCGCGGGCACGTCAATCAATATGAACACGAACGAAGTGATCGCGAATCGCGCACTCGAGTGGCTAGGAGAGCGGAAAGGAAATTACCACGTCATTAGCCCGAATACGCATGTCAACATGTCGCAATCGACAAACGACGTCTTCCCGACAGCCATTCATATCGCGGTATTGAAGATGATCAACCAGTTGCTTCAAACGATGGAACATATGCATGACACGTTCGCCAATAAAGCGAAACAGTTTGACCATGTCATCAAGATGGGGCGGACGCACTTACAAGATGCTGTTCCGATTCGGCTTGGGCAAGAATTTGAAGCGTATCGTCGCGTCGTGAAGCGTGATATGGAGCGCATTGCCCAGTCACGCCAACATCTATATGAAATCAATATCGGGGCGACGGCGGTAGGGACGGGGTTAAACGCCGACCCTGAATATATTGAACGTGTCATGACACATCTCGCTCATTTGACTGGCTTGCCGCTTGTGCGTGCGGAACATCTTGTGGACGCCACGCAAAATACAGATGCGTATACAGAAGTGTCCGCTGCATTAAAAGTATGTATGATTAACATGTCGAAAATCGCCAACGACCTTCGCCTCATGGCGTCCGGGCCGCGCGCAGGGCTAGGAGAAATTACGCTTCCTGCCCGCCAACCAGGGTCATCGATTATGCCAGGGAAAGTAAATCCGGTCATGGCGGAAGTCGTCAATCAAGTGGCGTTTCAAGTGATCGGCAACGACCAAACGATTTGTTTAGCATCAGAAGCAGGACAACTTGAACTAAATGTCATGGAACCGGTACTTGTGTTTAACTTATTGCAGTCGCTTCATATGATGGACAACGTCTTTCGTGTGTTTACGGACTACTGCGTAGCCGGCATTGAAGCAAATGAAGCGAGATTAAAACAACATGTCGAAAACAGCATCGGCATTATTACGGCAGTCAATCCGTACATCGGCTACGAAGCGGCATCACGCATTGCTAGGGAAGCATTACGTACGGGAAAATCTGTTCGGGAATTATGTGTGGAAAATGGTTTGTTAAATGAACAACAGCTGAACGACGTATTAGACCCGTATGCGATGACAAGTCCAGGGATTGCCGGTAAACATCATTGACGACTTATGGCTTGAGGATTTGACAGCCGCATTTTAGCGGCTGTTTTTATAAGCGAAATTTGTCAAAAATGTGACTAAAGTATTAGGAGAAGATTGCTAGAAATTTGTATAATAAACTATAACCCTTTTTTCGAGCAGGGGAGTTAGTACATAGTGTGAAAGAGAGGGACTAGTTATGGCAATACCAAGCGGGGCGAGCATGCATATTACGATTCGCCTGCAGTTTGCGAAACAGTTAGTATCGTTTGGCGATATCGCCACAACGATTGGTCAGGCGGGAGGAGATATTGTCGGCATTGACGTCATTTCCTCGAGCAAAACACATACCGTCCGCGATATTACGGTGAGTGTGCTAGATTCTAAGCATGCAGATTTAGTAGTCGATACGTTGCGCAAAACGAACGGTGTAAAAGTCATTAACGTGTCCGACCGGACGTTTTTAATGCATATCGGCGGGAAAATCGAAGTGGCATCGAAAATCCCAATTAAGACGCGTGACGATTTATCGCGCGTATATACGCCAGGAGTGGCACGTGTATGCACAGCCATTGCCGAAGATCCGAACAAAGCGTATTCGCTAACGATTAAGCGGAATACGGTGGCGGTTGTTTCTGACGGAACGGCAGTACTCGGGTTAGGAGATATCGGTCCACATGCGGCGATGCCGGTCATGGAAGGAAAAGCGATGCTATTTAAGCAGCTCGCTGGCGTCGATGCGTTTCCGATTTGCTTAGATACGAAAGATACGGAAGAAATTATTCAAATTGTGAAAGCAATTGCCCCAGCATTCGGTGGCATTAATTTAGAAGATATTTCCGCACCGCGCTGCTTTGAAATCGAAGAGCGGTTAAAACAAGAGCTTGATATTCCTGTGTTCCATGACGACCAGCACGGGACGGCTGTTGTATTGCTTGCCGGCTTGTTAAATGCGTTAAAAATTGTCGGCAAAAAAATTAGCGACATTAAAGTCGTCTTAACTGGTGTTGGGGCAGCGGGAATTGCCTGCACGAAAATTTTGTTAGCGGCTGGCGTGAAAAACATTATCGGTGTCGATCGCCACGGGGCAATTCATCGTGGGATGGAATATGACAATCCGTATTGGAACGAATATGCGCAAATCACCAACCCCGAAAATTTGAGCGGAACGCTTTCGGATGTGATTAAAGGAGCAGACGTGTTTATCGGGGTATCTGCGCCAGGAATTTTAACAGTAGAAGATATCCAAAGCATGGCAAGTGACCCGATTGTGTTTGCGATGGCAAATCCAATTCCAGAAATTGATCCAGAACTCGCAGAACCATACGTTCGCGTGATGGCGACAGGTCGTTCCGATTATCCGAACCAAATTAATAACGTTCTTTGCTTCCCAGGCATTTTCCGCGGAGCGCTCGATTGTCGGGCAATTGAAATTAATGAAGAGATGAAGCTAGCAGCCGCACAGGCAATTGCTTCGGTCGTGACGGATGAAGAACTGAGTGAAACATATATTATTCCGAGCGTCTTCAATAACAAAGTGGCCGAACGAGTACGTGAAGCGGTCATTAAAGCAGCGTACCAAACAGGAGTGGCACGCAAAGAAGATATTATGTTTAAATTAGAGTAGAAAAAAGCGCCGAAGCCTCTTCCAGAGGTTTCGGTCGTTTTAAAAGGAGGGCGCTATGCTATTTGTATGGCTAATAGTTATCCCGCTCGTTGGTGTGCTATGGTTTTTAAATGTTGTTTTTTTGCTTAAGAAGCTGCACGAGCACCGCGATCCTCACAATCAAATTGTGCTTGGGGCAGTATGGACGTTTTTGTTCATTTTTTCTGTCCGTTTGTTCTTATTGGACAAATGATGGGAATTTTGTCGGAATGAAGCAAGTCCCTTTCTACTAGATAGAAGGGCTGGTATAATAGAGAAAAGAGAGAAAGGGGCTGACATAGGTGGAAACGTATAAACGAACATTGCTTTATCTTTTCCGAAATTATATGATTGGTTCGCTTATTGCGGTCATTGGGGTTGGAAGTACGCTGATGACAATGACGCTTGATGTTATGAAAAGCGATTTATATTTATTGCTTTTTGTGCAATTTATTTCATTATTCATTATGTTTGCATTGGAATATCGCACTTTTCAAAAAGATATTTCCCCGATTCGAACCCTGTTTTTTTCTCCTCACTTTAGCGAACAACAATTTTATTTCGCCCTCGTACAAGCGAAGCGGTTTCCGCTTTTGACGGTGCGGCGTATTTTCATTCCCCATTTTCTCGGATTGTCAATCCCTGCCGTTGTGCTGACGGCGGCGATGATTTATAATGGACTGCTTCATATTCCGTACGTCTATATATGGTATGCGTTGCTTGGAGCTTTTTTAATTGCTAGTTTGCATGCGGTAGTAGAGTTTTTTCTGACCGTTCAAGCGCTGAAGCCGCTCATTCGGGAAATTATTCAAATTGGGAGGCAACATGGTTTAACGGAAGCGGTTGGAGCGACGAATGCCGTTTATGTGCCGATTAAACTCCAGCTGCAAGTAAGCGTTTTGTTTATCGGGACGTTTCCGGTCATTTTGTTTGTTTTGGCAAGCCAAGTGAAAATGACGCTTTCGGCTGCCGACTTTGGCTGGGTGGTAGCGGTATTGTGCATTTCTGTCCTGTTTTCTTTGTTTGCGGCGCACATTTTAGCGAAAGAAATCGAAAGCCCGATTCAAGAGTTGCATAAAAGTATGCAAGGCGTGCAAGCGGAGTCGTTTGAAATGATTTGCGACAATATTTATATTGATGAATTTTCCGAGCTGACGAACGGATTCAACCATATGGTTGATGCGATTTTGCGTCGGGAAGAGAAAAATAAACAATTGCTTGATAGTTTTATTACGGCGATGGTGGCAGCGCTTGACGCCCGCGATACATACACGGCTGGCCATTCGCTTCGGGTGGCGACATATGCATTAGAAATCGGCAAACGCCTACGTCTTCCGGAAGAGCAGCTGCAAAAACTATATAAGTCTGCAATTTTACATGATATTGGAAAAATAGGGATTCCTGATGCGGTGTTGTTAAAAGACGGACGGTTGACGGATGAAGAATTTGCGTGGATTAAAAAACATCCGGTGCTCGGTGAAAATATTTTGCGGCAAGTGCAGCCGATCGAAGAAGTGAAAGATTTGCTTCCGGGCATTCGTTCGCATCATGAGCGAATCGACGGAAAAGGCTATCCAGACGGGTTAAAAGGTGAGCAAATTCCGCTGTTTGGTCGCATTATTGCGGTGGCGGACGCGTTTGACGCGATGACGTCTGACCGTCCATATCGAAAAGGAATGAGCGTCGAAACAGCCGTATCGATTTTGCTAAGCGGCAAAGGAACACAATGGGATGCGGAAATGGTTGATCATTTCGTCGCACACTTACAAGGACAACATCCTCATATATACCCAGAAAGGGTGGGGTAAGGCGGGCAAAAATTTGTCCGTCGTTTTTTATGGTTTAAAAAGTGATGCTTATTCAAAAAATCACCAACATTTTAAAGTGAAAAAGAAAAAAAGTGTATTATAATGGAAGAAAGAGGGGATTTATAGGGGGATTTGAGTAGATGAAGAGAATACGAGTAACAAATAAAGAGAGACTGCAACAATTGAGCTATACGGGGGTGACGGAAGAAAGGTTAGAGTATTTATACGAATATAGGCATATATTATTCTCGCTTATTGATGCGATTGTTAGCGAGTTATACGAAGATATATGGGCGGTTGATTCATTACGTGATATCATCCAGCGCCACTCGACGTTAGCGAGATTAAAAAAAACGCAGGCAGAATATTTACATCAATGTTTTGAGGCAACGATTGATGATGAGTATATTCAAAGACGTTATCGCATCGGAAAAGTTCATTCGGAAATCGGGCTTGATTTAATGTGGTATTTAGCTACTTATACAAAGTACATCGACATTATTTACAAACACGTATCCATCGTGCTCCCTAATGAAGCAACGAATATTTTGCTTGTGGTTCAGGCGATTTTTTCGTTTGATATGCAGCTGACATTAGAAGCGTACAAATCAGTAGAAATTGAAAAAGCTGCCCACCCGCTGCGCTACGAATTGGACAAGCTACGGCAAATGCACGGCTTTACAAATGAAGATTTAGAAAACTTGGATCGATTTAGCGGCTACCTTTCATTTTGTATTGACGATATTATGGCTTATTTTTATCATTCCCTCGTTCGACGGTTAGGGGAAGAAAGTCGGTATAGTTTTTTGCAGACAGAAAAATATTTGACATACGTCCGCAATTTTTTGCTGCAATTTTTTCAAGAAAAAGTGTATTACGATTCGGAAGCCTATTTTTTAATTATTCGCGATTGGAGCCGCCTAATTATTGAGCAACGATATGAGGAAAGTTTTTTCCATATTTCAGCAGAAGCGCTTAGTGAAGCGTTAAAGAAAGTATTTTTAACGAAAGAATATTTGCACGACCCACAAATGGTTTCGTACATTCATTCGTTTGAGCGCTTTTCGAAGTTTACGTTAGCTATTATGGGGGAAATTATTCGTCCGTATTTATTTTTGCGAGATTTTGATTTTTTGGATATTTATGCGTACGAAATTAGTACGATTGATTTCGGGCGGTTGACGTGGATTGACGATAAAATGAAACGATTGCTAAAAACGCTCGGCATTCATGAAGAACATCCGATTGGTCGGCGTTGTTACGAACTGCTCCATAACCGTACGGTTCCTTGTTCAGGCTGTCCAGCTCTAGAAGAAAAATCGGAGCCGATGATGGCGACATTTATGAACGAGCATGGGATAAATTATTATAAAATTCGGATACTGCCACAAACAAAAATTTTTGAACTATCTAGAGCGCTGCTTGTTATTCAAGATGTGACGAAAGAATCGAAAGTGATGTTTGATACGTTAGAGCGGTTGCTACAGTTAGCGGAGTATCGCGATGATGACACGAAAAATCACGTTCATCGCATCGGGATGTTGTCAAGCATGCTTGCTCGGCTGGCTGGATGTGATGAACAGTTCGTGTCGCATATTGAAATCGCTGCTAAATTCCATGATATTGGAAAAGTCGGCATTCCAGATTATATTTTGAACAAACCAGGCAAATTGACAAAAGAAGAATGGGAATCAATGAAAACGCATGTGCTCATTGGGCACCAAATTCTTGCTAACTTAGATTTGCCAGTCATTCAAATGGCGGCAAACATTGCTCGAACGCACCATGAATGGTGGAATGGCGGAGGCTATCCGAACGGGTTAAAAGGAGAAGAAATCCCGTTAGAAGGACGGATTGTCGCTATTGTGGACGTATTTGATGCACTATTATCAAAGCGGGTGTATAAAGATGCGTTCCCGCCAGAAAAAGTAAAAGAAATTTTAATCGATGGACGCGGCAAGCAATTTGATCCGAAGTTAGTGGATCTGTTTGTTTCGATGTGGGATGATTTTTTGATGGCAAGAGAGCGGTTGACATAAAGCGAACAGTGCACAAGCGCTGTTCGCTATGATAGTTTTTTATAGCAAAACCACCAATCAAGGCATTGAACGATTCCTTGTGCTTGTTGTTCGTGGCGTTCTTTTATTTTAGCGACGGTGTCGGCAGGAGGAACGATGACATGGCTACCGATAAGCTGATTGTTCGGCCAGTTTTCTGGCGTGGAAACTCCATATAAATGCGCCGGTTGCAGTGCGTGAACCGAGCATCCTCACGATATCCCTATTTTTATCTACAACCAAAACTAAAAGCATCCCTCTAAATTGGTTTGTTTGCTTTTTCTCTTCTTTTCTTGTGGTATACTAATGAAGAGATTGATTAGAACGGAGAGTTAGCATGGAAGACATTCATGTGGCGGATGTTTGTTTACTAGCAGGGAAAATGATGTTGCAAAGCGGAGCGGAAACGTATCGGGTAGAGGATACGATGGTGCGAATTGCCGCCGCATTTGGCATGCCGCATTCGCACAGCTATGTAACGCCGACGGGAATTATTTTTGCGATTGATGGAGCAGGACCAGCGAGGTTAATCCGCATCGTCGAGCGCTCGACGGACTTACAGAAAGTAACGCTTGTCAACAGCATTTCCCGGCAAATTAGCAACGGCGAATTGTCGCTTGCGGAAGCATATGCACAACTCAAGCAACTCGAAAATAAAAACGTGGCGTATCCGCTTATATGGCAAATGATAGCCGCTTTCGTTGCTAGCGGCTGTTTTGTTGTCATGTTTTCTGGAGCATGGAGCGATGTTTTTCCAGCATGCTTTGCCGGTGGACTCGGTTTTTCCGGCTTGTATTATGTGCATCGGCTTATAAAAACAAAGTTTTTTGCCGAATTTTTTGCAGCGTTTCTTGCTGGGGTTACAGCGGTAGCGCTCGTGAAAATTGGGTTTGGTAGTAACGTTGATAAAATCATTATCGGTTCGGTCATGCCGCTTGTGCCAGGAATGCTAATTACAAACGCGGTGCGCGATTTAATGGCAGGGCATTTAGTCGCTGGATTGTCGAAAGGAGCAGAGGCGTTTTTGACCGCATTTGCCATCGGGACAGGAATTGCCGTTATTTTAGCGATGTAGGGAGGAAAGGATGGACATTAAACAACTTGCAATGAGTTTTATTGCTACGGCCGCGTTTGGTCTCATTTTTAACGTTCCGAAAAACTTGCTTGCCCATTGCGGATTTGTCGGAATGATTGGGTGGTTTATTTACCTTTTGCTAGTCGACTATGGATTAGACTCTGTGTTCGCAACGTTTTTCGCTGCTTTTGTTGTTGCAGTAGGTAGTCAGCTATTGGCAAGGGCTTATAAAACGCCGATGACGGTTTTTAGCGTTTCTGGCATTATACCACTTGTGCCAGGGGGACTGGCGTATGAAGCAATGCGCCATGTTGTCGTCAACGACTACAATATGGCAATTCAGCTGGCTGCGAAAGCGTTTATGCTTTCTGGCGCAATTGCAATGGGGCTCGTTTTTTCGGAAGTAATCAATCAATTGACGAAAACAAAGGGTTCTCGATAAAACCGGGTGTTTCGTACATCTTTCGTAATTGTTTGTTATTGCAACATTTTTTTGAATATTATAATATATTCAAAAGTTATTGTCATCATAGTGGGGAGAGAAAAGATGAGGAGCATACTAGAAAGTATTCAACATGAATTGTGGGAAATCTTTGACCATCTGCACCATCACCCAGAAATTAGCTGGGAGGAAGTAAACACAACAGAATTTTTAAAACAGCAGTTAGTGAAAGAAGGATATCGGGTGCAGACGTTTTCGGATTGTACGGGGGTTGTCGGCGAAATTGGCAGCGGTCCGTTGACCGTCGCGTTGCGAGCAGATATGGACGCTCTTTGGCAAGAAGTGGATGGAGTATGGAAAGCGAACCATTCGTGCGGTCACGATGCCCATATGACGATGGCGTTAGGGGTTGTGAAATTGTTGAACCACCTTAGCTATCGTCCGCCGGGAAAATTAAAAATTTTGTTCCAGCCAGCAGAAGAAACGGGAACCGGCGCGCTAAAAATGATGGAAAAAGGGGTCGTCGATGACGTCGATTTTTTATATGGCGTGCATTTGCGGCCGATTCAAGAATTACGTAGCGGCTATGCGGCGCCTGCGATTTTGCACGGAGCGGCACAAATTATTGATGGTGAAATTAAAGGAGTGGCAGCGCATGCGGCGCGACCACATCTTGGCGTGAATGCGATTGAAGTTGGGAGTGCGCTTGTGCAAGAACTAAGCAAAATCCACATCGATCCACAAGTGCCAGCGTCGATTAAAATGACCCGATTTCATGCAGGGGGGAAAAGCGCCAACATTATTCCAGAACATGCCGATTTTACGCTTGATTTGCGAGCGCAAACGAACGAAACGATGGAACAGCTTGTCGAACATTTACATCATGTCGTCAAAGGGATAGAGATGATTTATGGAGCGGAAATTTCTCTTGAACAAAGTGTTCGAATCGTTGCAGCGAACGTGCATCCAGAGGCACAGAAGCTGATGGAAAAAGCGATTGTTGCAGCAATCGGACAAGAAAAGTGTGCCCCTCCAGTCGTGACATCAGGTGGAGAGGATTTTCACTTTTACTCAGTCATGAAACCAGCATTGAAAACGACGATGCTCGGGCTCGGATGCGACTTAGCGCCAGGTTTGCATCATCCTCATATGACGTTCCGTCGCGACGATTTACTCACCGGAGTGGAAATTTTAGCAAGAACGGTTATGGAAACATTTCGTGTGGCGCAAGCAAAAGGGGAGAACGACGTTGAACATTTCGCTGCAAACAATTAATACGATGGAGCAGTTAACGCAAATGGCGGAGTTAGAGCAACGCGTCTGGAAATCAACGTCCATTCCGCTACATCAAACGCTCACCGTCGCCAAAAACGGTGGCATTATTATCGGGGCGTATGATGCCGAGCGACTCGTCGGTTTTGTTTATAGTTTTCCTGGGTATCGAAATGGCGATGTGTATTTATGTTCGCATATGCTAGGCATTGACGAAGCTTACCGAAACAAAGGGATTGGGTATTTGCTAAAACAAGCGCAAGCGGAGGCGGCGAAAAAATTTGGGTACCCCCTCATTCGCTGGACGTACGATCCACTCGAAAGCCGCAACGCTTATTTAAATATCGTGAAACTTGGCGCGATTTGTTCCGAGTATATCGAAAACTGTTACGGTGAAATGGATGACGCGCTCAACAAGCATCTGCCGTCCGACCGATTTAACGTCGAATGGCATATTCATAGTCGCTACGTACAAGAGCGTCATACATTTGTTTCTTCTATTCGTCGGTCGAAAGAAGCAGAAGTGCTTCATTGGCGTATGCACGAAACAGGTGAGCCGGAAGCGGTCGTACCTTTGAGGGAGTGGGAAACGTGTTCGGAGCAACCGTTTTTATTTGTTCCCATTCCGCGCCATTTTCAATGCATAAAAGAGAAGAACCATGAATTAGCGTTCGATTGGCGCTATAAAACACGCGCTGTATTTACCCGTCTGTTTCAACAAGGATGGGCGGTTGTTGACATCGAGCGCCCAGAAGAAGAACCGGTGCAATATTATGTGCTGATGAAACGAAACACTATTCCGTTATGAGGTGAAACAATGAAAATCAATCGAGTAGTTTTGCGGCATATGCAAATGAAACTAAAAGCGCCGTTTACGACGAGTTTCGGTTCGTTTACGACGAAAGAGTTTATTTTAGTGGAAGCGATTGATGAAGATGGCGTGTCTGGGTGGGGAGAATCAGTAGCATTTCACTCACCTTGGTATAACGAAGAAACGGTGAAAACAAATTGGCATATGTTAGAAGATTTTCTCTTGCCACTTCTATTTCGAGCACCGATTGAACATCCGGATGAGTTAAACAGCCGTTTTTCGGGGATTCGCAAAAACAACATGGCAAAAGCAGCGATAGAAGGGGCGATATGGGATTTATTTGCGAAAAAACAGAATGTACCGTTAAGCGTGGCGCTTGGCGGAACGAAAAAGCAAATTGATGTCGGCATTAGCATCGGGATTCAAAAAAGCATCGACGACTTGTTGCGTATCGTCGAACGCTATGCGTGTGAAGGATATCGACGGATGAAAGTGAAAATTAAGCCAGGATGGGATGTCGAAGTCATTCGCGAACTTCGCCGGAAGTTTCCTGATGTACCGTTAATGGCAGATGCCAACTCGGCATATTCGCTAAAAGACATCGAGCGGTTAAAAGCGCTTGACGAATTTCAATTGCTGATGATCGAGCAACCGCTTGCCGCGGACGATATTGTTGATCATGCTACATTGCAAGCACAATTAAATACCCCTATTTGCCTTGACGAAAGCATTCACTCGTACGAAGATGCCCGAAAAGCAATTGAGCTTGGCAGTTGCCGCATTATGAATATTAAAATTGGACGTGTCGGCGGTTTGACAGAAGCGAAGCGCATCCATGATTTTTGCCAAACGCACCATATCCCGGTTTGGTGTGGAGGGATGCTTGAAGCCGGGGTAGGAAGAGCGCATAATATTGCGATAACTACCCTTTCTAATTTCTGTTTGCCAGGGGACACTGCTGCTTCTTCGTATTATTGGGAGCGAGATATTATTTCTCCTGAAGTAATAGTACATAATGGAACGATTACGGTTCCAGACAATCCAGGAATTGGCTATGATGTTGACCGCCAGCAAGTGGCTCGCTATACAACGTTTGCGAAAACGTATCGCCCATCATTGGACTAACCGATCTGTGCGAGCAGGTCGGTTTTTATTTTTGGAGTATTTTTTTACAAAAAAGCAACAATAGAGATGAACCCGTTGTTTTTTCTATCAGAAAAGAGAAAAAAATTATTGAATTTATCCGTTTTATGCGTTAAAGTATAAAACGGCAAAAGTATTTTTATCGTAAAAATTTTTGCAATTTTCAACAAGAAAAAGCGAGGAGAGACAGCACATGAATTTGTTTCGAAAAAAATCGGTAGAGGCCTTATTGCAAGAGGCCGGAAAGAAAGGGGCATCGCTAAAAAAAGAATTAGGTGCCTTTGATTTAACAATGCTCGGGATTGGCGCGATTATTGGGACAGGCATTTTCGTCTTAACGGGAGTGGCTGCTTCTGAGCATGCGGGACCTGCACTTGTTCTTTCGTTTATTCTTTCTGGTCTGGCGTGCGTGTTTGCGGCGCTTTGTTATGCGGAGTTCGCGTCGACTGTTCCGGTATCAGGAAGTGCGTATACGTACAGCTATGCGACATTTGGTGAATTGATTGCTTGGATTTTAGGATGGGACTTAATTTTAGAGTACGGCGTTGCGTCTTCTGCGGTAGCGGCCGGTTGGTCTGGATATTTCCAAGGGTTGTTAGCGGGATTTGGCATTGAACTTCCGAAAGCATTAACGAGTGCATATGACCCAGCGAAAGGAACGTATATTGATGTGCCAGCGATTTTCATCGTGCTTGTTATTGCCCTTTTATTAACACGTGGAGTGAAAAAATCTGCTCGCTTCAACTCCATCATGGTTATTATTAAAGTAACAGTTGTATTATTGT
Source organism: Anoxybacteroides voinovskiense (assembly GCF_014196205.1). Classification (GTDB taxonomy): domain Bacteria; phylum Bacillota; class Bacilli; order Bacillales; family Anoxybacillaceae; genus Anoxybacteroides; species Anoxybacteroides voinovskiense. Next base: position 55,840 of record NZ_JACIDE010000012.1, on the reverse strand, counting down.
TCCTTGCGGTTGGTGTATGGTATGTGAAGCCGGCAAACTGGACGCCGTTTATGCCGTTCGGCTTCTCAGGTGTTGCGACAGGGGCAGCGACGGTATTTTTTGCATATATTGGCTTTGACGCGGTGTCTACTGCTGCAGAAGAAGTGAAAAATCCGCAGCGCAACATGCCGATTGGGATTATCGCATCGCTTTTAATTTGTACGGTATTGTATATTGCCGTTTCGCTCGTATTAACAGGCATTGTTCCGTATGACCAATTGAACGTGAAAAACCCTGTAGCGTTTGCGTTAAACTACATTCATCAAGACTGGGTAGCCGGATTTATTTCGTTAGGAGCGATTGCCGGGATTACAACCGTATTACTTGTCATGTTATACGGACAAACTCGTTTATTTTATGCCATCAGCCGGGACGGGTTATTGCCAAAAGTATTTTCGCGCGTTAGCCCAGTAAGACAAGTGCCAGTCGTCAACACGTGGTTAACATGCTTATTCGCTGCCTTCTTTGCCGGTGTCGTTCCGTTGAATAAGCTCGCGGAGCTAACAAATATCGGTACGTTATTTGCGTTTATTACCGTATCGATCGGCGTACTAATTTTACGCAAGACGCAGCCAGATTTAAAACGGGCGTTTAAAACACCGCTTGTTCCAGTTGTTCCATTGTTGGCTGTCGCGTTTTGCGGCTATTTAGTGCTTCAGTTGCCAGCGATGACATGGATTGGTTTCGTGTCGTGGTTATTAGTCGGTCTTGTCGTTTATTTCTTCTATGGTCGGCGTCACAGTACGCTAAACGGACAAGCTCATGCTAATGAAAAAGTTAGCTAAAAACCTCGCCCCTTGGGCGAGGTTTTTTATTAGTTCGTTAACTCTTTAATACCTGTATTAGCTTTGACAAGAATCTCATCGAACTTTTTCTCATCTGCTTTTTTCGATGAGAGGAGTGTGCCGACAATGGCAGCGATAAAGCCTAACGGAATGGACACAATGCCTGGATTTGCAAGTTTGAAAATTGGCTCACCGACGAGAATCGCAACACCAGGCTGTGGTGCCCAGACGTTCGGGCTAAGCGCTACAAGTAAGAGCGAGCTAAACAAGCCGACAAGCATACCAGTAATAGCTCCAGTAGTATTAAAGCGCTTCCAAAAGATCGTTAACAAAATGATTGGCAAGTTCGCGCTTGCTGCTACTGCAAATGCTAAGGCGACAAGGAAAGCAACGTTCATTTTTTGAGCGAATAACGCTAATAAAATAGACAATACTGCAACCCCAATTGATGCCCATCGTGCAGCTAACATTTGTTCTTTTTCCGTCGCCTGCCCATGTCGAATGATGTGGCTATAGAAGTCATGGGCAAAAGCAGAAGCGGCAGATAATACAAGTCCAGCCACAACCGCTAGAATGGTAGCGAAAGCGACCGCAGAAACGAACGCAAACAAGAAATCGCCGCCTAACGCTTCTGCTAGTAATGGTGCCGCCATGTTTCCGGCTGGGTTTGCCGCAACGATTTTATCATAGCCAACGAATGCGGCTGCGCCAAATCCTAAGAAAATCGTCATCACATAGAACAATCCGATAATCCATGTTGCGTACACGACTGATTTGCGAGCAGTTGGTGCATCTTTTACGGTAAAGAAACGAATTAAAATGTGTGGAAGTCCTGCTGTACCTAAGATGAGAGCTAAGTTGAGCGAAATAGTGTCAAGTGGATTTTTAAATTTATTGCCTGGATTTAAAAATGCTTCTTTTAATGGTGTCGCCGTTTTTACTTCGTTAAACATTTTAGCAATGCTAAAATCGAACTTAGCAAATACAATAACGGAAATGACAAACGTCCCAGCCATTAACAAAACAGCTTTGACAATTTGTACCCAGCTGGTGGCCGTCATTCCGCCGAATACGACATAAACGGTCATCAACGTGCCTACGATTAAAACAGCGTAAATGTAGTCAATGCCCAATAAAAGCTTAATAAGGGCGCCCGCCCCGACAAGCTGTGCAATCATGTAAAAAATAGAAATGGAAATCGTATTTAATGCGGCGACACCGCGCACCTTTTTATCATCAAATCTTGCCGCAATCATGTCTGCCATCGTATACTTCCCTAAGTTGCGAAGCGGCTCAGCAACGATATAAAGGACGACAAGGTAAGCAACAAGGAAACCAATGCTGTAGAAAAATCCGTCAAACCCGACTAACGCAATCATCCCTGCAATCCCTAAAAAGGAGGCAGCGGACATGTAATCGCCAGCAATTGCTAATCCGTTTTGCCAACCGGTTAACGCGCTGTCTGCTGTGTAAAACTCGCTCGTTGTTTTTGTCCGTTTGGAAGCAAAGTAGGTAATGACGAGTGTTAGTGCAACGATAATTAAGAATAGAGAAAATGCTAATCCATGCATTAGACATTGCCTCCTTTTACTTCCTGTTTAATTTTTTCAACCATTTCATCAAAGCGTGCAGCCCGTTTTGAATACAACATGCAAAGCGTCCACGTCATAATGAATTGGGCGAAAGCAAACACCCATGCCCAGCTAATTGAACCGAATGCAGGAGTGTTTAACACCGTTGAGTAAGACGTTAAAATCGGTAGCGTAAAATAAAACGCTAAAAAGAACAACGAAAAAGGTAAAATAAATGCGCGTTTTTCTCGCATCAGCTGCTGGAAAGAAGCTGATTGGACTACTTGACTGTAGTCAACGGTTTGTTGCTGTTGGGAAGAAAATTCTTTCACTGCCATAAGTTAACCCCCTCCTCAAAAATGCTTTTTATTTTTCGGGTGAAAAGTGAAATAAAGCGATCCTCCTTTCGTTTAGATGTTCATGATTTTGTCACAAATCCATTATACACTTATCAGAAAAATTTGTAAATTATGAATTTTAAAAAATAAAATTTAAAATTAAAATTTTATTAGAAAAGTTAAATAAATTATTATAGAAAATTAATAATGGCGATTAAATATTAATTTTTCTTAATGATTTAATTTAAAATGAAAAATAATATTTAATTTCTTTATTTTTCAACTTTACAAAAATTATCGAATAGTATACAATCCTAAACGTATAACTTCTGCAATATTCTACAGAAAACGACAAGGGGAGACAGCGGGATGAATTTATTTAGAAAAAAGCCGATTGATGTCCTTCTGAAAGAAGCAGGGGGGAAAGGGGCATCGCTAAAAAAAGAACTAGGTGCCTTTGATTTAACGATGCTTGGGATTGGCGCAATTATCGGTACGGGGATTTTCGTACTTACTGGAGTAGCTGCTGCAGAACATGCGGGACCAGCACTTGTTCTTTCGTTCATTCTTTCAGGTCTTGCGTGCGTATTTGCGGCACTTTGCTATGCAGAGTTTGCTTCGACCGTTCCGGTATCAGGAAGCGCCTATACGTATAGCTACGCAGCTTTCGGGGAACTGCTTGCTTGGATTTTAGGGTGGGACTTAATTTTAGAGTATGGGGTTTCTTCGTCAGCGGTTGCTGCCGGTTGGTCTGGTTATTTCCAAGGATTGTTAGCGGGATTTGGCATTGAACTTCCGAAAGCGCTAACAAGTGCATACGATCCAGCGAAAGGAACGATTATTGATTTACCGGCTATTATCGTTGTTTTATTCATTACATTCTTATTGACGCGCGGTGTGAAAAAATCAGCCCGTTTTAACTCGATTATCGTGGTGATTAAAGTAGCAGTTGTGTTATTGTTCCTTGCGGTTGGTGTATGGTATGTGAAACCAGCAAACTGGACGCCGTTTATGCCGTTTGGCTTCTCAGGCGTTGCGACAGGAGCAGCGACAGTATTTTTTGCATATATCGGTTTTGATGCTGTGTCTACAGCTGCGGAAGAAGTGAAAAATCCACAACGTAATATGCCAATCGGAATTATTGCGTCCCTATTAGTTTGTACGATTTTGTATATTGCCGTTTCGCTTGTATTAACAGGGATTGTTCCGTATGACCAATTGAACGTGAAAAACCCTGTAGCGTTTGCGTTAAACTACATTCATCAAGATTGGGTAGCCGGGTTTATTTCGTTAGGAGCAATTGCCGGAATCACAACGGTATTGCTTGTCATGATGTACGGTCAAACTCGTTTATTTTATGCCATCAGCCGTGATGGGTTATTGCCAAAAGTATTTTCGCGCGTTAGCCCAGTAAGACAAGTGCCATTTGTGAACACATGGCTAACAGGCTTATTAGTAGCGTTCTTTGCAGGGGTTGTACCGTTAAATAAATTGGCGGAGCTAACGAACATTGGAACGTTGTTTGCGTTCATCGTTGTTTCTGTCGGTGTGCTTGTTTTACGCAAAACACAGCCGGATTTGAAACGAGCGTTTAAAACACCGCTTGTTCCACTTGTTCCGCTATTAGCAGTAGCGTTTTGCGGCTATTTAGTACTTCAGTTGCCAGCGATGACATGGATTGGTTTCGTTTCATGGCTATTGATTGGTCTTATTATTTATTTCGTTTATGGTCGCCGTCATAGTACGCTAAATGAACAAGCGAATGTAAACGAAAAAGTAAGCTAATGTCAAAAGGTCTTTGCCGGGAATCGGCGAAGGCCTTTTTGGCTAATTCGGCTTTTTTTGGTATAATGGAAACATGATGACGAAATAGAGGTGAGGATAGTGATTAGTGAAAAGTTGTTGCAAGGATTAAATGAGCAAATGAATTTTGAATTTTTTTCTGCCCATGCATATATGGCGATGGCAGCGTATTGTTCTGCAGAAAGCCTAGATGGATTTGCTAACTTTTTTTTAGTGCAGGCGGAAGAAGAACGGTTTCACGCGATGAAGTTTTACAACTTTATTAATGCGTTAGGGGAGCGAGCGATTATTACAGGCTTTGATTCACCGAATAACGATTTTACGTCTGTGTTGGACTGTTTTGAAAAAGCGCTCGTGCAAGAAAAAGAAGTGACGAAACGAATTTACCAGTTGTCTGATATTGCGTGGGACGAGCGGGAGCATGCGACGATTAACTTTTTAAAATGGTTTATTGATGAGCAAGTAGAAGAGGAAGCGATGTTTGATAATATTATCCAAAAGTTGCGTCGTATCCAAAATGACAATAACGCAATGTTTATGCTCGATAGCGAGTTTGCCAAACGGACGTTTACCCCAGAAACGCAAGCATAAGGAGAGGCTGTTCCATGATGGGACAGCCTCTTTGCCATGTTATTCAGTTGGTTGGAATGTGCCAGCAAGTTGGCTTTGTGCTTGAGCGATTAACCGTTTCGTAATTTCGCCGCCGACGGAACCATTCGCGCGCGAGGCGGTGTCAGAACCTAGTTGCACGCCAAACTCTTGGGCGATTTCATATTTTATTTGATCAAGGGCTTGTTCAATTCCCGGTACGAGCAATTTATTATTTCTTGCCATGTTGTTCTCCTCCTGTTTTTTTATTGCCTTGCACTGTTAGTATGCGGCACGGCAAAAGATTTATAATGGCAATTACAGAGGGTATGGCAAGTTTTTGGCATTCTAAAGCACAAATCGCGTAACGGATTGGTTTAATTGGTTGGCGGTGCTAGCTAGCTCGTGCGACGACGCAAGCAACTCTTGCATTGTGGCGTTTTGTTCTTCGGTGGCGGCTGCGACTTGTTCAATATTGGTTGCTGTCATTTTGGACACACGAATAATGCCTTCCGCCGAAACAGTCATTTCTGCCATTTTTTCATTTGCGGCTAAAACTGCGCTCCGCACGGTTTCACACTCGGTTTTGACGTTCCAAATTGATTCGGCGATATGATGGAAAGTGTCTTCAAGTTGTTTCATCATGTCTCTGCCGTGTTTGACAGCTTCATTGCTTTCATTCATCGCTAAAACGGCGCGCGTCGTTTCTTGTTGTGCCAAATGGAGGAGGTCGCGAATATTGCCGGCAGCAACGGCTGTTTGTTCCGCAAGCTTTCGCACTTCGGACGCGACGACGCCGAATCCTTTTCCGTGCTCTCCTGCTCGCGCTGCTTCAATGGCGGCGTTTAAAGCGAGCAAATTCGTTTGTTCAGAAATAGCAGTAATGAGACCAACGATTTGCTGGATTTCGCTCGATTGCTTGTCCAATGTTTGAATAATGGTCGATAAATGGGTGACTTTTTCGTTAATTCGTTCCATTTGCGTTGTCGTTTCGTTGACGAATTGGGCGCCTTGGGCTACTTTTTGACTCGTTTTGTTCGTAATATCCGTTGTTTTTTCCATTCGAGTAGTAACGGTTGTTAATTGTGCGGAGACAGATTGTACGGTTTCGTTTGTCTGTTCTGCCGCTGCCACTTGCTCATCAGCGCCGGTGGCTACTTGTAACATTGCTTCGGTAATTTGTTCGTTCGTTTCGGTTGTCGATTCGGCGTTTAGTTTTAGTTTTTCGGACATATCGTTGACACATTCGGCCGATTGGCGAATTTGTTCAATGGATTGCTGCAGATGGGTGGCAAGTTCGTTCATGGCATTCATCATTTCGCCAATTTCGTCTTTTCTTGTAGTATCTATCTGAGTGACACGTAAGTTTCCACGCGCTAGTTGCTTACATATGCCAACCGCTTGAAATAGTGCTTTGCTAATTTTTCGACTGACGATGATGAGTAAAATAGCTGAAAGAATGATCGCAGAAACAACTGTCGTTATCATAATAAGCATCGTTTGCTTTATTTGATCGTTCATTTGAGCGATTAGGTTATTTCGGTCGGTTGTAATCATCGTACGAAGTTGTTCTAGTTTCTCGATGCTGACATCGCGAATAACTTCTGCTTTATTTTGAAAGCTAATGACTTGATAAATGTCCATTTGTTCGCCACGGTTGCGGTTTTCTAATACGGTTGGTTGAATGTTTTTATAAAGCAAATCAGTAAGCTGTTTTTCAACAGCAAGCGTCGCGCGGTAAATCTTTTTTTCTTCCTCTGTCACCATATGCGGCTGTAATTTTTCGATGTTTTTCTTAAATTGGTTCGTTTGCTGTTCATATTGCTGCAACGTTTCAGGTCGAGGGTTCGTCATATAATCGGTAATCAAAATATATTTTTGGCGAAAAGATGAGGAAAGTTCTGTAATTAAAATCGCTTGGTCGCTTTTTTCTTCGACTTGTTTTACGACAGTCGTCATATGATAGATGAGAAAGGCGACAAAGATAAAAACGATCACAAAAAGGAGTGTCGAAAAACTGAAAACGATTCCATATTTTTTGCCAATGGTCATAACGTCATTCCCCCTTCACGCTTTAGGTAAATTATAGCACCGACATTATAAAGTGGGGAGAGTAGTTTCAAAAAAAATTGTAGTGGAGGAAATCGACATCGTAAAAAATTTGTCACTAACTTTTTATTGCAATCGGTTTCAATTTCGGTTACAATCCAAATCAGAAAGCGATCCGAAACGTTTTGGAGGAAAAAGAAGTGACGACGATTAAAGATATAGCCAAAGCAGCTGGTGTTTCGATTACGACTGTTTCTCGAGCGTTAAACGGTTATTCGGACGTAAACGAAAAGACAAGAAAAAAAATTATCGAAATTGCCAAACAGTTAAATTATAGTCCGAATACGTTAGCACGCGGTCTTGTGATGAACAAATCCAAAACGATCGGCTTACTTGTTTCGGGATTGACACGAGAAAGTACGAAAGATAATTTTACGTTTGAAGTGCTTGCGGGCGTGAATCAATATGTCAGTGAAGTGGACTATGATATGGTGCTATTTAGCACAACTTCAACGAAACAGCGGGAGAAAACGTACACACAGCTATGTCGTGAACGGCGTGTAGATGGCGCTATTTTACAAGGAATTCGCGTCGATGACCCGTATTTGCAAGAAGTGGTCGAAAGCGACATCCCGTGTGTATTGATCGATATTCCGATCGAGTCGGAAACAGTCGGATATGTGACGACGGACAACGTGCTAGGCGCGAAAAAAGCGGTACAACATCTCATTTCGCTCGGCCACCGGCATATTGCGATGATCAACGGGTATGAATTTGCGTTCGTCAGCGAACAACGATTGAAAGGATTTCAAGAGGCGTTATTTGAAGCAGGTTTGCCTTTTCATGAGCATTTGGTGGCCAATGGCGCGTTTAAAGAAGAACGGGCTGAGCAAGAAGCAGTAAGGCTGTTGACGCAGCACCCAGAAATTACCTCGTTTTTTTGTGCGAGCGACTTAATGGCGCTCGGAGTGATGAAAGCAGCGAAAACGTTAGGAAAGCGAATCCCAGAAGAACTAGCGATCATCGGTTATGATGACATTATTTTAGCCTCGTACACCACTCCGCCGTTATCTACCATTGCTCAAAATAAGTTCGCGATGGGGTACGAAGCGGCTAAATTATTGATCGAAATGTTGGAAGGAAAGGCGCAGTCTCGCGTGCGAGTGCTTGAAACTGAATTGAAAATACGTGAATCGACGGTAAAAAACCACGGATAGTGGTTTTTTACTAGCCGCCGGATTCAAAACGTTTTGGAACTATTTTTTAAACAAAATCCGAAACGTTTTGGATTTTTATATCATCGTCATCCGAAACGTTTTGGAATACACAGGAGGTATCCTTGAATGGAGTATCGAGTCATTAAAGAAAACGATCTATTTTTTCTGACAGATGAAAAAGGAAATATCCCTAAAAACCATCCGTACGGGCTTGGACTATACACGAAAGATACCCGTTTTTTAAGCAAGTTACATTTGCACATTAATGGGCAAGAGCCTGTCCTATTATCTTCGGATGCGGGAGAAAATTATGTGGCAACGATCTTATTAACAAACCCTCATATGGAGAAAGATGGGGAGATATTATTATGGCGAGAATCGGTTGAAATCGAAAGAAAACGTTTTATATACGAAGGTGTGCTTTATGAAAGAATCAACCTAAAAAATTACTATCCAAAGCCGGTGCAATTCGAACTGAGTATACAGGTGGATGTTGATTTTGCGGATATGTTTATCATCCGTGGCTTTCAAACAGGGAAAGTTGGCAAACGTACGGGTCAAACGATTGGCAATCGCTCGCTCACTTTTCATTATGAAGGAGCCGATCAACTGAAACGCGCAACAACAATCACATGGGATCGGCAAGAGAAAGCGGTGGAGGAACATGGAGAAATTGTTTTTGATTTTGCGTTGAACCATGCCGAGGAGCAAACCGTTACATTGATCATCCAACCGCAAATCGGCGAAGAAGCACAGAGAAATATCGCTTCTCCGATAGAGGCACTAGACCGTTTGAAAGCGTCTTACCGTCAATGGGAGAGCAACATTACGAAAATAACGACCGATTATGAGCCGCTTGCCCGTTTAGTCAGCCGCGGGATTGGCGATTTGCGAGTATTGTTAACCGATTTAGGGTACGGTCCATTTCCAGTCGCAGGGTTACCATGGTTTGGGGTGCCGTTTGGTCGAGATAGTTTAATTGCTGCACTGCAAATGCTTCCTTTTCAACCGGAAATCGCAAAAGGGACGCTTCTTACAATGGCAAAATATCAAGGAAAACACTTTGACCCTTGGCGAGACGAGCAACCTGGAAAAGTGATGCACGAAATGCGTTTTGGTGAATTGGCAAATACAAATCAAATCCCGTTTACGCCATATTACGGGACGATTGATGCGACCCCGTTGTTCCTTGTCCTGTTGACAGAGTATGTGAAATGGACAGGTGATTTCGAGCTTGTTCGTCAACTAAAAAACAATATTGATGACGCACTCATGTGGATTGATCAATACGGGGATCGCGATGGCGATTTATTTGTTGAATATCACCAAGAATCAGCGAAAGGGATTGCTAATCAAGGATGGAAAGATTCTGGTGATTCTATCGTTCACCGTAACGGTGAATATGCTGAGTCTCCGATTGCCCTTGTGGAAGTGCAAGGCTATGTGTATCAAGCAAAAATGGGATTGGCGGATATTTTTGAACAGCTCAATGAGCATGAGCAAGCGGCAAAGCTTCGCCAGCAGGCGGAAGAGTTAAGAGTGAAATTTGAGAAACAGTTTTGGATGGAGGATGTGCAATTTTATGCGATTGCATTAGATGGGAACAAGCAGCAAGTGGGGACGATTACGTCTAACCCAGGGCATGTGCTGTTTGCCGAGATGCTTGATTCAGAACGAATGGAGAAGACGATTCGTACGCTGTTGTCGCCAAAAATGTTTTCTGGTTACGGGATTCGTACAATGGGAGAAGGGGAAGCAGGATACAATCCAATGAGTTACCATGACGGCAGCGTCTGGCCTCACGATAATAGCATTATTTTGCTTGGATTGAGCAAATTGGGAAAACGGGAAGAAGCCAACATAGTCATGGGAGGTCTTATTGAAGCAGCTTCTCATTTTGAATACGACCGTCTGCCAGAATTATTTTGCGGATACAGCAAACAATTCGGCAAGCCTGTGAAATATCCTGTTGCTTGCTCTCCTCAAGCGTGGGCGGCAGGGACTCCACTTGTTTTTGTTCAATCGTTACTTGGGTTGTTCCCTAATAGTCTAAAAAAGGAAATTCGCTTGTCACCAACATTGCTTGAGCCGATGAATGTCTTAAAAGTCGAGAATATCGCGATCGGCAACGGACGATTATCGGTTACTGTTACACGTCAAAACGGTGAAACAAACGTTCATATTGCCCAAAATACAACTGGTTACGAGGTAAAACTTGTTTAATACCAAGGGAGATATTCTCTCTCTTGTTATATACAAATTATTCCATAAAAGGGGAGATAGGAAGATGAAAAAATGGTTGGCAATTGGTATGTCGACAATGCTATTTGGAAGCGCTTTAGCAGGTTGCAGTAGCGGGGAAGAAAAAACAGCAGGGAAAGAAACTAGTGGAACAAAAAATGAAAAAGTGGAAGTGACGCTTGCTGGTTGGGGAGGAAATCCGACAGAACAAAAGCTATTGCAACAAACATTAGATGAGTTTCAAAAGAAATACCCGAACATTAAAGTAAAATATGAAGTCATTTCTGACCAATATATGGATGTGATTAAAACACGGCTAGTTGGCGGGGAAGGACCAGATGTTTTCTATCTTGATGCGTTTGAAGCGCCGGCATTAATTAAAACGGGAGCACTCGAACCGCTAGACAAATATGTCACGGATGATTTTGATATCAATGACTTTGAAAAACCGTTGCTTGATGCGTTTAAAGGAGAAGACGGGAAAATTTACGGATTCCCAAAAGACTATTCAACGCTTGCGCTCTTTTATAACAAAAAAATGTTTGAAGAAGCAGGGGTAGAAGTACCGAAAACTTGGGATGAATTGCGCGAAGTAGCGAAAAAACTAACGAAAGGCACACAAGTATATGGCTTCGGGGTGGCGCCAGAATTAGCGCGCTTATACTACATTGCCGAATCAAAAGGTGGGAAAGTAGTTACGGATAATAAAGCAAGTTTTGCTGATCCGAAAGTAGTCGAAGCGCTTCAACCGATCGTTGATATGCATGTGAAAGATAAATCAGCTGCTCAACCGAGTGAAGTTGGCGCAAACTGGGGCGGTGAAATGTTCGGACAAGGAAAAGCAGCGATGGTCATTGAAGGAAACTGGGCAATTCCGTTCTTAAAAGATACGTTCCCGAATTTAGAATATGGAACAGCAGAAATCCCAACAATCAACGGGAAAAAAGCAACGATGGCATATACTGTTGCATATGTGATGAACAAAAATTCACAGAAGAAGGAAGCTGCTTGGAAATTAATTTCCTTCTTAACGGGAAAAGAGGGAATGAAAATTTGGACGAGCAAAGGATTGGCGTTACCGACGCGCAAATCGGTAGCAGCTGAGTTAGGATTTGATAAAGATCCGTTGCGCGCGCCAATTGTAGCTGGTGCTTCCTACGCAACGGTATGGCAAAACGGAACGAACTTGCCGATTATTACAAATAACTTCAATAACCAATTTGTCAGTGCCTTTTTAGGGCAGCGTCCACTAGCAGATGCATTGAAAGAAGCACAAGAAACAGCAAACAAAGAAATTGAAGGGAATAAATAATGACAGCGCTGATAGAAGGAGTCTCCTTCTATCAGCTTTAGCATTAAGCGGTTCCCTCCTTTCTAGTAGATTAGCGTACTAGCAAGAGGGGAACGGCTTAATGGAATCGCGTATGAGGAGAGGAAGAACGATGAGAAAAAAAGCATGGCGTGAGGCAGGAACAGGGTACTTATTATTATCTCCAACGTTATTTGTATTACTTTTATTTATTATTGGTCCAATCTTATTTGCCATTTTTTTAGCATTCCATAAAGTACAGCTGCTTGGCACGACTACGTTTGAATTTGTTGGATTCGATAACTTTAAACGAATGACAGGAGATTTACGAGCGAAAATTGCCTTATGGAATACGGTGAAATATGTCGTGCTCGTTGTCCCGTGCCAAACGATGCTAGCGCTTGTGTTAGCAGCAACATTAAATGCAGGATTGAAAGGGCAAAAGTTTTTCCGTATCGTTTACTTTTTGCCAACGCTTACGTCTTCAGCTGTACTAACGTTAATCTTTATGTGGATGTACAACCAAAATGGGCTCATTAACCATTTGCTGCAAGCCGTTGGATTACCGACGTATAACTGGCTTGGCGATCCAAAAGTGGCTCTGAACGCGATTATGGTGATGAATATTTGGTCGACCGCTCCGTTTTTCATGGTCATTTATTTAGCGGCATTGCAAGATATTCCTGATTCGCTTTATGAAGCGGCGGAGTTAGATGGGGCAAATGCCATCCAAAAATTTTGGTACGTCACTGTTCCTTATTTGCGACCAGTTACATCGTTTGTTGTCATTATGGGGCTGATTGGAACGTTTCAGCTATTTGACCAGTCTTACATCTTCTCTGCCGGTTCTGGAGGTCCGAACAATTCAACGTTAACCGTCGTACTGCTTATTTATCAATACGCATTTAAAACGTTAGGAACGATGGGATATGCAGCTGCATTAGCTTTCGCATTAGCGATTATTATTTTAATCGCGACATTAGTGCAACGGAGATTTTCGAAAGAAGAATCTCTTTATTAAGGAGATGAAAATGGATGAAGAAAAAACTAGGCATTGGCAAGGCGTCTTTGTATGTTATTCTCGTTCTTTATGCGATCGTAACGATGATTCCGTTTTTATGGGCGTTGTCTTCTTCCTTTAAAACGCTTGAAGAAATTGTGAGCGGCACGATTTCGTTTATTCCAAAGCATTTTACGCTTGATAACTATAAACAAATTTTTATTGAGCAACAACTGTTTCCGCGCTGGTTGTTCAATAGTGTCATTATCGCAGTAACGGTAACGTTGCTTAACTTATTGTTTAATTCGATGGCTGGATATGCGCTTGCTCGTTTGCAGTTTCCTGGGAAAAAACCGTTATTTATTATTATTTTGGCTGTGCTCATGATTCCAGCACAAGTGACGATGATTCCGAACTACTTAATTTTAAAGCAGCTAGGGTGGCTCAATTCGTATCAAGGGATGATTGTCCCGACAATGATTAATGCAACATTTATTTTCATGATGCGGCAATTTTTCATTAACTTTCCAAGAGAATTAGAGGAAGCTGCGGCGTTGGACGGGTTAAGTCGCATCGGCACGTTTTTCCGGATTGTATTGCCGCTTGCTCGTCCGGCATTAGCGGCACAAGCGATTTTTGTTTTCATGGGTTCGTGGAATGACTTTATGCGACCACTTATTATTCTTTCCGATCCAGAGTTATTTACATTGCCGCTCGGCTTGAACAGTTTTAAAGGGCAATATATTAGCTACTGGAACTATATTATGGCGGCATCGATGGTATTTACGTTACCCGTGCTTGTCATTTATATCTTCTTCAATCGCTACTTCATTAAAGGAATTTCGTTTACAGGGGGAAAATAGTTAAAATCCCCCTGTTCGTTTTATTTCTTGCCATTCGCTATATTCGCCAATAAACAAAGTGATATACCCAATGATAATAATTCCAATCCCGAACACTTTTATTGCTTGAATCCATTCGTTATTCACTACGGCCACCTCATCCAAAAGATTCTCTCCATCAACGTATGATAGTTGGCACGTCTTTGTTAATCTTGCCCGTAGCTTACATCTTTGTCCGGATGCATAAATGGCGCGGCTTGCGGCCGTTTTTTCGCTTCTAATAGCTCGCGATTTTCCGCTGTATTCCAGCCGATATCGTTTGTTGGATGCACCCATTCTTCTCCGGCCATCACGCTTGGGTCAGTGTCTTCGCTCCATTGATTGAGCGGGGAGTCTGGGGAATTGTATTTGCTGTCGCCAATGACGACACCATGTTTGTTCACAAATGGCGGTTGCATGTGCATCCCTGTTCCTTTAAACGACGGAGCATGAATTTGGTGCGGTTGTGTTTCGTCAAAAATCGGCGATTGTATGTTTTGTTCTTTTTTCATCTGTCTCACCTCAATGATAGTGTGAGCAAAAAACCGATGAATAAACCGCCTATTTTTCCGGAAAATAAGAAAAACGATTGAAGGGGGGAGAACCTTGACAAATAATGCATTTCCAGTCGCAACCCTTCGCGAGCAATCGCTAAAAAAACTACAACAGCTTGAAAAAACGTTGCGGGAAGAAACGGGAGAAGAAATCGTATTGATTGCATACCATCGCAAGGAGGAAACGAAATGAAACGAAAAGTGAAATACAACGCAGCGGAAAACAACAATAAAACCCCGACCGAAAGTTTGCCGGAATCCGAAGCCATTGCGCAATACGCTAGTGATGAAGAAATGATTCGTGGCGCAAACCGCAATTCGAAAAAAGGGCGGCAAGGGGAATGAAGAAAAACCAACCGCGGACAGCCCGCGAAGAGTTTTCGGTGGAAACAGGGGATTTAAATGCCCATCAGCTACTTATGTTAAAGGAAGAAACAAAACGAAAAAAGAAAAAGTAGGGGCTTCCCTACTTTTTCACTGGATGTGCAAATAAAGAGAACGGAGCAGAAAAGATCGCCGTTTTTCGCTGAATCGGGTCAAAGTAAGCAACCATGACGGTTTGTATGTTTCGCACTTCTTTTGTTTTTACATAATGGTCGATATCAATCGGAATGATTTCCATTACAGTATGTTTAAATAATTCTTTTTCGTCTAGCTCCAATGCCGCAAATGGTTCTCCAAGCAACAGCGGATTTTCTAAAAGCTGGCGATAAACAATCGTCCGTTCTTCTTTCGCGATTTTTTCTTCCCACCACGGCTTCCGCGGTTTATGTTTTTGATTTTGTAAATAGTCGTATTTCATTAATGCTTCGACAATCGGTACTTGCTCGATTTGCTTTGCTTGTAAAAATGCATATAAGCGGCGGAATAAATCTTCGAGCTGATGGCCGATGCGCGCCCATCCTTGTTCGTCCCAATACGTGCCAAACGCTTGGAAAAAGTCAAACGGCGTTGGAAAGACGTGCGTCACTAAATATTCAATCGTTTCGTCCATCCGATGGGCGTTCCAATACTTTTCTAACACGTCCTCGACTTGTTTAATACGCGTCATATCGTCAAACGAAAGTACGTTATTTTTTAATACTTCATATGGCGCATGGTCCATAAACACATACCCGTATTCCGACGCGCGCAGGCGAAGTCCTGTTCCCCGCAACATTTTTAAAAAGCCAAGCTGCAACTCTTCTGGACGAAGGGCGAACACGTCGTTGAACGTTTTCCGAAACGACGTGTAATCTTCTTCTGGAAGACCAGCAATTAAATCAAGGTGTTGGGCAATTTTTCCGCCTTGTTTGACCATCGTTACGGTACGGGTGAGCTTGGCAAAATTTTGTTTGCGCATCACCAGCCGGTTCACTTCATCGTTTGTCGATTGAACGCCAATTTCAAAGCGAAACAGTCCTGGCGGCGCTTCTTTATTTAAAAACTCAATCACTTCTGGGCGCATAATATCTGCAGTAATTTCAAATTGAAACACCGTCCCTGGTACATGTTCGTCAATTAAAAATCGAAACATCTCCATCGCGTAGCTGCGGCTAATGTTAAAGGTACGATCGACGAACTTAATCGTTCTTGCGCCATGCTTCATTAAATAACGGATGTCTTCTTTTATTTTTTCTCTGTCAAAATAGCGAACGCCAACCTCAATGGACGATAAACAAAACTGACAGCTGAACGGACAGCCGCGGCTCGTTTCGACATATGTCACCCGCTTCGCTAAATGAGGAACGTCTTCTTTAAAACGATACGGCGACGGCATATCGGCGAGATTAATTTTGTTTCGCTGCGGGTTGATGATCATTTTCCCATTTTCACGAAACGCCAATCCGTGCACGGCATGAAAATCGCGTGCCCCGCTTAACTGAATTAACAGTTGTTTAAACGTTTCTTCTCCTTCACCGATGACGATAAAGTCAAATGCATCGACAGTTTCGAGCCATTCGCGCACATCGTACGACACTTCTGGCCCGCCGACGACAATTGTGATGTGTGGATCGATTTTCTTTAACATTTTGCATACTTTAATCGTTTCTTCAATGTTCCAAATGTAACAGCTAAATCCGATGACGTCCGGTTTTTTTTGGTAAAGATCGGTCACGATGCTCATCGCTGGGTCTTTAATCGTATACTCCGCAATTTCCACAGCAAATTGCGGCTGAACATATGCTTTCAAATAACGAATGGCTAAGTTTGTATGAATATATTTTGCGTTTAACGTTGCGCATACAATTTTCATCGTAAAAAACCCCTTTAATATAAGCGTCAACATTTTAGTATAACACAATGTATAAAAAAATAAAACAAACTGAGCAAGTGGGATGTTTTCGGAAAATTTTAAAATATGTAGCAGGAGTACCTTTTTTTTTGACGAATATATATTGATTGTTGATATTATGCGGTTGGGGGAGGAACGATAATGAGCAACAGCCTTTCTCCTAGTGAAAAACAAGAATTAATCGTCAATGTGAAATCATTAGAAGAAGAAAACCGGCGGTTGAAAGAACAATTAAGCGGTTATGCGATTATTTTTGAACGGTCATTAGATGCGATTATTATTTTTGATAAAAGTGGCGAATTTGTCGAGGTCAACGAAGCAGCATGCCATCTGTTTGAAATGGAAAAGGAAGAATTAGTAGGAAAGCGCTTTCAAATGTTTCTTGAGTTAGTCCCTCCGGATATTTTATTATTTCAGCAATCAATGCTGCAAAAATTCGGCTCATTTAGCGATGAGTTGTTGATAAAATTACGGGACGGAAAAATTAAGCATATTGAATTTTCGATGAAAAAAGATGCGTTTAATCGCTTTGATTTAGCGATTATGCGCGACATTTCTGCGCGCAAGGCGCTAGAACGGGAGCGAATTATTAACGAATTTTTATTTAAAGATGTGTTTAACCGCGCTGTCGATAGCATTGTCATTTTTGATGAGTTTGGGCGGTTTGTGGACGTCAATCCAGCGTTTTGTATGAGTTTAAATTTAGAAAAAGAAAAGCTGCTTCATTTATCGTTTCAACAATTTGTGGCAAGGCAATGCAAGGATGATTTCGTTGAGTTGCTTGTTGAATTAAAAGAAAAAGGGACAGCGAAAGGGGAGCTATCGCTCATTCGTTTTGACGGAACGGTCAAAATGTTTGAATTAACGATGACCTCGAACATCTATAGCGGATTTTTTATGGCGATTATGCGCGATGTCAC
The DNA here is from genome assembly GCF_014196205.1 of Anoxybacteroides voinovskiense. Taxonomy (GTDB): domain Bacteria; phylum Bacillota; class Bacilli; order Bacillales; family Anoxybacillaceae; genus Anoxybacteroides; species Anoxybacteroides voinovskiense. The sequence continues at coordinate 38,270 of NZ_JACIDE010000012.1, read as the reverse complement.
CGAAAAGAAAAACATGGAAATAAAGCTACAAAAAAGTGAAGAACGATTTCGCGCCATTTTCGAGCAAGCCCACGAAGCGATTTTGATTTGGAATGATAGCGGGCACATCCTCAATGCCAATCCAGCGGCAAGCCGGACGTTTGAACTTCCGCTCAGTTTGCTCGTACGGAGAAACTTGCTTGACTTTGTCGACTATGACGAAAAAGTGCAACACGTATTAGAGCAATTTCGGAAAACAGGCGAAATTCGCGATGAATTAACATTTCATATGCCAAACGGCGAAGACAAACAGCTCGAATTTACGATGAAACAAGGCGTCATTGACGGGTACCATTTAGCCATTTTTCGCAACGTGACGGAAAGAGGAAAGATGGAAAAAGAATTGCAAGAAAGCGAACAAAAGTTTCGCAGCATTTTCGACCATTCGATGAACGGCATTTTACTGTGGGGAGAAGGGTATCGAATTTTAGACGTCAATCCGATTGCGTGCGACATTTTTCAAACGACGAAAGAACAGTTGCTTGCCCAGTCATTTATTACATGCATTCCAGAAAAAGAGCGGAAAGTGTTTGATAAACTCATTAAACAGTGCGAGCAGCTAGGCGAAGCGTATGGGGAAATGACGGTGTTAACAAAAGAAGGGGAGCAGCGAACTATCGAACTTTCGCTGAAAAAAGAAATTATTGCGAACGTTGGCATGATGATGCTTCGCGATGTAACCGAAAAGAAAGAGCTCGAATGGCAGCTTCGCAAATCGGATACGTTAAACGTTGTCGGAGAGTTAGCCGCCGGCATCGCCCATGAAATCCGTAACCCGATGACAGCGCTAAAAGGATTTATTCAATTGCTGCAAGGCAGCATAAAAGACGATTATTCGATGTATTTTGATGTGATTATGTCCGAATTGAAGCGGATTGAGTCGATTATTACGGAATTTCTCGTACTGGCAAAGCCGCAAGCAGTGCAATATAAACAAAACGACGTATGCAAAATTATGAAAGATACGATTGATTTAATTAGTGCGCAGGCGATGATGCATAACGTGCAAATTATTGCCGATTTCGAAGAAAAACTTCCACTTCTTTACTGCGAGCCGAACCAATTAAAACAAGTGTTTATCAATATTTTAAAAAATGCAATCGAAGTGATGCCGAAAGGCGGGGATATACATGTTCGTATCCGAAAAATAGGAACGGACTATGTTCGCATTTCCGTTACAGACCAAGGGTGCGGCATTCCGCAAGATAAAATAAAAAAGCTAGGCGAGCCATTTTATACGACAAAAGAGCGAGGGACTGGACTTGGATTGATGGTTAGTTATAAAATTATTGAGGAGCATCAAGGGAAAATTGATGTCGAAAGCGAAGTAGGTGTCGGGACGACTTTCCATATTACATTGCCAATCGAGCGGGTGGATACAGATGACGAAGAAACGGGAGTATACCATATATAAAACAAATGAGTTCGGCGATATTTACATCATTTCCGATGGCGAAGCGATCGTTCATGTCGAGCTATTTGCCGACGGTTGGGAAAAGATGAATAATCAATACGAATTCGTAAAAAGCGACGCCCCATTACTACAAGAAGCGGTAAAGCAACTAGACGAATATTTTCGCGGGAAACGAACCGTGTTTCAACTGCCGGTGAAATGGGAAGGAACGCCGTTTCAACAAAAAGTATGGCAAGCGCTTTGCGATATTCCATATGGTGAAACGGCAAGCTACAGCGACATTGCCGAAAAAATTGGCCATCCGAAAGCAGTTCGTGCTGTCGGACAGGCAAATCGGGCGAACGAGCTAGCCATTATTGTCCCGTGCCATCGCGTCATCGGAAAAAACAACGCGTTAACAGGGTATGCAGGGAACCGAACGGACGTAAAAGAAAAGCTGCTTCAGTTAGAGCAGCATTATAGAAGCGGATAAAAAAACTAGAAGCGCCGGCTGCTTCTAGTTTTTTTTCTTCTATTCATGCACGGTAACGATGACGTTTAACGTCCCCTTTTCCTCTACGCTCACCGGAACGAGAATCGCTTTTTGAAACCCTTTGACACTTGTTTCACCAACGAGCAATGTCGGGGGAGTAATGTCCATCGTTAATTGCTGGCTTGAGGCGTGTGTTACTAGTTGTCCAGCAATCATATTCCCAAGCTCACACGTAAACGACTCAAGCATTTCACCTTCTAGCATCATCCCGTACATCATTTGGCTAATTTGCGAAAATAAAGACGCAGTGCCCCCAATGACCAATTGCCCATGAACTTGTCCAGTCATTCCGATTAAAACCGACAACGAAGACTGGAGTGAGTTCGCTGTATAAAGCGCTGGTTTTCCAATCTGAATGCCTGCTGGAATGACCATTTTAATGGAGTGGATCGTGCTGTTTAATAGTTGTGTGAGCACTGTAGTCATCATCTTCATCCAATTGTTCCCCCGTTCATACGAATACACGCATCGTTTTATGCTTTTATCCTATCATATCATAAATAGGTTTGTAAGCCGATGGGGAAACATTCCTATTTCGTAGCCGATGCAAAAAGTGTTGGTAATGCCGTTTTATAATTGCCGCGGATGATTCCTTTTTCGGTAATAATGGCAGTAATGAGCTCGTTTGGCGTGACGTCAAACGCCGGATTGTAGACGTTGACGCCTTCAGGAGCGATTCGTGTTCCGGAGAGATGGGTCACTTCTTCTGGATTTCGCTCCTCAATCGGAATATCATCCCCTGTTTTCGTTGCCAAATCAATGGTTGACAGCGGGGCAGCGACGTAAAACGGAATGCCGAAAGATTTAGCGAGCAGCGCAAGCCCGAACGTTCCAATTTTATTCGCCGTGTCCCCGTTTGCTGCGATTCGATCAGCTCCAACAATGACAGCGTTTATTCGTTTTGTTTTTATCGTTTGCGCCGCCATGTTATCGGTAATAAGTGTGACATCAATGCCTGCTTGCATTAGCTCCCACGTCGTTAGCCTTGCTCCTTGTAGCACCGGTCGCGTTTCTGATGCATAGACGTGAAGACGGATTCCTTTTTCTTTCGCGAGATAAAATGGCGCAAGCGCTGTTCCGTAGCGAGCGGTGGCGATCGAGCCGGCATTGCAAATCGTCAATACTCGGTCGCCTGCTTGAAATAACGACAGTGCATATTCGCCAATCGATCGGCACGTATCTTCGTCTTCGACTTGAATGCGAATCGCTTCGTGAATGAGCGCAGTTTTCGCCTCATTTACTGACGTAGCTTTCGCCGCGCTTTTGACAAGGCGATCGAGCGCCCAAACTAAGTTGACCGCGGTAGGGCGGGCGCTTGCTAAATAATTACGGGCATTTTGGAGCTGCTTTTGAAATTCCGCGAGCGAACCGTCGTACTGTTGGGCAGCGAGCGCAAGTCCGTAAGCAGCCGTCATTCCGATTGCAGGCGCCCCACGCACTTTTAATGTGGCAATCGCATCCCAAACATCTTCTAGTTCTTTTAATTCTAAATATTCAGTCTGAAAAGGCAACTTTTGTTGATTTAAAATGGTAATGTGTGTTTCGTTCCATTCAACCGAGCGGGGAATGGAAAGTAATTCAGCCATATCGTTCTTCCTTTCGTTTCACAAGTATCGGCTAGAGATTTCCGCCTTTCGTACAATTTTCTTATGCTAAGTACCCTTCGGCCGATGTTTGAGCGAACGTAGTAAAAATATCTTTCGTGTTCCGAAGCGAATCGCGCTGTAAAATAAGCGTTCTACCAAGCTGAAGGGCACGCCGCTTTGCCTCAAGGCGCGTTTGTTTGTCAGAAATTCCATCAAGGTCAGCGACATGGGCTAAGCCAATCGTTCGGCGAATGACTTCACAGCCAGCAAATCCAACCGCATCGACGAAAATGTCGTGCAATAGGTCTTGCAGCCAGCCGTTTGTTTTCGCATACGGCTCGACATTATGCTCGTTCCAAAGGTTAGCGAAGACGGTCGAAAAAACATCCCACGTTTTTTCGATATGATGCAATATCGGTGCTTGTTCATGTTCTTTACGGGACAACGCATTTAACAATAAATTGGCGAAAAACTGCCCGATGTCAAACCCAAACGGGCCATAAAACGCAAATTCCGGGTCAATCACTTTCGTTTCTGTGTCGCTTGCAAAAATGCTTCCAGTATGAAGGTCACCGTGAATGAGCGCATCTGCCTCCGTTAAAAATTTTCGTTTCAATTTTGCTGTTTCGAGGTGAAGTGCTTCATCTTTCCAAAGTGCCTCTACGTCATGACGAAGTTCTGGTTCAAAATTGTTCGTTTCGTGATCAAAAAACGGATCGGTAAATACGAGATCTTCCGTAATTTTGCATAGCTCTGGGTTGATGAATTGTTGCGCCAGCTGTTTTTTCTGTTGTTGGTTCATTCCAAAATCCGACGTATAAAACAATGTTTTCGCGATAAATTCGCCGATATGTTCAGAAAGAAGCGGGAATGTTTTCCCTTCGATGAGTCCTTTACGAGCAATTTGTAAATGCGACAAATCTTCCATGACAGTAATCGCTAACGATTCATCCGAATAATAAACGGTTGGCACATATTGCGGCACATAGCTAGCAAACGTGCGTAAAGCGTTGCTTTCAATAACGGCGCGTTTTAACGTCAGCGGCCAGCTTTCGCCGACTACTTTTGCATATGGCAGCGCTTGTTTAATAATCACTCCGCTTCCAGTTCGTTGGTCGACGACATGAAACACAAGGTTTAAGTTTCCATCGCCAATTTCTCGGCACGTTAGTGGAGTTCCTTCTGGAAAAAGCCCGAGCCGGACCGCTAACGCAACCGCACCGCTCTCTGTTAGCGGTTCATAAATAGATTTAGACATCGCTATTCCTCCCTAAAATCTAAAATAAAAAACCTCTTTCGCTTTCGAAAGAGGTTTGAAGTTCGCTTCGCACCTCTTATCTCTCAGCGTATCGCTGCAAGAATTAGCACCGTGCGTTGCCGCCGGTTGCCGGGCTTCATTGGGCTCGTCCCTCCGCCTGCTCTTGATAAGAGTGTTATCGTTATTTGAATGTTAGAAACAATGTGAAAGTTTAGTACACTCACTTGATTCGAATCATACATGGCATTGGTTTGTTTTGTCAATACGTTTTTTAAAAAATTTTTTCTGCTTTTGTGTAAGCGGCAAGCCGGCGATCTTGGAAAATGGGGATTTGGCTACGCACTTCGCTCACTTTTGCTAAATCGATTTCACCAATTAACGAGCACGGTGTTTCCCCCGCTTCGTTAACGATGTTTCCCCACGGGTCAATGATGAGAGAATGTCCAGCAAAGACGTTGTTTGGATCCGTTCCTGCTCGATTACACGCGACGACATAGCATTGGTTTTCAATCGCCCGCGCTTGTAAAAGCGTTCGCCAATGAGAAAGGCGAGGAAGCGGCCATTCCGCCACAACAAAGAGCACGTTTGCCCCTTGAACGGTATGAGCGCGAATCCATTCCGGAAAGCGAATGTCATAGCAAATAACGCCCGCGCATAACGTGCCATCTAGCGTAAAAAACCCTGTTTCGTCCCCGGATTGCAAATACAAATGTTCGTCCATGAGGCGAAAAAGATGGAGTTTGCTATACTCCCCGACGATATCTCCGGTTCGATTCGCAACGTACATTGTATTCGTAATACTTGTTTTCGTTTTTTTCGCGACAGAACCAGCCACAATATTGACGTTGTATAGCTGTGCTAATTCCGAAATGAATGATTTCGTGTCTTTCCCGTCTTCGTCCGCAATCGTTTGCAAGTTCGGTAAATCATATCCTGTCGTCCATAGTTCTGGAAGAACGATAACATCTAGTTGTTGGTCGCATATTTGTTCCAATTCACGCTGCACGCGCCGTTTATTTTCTGCTGGATTGCCAAAGGCAATATCGAGCTGCAAGCATGCTATTTTCACAATCTTTCGCCCCTTTCGCAAAAATGTACTTTACAATTTATTCTTTACGATATATGATGTTTGACTAGAATTTCAAGAATTTTTTGAGTAGGTGGAGCCATTGAAATTTACCCAATCGGATGTACTAAATCGTCTTCCAACCCAGTTTTTTGCGTCGCTCGTCAATAAAGTGAGCAAAGTGATAGCAGAAGGGCACGATGTCATTAATTTAGGGCAAGGAAACCCAGATCAGCCGACCCCACCGCATATTGTTGCAGCGCTCCAAAAGGCAGCTGCCAATCCAAAATACCATAAATATTCGCCATTTCGCGGCTATTCGTTTTTGAAAGAAGCGGTGGCGACCTTTTACAAGCGGGAATATGGGGTAACGATTGACCCAGAAAAAGAAGTCGCCATTTTATTCGGCGGCAAAGCAGGTCTTGTCGAAATTCCGCAATGTTTATTAAATCCCGGCGACGTTGTGCTCGTGCCGGATCCTGGCTATCCTGACTATTGGTCGGGGGTAGCGCTTGCTAGGGCGGAAATGGCAATGATGCCGCTTTTCGCAGAAAACGGCTTTTTACCGGACTACGATGGGCTGAAAGAAGAAGTGGTTCGGAAAGCAAAATTAATGTTTTTAAACTATCCAAACAATCCGACGGGGGCGACGGCGACCAAACAATTTTTTGCACATACGGTTTCGTTTGCCGAAAAGCATAACATTTGCGTCGTCCACGATTTTGCATATGGTGCAATCGGCTTTGACGGAAAAAAACCGCTCAGCTTTTTGCAGACGAAAGGAGCGAAAGAGGTCGGCATTGAAATTTATACGTTTTCGAAAACGTATAATATGGCAGGCTGGCGCATTGGCTTTGCGGTCGGCAATGAAAACGTCATTGCGGCGATTAATTTGTTGCAAGACCACTTATACGTCAGCTTGTTCGGTGCGATTCAAGAAGCGGCAGCGGTGGCACTTTTAGAATCGCAACAATGCGTCCATGAACTTGTTGCGATGTATGAATCGCGACGCAATACGTTTATCCAAGCGCTGCGTGAGATTGGCTGGAACGTCATAGCGCCAGCTGGCTCGTTTTTCGCATGGCTTCCAGTACCAAACGGCTATACGTCTGAGACGTTTGCTGACCTTTTACTTGAAAAAGCGCACGTCGCTGTCGCCCCAGGCATCGGGTTTGGCGAGCATGGCGAAGGATATGTGCGCACAGGGCTGCTCACAAGCGAAGAACGGCTGAAAGAAGCAGCAGAACGCATTGGGCGACTTCAGCTTTTTTAAAAAATCGTTGACAAATGCAGAAAGTACTGGCATAATTCAAATTAAATTTGCAAACAAAAATTTTCGGAAAATAAAATAAATATGCGCATTCTTATCAAGAGTAGGTGGAGGGACGAGCCCGATGAAGCCCGGCAACCGACTTAACAGACGTTAAGCACGGTGCTAATTCTCGCAGCAATACGCTGAGAGATAAGAAGAGACGACCAAAAGCCTCTTCTTATGAAGAGGCTTTTTACTTGAAAGGTAAGAAAGTATAAAATTTCACGATTAGGTGGAGCGCTGTCTAGCTCCAAGCGCCATCGGCCTGAGGCGTTCCCTCCTCGGTGGGGCTTGTGCGATCTTCGCCGATAGGCGGGCGCTTTTCTTATAAAGGAGTGGGAAGATGATTACTGCAACATATTTAATTCATGATGACAAAGATTTGGCGAAAAAAGCAGAAGGGATTGCGCTTGGGCTTACCGTAGGATCATGGACCGATTTGCCGCAGCTTGAACAAGAACAGCTGAAAAAACATAAAGGCATCGTCGAGTCGATAGAAGAGCTTGAGGAAGATGAACGCGTCAATGCATATTTTGGGAAGCGGCTCAAACGCGCGCTTGTGCGCATTTCATATCCGAGCCTGAACTTTAGCACCGATTTTCCAGCCATTCTTACAACGACGTTTGGGAAATTGTCGTTAGATGGAACGATTAAACTGTTAGATTTAACATTTTCTGATGAATTAAAACGAGCATTTCCTGGTCCACGCTTTGGCATTGACGGCATTCGCGAAAAACTTGGCGTCTTTGACCGTCCGCTTGTGATGAGCATTTTTAAAGCGGTCATTGGGCGCAATTTGTCATATGTGACCGAGCAATTAAAACTGCAAGCGCTCGGCGGAGTTGATTTAGTGAAAGACGATGAAATTTTGTTTGAAAACGACCTCACGCCGTTTGAGAAACGCATTGTTGCAGGAAAACAAGCGCTCAACGACGTGTACGAACAAACAGGGCATCGCACGTTATATGCGGTGAACTTAACAGGCAAAACGTTTGAACTAAAAGAGAAAGCGAAGCGAGCAGCAGAGTTGGGTGCGGACGTGTTATTGTTTAACGTCTTTACATATGGGCTTGATGTGTTGCAAGCGCTTCGTGAAGATGATGACATTCATTTGCCGATCATGGCGCATCCGTCGTTTAGCGGGGCAATCGCTTCATCGCACGTGTATGGCGTAAGCTATGCGCTGCTTCTCGGAAAACTATTGCGCATGGCAGGGGCGGACTTTTCGCTTTTCCCATCACCGTACGGAAGTGTCGCGCTTGAAAAAGAACAGACGCTTGCGATCGCTCATGAATTAACGAAAGAAGAGCCGTTTTTACGCACGTTCCCTGTGCCATCTGCCGGCATTCATCCAGGGCTTGTGCCGCTTCTTATGCGCGATTTTGGCATCGATTCCGTCATTAACGCAGGTGGCGGGGTGCATGGGCATCCGCGAGGGGCGGTTGGTGGCGGGCAAGCGTTTCGTGCCGCGGTAGAAGCGGTGCTCGCAGGTCGTTCGCTTCATGACGCGGCAAAAGAAAACGAAGCGTTACAACAAGCGCTTGACTTATGGGGGAGCGCATGATGAAGCCGGTCATTTTTTGCGACTTTGACGGAACGATTACGTTAAACGATAACATTATTGCGATTATGAAACAATTTGCTCCGCCGGAGTGGGAAGCGATCAAAGATGATGTACTCGCGCAAAGATGTTCCGTACAACAAGGAGTCGGGCGCATGTTTTCGCTTTTACCGACGACGCTAAAAGAAGACATCGTGCAATTTTTGCTTGACACAGCAAGTATTCGCGACGGATTTTCCGAGTTTGTTGCGTTTACGAACGAACAACAAATTCCCCTTTATATCGTCAGCGGCGGCATCGACTTTTTCGTTTATCCATTGTTAGACGGGTTCATTGAAAAAGAACGCATTTTTTGTAACAGCGCCGATTTTAGCGGGGAAACGATTCGTATTACGTGGCCGTACGCGTGCGATGAACATTGCGAAAACGGCTGTGGATGCTGCAAGCCGTCGCTTCTTCGTAAACTTGCGCCAAAAGGGGCAAAAACGATCGTCATCGGCGATTCGATTACCGATTTAGCGGCGGCAAAACTAGCCGATCACGTGATCGCGCGCGACTTTTTGCTTGAAAAATGCCGTGCGCTTCATTTATCGCATACACCGTTTACGACGTTTTACGACGTGATTCAAGTGTTAAAAGAAATCGAGGTGATCGTGTGAGGCAACAAAAATGGAACGAGCTTGCCGAAGTAAAACGAGAACTGGCAGAGCGCGACTGGTTTATGGCGACAAGCGGCAATTTATCGATCAAAGTAAGCGATGAGCCGTTGACGTTTCTTGTGACCGCAAGCGGAAAAGATAAACGAAAAGAAACGGCGGAAGATTTTTTGCTTGTCGGTGCGGACGGAAAACCAGCAGAAGCGACGCATTTGAAACCGTCAGCCGAGACGCTATTGCACGTTGAAATTTACAACAAAACGAATGCCGGTTGCGTCCTGCATGTGCATACGGTTGACAATAACGTTATTTCTGAATGGTATGGTGACAAAGGGGAAGTCGTCTTTACGAATCAGGAAATTATTAAAGCGTTCGGACTATGGGAAGAAGATGCAGTATTTCGCATTCCAATTATCCCGAATGTTGCGCATATTCCGACGCTAGCACGAATGTTCGCCGAACATGTAAATGATGATGCCGGAGCTGTATTAATTCGCAACCACGGCATTACCGTATGGGGAAAAGATGCGTTTGAAGCGAAAAAGTTTTTAGAAGCATGTGAGTTTTTATGTAGCTATCATGTAAAATTATTACTTTTCAAACGATAAGGGGGATATGTATGGCAGTCATTAAAGTGCGAAACACCGGGGAAATCATTGAAGGGAACGAAAACGTCGCGGCGTTTTTAAATAAGCAAGGGGTGCTGTATGAACATTGGGATGCAAATAAACTTCCAGCGCATCTGCAAAATAAATTTGTATTAACAGACGAAGAAAAAACGGAAATTTTAACAACGTTTCAAACAGAAATTGAAGATTTAGCGAAACGAAGAGGGTATCAAGCGTGGGACGTTGTCGCGCTTTGCGAACAAACACCAAATTTAGAAGAGCTATTGAAAAAGTTTGAACAAGTGCATACGCACACAGAAGATGAGGTTCGTGCCATCGTCGCCGGTCATGGTATTTTTATCATTAAAGGCGATGAACAAACAGGTTATTTTAACGTGGAACTCGAGGCTGGTGACGTCATTTCCGTTCCAGAAGGAAATCCGCATTTCTTTACGTTAATGGACGATCGCCAAGTTGTTGCCGTTCGTTTATTTATTGATCCTTCCGGCTGGGTTGCCCATCCATATGAAGAAAAAGAAGAAGTAGGAAAGTAGCTTTCTTCCAATCCCTCGTTGACAAAGATAGCATTTTTCGCTACAATGGCTTCGAATTCGACGGGTAAAGGATTGGATGACAAGTGGCGGGAAAAGAAGAGATTGCGCAATCATTAAAATTGTTTATTGTATTTTCGAGAGCATATCGCGCAGTAAACGATCAAGTGAATAAATCCATTCACTCATTTGGCGTAAACCCGACGGAGTTTGCCGTGCTGGAATTGTTGTACCATAAAGGGGATCAGCCGCTTCAGCAAATCGGGGAGAAAATTTTACTTGCTAGTGGCAGCATTACGTACGTTATCGACAAGTTGGAGAAAAAAGGACTCATCGTCCGCAAGGCGTGCGAAAAAGACCGCCGTGTGACATATGCGTCAATTACCGACAAAGGCACCACCTTTATTGAAGAAGTGTTTCCGAAACATGAGCAGACGATTCACGAAACACTTGCCGGCTTAACGGCAGAAGAAAAAGAACAGGCAATTGCGCTGTTGAAAAAACTAGGATACGGAGCAAAACAATAAAGCGGCTGATGAAGCCGCTTTATTGTTTACGCACACGAATGTTGATTATCCACTATTTTACTAAAAAATACAGAATCGTACGACAGAAAAGCTAGGAATCGAGCGATATTAACTGGTTTTTAACGGTTAATCAACACGCCTATATACATGCAACTGAGAAGTTTAATTTCATTTTTCGACTGTCGAGGCAAGCCTTTGGCTTGCTTTCGTCACGCCAAAGCGTGACGGAGAACCGAACAACACCGCTCCCAGACAAATTCATTTGTCTGGGGAGCGGCTGGTTGTTCGGTCGCCCGACAGTCGAAAAATAACGACGTAAATGATAAAAATGTTAAAGCTTCAACGTGCACCTATATAGTTTACGCAGATAGTTTTTCGTCTTTTTCTGCTTTTTGTGCTGCTTTTTTTACTTGCGGATAGAAGAAAATGCCACTTGCTAATAAAGCGACACCAAGCATGAACGTTTTCATATCTGCGGTGCCGGTAATAATGACCCAAACGGAATAAATCGTTGCTAATAACGCGATGATTCCGTCAGCGATGCGGCTTTTTCCTGTTTGTTCATACGTTTCGCCTGTTATCGTTAGCTTTAGCTGGAACACGGAAGCGATAAAGTACGGAACAAGATACGCAAGCGTTGCGATGTAAATGACGAAATCAAACGCTGCCGACATCGAATGAGAAATAGTAGAGAAAATGAAAATTTGTGCTAAACTGTTGGATAAAATCAAGGAAAAACTCGGCATTCCTTTTTTATTTTCTTTTAAAAACGACCGCATAAACAATCCTTGTTTCGCTGCTTGATACGGCACTTCAGCGCTTAACAATACCCAGCCAAGCGTGGAGCCAAGTAAGCTTATTAGTCCAAGTCCTGCAAGAATATATCCGCCGCTTGCGCCTAAAATTGTTTGAATCGCATCGACGAGCGGTTTTTCCGATTGAATCAATTGTTTTTGCGGCAATAGCCCCATGACAAGCACGCTAATGCCGATATAAATGGCGAGGGCGATGAGCAATCCAAGAATCGTTGCCCGCTTGACATCCGACTGTTTGCGGGCGCGGGAAGCAAACACAATTGCTGACTCCACCCCGATAAACGCCCATAACGTTGCGACTGCTGCATTATTCACTTGCCCTAATAAGCTAATGGCGTGCCCAGCTTCGTCATAACGAGGAGCGACAAAGGAGCCGATATTGCTCCGCTCAAAGGCAAATAAGCTAATAACGATAAATAAGAAAAATCCTAGTACTTTCGCAGCTGTTGCGATGAAATTTAATTTCCCTGCTCCTTCAATGCCGCGTAAAATAATAAAATGCATTCCCCATAACAAAACGGTGCAAACGAGAAACGTTAACAAGTTTCCAAGCTTAATATCGGTCGAACCGATGGTAAATAACGATTGTTTACTCGTTAAAATAGGGAAAAATGTGGACAAATAGCTTGCGAACGTTGTAATAATTGCTACGTTGCCGGCAAAGTTGCCAATCCAATACCCCCAAGAAGACATAAACCCGGATAAAATTGAAATACTTGATCCTTTCGGAAACAGTTCTTTTGCATAAATTTGCGGACCGCCATTCAAATCAGGTTTGCGAATCGCCAAATTCCCGAACACGAGCGCAGTCATCAGTACCCCGCCCCCTGTTAATAACCAAGCGAGAATCACCCCAAGCGGGCTAGCTGCTTCCGCTAATGAGCGAGGAAGCATGAAAATTCCAGAACCAACCATATTGCCGACGACAAGCGCCGTTAACATCCAAAGACCTAATTTGTTTTGTTGCAATGTAGGAAACTCCTTTCTTATGATGATAGACAAAAAAAATACACCCTTAAGTTTTCAACGGGTGCATAAACATCCGCATCAAACTTAAGATCGATAGCTCTCCACCGCCAAAAGCGGTGACAGTCCTGTCCCTGTTCGGAAACAGTCCCAGCTTATAGCGCCAGAGCACGCTATAAACTTCGGCAACGAATCCTTTCGTTTGACGTCATTAGGTTCTCTGCCCCTCGTTCAAACTACTTTTATTCGCCGCAGCCTCTATCTCATCTTAGTTGACGAGAACATCTTCAATTGACGTGATAATCATACATGATTCGACAGTGTTCGTCAATCATCATTTTTGTGAAAAAATGAATAGAAAGAAAAAATAAAATGTGAGTGAGTACTCACTTGAAAAACAGAAAAAAGCAATGTAAAATGGGGGTAAGTAATCACTCATTTTTGGAAGGGGGCTTTCTCGTGCGCACCATTGTGGCAAAGAACGTGAGCAAGTCGTTTGGCAAAAAAGAAGTATTAACAACTATTGATTTGACGGTAAATAAAGGGGAGATATACGGGCTAATCGGTCCTTCCGGCTCAGGGAAAACGACGTTAGTGAAAATTCTTGTCGGGATGGACAGCGATTTTTCCGGAGAGGTGACGGTGTTAAATCAACCGATGCCGAATATGTCTGCGCTTTCTCATATCGGTTATATGGCGCAATCCGATGCGCTATATCCAGAGCTGACAGGGGAAGAAAATTTGCAGTTTTTTGCCTCGCTTTACGAACTGAAAAAGACGGAACGGAAAGAACGAATCATGTATGCTGCTGAGCTCGTCCAACTGACGCCGCATTTATCGAAAAAAGTCATGGCGTATTCAGGAGGAATGAAGCGGCGGTTATCGCTGGCAATCGCACTTATTCATAACCCGGAAATTCTCGTATTAGACGAACCAACGGTCGGCATTGACCCAGAATTGCGGTTATCGATTTGGGGAGAATTGACACGCCTTAAACAAGCAGGAAAAACGATTGTCGTAACGACACACGTAATGGACGAAGCAGAAAAATGTGACCGTTTGGCAATGGTAAGAGAAGGAAAAATTATTACGAGCGGTTCCCCAGCGGAGTTAAAAAAGCAATATGAGGCGGTTGATTTAGAAAACGTATTCGTGAAAGCGGGAGGGAAGCGCGGATGAGAACGGTAGCGGTAGTGAAACGAATTTTTCAGCAAATGGTGCGCGACAAACGGACGCTCGGCTTAATGTTTGTTGCCCCGCTTTTCATTTTAACGTTGTTTCATTTTCTGTTTACAGAAAATACAGAGGCACATCCGAAACTAGGCGTGGTGCATGTCGATACCGCCATCGTGAACGAACTAAAAAAGAAAGATATTGACGTCGTCGAGTACGAGAAAGTAGGCGATGTCAAAAAACGAATTGTTGCTGACCATTTAGACGGATGGATGGAAATGAGCGATAATGACATTCACTTAACGCTTGAAAATGCCGATCCGTCGAAAGCGAAAGCGTTGCAAGTGAAAATTCAACAGACAATCGCCAAAGAAGCAGCGAAACAGCAAAAAGCGACAATGGAAAAAGCATTGCAAACGATTCAACAACGTCTACCTATTCCGATAAAAATAGAACAACCAAAGTCGCCGACTATCCATACATCGTACGTATACGGCAATAAAGATACTTCTTTTTTTGATACGTTAAGCCCGATATTAGTAGGGTATTTCGTCTTTTTCTTCGTCTTTCTGATCGCGGGCATTGCGTTGTTGCGTGAGCGAACAATCGGTACGCTTGAACGTTTGTTAGCAACACCAATTCGTCGGCATGAAATTGTTTTTGGCTATTTGCTCGGATACGGGACATTTGCGGTCATTCAGACGTTAATCGTCGTCTTTTTTGCCGTCAAAGTGTTAGATATCACCCTTGTCGGCTCGTTATGGCACGTGATTGTCATTAATTTATTGTTGGCGCTCGTCGCCCTGTCGCTCGGAATTTTATTATCGGCGTTCGCGCATTCCGAGTTTCAAATGATGCAATTTATTCCGGTCGTCATTATTCCGCAAATTTTCTTCGCTGGCATTCTTCCGGTGGACGAAATGGCTGACTGGCTGCAAGCAATTGCCAAAATTATGCCGATGTATTACGGGGGCGATGCATTGAAAAACGTTATGTATAAAGGAATGGGGCTTAGTGATATTCGCACCGATTTGCTTGCATTATGTAGCTTTGCCGTTATTTTTGTTACACTAAACATATTCGCTTTGAAAAAACATCGAAAACTTTAGCAACAAGGAGATGCTAGTTCATGCATGAAGAATGGCTCGAGGAGCTGTTGAAATTTAGCGAGGAAGACGGGAAATTTAGCGAAAAGCAATTGAAAATTTTAGAAGCAGCGATTGAAATGTTTGCGGAAAAAGGATATGCAGCGACATCGACAAGCGAAATTGCTAAACGAGCTGGTGTTGCGGAAGGAACGATTTTTCGGCATTATAAAACAAAAAAAGAATTGTTACTGGCGATTGTGACACCGACGTTGTTTCAATCAGTAGCGCCATTTTTAGTGAAAGAATTTGTAAAAGAAGTGTTTGAACATCAATACGAACATTACGAAGATTTTGTACGCACCGTTTGGAAAAATCGCTACAAATTTGTGAAAAAATATTTGCCGGCAATTCGCGTTCTTTGGCAAGAGATTGCGTTTCATGCTGAAATAAAAAAACAGTTAGAAGCGGTGTTTACGGAACACGTCTATGAGAAATTTAAAAAGATTGTGGAATATTTTCAAGAACGAGGGGAAATTGCGGATTTTCCTGTGGAATCCGTCATTCGCTTGACGATTACAACGATTGCGGGATTTTTTGCGGCACGCTTTCTCCTTATGCCTGATTATGATTGGGACGACGAGGCGGAAATGGAACGAACGATTCAGTTTTTAATGAACGGGCTGCGAAAAAAAGAGGCCTAACCCACTAGTGGATTAGGCGTTCTTTTTTGCTTGGACGATGACTTGCCCGTTTTCGACATCGACTTGAATCATCGTTGCATCGGTGTCCTCAAGCAACACATCGGCAATTTGGTCTTCGACATGCTCCTGAATGACGCGGCGGAGCGGACGAGCCCCGAACGTTGGATGGTAACCAAGCTCAGCTAGTTTTTCTTTCGCCGCTTCCGTTACAGTTAGTTCGATTTGTTGTTCTTGTAGCGTCGTTTTTAGCTCAGCAAGCATAAGCTCGACAATTTGTAGCATATGCTCTTTTTCGAGCGGTTTAAATTCAATGATTGCATCAAAACGGTTTAAAAATTCTGGCTTAAAGTAGTGGCGCAACGTATCAAGAATGTTTGTTGTCGTTGTTTCTCCATCTTTTTCAAAGCCGACCGTAATTTTTTTATCAGACGTACCTGCGTTGCTTGTGGCGATAATGACTGTATCTTTAAAGCTGACGGTACGACCTTGACTATCTGTGAGTCGGCCATCTTCTAAAATTTGCAAGAACATATGTTGGACGTCTGGATGAGCTTTCTCGATTTCATCAAGCAAAATGATGCTGTACGGGTTACGGCGCACTTTTTCTGTAAGTTGCCCTGCTTCTTCGTGACCGACGTAGCCAGGAGGAGAACCGATTAATTTCGATACCGAGTGTTTTTCCATATATTCGCTCATGTCAAGGCGAATCATGGCGTCTTTTGAGCCGAATAGTTCTTCAGCCAATGTTTTCGACAACTCGGTTTTCCCAACGCCTGTCGGTCCGATAAATAAGAACGAACCAATTGGACGGTTTTTCGCTTTTAATCCGGCACGGCTGCGGCGGATTGCTTTCGCTACTTTTCTTACCGCTTCTTCCTGACCGATGACTTTTTTCGCCAAGTTTTCTTCAAGGTGTTTCATTTTTTCTTTTTCATCCGTTTGCAATTTGCCGACAGGAATGCCTGTTTTTTCTTCGATTAATTGCTGAATGTCTGCAACATCAATGATTGGCGTTTCTTGCGCTTTCACATTTTGCAGCTGTTTTTCTAATGTAAGCTCTTCTGCTCGCAATTTCGCCGCGAGTTCATAGTTTTCTTCTTTTGCTGCTTGTTCTTTTTCTTTTGCCAATTGTGCGAGCCGTTCGTGCAGTTGTTTTTCATCGGTTGGACCAATGCGTAAATTTGCTTTCGAACCGGCTTCGTCTAACAAGTCAATTGCTTTATCTGGCAAGAACCGGTCTTGAATGTAACGGTTCGACAACATTACACATGCTTTAATTGCTTCATCCGTATATTTGACATGATGGAATTGTTCATATTTTGCTTGAATGCCTTTTAAAATGGTGATTGCTTGTTCCACCGTCGGTTCATGGACGATGACTGGTTGGAAGCGGCGTTCAAGCGCAGCGTCTTTTTCGATTTGCCGATATTCTTTTAATGTCGTTGCGCCAACAACTTGCAACTCGCCGCGAGCAAGCGCTGGTTTTAAAATATTGCCTGCATCCATCGAGCCTTCTGCTGAACCAGCTCCGACAAGCAAATGAATTTCGTCGATGAATAAAATGACGTTTTTGCGGCGCTGCAACTCAGCAATTAACGACTTCATCCGCTCTTCAAATTGTCCACGAATGCCGGTGTTAGCAACAAGGGAAGCGACATCGAGCAAGTATACTTCTTTGTTTATTAGTTTTTCTGGAACTTGTCCTTCGGCGATTTTCAATGCTAACCCTTCGACAATCGCCGTTTTTCCAACCCCTGGCTCACCGATTAACACCGGATTGTTTTTATTCCGTCGGTTTAAAATTTCGATGACACGCTCAATTTCTTTCTCTCGTCCGATGACTGGGTCAATAAGCCCTGCTTTCGCAAGTTGCGTTAAGTTGCGGCCGAATTTGTCTAAAAAACCGCCGCCGCGTTGCTTTTGTTTTGCTGGCTGAGCGTTGAACGCTGGCGTGTTCGTTTCTGAAGGTGAGGCAAATTCGCTTGAAAATAAGTCATCCAACGGAAATGTCGGGAATTTCCCGAAGCCGAAATTCATTGGAATAGTTAATTCCTGTTTTTGTTGTTCGTAGCAGTCATGGCAAAGGTGTAATTGTTTTTTCTCGTGATTAAATTGCAAATTCACAAAGACAGTTGCTTTGTTTTGTTGGCATGCTTGGCACATCATTAGGCATACCCTCCTTTTTTATAATTTGACTTTGACTATCTTTGACCTTTCTAGCTTTATTATACTTTGACCTTTTTTGACTTTCAAGTCCTTTTTGAAAAAATTTGTGCGAACGATGAAATGTTTTTGAAGAAAGTGTGAATAATGACGGATGGCAAAAAAGATGTGATATAGTAAACGTGGAAAACAGAAAAAGGGGTTGGAGAAACGTGAAACGAAAGATGTTTTTTTTCCTTGCTAGCTTTGCACTAATACTTATTGCAGCATGCAGCCATACGGAACATGGAGAAGAACAAGCGATTTTGAATGTTAAAATTGAAACGAAATCACCGATTGATGTAAATAAAGCAACGGAAATCTCCTGTCTTGTTACATATGGAAACGAAAAAGTAGACGATGCAGACGAAGTGAAGTTTGAAATTTGGAAACAAGGCAGCGAAAAGCACGAGATGTTGCAAGCGAAGAATAAAGGAAATGGAAAATATGCGGTGACAAAAACGTTCACAGAAGCAGGTACGTACTCGATTGTTGCCCATGTGACAGCGCGTAATATGCATAACATGCCGAAAACGGACATCGTTGTCGGGAACCCATCAGCTTCTGCGACGGAACACGACCAACACGATCATTCTTCAGACGACGTTATGATTATGCTTATGAAGCAATCATATGAAGCAAATAAGCAAGCAGAGCTTGTCGCGCATGTGACGCATGACAATACCCCGCTTGTCGGTACAGACGTTCATTTCGAAATTTGGAAAGGGAAGGGAAAACACGAGTTTATTAAGGCTACGGAGAAAGGAAAAGGAGAATACGAAACAACTACCACTTTTAAAGAAAAAGGAACGTATGTTGTGAAAGTGCATGTAGAAACGAAAGACTTACACGAGCACCAAGTCGAACAAGTGACTGTCCAGTAAGGATGTCGAAACGGCATCCTTTTCTTTTTTATTGTCGTCTTTCTTTGTTCCTTTCTTCATATACATAAGCAGAGAGACAAGTGGGACGAGGTGAAAAAGGTGGACAAAACGTGGGTAGGTGCTTGGCAAATTGCGGCGGTATACGTTGGAACAGTCGTCGGTGCTGGATTTGCGACCGGGAAAGAAATTGTTGCGTTTTTTACCCAATACGGAACGATTGGAACGATTGGGGTGATTATAAGCGGAGGATTGTTTACGTGGGGCGGCATGCGTCTGATGATGATGGCAAGGGCGTTGCGCGCTTCTTCTTACAAGCAGCTGAACGATTATTTATTTGGCAAATCTGCGAATATCATCGTTACCGCTGTGATGACGCTGATGGTGCTTGGCGTGACAGCGGTGATGCTATCAGGGGCAGGGGCACTCTTTTATGAACAGCTTGGCTTGGCAAAACAATTTGGACTAATAATTACCATTTGTTTATTGTTTATTACGATGCTTTATGACCGAAAAGGATTATTGGCAGTAAACGTGTTTGTCGTGCCGCTTATGTTATTGTTTAGCATTGGGATATTAGGAAAACTCGTGGTTGCTGATAAATGGTGCATGGCAGCAACTGTTTCCCCTCCTTCGTGGCGAGCGCTATTTTCCCCGTTTTCGTATGCGGCATTTAATTTAGCATTAGCGCAGCCAGTGCTCGTTCCGCTGGCAACGGAAGCGAGAGATGAACGAACGGTAAAAAGGGGAGCGTTGCTTGGCGGGGGGGTATTAACGCTCATTTTATTAAGCAGCCATGTTGTGCTACTATCGTTTCCGTATGTGCTGA
Organism: Anoxybacteroides voinovskiense; assembly: GCF_014196205.1. Lineage (GTDB taxonomy): Bacteria > Bacillota > Bacilli > Bacillales > Anoxybacillaceae > Anoxybacteroides > Anoxybacteroides voinovskiense. The sequence continues at coordinate 18,505 of NZ_JACIDE010000012.1, read as the reverse complement.
ACTATGACATCCCGATGGCAGAAATTATCCATACGTTTTTCGTTTCGTTATATTGGCTCTATTTACTTATAATTTATGGGGAAATTTTCACTTCCTTGGTTGGTGGCGTGTTCGGGCTTCGCCGGCAGTTCCATTTCGTTTCGTCTCCGCTATTTTTCCTTGTTATCCTTGCTTTACTATATGTTGTCGGTTCGTTTCGGTATAGCGTGTTATTATCGGTTTTATATCCACTGTTTGGCTATATAAGCATCCTCTTTCTTTTTTTATTAGCATTGCGCAAAATGCCTTAAGGCATTTGTCGCCTATCGACAAATGCCTTCGCTAATTAGTGGAAGCGGCTTGTAATTTGTTGCAATTTTTGAATGGATTGCGAAAGTAAAGCAGCTTCATTGGCTAATTCATGGATAGCCATGGTTTGTTGCTCTAGTCCGGCGGTCGTTTCGTGCACCATGCTTGTAAAATCGTTCGCAATCGCATGCACTTCTTCAATCGCCTGCTTCAGTTCGTTTCCGTTAGTCGTAATTTTCATTACATGCGTTCGACTCCGATGCAACAACTCATTCATTTCTACAGACATCCGTTGGAAGGAAGCCATCGTTTCGTTTGTCTGTAATAATGATGTCATCGTTTCATTTGCCGCCTGTCCGTTTTGTTCCACTGCTTCGACGACACGCTGTAACATGTTGCGCATCGTTTTAAGCGACGATAAAATATGCGCGGCAAACGCATTCGTATTTTCCGCGAGCACTCTTACTTCTTGGGCGACAATGGCAAACCCTTTTCCTGCCTCACCGGCGCGTGACGCTTCAATCGATGCGTTTAATGCCAATAAGTTTGTTTGTTTGGCAATGGCGGTAATGGCTGATACCATTTCGACGGTTCGGTTCGCTTCTTCGGAAACGGTATGAATAAGATTTACCGTTTCGTTCAAGTCATGCTGCATATGTTGCATCTGTTGTTTCGTCCGATCGATTAGTCGCGCCCCTTCATTTGCTGATTTCATCGCCCCTTGCGCTTGGCTGACGACGCGTTCAAAATCTGTTTGCATGTCTTGTACTTCGGTCATCATTCCGGCGACAAGCTCGTTCGCTTCTGCGACGGAAGCCGTCTGCTGTTTGGCACCTTCGCGAAACGTCTCCATCGCAGCGGCAATTTCCGCAAACGCTTCCGACAATCGTTTCGTTTCTCCTTGTTGATTTTCACTTACTTGCTGTACGGTTGCTGTCGCTTTTGCTAATTCCTCTAAAATGGTGCGCACGCCAACAATCATTTTATTTAGTTCATAGCCGATTTGGTGAAATTCTGTTCGCTTTTTGGCGGTGTGCACTTCTGCGCGAAGATTGCCTGACGATACGGTTCGGGTGACACTATACCAATGGCGCATGTCACGAACAACCGCTTTGTAAAAAAAGCCCCCCATCCCTAAACTAATGCCCACTGTCAGCAAAAAGGTAACGAAAGAAGGAAGAGCAAAAAGCATCGCCATCCCAAAACTAATCGAAGCAGGGACAAGCGCTAACAAGCTAAAGTGAAGCTGCAAATACGGGCGATGCATTAGCCGTCCCATCCGTAAATTAAAGCGCTTTCCTGTCGTGTCTGTATAAAGCGGACAGCTTGCGTCAATTAATAACTCCCCTGTATCGCGTTTATACGCTTGCAGCAAAGGAACGGTCGTTTTGGCTGCTTTTTGTCCGGTGTCATCGGAGAACGTCCGCCCTTCTCGCAGGCGATTTGTATGAACAACAGCGTATCCCGTTTCATCGACAATGACAAAATATTCATCCCGCTCTAGCTGTTCGTCTAAAAACGAGCGAACCGATTCTATTTGTTCGGCAAGCGGTTTTGTTCGGTCTAGCTTTTGTTGTAGCTTTGCGGCGACATCGGTGACTTTTTTGAGCGCTTGTTGGGCGCGTCGTTTTTTAAGCAACCGGTCCATCATATATCCCCCCTATTCTTTCTTTCAATATATACTGAAAATTCAGATTCATCAACGTAAAAAATGTATTCAATGCATAAAACAAACAATAAGCGGAACAATAAGGAAAAAGAACGACTAGTTGAGGGGATTTTCTATGTCCATTTTCTCGTTTTTTTTTAAAAGAAAGCCGAACAACCCGAAAACGCTAGCACAGCTATTGCAAAAATTGAAACAGTCGAGCGATTTTGCTACGTTGGAATTTGACATAAATGGACACGATTTTTCGATCGCGTACTTTGATTCGCTCGTTGATCCAAAACTGTTGCAGCAACAAGTGCTTTGCCATCTGCAGCGGGATGTGTCCAACTATACTACTTTTTCCGTGCGCGACCTTCAACAAATCATCCCCGTTCAACGAATTGAAATCACTTCGGATGTTCAAACAATAGAAACAAAGCTATTAAAAGGATTTGCACTCATTCGCTTTAAAAACGACGAGCGCAGTTGGGCATTAATTAATTTAGCAAATGAAAATTTAGGGCTTCGGCAAAATAACGATTCAGAAAATGAGTTTAGCGTCGTCGGTCCGAAAGTTGGCTTTGTCGAAAACATCGGAACAAATTTGCATTTACTGCGCCGACAAATTAATACCCCAAATTTAGTGTTTCGCGAACTAACAATTGGCACGATGTCAAAAACGAAAGTAGTGATCGCCTATATCGACGGAATTATCGATGAACAAACGTTAGAAACAGTTATCCAACGGGTGAATGAGATTGAGTTTGATATTGTGTTTGATACATCGATCATCGACCAATTATTGTCTGACAACTCGTCGTCGCCGTTTCCATCGTTTGTATCGACCGAGCGGGTGGATCGCGTCGTTTATGCGTTAGTGGGGGGACAGGTCGCTATTTTAGCGGACGGTTCACCGTATGTGATTACTGGACCATCGACATTGTTTGATTTTTTTACATCGCCAGAAGACTATTATTTGCCATGGGTGCTCGGTTCGTTTTTTCGACTCATTCGCATGTTTGGCGTCATGTTTTCAATTTTAGCGTCGCCCGTTTATGTTGCTGTGTTAACGTACCATTATGAGATGATTCCGAAAGATTTGCTTGGACCGATTATTTTTTCGCGCTCGAACGTGCCTTTCCCCCCGACACTGGAAGTATTATTTTTAGAGATTACGATTGAGCTGTTGCGCGAGGCGGGGGCACGTTTGCCGACAAAAGTCGCGCAAACGCTCGGAATTGTCGGCGGGATCGTGATTGGACAAGCATCGGTCGAAGCGGCGTTAACGAGCAATATTTTGCTTATTATTGTGTCGCTCGCTGCCCTTGCGTCGTTTACGACACCTATTTTTAAAATGTCAAATACGATTCGGTTTATCCGGTTTCCGATTATTTTGTTTGCTTCGTTTTGGGGCGGGGTTGGCATTGCGTTTGCGATTTGCTTATTGCTCATTCATCTAGGAAGGCTGAAATCGTTTGGGAACCCGTATTTAGTGCCATTGTATCCGCTCCGCGTCAAAGATTTTGCAGACAGTTTTATCCGCTCGTCGTACCCATTTACCGCCAAACGGCCAAGCTATTTGCGCCCGCAGACGTTTTGGCGGTACGACCCAAACAAAGCAAAGAAGAAAAAAGATATTGACGAGTAAGAAGGGAAAACGTATGAAACGAGCTCTTTATCTACTTCTCTTGATATTCGTATTAGTCGGTTGCAAAAGTTCTCGCATCGTCGACCAAGTGCAAATTATTCACGCGATGGGATACGATTGGAAAAATGGGACGTACACTGGTACGGCGATTTATCCGACGTTTAAGCAAGGACCGATGACCAAACCAGACATTTTAACGACTGAATCATCGACGACATATGATCTAATTCCGCGTTTATCATCGAAGTCGGCGCTGCCAATTGAAGAAGGGCAAATGCGACTTGTTTTGTTTGGCAAAGCGTTTGCGAAAAAAGGAATTACGGAAATTGTGCACAGTCTAGCGCGAAACAATAAAGTCGGCAGCCATTTACAGCTGGCGGTGGCAAAAGGGGATGCGGAAGAACTGTTGCGTATTACCGCAAAAACGACGTTAAGTGATACGTTGTATTTATCCAATCTCGTGGAACAAAATATTCGCGAAATGAATTTGCCAAACACAAATTTACACATTTTTTTATACAACTACTTTGGGAAAGGACGAGACCCATTTTTGCCTTATTTCGAAAAGAAGGGAAATTTCGTCAAGCTAGAAGGGCTTGCATTATTTAAAGATGGCCATTACGTCGGACGCATTGATTTGCGGCAATCGTTTTTAGTAAAAATGTTGCTCGATGAAACGAAAAACGGCGTTTACCAACTGCCAATTTCAAAGGAAAAGCAAAAAGGGAGAGTATTGTTGGAGAATTTGTATGCGACGTCGAAATATTCATTGAAAAAAGGAAAGAAGCCAGTGATTGATATTCGCATTCATATTCGCGCATCCATTCGTGATTACCCGATTTGGCTTGATTTGCCGAATAAAGAATCGTTCGCACTTATTCGCCACCAGATGGAAAAGCAGTTGAACAAAGATATTTCCAAATTGATTCGTCAGTTTCAAACAAAAGAGATTGATCCACTCGGCATTGGCGATTTTGTTCGCAGCTATACAAGGCACTGGAACGAAAAATCGTTTTATAAACAATATAAAAAGCTGACGATCCGTCCGCATGTCAAAGTAGATATTGTGCAAACAGGCATCGGGGAATAGCTAGAAATGGAGGGGAAGATGACGTTGAACCGGGAGCGTTTTTTCATTTCGCCGTTTTTTGTCTTTTTTACAGTTCATGGGGCGCAAATTGGTATTGGGGTGCTTAGTTTCCAGCGACGACTGAATGAGAAAGTGGGGCACGACGGCTGGATAAGCATCATTGTCGCTGGGATTGTGGCACATATATTGATTTGGATGATGTATCAAACGTTTCAGCTGTCAGGAACGAGCGAAGATGTCATTCAGTTAAATATTCAATATTTTGGAAAATGGCTCGGGAATGTATTGAATATTGGGTTTGTATGTTATTTTCTTTTGCTGGCGCTCATTGTGTTGCGTTTATATATTGAGGTTGTGCAAGTATGGATGTTTCCGCTCATGGGAACGTGGCAATTTAGCCTTATTTTATTGTTGCTTACGTATTACACCGTTTTGGGGGGCTTTCGCTCGGTTGTCGGATTATGTTTATGGGGAGTAGTCATTCCGCTATTAACGATTTTTCCGATGCTTTTTTTTCCATTGGAATATGCGCATTATCGCAACTTTTTCCCGATACTTGATCATTCGATGCTCGATATATTAAAAGGTGCAAAAGAAGTGACGGTTGAATATCTTGGGTTTGAATTATTGCTTATGTATTATGCGTTTATTAAAGACGGACAACAGTCGCATCGATGGGCGCAGTTGGCGAACGGATTTACGATGTTCATTTATTTAGTAGTGATTTTTATTTCGACCGTTTTTTATAATGAAGAACAGGTGAAGCATGTCATTTGGCCGACGTTAACGCTAGGGAAAATCCCAGAAATTCCGTTTATTGAACGGATGGAGTATATTATTATTTCGATTTATGTACTCGTCGTATTTCCAATTATTTGCTTAGCCATTTGGTCGGCAACGCGCGGCTTAAAACAAATGGTTTCGCTAAAACAGCGACTCTCCTTACCTGTTGTGTTAATCACTATTTTTGTCGCTTCGCTCTTTTTTAATACGCGGGAAGAAATTGACCAATTAGGGAAATTTGTTTCCACGATTGGATTTTATCTTGTCATCGGCTACATTCCGTTTCTTTATTTACTTGCTTTGTTCACGAAACGTTTGAAAGGGAAGGCTAGTATGAACGAAAGAAGTATGATATAGTATGGGAGGAAAAAAACTTTATAGAAGAACTCCGCACGATTTGGGCGGGAGAGGTTCTAGAACAACCCTCTATAAAAAACTAGGGAAAGCTATATCCTTAGGAGGGTATGGCTTTTTGTTTTAGAATGCTCTTTCTTCTTACAAAAAAGAAAGGAGCGCGAGACAGATGAAACAAGAAAAAGCAGTTGTTGTGTTTAGCGGCGGCCAAGATAGCACGACGTGTTTATTTTGGGCGCTGAAGCAGTTTCGGGAAGTAGAAGCAGTGACATTTGACTACAATCAACGTCATCGGCTCGAGATTGAAGTAGCGGCATCGATTGCGAACGAGCTTGGTGTTCCGCACACGGTGCTCGATATGTCGCTATTGAACCAGTTGGCGCCAAACGCGTTGACGAGAAGCGACATTGCGATTGAGCAAAAAGAAGGCGAATTGCCGTCTACGTTTGTCGATGGGCGGAATTTGCTGTTTTTGTCGTTTGCAGCAGTGCTTGCAAAGCAAAAAGGGGCGCGCCATCTCGTCACAGGTGTATGTGAAACGGATTTTAGCGGCTATCCGGATTGCCGCGATATTTTCATTAAGTCGTTAAACGTTACGCTAAATTTAGCGATGGATTACCAATTCGTTATTCATACGCCGCTGATGTGGCTGAATAAAGCAGAAACATGGGAGTTGGCTGATGAACTCGGAGCACTTGATTTCGTCCGGTCGAAGACGTTAACGTGCTATAACGGCATTATTGCGGACGGATGCGGGGAATGTCCGGCGTGTAAGCTGCGTAAGCGGGGTCTTGAGCAATATTTAGAGAAAAAGGAAGGAGTGAAAAACTGATGCTCCAGCAAATTTATCCACAAGTATTTCATAATTTTCGCTATGAGTTAAATAAAGATATGCAAATTGCGGCAGCACATTTTATTCCGCACGAAGCGGCAGGAAAATGTGCAAACATGCACGGACATACGTATTTTGTCAACATTACGGTGGCGGGCGATGAACTCGATGAATCTGGCTTTTTAATTAATTTCCAACAGCTAAAAAAAATCGTGCACGGCAAACTCGACCATACGTTAATCAATGACCATACAGACTTATTTAGCAATACGCGTGCCGAAGATTTTCCGACGACTGAAGTAGTCGCACGTAAAATTGCCGAAATCGTGCAAGAACATCTTGATACGATGCCAAACCGTCCAACATGCGTTCAAGTATTTGTGCGAGAGTCCCCGACAAGCTATGTTGTCTACCGGCCGAAAGCAGGGAATCGCTAATGACGAAAATTCCGGTGCTTGAAATTTTCGGGCCAACGATTCAAGGAGAGGGAATGGTCATCGGACAAAAGACGATGTTCGTCCGCACGGCTGGCTGCGACTACCGTTGCCGCTGGTGCGATTCCGCGTTTACATGGGATGGGTCAGCGAAAGCGGAAATAAAGCAAATGACAGCGGAAGCTATTTGGGACGAACTCGTTTCGTTAGGTGGAAATCGTTTTAGTCATGTGACGATTTCCGGTGGCAATCCAGCGCTATTGAAAGGGCTCGATACGCTGATTGAGCTGTTAAAAGAAAGAAATATTCGCGTCGCGCTAGAAACGCAAGGAAGCTGTTGGCAAAACTGGTTTTATGCGATTGACGATTTAACGATTTCACCGAAGCCGCCAAGTTCAGGGATGGAGACGGACTTTTCCGTGCTTGATGACATCCTCGAAAAGCTTGTGAAAGCAGGAAGAAAAGAAAACGTTAGTTTAAAAGTTGTCGTGTTTGATGATGCTGATTTTGCATATGCGGCGTATGTGCATAAACGTTACCCGATGCTTCCGTTTTATTTGCAAGTCGGCAATGAAGAAGTGGGGGAAGCAGATGACGTAACGTTGCGTGCGAAACTGCTTCATAAGCTGGAGTGGCTCGTCGAAAAAGTCGTGCATTCGCCCGACATGAACGATGTCCGTGTCTTGCCACAGCTGCATACCCTTTTATGGGGAAATAAGCGGGGAGTATAAATAACGAAAGGAGAAAAAACGATGACAGGAAGAAAAGAAGAAGAATTGCAAGGCGTCACGCTCCTTGGCAACCAAGGAACGAAATATTTGTTCGAATACAGCCCAGAGGTGCTAGAAGTATTTGACAACAAACATCCCGATCGCGATTATTTTGTAAAATTCAATTGCCCAGAGTTTACAAGCTTGTGTCAATAAGGGCACACTTCAGTGGTAACACTGTCGGCTAAACCTTGTGAATTCAGGGAAAGAGAATAGGGTAGAAAATATTCATTTAGAATCAACGAAGAAAAAAAGCTTTTTTATTTATTAGAGCCCTATTTCTCCAACCCTGAGCCAAGCCCTGAAAAATGAAGCGTTTCATTTTTTAGGGAAGGTGCAGAGACTATCGAAATCACTTCATCATGAAGCGAGTTAGAGTAGTGATGAGGGAAGAGAGTAGAGTACACTATGAGGTTAAACCTCATGGTGGAAGCGCAAGGGTTCTTGCTCGATATCGCAGTTGAGCAAGAATATGATATAGTCCACCTACTTTCTAAAGTAGATGCCAAAAACTGGGCAACCGGATTTCGCGACTATTTACATTAGTTACATCCCGGATAAAAAATGTGTGGAAAGTAAGTCATTAAAGCTTTATTTATTTAGCTTTCGCAACCACGGAGATTTTCATGAGGATTGCGTCAATATTATTATGAACGATTTAATTCGCGTGATGGAGCCGCGCTATATTGAAGTGTGGGGGAAATTTACTCCGCGTGGCGGCATTTCGATTGACCCGTATTGCAACTGGGGTCGTCCAGGAACAAAATACGAAAAAATGGCAGAATATCGGCTTATGAACCACGACTTATACCCAGAAAAAGTAGATAATCGCTAAATCTCCCTGCCTTGGCAGGGAGATTTTTTTCAAAAAAAAGTTCAAAAAAAGTAGTAGTTTTTTTGCGGAAACTTATATATAATGACAATTGATTTTTTTATTTGGGGGTAGTAGTCTTGGAAGACAGGACGGCTCTATTAATCGGAGCAAGTGGACTCATCGGGCGTGAATTGCTCGCCTTGCTTTTGCAATCGGACGTGTACGAACGAGTCACCGTTTTTGTACGGCGCAGATTGCCAATCGAGCACGAGAAGCTAGAACAAGTCGTTATCGATTTTAACCAATTAGAATTATACGAACGATATTTTTATGTCGATGATGTGTTCAGCTGCCTCGGCACGACGATGAAAAAGGCGAAAACAAAGCAAAAATTTATTCAAGTGGATTACGAATATACGATGCGGGCAGCGACGCTCGCAGAAAAATGCCATGTGCAAACCTTTTTAACGGTTTCTGCTATCGGGGCTGATCCGCATTCTCCTTTTTTCTATAACCGCGTCAAAGGAGAAACGGAAGAAGCGCTGCAGCGATTAGCCATCCCATCGCTTCACATTTTCCGCCCGTCGCTATTGCTTGGCAAGCGAGAAGAATTTCGCCTTGCGGAAAAAACGGCGGAATTAGTGCTCGGGCGCCTGCCGTTTTTATTTATCGGTAAATGGCGAAAGTATAAGCCGATTGAAGCAAAACAAGTCGCACGTGCCATGGTTCATGCGGCGACCGCATGCCGAAAAGGCATTTATATTTATGAGTCAGACGAAGTCGAAACACTTGCATAAAAACCGACCGCAGCTGCGGCCGGTTTTTTACTTAATGATTTTGTAATTTTTATGATTAACGACGGTTCGTTCTTGCAAATCTAACTCCTTGTAGTTTTCCATATATGTTAAATCTACGATGACGGAGTTTTCATTCACTTTCTCCACAACACCACGCAATCCGTTTTTAAACTCAATAATGTTGCCTACTTCTGCTTTTTCCATTCTTACTCTCCTTTACATCGTATTTGTTATAGTTTGCCTCATTTTCTTGTGAAAGTAAAGCCTCTTTTTTCCTATGTTTATAAAAAAAGCGGATACAAACGCAGCGAAAAATGATAGAAAATCGCCAATTTATATGCGAAATGGTGCAGAAAATCCGTTGTTTTTCCTGCTCGTATTGCTTATTTTTTCCGCGGCTAATCGTTCGTTTCCCCTATTCGTGCATTCGACGAAACATAAAAGATTTTTTATTGTAATAATACCGCGGAATACACGAAAGCGCGCTTTCAGAAAGGGTTTAAACGTGACGTTTGAACAAGTAGTGGAAGCGTACAAACCGATGATTGTAAGTATAATGAAAAAGCTACATGTAACGAATGAATGGGATGAGTATTACCAAATTGGTCTAATCGCGTTATGGGAAGCTTCGCAGCAATTTCAGCCGGAAAAGGGGAGTTTTTCTTCGTTCGCGTATAAAAAAATGTACTGGGCGATGCTATCGCATTTACGAAAACAATTACGGACAAAAGAATGTGCGCTAACAGATGAGATGATGCATATGCTTCCAGCAATGTTGCCGAATGAGGATTGGATGGTGGTAGAAGATATACTCAATGAACTAACCGAACGACAACGGAAGTGGGTAATCGGCTATGTCATCGAACAGAAATCGCTAAAAACAATTGCCGAAGAAGAAGGTGTTCCGATTGGAACGGTAAAACAGTGGCGCATTTCGGCGTTAAAAAAGCTAAGGAATATCCCCTCCGAACGCCTCGGAGGGAACTAGCTGCGCGGTTCTTTTAAATAATGATAAATAACGTGCCCACCGCGCTGGGCGATGCCGCGAAAATGTTTAAAATCATCTCGCTTCACAAGCACCGAACGAAATACGAGAAAATCCTCTTTTTTCACGAACAGCTCAGCAATGTTTCCATCACGTAAATCGTCTAACAGTTTAGCTGCGATGGATTCATTCATCTTGCTCACCTCCAAACGATGACTTTACCTGTATTGTAGCGAATTTGCCATCTAGGATAAACACCCATTTTCCGCGCGGGCAAACACCCTTTGCTTGTTTATTCATACAATATGGTGGGTATGTATCACACATACTTAACAACGAAAGGAAAGGGAGAGAAAGATGAATCAATGGAATCCATATATGAACCAACCGTATGACGAGGGGTATGATGTTGACGAGATGATGCGCCACCATGACAACAATGCGCCAGCATTGCCTATGATGCCAACGGCGCAAATGCCGACAATGCATTCCCATAGTTCTCCGTGCGGTTGTCATTCGCTGTCGATGTGGGACGGGATGTATCCGATGGGAGAAATGGGTGTCCCAGGCATGATGTCTCCAAGTGCAGGAATGCCAATGATGCCAGGAGCGATGGGGTATCCTTATCCAATGCCAAGTGCGCCGATGCAAATGCCTACAGGACAGATGGCTCCATACGGCCCAGGCTACTACGGAATGCCGCCATTTCCGTATGGGTATTATCAAAATCGCTAAAAACGAGACCTGCGGCTACAAAGCCACAGGTCTTATTTATTCATTGATTCGATAATTCCTTGAAGCACACTAATGTCATTGGTGACGAGAAAGACCGGAAGCAATACGAGAACGACGAGCACCGTTACATAAGATGTAATCGCGTTTTTAAAAATTTTTCCAATTCTCATTTTTATCACTTCCTTTTCCTTTTTTCTATTGTCACATTTTTGTCACAATTCGTCAATAATTTTTTTGAATATTCTTTATTTTATTAATGGGATAAAATTTCTATTTGAACAGTCTGTAAAATTTTGATAAAATAAAGCTACATTCTTATAGTAGTTGAAGAGGTGTGACGGTGAAAATACGGAAAGCAAACGTATTGGATGAACGGACGGTAACAAACGTCTATATTTACGAAAATAAAAAAGAAGAGTATATAGTCGTTGCTGTTCCGGATTTCGAATGGTCCTGTTTTATTCGTTATGAAGACGAAACAAATATGTTGCGAACGAAGCTGTTAACGTCGCTGCAAAAAACGATGACGTACGAACAGGCAACGGCGTTTGTAGACAAGTTGCTATATTGGGTTCATGAAATGTAATACGTATGCCGCAAAATTAAGCGGTGGAGCTTGCACGCTTCGCCGCTTTTGAGTTATTGAATGAATGTTAGGAGTTCGATGGAAAGGTGCTCAAAAAACAAAAAACGGTTGTTTTGTATCTTTTATTTAGCGTCTGCTGGATTGTAGCGACAGATGTTATCTTGCAAATGTTTCATTTCGATTATCCTGCGCAAGTGATCGTTAGCATTGCGAAAGGTGGATTGTTTGTACTATTGTCAGCGTTTTTCCTTTACCGGATGATGGAAAAAAGCGAACAGTTGAAAAAAACAGTAGAAGATGAGCAACAGCTGTCTACGCTTATTAACTCTATGCCGGATTTCGTTTGTTTTAAAGATAGTGAAGGTCGCTGGCTGCGCGTGAACGATTTTGGACGGAAATTGTACCACCTTGAAGATGTGGATTATTATGGAAAAACTGATCTAGATCTAGGGGAGATTGTCCCATTTTTCAAAGAAGCGTTTGCTTATTGCGTCAAAACCGATGAAGAAGCATGGAAAAAAGGGGCGATGACGCGCGCGCAAGAATCGTTTATGGTGCCAAGCGGGGAAATGAAAACGTTTGACGTGATTAAAGTACCGCTCTTTGACGAGAACGGCGAGCGAAAAGGATTGTTAACGATCGGTCGGGATATTACGCAACAAAAAGTGGCTGAAGAATTGCTATTGAAAAAAGAAAAGCTATCCGTTCTTGGGGAATTGGCAGCGGGCATTGCCCACGAAATTCGCAATCCGCTTACGTCCATTAAAGGGTTTATGCAAATGATGAAAGAAACGCGCGAAGTGAAAGAAGCGTATATCGATATTGTTTTAGAAGAATTGGAGCGAATTAATCAAATTGTCAGCGAGCTGCTCGTGCTTGCTAAACCGCAAAGCCATTGCTACAAACCGTTTCTTCTTTGTGAAGCGATTGATTATGTCGTTCATTTAATTAGCCATGAAGCGTTATTGAATAGTGTCGACGTTTCCATCGATAATCGAGAACCGAAAGTAGTTATTTTCGGGGAGAAAAACCAGTTGATACAAGTGTTTATTAACATTATGAAAAATGCGATTGAAGCGATGCCAAAAGGCGGAAAGTTAAATGTGCGAATTTGGTTAGAAGAGGAGAATGCGCATATCACCATCGCGGATACAGGCATTGGCATTTCAAAAGAACGCTTAGAAAAAATTGGCGAACCGTTTTTTACGTTAAAAGAAAAAGGAATGGGACTTGGGTTAACAACAAGTACAAAAATTATTCATGAACATAAAGGAACGATAAACATTGATAGCGAAGTCGGAAAGGGAACGGTAGTGCACGTATCGTTGCCGATATATAAAGAGGCGAGCCGAAAGTAGGCCGCCTCTTTTTCTTATTCCACAACCCATGTCGTCGTTGCTTCAACCGGGAGTCGAGTAGAACGATGAGCTGGTGCACTACTTTTCCCAATCGTGATGAGCATGACAGGGATATAACGGCTCGGCACTTCGAATTCGGCCGCAAATTTTTCCGCATCGAAGCCGCCAATCGGGCATGTGTTCCATCCTTTCGCAGTTGCGGCGAGCATAAGTTGCATCGCTGCAAGGGAGGCGTTGCTGAACGCGGCGTCGCGAGCGTATTGTTTGTTTTTATATGCTGTTTCGATTTGTTGCGCTAATGTTTCTTTCACTTCTTTTGTCATTGCGCCCATTTGCACAAGTGGGTCATATACTGCGTCGGTGTTTCGATTTGCTTCTAAATCCCCTAAAACGGCAATGACAGCAGAAGCATCCACAATTTGCTGCTGGTTGTATGCAATTGGGAGAAGCCGTTGCTGCGCTTCTTTTCCATGGATGACGAAAAAGTGCCAATGTTGTAAATTCCACGCAGAAGGTGCTTTTCCAGCAATTTCAATGATTTCTGTCAATTCCTCTTTGCTAATTGTAACGTCTGGATTGTATTTGCGAATCGATTGTCGTTCGTTTACTACCGTTAAAAAATCTTTTGCCGTTATTGTTGAAGTTGTCATAGTTACTACCTCCTATTTAGTATTTTTATTTAAGTAACTAACTTTTTGTAAGTTAATTGTCTTTATTGTAAAGTTACTATCACCGGTTGTCAAATAATTTACTCCAGAAGGTTTTAGGAAAATTTTTTACACTGTCCTATCCTTTTTCTCCTTTTGCTTCGATAGTATAGGCGAAAGGAGGTGAACGAGATGGCGCAATCACTCATTCAGCAATCGCAATTGCGGCTCGTTTTTGAAGTAGGCACAGACGAAACAGGGAAGCCAATGTACCGCCGCAAAAGCTTCAATAACATTAAAGTAACGGCAACACCAGAGCAGCTGCTTGCGGTTTCCCAAGCACTTGCTTCATTGCAAGCCTACCCGCTTGCGCAAATTGAACGAAGCGATATGCATTTCATTACAAACTGATAAAGGAGGACGCAGGACATGGAGAAAACGCTAGAACTACAATTTTTGAACCAACAAGGGAAAGCGGTCCGGATCATTATTGACCATCCAGTTGAGCCAGTTAACGCCCAACAAGTATCTGCCGTAATGGATACTATTATTGCTGCTAACATTTTCACATCAAGCGGTGGAGATTTAGTCGGCAAGCAAGGGGCGCGGCTGTTGCAGCACGACGTGACAGACGTTGCATTACCATAGGAAAGGGGGCCAGTTTTGCTGGCCCTTTAGCTATAAAAGCGAGGCGATTACGATGGAAACATACCTTTCGTTTATTTCTGACGTCGGGTTTCCGATTGTCGTCACATTTTATTTATTGTATCGCATTGAAGCAAAGCTAGATGGAGTAATTGATTCGATTCAACATCTACCGCAACAGTTATTTGAACAGTTAAAACAAGTAAAATATCCTTATCCTTCCATTGGAGGGATAAGGTTTTTTTGTTGGGGATTATTAAAATTTTTGTACGCTTGCCGAAATATATAATAGAAACACACGGGTGTTGATTATCCATTATTTTACTAAAAAAACACAGAATCATATAACTGAACACAAGCTTTTCTGCCTCTTCCCTCGAACAAGAACGCCGGCGGGCAAATGAGATTTGCCCGCAAAGTGTTCATTGTTCGAGGAGGGCATGCTGTGCGCATGCCCAGTCGGCAAGCGGTTCGCTTGCCGACTAAGGCAGAAAAGCTAGAAATAGAGCGATGTCAACTGGTTTTTATTGGTTAATCAACACGCCTGATAGAAACAAGTGCAACGAGAGAAACATAAAGGAATGAGTCGAATGAGGAAAAATCAGTTTGTACAAAAACTATTAGCGGATGAACAGCTGTTATTTGATGTAATGGAACAATTGTTTGATATCGTATTTTTAATGAAAGTGGAAAAAGGGACACGGTTTCGTTACATCCACGTCAGTCCAAAAGCGCTCCATTTAGCAAGTTTAACAGCAGAAGATATCGGGAAATGCATTGACGATATTTATCCTGAAAAAATTGCGAATCATTTAAACTCCCAATATCGTAAAGTTGCCGAAACAAAATCGGTTGTAACGTATCGTGACCAAATGAACGTAGCGGATGAATATCGAATCGGCGAATCGACGCTGCTTCCGATTTTTGACCAACATGGCGATGTCGTGTACGTTCTCTCGTTTACAAGAGATATTACAGAGTCGATTAAGCGTGAAGAGCAGTTTACGGAAATTCATCAGCTATTCCATTTATTATTTGCCTACTCACATGACGCGTTGGCGATGTTTGATTTGACAGGGCAAATTTTACGCATTAATAACGAATTGGAGCGCTTGCTCGGATGGAAAAAAGAGGAGATGCTTTCGCAAAATATTTTGCGTGCGTTCCCGGAATACAAGTCGAAGTTTGAACAAAGTTTAATGCGGCTTGGGCAAGGGGAAAGTTTAACGGCGGTTCGAATGACATTAACCCATCAAAATGGTACAAAAGTATATGTTTCCGCCAACGTCATGCCGGTGTTTGACAAAAACGGATGCGTCGTCGCCGGGCTGGCGATGTTAAGAGATTTTACTGATTTTGTAAAAGTGAAAGAGCGGCTCCGGCAAAGCGAAGAACTATATCGGAAAGTGGTCGAATTTTTGCCGGATATGGTCGTTATTCAAGTCGATGACACCATCATGTATATGAACTCAGCTGGGCTTCGTATGGTCAAAGCGAAACAACTATATGAAGTAGAAGGAAAACCGTTACATTTCTTTTTGCCACAAAACGACCAGCAAGAACGGACGCTAATAGCGCTCGATGGGAGCCGAAAAGAAGTAAATGTACGTGAAATGGCGATTCCATATTACAATCATGAAGCGAAATTTCTCGTCATTCGCGACGTTTCTGAGCAAAAAAGCATCGAAAAAGAAATGGAATATATGGCGCAGTACGATGTACTGACAGGGCTTTACAACCGCCAATATTTACGTGAGAAGCTGAATGAGTTGTTGTTAAATCATACTGGATTAGCCGTGCTGCTTATCGATATTCACCGGTTTAAATTTATTAACGACTTCCTCGGTCATGCGAACGGTGATGAACTGTTACGCCAAGTGGCAAAACGACTAAAAGTGGTTCAATCGGAGCAGACGTTGTTAGCGCGGGTGAGCGATGATGAGTTTGTTGTTGCCTATATTTATGAACACGAACAAGAACTGAAAAAATTGCTTGAAAAATTAGACCGACTGTTACAAGAACCGTATTTTATCGCTGGAGAAAAGCTAAATATTACGACAAATATTGGAATAAGTTATGCCTATGATGCGAATTTGTCTGTGGAGACGTTATTGAGCAATGCTGATAAGGCTGTGTATTATTCGAAAATGAACGGGACAAGTCGCATCGCCGAATACGAGGCGCATATGCAAGATATTTTTGTAAAAAAAATCCGCTTAGAAAACGATTTGCAAATCGCGCTTGAAAAAGAAGAACTGTCGCTTCATTATCAACCGAAAGTAAATATGTCGTTAGGGACAATTAGCCTTGAAGCGCTTGTCCGCTGGAACCACCCGCAGCTTGGAATGATTAGCCCGGCGGAGTTTATTCCGATTGCCGAAGAAACAAATATGATTCATGATATCGGGCGCTGGGTGTTGAGGCAAGCGTGCCGCGATTTAAAAAAATTGCAGCAAGCAGGTTTTTACGATATAAAAATGGCGGTCAATTTATCTGCAAGGCAATTTTTAGACAAACAGCTCGAAAATATCGTGTCGCATATTTTTGCTACAGAGAAAACAAGCCCGTCGTTTTTTGTGTTTGAAATTACGGAAACAGCGATTATGAAAGAGCCGGCAGAAGTAGTGCCTATTTTACAAAAGTTAAAGCAACGGGGCATTACAATTGCCATCGACGATTTTGGCGTTAGCTATTCGTCGCTGAATTATTTGAACCGCTTTCCGATTGATGCAGTAAAAATTGACCGGTCATTCATTCGCAATATTAGCGACAATCAAAAAGGGGAAGAAATTGTCCGTGCGATTATTTCGCTTTCCCATCAACTGCATTTATTTGTCACGGCAGAAGGGGTGGAAACCGAAGAACAAGTTCGTTTTCTTTTAGAAAAAGGCTGCGAAGAAATGCAAGGATATTACTTTAGCCGTCCGGTGCCATTTGAACAATTGCCAGTTGTATTAGAACATGTCCAATCGCTGATTGCGCGATGGAGCAAATAAGAAAAGCGCAAAGCGCCCGCCGATCGGCGAAGATCGCACAAGCCCCACCGAGGAGGGAAATGGCGCTTGGAGCTAGACAGCGCTCCACCTAATCGTGAAATTTTATACTTTCTTACCTTTAAATAAAGAGGTGCAAATCGCGCCTCTTTTTTTTGAAACTTTTGCACAATCTATACGTATATGGATAATAAAATTAACCAAATAAATAAAAATAATTAAAAATTTTTATAAAAATAGTTATTTTTAATCTGGCAATATGTTATCATCATATTGCGAAAGGTGGTAATTCCAATAAAAGCAAAAGAAGTATTAGAATTGCTTCAACTATCAAGACCTACTTTAACAAAATACGTTAAAGAAGGGGGAATCAAAGTAAATATTCTACCTAATGGTAGATATGATTATGATAAAGATAGTGTGTATAAGTTGTTCAACAAAGGGGTAGAAAGAAAAACTTATATATATGCGAGAGTTTCTACACCAAAACAGAAAGCTGATTTAGAAAATCAAATTCAGATGCTAAAACAATTTTGTTTTGCAAATGGGTATTCTGTGTCAAAAGTATTTTCAGATGTAGCAAGTGGCATCAGTTTTGAAAAGAGAAAAGACTTTTTCAAATTACTTGACGATGTCATTGCAGGAAAAGTAGAAAGGGTTGTCATTACTTATAAAGACAGATTAAGCAGAGTAGGGTTTGAATTATTTTCTCATTTGTTTAAAAAGTACAATTGTGAGATCATCGTTATGAGTGAAGTAGGGTCTGAAAAATTAGATAGCGAGGAGATATTTGAAGAAATCGTTCGTTTATTGCATTGTTATTCGATGAGATTATACTCTAAAAGAAAAGGACAAAAAATAAAAAAGATATTAGAAGAAAAGGAGGTGAATGGCGAAGATGGAAGGGAATCGTGTTGAAAGGCATATCATTTGTCCTACTCATCCTTATTATCACATGTTAGACGAATATTGCTTCCAATCAAAGAATTTGTACAACTTTGCAAACTATCAAGTCAGGCAAACTTTTTTTCAACATGGCACATACCTTTCTTACAACAAGCTAGACAAACTGCTCAAAACGAAAGGAATGGACGCAGA
>NZ_JACIDE010000011.1 GCF_014196205.1 Anoxybacteroides voinovskiense | reverse complement strand
AAAAAGACGAGAAAAGGAAAGGAACCAGAGCTTTACCACTCTGATTCCTTCACGTGAACTGAATTTATACTGTCTACTTTTCGGATCGCAGTGCAAAATGAATACCTATTTGCTCAAGACGAGAACGATTTTGCTCAGTTGTCCCCATGTTTCTAAGAACAGAAAGAATATGTCTAGCTTGATCTCTTTCTTTCCTATAGTAGACCACTCCATTTTTTGAGAGATAAAAAGAGATTTTTCCATCTACCTCTTCAATCGGCTTAAAACCATTTTCAATAAATTGTTTCAATTTATTTGCATTAGCCCAGCCGCTATAGACACGGCAAGCTTTCTGAAGCTTTCCATTCTTTACGACCATCTGATCCTTTCTTATAGGATAAGAAACATCATATCTCTTAGTAATTTCCCTTGTAATATAGCCCGTTTCTTCTACATCTAAGTAATATTGCGTTGGAACAATACTAGTCTCTAGAGATAATTCATCTACCTCACAAGGAAACCCCTCAGGTAATAATATTTCTGAAGGGGGATTAGCTGGTCCATTTTTGGTTATTGAATTTTCTGCAAACCCTTTCCATAGATTACTTTCAGGACGTGTATTTGGATCAACTACATATCCGATAGCTAATCCCTTGAAGTCTACATTTTTTACGTACATGAGAATATATTCATGGTTCACCTTTATATCAAACTGATTATCTGTATGTCCTTCGATATTCCAGATCAGTTGAGCAATAAAATTATCCTCCCCAAATATCTCATCACAAATTTTCTTCAAATTCGCAATTTCATGATCATCAATACTAATAAAAATAACCCCATCTTCCCTTAACAAATTCCTCGCCAGCTTTAACCGTGGGTACATCATATTTAACCAGTCTGTATGATACCGACCGCTTGTTTCGGTGTTTGCTTTTGTTGTTTGCTGCGTCATTTCTTTATAGTTTTTAATGTTATCGCGGAAGTCGTCTTTATAAACAAAGTCTTTTCCGGTGTTGTATGGCGGGTCGATGTAGATCATTTTAATTTTGCCAAAGTATGATTTTTGCAATAGCTTCAATACTTCGAGGTTATCCCCTTCAATATAAAGGTTTTCCGTTGTGTCCCAGTTTTTGCTTGATTGTTTGTCTGGTCTGAGCGTTCCAGTGGACGGCGTTTGCGCGAGTTTCATGGCTTGTGTCTTGCCGTGCCATGTAAATTCGTATCGCTCGTTTCTTTTTTCAATTTCTTCGCCAAGCACAAGCTTTAGTTTCTCAAAATCGATTTTTCCTTCCGTCACGACTTCTGGGAATAGCTGTTTTAATGCTTCAATGTTTGTTTGCACTAAATCCAAAGATTTTCCGTCTAGCTTTTCCATCGTTTTTCCCCTTTCATTTTAATCGTTGTTTTAATTGTTCGATTTGCGTTGTTAATTCGTGAATGTTCATGTTCATTTCTACTTTGCGATTAAATTGCGTTTCTTTTTTTAGCTTCGCTTTCCACGCAGCGATTTCTGTTTCTAGTTGCTTGATTTGTGCGATCAGTTGCTGCGATTGTTCGTTTGCTGCGATATAAAACGCACCAACTGCACCGACATGTTGAAACGCTTGGACAGCACGGTGAATATCTTGATAAAACTGAAAGAAATGCGCAAATGATACGTTTTTCATATGTACGGAAGCGATAAACTGCCGAACGGTTTCATTCGTTTCATTGAGCGGAAACCACGGAGTGTAAGCTTGTTGTTCTAAAACCGCCTGTGACTGGTCCACTTTGTTTCGCCGCTTTATACACGTATGGACTTGGATGTTTTCTTTTTTCGTAAACATGATGACAACCGGATTCGGAAGCGCGCCTTGAATCACTTCACTAATCGTTGAAACATGGTTATCTTTTGCTTCTTCTCTTAGCCGAATGGTAATAAACATAACCCCTTCGTAATGGTACTCTTCATTAATGAACGGCTGGATATTCATGTTGCTTGGCGTTAATACATACGTTAACTCGATCCGCTCCACATATTTCGTAATATAGTCTTTTTCTTTTTTGTTTAAATCCGCAAAATCGTAAAATGTTTTTTTATCCAGTTTTTTGTGAAGCGGACGAACGTGAGAATCCAAACCAATCATTTGATAAAACGCAACTCCAGCCATCATTCTCACCCTTTGATAATAAGATAAGAAACGATTTCAAAATCTTGTAAATTCGTATTAGCTGTTGTCATCAGTTGATCTAAATTTCCTAAGCTGAAAATGTTCAACGTTGCATGTTGATCGATTTTTCCGACAATCTCTTCTACCGCTTGTTCAAGCAATTGTTTATATACGCCCATCTCTTTTCCGTTTTTCGTTTCCTCGTAAAATGCCGCATATAACCGGTTTTCTATTTCGTTTTTTCCGTGGCATAATGACCGGTATAAATCCAAAATTTTTTTCACATGGACGTGGTTGTATAATACTTCTCCATTTTCTTTCATATACACTAAGTAGTACGGGTGAAGGGTGTTTTGTTCATGGGTAGTCGTAAAATGATTGATTTGCTTTAAACAAAAAATAACCCCTAGATGAATGTCGTCTCTTAGTTTTTCATTTTTATTGGTTGTAATACTAAACAGTCCGAAAGGTGCTGTTTCGATCATTTCTTTGTTTTGTTTCATAAAATTCAATAAGTCCATGCGAAAATCATCCATCGTAAAGTCGGTTAGCGAAATATTTCCAGAAATATCTTCTAAATCTATTACTTCGCTTTGTAGTTTTTCCAGTTGTTTTCTCCGATACTCAAGGTCTTTCATTTCGTTGCTGTTGCCAGAAAGGACATCTTCTTCCCCGGTCGATGAAATATCGAGAATTGCCATACGGTCTTTTACTCTACCGACAAGGTTGATGTACTCGTCGAGTTCCATTGGCGGCCAAAAGTTCACAAGCTGAATTTGCTCGTTTTTGCTTCCAATTCGGTCAATCCGGCCAAACCGTTGAATAATGCGCACCGGATTCCAGTGAATATCGTAGTTAATTAAATAATCACAGTCTTGCAAGTTTTGTCCTTCCGAAATACAGTCTGTCGCAATTAAAATGTCAATTTCGTCTGTCATATCAGGCATTAGTTTTCTTCTCTCTTTCGACGTAGGAGAAAAATGCATTAAAACGTTATTAAAGTCCGTTTTTTGCATCGGAAACGTCGTTTTCGGCCGGTCTTTCCCTGTCACTACTGCACAGTGAAGATGGAACTCTTGCCGAATCCAGCGATGCAAATGTTCATATAAGTATTTTGCGGTATCGGCAAACGCCGTAAAAATGAGTATCTTTTTATTTTGTCCATTGATTGGGTGTGCGATTTTCTGTTGAATCATCTTTTTAAGCGTCAACATTTTTTGGTCGCGTTCCGGTGTCACTTGGCTAGCATAATCCAATAACTTTTGTAGAATGGTACGATCATATAGTAAATCTTGCTTCCAACGGATACGATCGATATCACGCAGGGCGATTTTCACTTTTGCCCCGACAAATGCTTCTTCTAATTCATCGTCTTCCATGTCAATCTCAGCCAACTCGCCAATGTTAGTAGCCTCGTTCTCGATCCTAGACAATTGAGTATCAATTTGTTCAATAATACTTTTTAATGTTAGCGAGAAAGAGTAGATGCTGCTTTCTAAACGCTTTAATAAGTTCGTTTTCATTAAATAGACGAGATTGTTTTCACGGTCTGTTTGTTTAAGCACACGTCCATTGGCGACTTTCGTGTCGTATTTTTCGTGATAAAACGCCTGCTTATGCGGTAAAATGTATTTCATCGGCGAATAAAGCGCAAACCGCAAACGTAAAATATCGTTATTAATGATAGCGAGCGATGGGAATTCATGATTTGCATCAATCGTCTCTTTTATATTGATCGGCTTTAACCGTTGCGGGAATTTCCCGATCGCGTTTACATTATAATATTTTTCAATATGACGGCGCGAGCGAGCAATCGTTAGTGAATCAAGCAATGTAAAATAGTCCCAGCTCAGCATATCCAATAGTCGTTCTGTCGTTCGTTCTTCTTCAGGTAAGTTACTCCATTTTTTAAATTGCGACTGTGCACGGCGAATCGTTTGGTTAATGCTTTTAATATTGGCGGTTTCCGCTAATGCTTTATCATTCCCTTCCGTAATGAAAGCAATTTGGTTTTTTAAATCGTCCAGTTTGTTGTTAACAGGAGTTGCGGAAAGCATCAACACTTTTGTTTTCACGCCTGCTTTAATAATATCGTTCATTAAACGTGAATAGCGAGTAATATGGCTTTTCCGCGGGTCATTGTTACGGAAATTGTGCGATTCATCAATGACGACTAAATCGTAATTTCCCCAGTTGACGTATTCTAAATTAATGTTTCCGCTATATCCGCTTTTGCGCGACAGATCGGTATGATTTAGCAAATCATAAGAGAAGCGGTCTTCTAGCAAAATATTTCGCTTGTCATTCGCGCGGTAAATTTCCCAGTTTTCGCGTAGTTTTTTTGGTGCAAGCACAAGAACGCGATGATTTCGTAATTCGTAATATTTAATGATTGCCAATGCTTCAAATGTTTTTCCTAATCCGACGCTATCAGCAATAATGCAGCCTCCATATGTTTCAATTTTATTAATCGCTCCAACCACACCATCGCGCTGAAAGTCATAAAGTTTATTCCAAATCGTTGTCTTTTCAAAGCCCGTTTTCGTTTGTAACGTGCTGTAATCGCGCGTTTCTTGCAGAAAATCTTTAAAAAGATTGTAAAGTGTAACAAAATAAATGAATTCGGGTGTGTGCTCTTGGTACAATACCTCTAATTGGCGCAAAATTTGCTCCTTTACATCTTGCAAGGCATACTCGTTTTTCCAAATATCATCAAATTGGCGTAATAATTCCATATTCTCCTTTTCATCATCCGTAATCGTGTTAATATACATGTTGGACGAGTTGCTGTAGCCTAGTCCTGGGCTCGAAAAAGGAGCGCCACCGACCAATCCAATTTGCGTTCCGTCTTTATTTTGGACATGGTATAGCCCGCCTTCAATTTTGCGCGTAGTAACCGATTTTATTTTCGCTTTTTGCTTCAACCATTTCGCAAACTCTTTTGCTATGTACGCTTGGTTTAGCTCGGCTTTATATTTTTGCTCTTCTTCCACACCGTATAACAATGTTTCGTTTTTTGCGATTTTTTCATTCGCTAAATGATTGCCCCTCACAAATGCTGGTTCCGTAAAAATGAAACGCAACTCCTCGATTTGTGAAAGCTCCTTTTTTAATTCTACAAAAGCATATAACGTAAAATGAGCTGCCGCAATAGAGAGTTTGCTTCCTTTTTGCATATGCTTTTTGAGCGCATCTCCTACTAAACCACGTTGCTTGTTATCAATCATTCCTTTGGACATGTAACATCGGAACTCCTTATTTGTTAGTTAAAACCTATTTCGACATGGTTTTATTGTATCAAAATAAAGATGACAAAAACTGTCGAAATTAGTCGGAAACGTGCGTCAATACGAGAAAAAACTCTGCAACTATAATAAAAAGCAATCCCCCTCCCTCACTGCCAAGGAAGGGGGCATTTCATCAATAAAAACAAAAGGAGCGACACGATGCCGCTCCCTTCTTGACCTGCCGTCCGTATGAACGACAGCGTTTATTCTATGCACAATTATACAACAAAAACACGACATGTCAACACACACCATCCTTGTAACGCAACGAGCTCGCCTATTGCATAGTGGTAAAACAAAAATCCATAGCCCCTCCCGCTATGGATCCACTCCATCCACAAAACTTCAGGCGGGTTGGCACTCCCGCATCTCCATCGAGGGCGATGGCTGCCTGTTCCTCTGAACGCTTTGTGTCATTTTTATCTATTACGCCGGTATTGTCAAGCATTCATGACACCCCAAGCCATGCATACATGAGGAAAAAAACAAAAATCATCGTCAACATCGTACCTAACACGGTTTCATTATGAATGTCTCGACCTTGGTGCAGTTTTTTCAACAACAACACAACATTGAAAAACCATAGCCCTGAGACAATAGGCAAGACGACCAAATGAAGATAAATCATACATTCACTTCCTTTTCTTCCATTATAGCAACAATACAAAAAAGACAGAAGCTATTTTGCTTCTGCCGTTATCCTTTAAACAAGTTCTAGCGCCGCGGTTTCTTTTAAACCAAGCGTTTGCGCGGCGAGCGCTTGGACGTCGCGTAAAAGCGTTTCGTTTTTCATGAGCGACACGCCGTAGGAAGGAATCATTTCTTTAATTTTCGGCTCCCATGCTTTCATTTGTTCTGGGAAGCATTTTTCGATCACTTCCAGCATGACATGGACAGCGGTCGAAGCGCCTGGGGACGCGCCAAGCAAAGCAGCGACGGAGCCATCGTGTGCCGCAACGACTTCTGTACCAAATTGAAGCGTGCCTTTTCCGCCCGTTTCCGTATCTTTAATGACTTGCACACGCTGTCCGGCGACAACTAACTCCCAATCTTCGCTTTTCGCGTTCGGAATAAATTCGCGCAATTCTTCCATACGCTGTTCTTTCGATAACATTACTTGCTCGATTAAATATTTCGTCAACGGTATATTTTTCGCCCCTGCCGCAAGCATCGTCACAAGGTTATGCGGCTTGACAGACGTGAGTAAGTCGAACATCGAGCCGTTCTTTAAAAACTTTGGCGAAAAGCCGGCAAACGGACCGAATAATAGCATTTTTCGATTATCAATAAAGCGCGTATCTAAATGCGGAACGGACATTGGCGGCGCCCCGACTTTCGCTTTTCCGTACACTTTCGCATGATGTTGTTCGACGACTGCTGGATTATTACATACCATAAATAGTCCGCTCACCGGAAAGCCGCCGATGCCTTTCCCTTCAGGAATGCCAGATTTTTGCAATAAATGCAAACTTCCGCCGCCAGCACCGATAAAGACGAATTTCGCCGTATAACGTTCGACTTCCCCGCTCATTAAATGGCGCACTTTGACTTCCCATAAACCATCACTTGTCCGTTTCATATCGTCCACATGACGGTAATATCGAATATCGACCCCTTTGTCCGCTAAGTAGTCAAACAACATGCGCGTTAACGCACCGAAGTTGACGTCTGTACCTGATTCGATTTTTGTCGCGGCGATTGGCTCTGTGACGATGCGATCTTCCATCATGAGCGGAATCCATTCGTTTAGCGTTTGCGGATCATCGGAAAATTCCATTCCGTGAAATAACGGATTGCTCGCTAATGCGTCAAACCGTTTCTTTAAAAACGCGACATTTTCTTCCCCCTGCACAAAGCTCATATGCGGAAGCGGCATAATAAAGTCTTTTGGATTGCGAATGCGGTTGTTTTGTACAAGATAAGACCAAAATTGCAATGACTCGTGAAACTGTTCGTTAATTTTAATCGCTTTACTTACATCAATCGACCCATCCGGTTTTTCGACTGTGTAGTTTAATTCACAAAGTGCGGCATGACCCGTTCCAGCATTATTCCATTCGTTTGAACTTTCATCTGCTGGTTGCCCTAGTCTTTCAAAGACGGTAATGTCCCACCCCGGCGCTAATTCTTTCAGCAATGTCCCTAACGTTGCACTCATAATCCCCGCGCCAATCAAAATGACATCTGTTTTCGTTTGTTTGCTCACCATATGAACCCCCTTGATTTACAAAGCACGCAAGTTGGCTTGCAGCGCCAAACTACGACCTTCCATCCCTTTTCAAATTAATTATAACACAATTAATTAATAGTATGTCACTATTATTCATAAATTTAAAAATGTGCTTATATTATTTTTGTTGTGTAGTAGTTTTTTATCCACTGACACAAATCGACACAATTCTGTCTATATTGATTTTACAAAATCGTTTGATATTTTGCTAGCATGATTTTTATTCACTATTTGGATCACGAAGAGTTATTGCAAACGTCGCATTTCGCTCAAATGGCTTAACAAGGAAAAAAGCGAACAGGCATCGATAGCTGTTCGCTTTTTGTTTACTCTATGTTTATTTCTTGCGCGCGAATAAACTCCTCATAAAACGCTGCTAAGGAAGTGTAAAAGTAAGGGATAAGCCATAATAGTCCGATGCCTAGGGTGAGAATGGCTAAAAGTCCCCAGCCGAAAAAAATTAAATACAATAAAAATAGTTTCCACTTATACCCTTTCATCCGTTTTTTGCTTTCGGTAATGGCTTGGAGCACACTGTATTCTGGATGGTCTTTTAATAGAAAAAAGGTTTGCGAGTATGCGAGCGCCTTAATAATGCCAGGGATGATAAGCAAAAGACTCCATAGAAAGACGAAAATACTGTATAAAATAAACGTGCCGATTAACTTAAACGCCCGTTTTACTGGCGTATACGTGGAAAACATGTGTGAGACGTGAAGGTGTTGTCCTCTGTATACATCTAAAAACACCCAATACATCGCAATGCCTAATGGAATGAGTGCAAAAGAATACAATAAATTAACGATGCTCGCTGCTAACGGCGGATTTTCTTGCTCTATCCATGCGTTCCACCCACCGCTTGCAAAAATTTCAATGGTGGTCGGAACGATCGTGTTCAGGAAAAAGTACACAAGCATAACTAAAACCGCTGCGCCCCATTTTCCTTTTAACGCCTGCCTCGCTTGCCGCCTCAATGTAGATAATGCCATACGAATTCCTCCTACATGATGATATATAGACGAGTTCTTTTCCTAATTTATCACATGTCCTAAAAAAATTCCATATCCTTTTTTATAGAACAAATTTCCCCGATACATCCAAAAAACAACAAATTCACTTTCTAAATGACGATTGCCAAATATTTTTATATAATCATATATATGGAGGTGAAGGGATGAAAAGTATTAAACCAGGGCGCGGACCTTCGTTTCAAGGAGTAGCAGGGAGCATCGTTGCAATTGTGTTCGGCGTTTTTTGGACGGTGATGGCGTTTTCTATTACCGCCGATTCGCCTTTTCCAGCCACAAAGTTTTTTCCTTTCTTTGGTCTCATTTTTATCGGGTTCGGTATTTTTCAGGCGGTTTATCACTATAAAAATGCAACAGGGAAAAACCGTATGTCCGTTATCGACATTGTCGATAGCGAGGAAGAACCAGACCCGCTAAATGCTCGGTTTGGCAAAAATCATTCTTCCGCAGAAAAGATGGAAGCAAGCGGAGAAAATCGGCACTATTGCCCATATTGCGGCCAACACGTGCAAAACGATTTCATTTTTTGTCCAGCATGCGGAAAACGTATTTAAGGGGCTTCTTTTAGCACAACCAACCTCCCCTCTTTTCGTTCACGGATGTACAACCATTCCCTTTCGTATGCTATAGTAGTAAATGGAAGGTGGGATGTTATGCTAAAAGAGTTTAAAGCATTTGCGATGCGGGGGAACATTGTCGATTTGGCCATCGGGGTAATTATCGGCGGAGCGTTTAATAAAATTGTTTCTTCGCTTGTAAACGACATGGTGATGCCGCTCATTGGCTTAGTGCTCGGTGGTGTTAATTTAAGTGGGCTCTCCTTCACGATCGGGGATGCCTCTATTAAGTACGGGATGTTTTTACAAACGATCGTCGATTTTCTGATTGTTGCTTTTTCCGTATTTTGCATCGTCAAAGTGCTCAACAAGTTAAAGAAACAAGAAGAACAACAAAACGCGGCACCGGTTGTCACGAAGCAAGAAGCTCTTCTAACCGAAATTCGCGATTTGTTACAGCAGCGGCAAGTGGGACAATAAGCGAACAGCGTGAAGCTGTTCGCTTATTTGCCAAAAAATCCTTTTAACGCAAAGGCGACGTTTTGCGGCCGTTCGGCGAGGCGGCGCATAAAATAGCCAAACCAGTCGTTGCCAAACGGAACGTAAATGCGCATCGTATAGCCTTCTTTCGCAAGCTGAAGCTGCATGTCTGTCCGGAACCCGTACAACATTTGAAACTCAAACTGTTCTTTCGGAATACCGTGTTCTTTCGTAAATTGCTTCACTTTTTCAATGATATGATGATCGTGCGTCGCAATCGCCGTATAGCTACCGCTTAACAAATGCGTTTGAATAATCGTCATGTAATTTTCGTCAATTTGTGCTTTTTCTTGATAAGCGACTTCCGGCGGCTCTTTATATGCCCCTTTGACTAAACGAAGCGACACGCCTTTTAAGTCTTTTACATCTTGTTCGGCGCGATACAAGTACGCTTGAATGACCGTTCCGACGTTGTCGTATGTTTTGCGAAGTTCGCGCAATAAATCAAGCGTCGCTTGACAACGTGCAGAATCTTCCATATCAATGCGGACGAAGTTGTTATATTGCTTCGCCGTTCCGACAATTTGCCGCATATTGTCTAAGCAAAAGTCAAAGTCAATATCAAGCCCAAGCTGCGTTAGCTTCACCGAAAGGTTGCTTTTTACGCCTGCTTTATGAATCGCTTCGAGCGTGCGTATATTATATTGCGTCGCTTCGAGCGCTTCTTCGCGACTGGAAACAAATTCCCCTAAATGGTCAAGCGTACATACAAGCCCTTTCTCGTTTAGCTCTTTTACTTTTGCCATCGCGCTTTCAATCGTTTCCCCAGCAACGACATGGGAAGCGCCGAAGCGGAGCCCCCATTTGCGCGCTGCTTGATTAAGCATTTTGCTTTTGGAAATCGATAAAAATACATTTTTTGATATCGTTTCAATCACGCTGCTTCCCTCCTAAAACGCCTCACATACCGTTTTTGCTTGCATGTGAAGAAGTAAATAGTCAGGACCGCCTGCTTTGGAATCCGTGCCGGACATGTTAAAGCCGCCAAACGGATGATACCCGACAATGGCGCCTGTGCAGCCGCGGTTGAAATAGAGGTTTCCAACATGGAACTCTTCCCGCGCTTTTTCTAAGTTGGCGCGATTATTGGAAATGACTGCGCCTGTTAGCCCATAGTCCGTGTTGTTGGCAATTTCAAGCGCATGGTCAAAGTCTTTTGCTTTTGTAAACGCAACGACTGGTCCAAAAATTTCTTCTTGCATAAGGCGTGCCGTCGGTGCAACATCAGCAACCACCGTCGGTTGGATAAAGAAGCCTTTCGAGTCGTCCCCTTCGCCGCCTGTCATGAGCTTTCCTTCTTGTTTGCCAATTTCAATGTAGCTCATAATTTTGTTATACGCCGCTTCGTCGATGACCGGTCCCATAAACGTGCGTGGTTCTTCTGGGTTGCCGACGGTTAATTGCTTCGTTAACTCGACGACGCGATTCAATACTTGATCGTACACGTCTTCAAGCACAATTGCCCGCGAACATGCCGAGCATTTTTGCCCAGAAAATCCGAACGCCGAAGCGACGATCGATTGTGCGGCTAATTCTACATCTGCTTCTTTGTCGACGATAATCGCATCTTTTCCGCCCATTTCGGCAATGACGCGTTTGAGCCATTTTTGCCCCGGCTGAACGATCGCCGCGCGCTCGTAAATCCGGCAGCCAACCGCGCGCGATCCGGTGAACGAAATAAAGCGCGTTTGCGGGTGCTCGACTAAATATTCGCCAACTTCTGCCTCACCGCCTGGCAAATAGTTCAATACCCCACTAGGAAGACCTGCTTCTTCCATCACTTCGACGAATTTTGCCGCAACGATCGGTGCGCGATCCGATGGACGTAAAATAACGGGATTGCCAGTGACGATTGCCGCCACCGTCGTTCCTGCCATAATGGCGAGCGGGAAGTTGAATGGGGAAATGATGAGTCCAACACCTAGCGGAATGTAACGGAACGTATTACGTTCCCCGCTTCGGCTAAGTACCGGAACCCCGTTTTCTAACGAAAGCATTTGCCGTGCATAATATTCAAGAAAATCAATCGCTTCGGCTGTGTCCGCATCCGCTTCTTTCCACGGCTTGCCAACTTCTTTCACTAAATAAGCGGAAAATTCATGTTTTCTTCGCCGCAAAATGGCAGCCGCGCGGAATAACACGTTGGCGCGCGCTGCTGGCGTTACGTTTTTCCACGTTTCAAACGCACGAAGCGCCGCTGTCATCGCCTCGTCTGCGAGCGCTTTCGTCGCTTTCGAAACAATGCCGACGACTTCTGTTTTCTTCGCCGGGTTATAGGAAACGACTTTCTCTTCCGTCGTTACGCGCTTTCCACCGATGATGAGCGGATATTCTTTTCCAAGTTGTGTTTGCACGTATTGCAGTGCCGATTGAAACGCCTCTACGTTTTGTTCGACAGAAAAATCGGTAAACGGTTCGTGCTGATAACGTACTGCCAATGTTCTCGACCCCTTTTTGTCCATTTTATGAACATTATAATGAATATTTTGTGAAAATTCTTTGTTCACGGTCGCTAAGGATTGTACGGTTCGTTTGTGCACAGCACACAAATCAACCCTTATACTGGAAAAAAAGGATGTCGAGATAGAGCATCATTCGTTGTTCAAAGTCTGATAGCGAAAGACCGGTAAGCTCTTGAATTCGTTTTAGCCGGTAATGGAGCGTGTTTGGGTGCACATATAAATGTTCCGCCGTTTTTGTCGCATTGCCGTCATATTTGATGTATTGCCTTAATGTTTCTAATAGCTCCGTTTGGTTTTCTTCGTCATATTTTTGTAGCTTCCGCAGCTGCTCATTTTTATAGCCTTTTCGCTTATATTGCTCGTAAACAACCGGAAGCCAACGGTAAATGCCGAGCGACTCGTAAAAGTGGGCAAGCGGTTCTTGAAATTGTTGCTTAATGTTCATCACTTCCGCCGCTTCCGCGTAGCTTTTTCTTAAATCAAGCAAACTTCGATATGCCCGGCCGACACCGACAACGACATCCCGTTGCAAATCGCAATGAAAATCGTTTTCTAACTTTTCAAGCAACGTGTTCGCTTGATTTTTAGCCACGATTGGCTCGCTCATCGTTCCAATAATGACCATCCATTGGTCGTGATGTTCGATAAAAAAGACAGGATTGCCGAGCGATTTCGTTAAAAACGTCATATACTGATGGAGCGTTTCTTTTTTTTCCTCGGCTAACACGCGAAAAAGCAGGACAACGAAAGCAGCGGGCAACCGCACCCCTTTGAACTGTGCTTCCATTTTCACATCGTGCTCGCTAACGTCATCCGGTTGAAGCAACCGTAATAGCCAGTGCTGAATTTCTTCTTGTCGCTTTTTCGTCACGCTCATCTTTTGTTCTAGCAGCTTCGTTGCTGTTTTTGCTGCGTACAGTAAAAAGTTTCGTTGTTCTTCGTTCAGTTCACCGTTCGTTTCTTGCACCCATAAATAACCGTATATATGTCGGTCGCTTTTTAAGCAAACAACCGTACGTGAACCAAGTCCAATTTCCGGCAATGGCGGGATTTTCACGATACCATCTGCTTCTTCAATGCGCTGAATCCAACCTTTGTCATGCAAATAATGGACGACGTGCGCCGCTGCCCGTTTGCCTAGAATGGTGCTCATCCGCACCGCATCAGGCGCATTATGGTTGCCGCTGTACGCCATTAGCTCTAAATCGCGCGATTCAATCGTCACTGGACAATGAATCGCTGCGGAAATAAAATCGACAAGTTCATGCAAGGAGGCAAACTTTCGCTCATCCGCCGACCAGTTTCCCTTCATCGTTCATCCCCCCTCGCTTTTATTATACACGAAAAAGAAAAAACGCCCGCTAGCAAACAGGCGTTTATGTATTCGCTTTCATTCCGTTGGTGGCAAAAACGTCTTCGGCATGACGACGGCGACCACTTCACCGCGAGCGCAAAGGGTATCCCCTGCATACACTTCCGTCTTTACTTTCCATTTTTTCGGATGAATTTCTTCGACCGTCCCGATCGCCTTTAGCGGAACGCCTTGTGGAGTCGGCTTGAGAAACTCTACATTCAACGAAGCAGTCACAAAGCGTGGCGGTGCTTCTCCGCTTCCTAGTTCATAGCCGTTTTTCCGATGCAACGCAAGCGCGGCAGAACCTGTCCCGTGGCAGTCAATGAGCGACGCAATCACCCCGCCGTACACAAAGCCAGGAATGGCGGTATGTTCTGGACGTGGTGTGTAAATCGTTACCGTCTGTTCTCCTTGCCAGCCGGTGCGAAAGTGATGACCATGCTCGTTCAAACGTCCGCACCCATAACACCACGCAAAATCGTCCGGATACTCATCTTGCACAGCATGTACAACTTTTTCTTCCATGAATCATCTCCCCCTTTTCCATAGTATAGCGTAGTTTTCACACGCTAGACAAGAAACAGAGCGGTTCTTTTTTTGAACCGCTCCTTATTTATTATTCTACTTCCGGTTTTTCTGCGGTAACGCCAACATCTTTCCACGTCAACTTCGAGCTTGGGTCGACGGTGAAGTTTTTCACTCGGTTGTTTACTGCATACAGCGCTGAGCGATAAAGCGTTGGAATGACAGGAACTTCCTCGTTCATTAACGCTTGCCATTCGTTGTAAACCTTTTTCCGGTATTCTTTATCAAACGCTTGTTCCGAATGCCCTTTTTCGAGCAGTTCATCGTTTTTCTCGTTCACCCAACGCGAGTAGTTGAACATGACGTTGCGTCCATATAGTCCGTATGGGTCGACGTCCGTGCCTGTTCCCCATGCAGCGGCGAATACATCGACTTTCGGGTCGTCTTTTTCGACCATATCATAGAACGAGTTAAACTCCGCTAGCCGCCCGTCGACTAATTGAACGTCTAGTCCGACATCTTTCCAACATTGCATATAAAACTTCGCTAACGGTTCGGCTACATCAGAACCGCTCATCGAAAGGAAATGAATCGTAAATTTCTTTCCGTTTGGATCTTCGCGCAGCCCATCGCCATCTTTATCTTTATACCCTGCCTCATCCAACAGCTTTTTCGCTTTTTCTGGGTCATACGAATAGCCTTTTGCCTCTTTATCATGGTAGCCTGGGAACGATGGTGGGATGAGCGTTGTCGCAGGGAAACGCAGCCCGTGATACAGTTTGTCGCCAACAGACTTGTTATCAATCGCGTATGCCATCGCTTGACGCAGCTTTTTATTTTGGAATTTTGGATTGTCCATGACGTTTTCTTGCTTTTTCGCATCCCAATGCCCGAGCTTAAAGCCGATATAGTTGTACGCTAAGTCGATTTTGCCAACGAATTGAATATTTTTCGTTCCTTTTGCCCCAACGTATTGGTCGGTTGGGAATTCGGCAAGATCAATTTCGCCTTTTTTCAAGGATTGAAGGACGACTTTCGGGCTGACGACTTTCACAATGACGCCTTTTAAGTTCGGCTTTCCGCCGTAATAGTCATCGTTGCGCACCATTTCCACCGATTCGCCTGGGACGATTTTCTTCACTTTGAACGGTCCGAACCCAATCGGATTTTTGCGAATTTTATCGGATTGAGCCAATTGCTTAATTGGAATATCTTTTAAATAATGCTTTGGCAGCGGATATGCCCAAATGCCGGTTAGCACTGATGGATTCGCATGTTTCCACGTAATCGTAAGCGTTTTTTCATCGATGACTTTAATACCAGAAATCGTTGACGCTTTTCCGCTATGGTACTCATCCATGCCGACAATATCTTGCATGAGCGCATCGCCATAACGCACCCCTGTATAATCTTTATTGCCGATGACTAAATACGCATACTCTAAATCTTCTGCCTTCACCGGCTCCCCATCATGCCACTTCACGTTGTCTTTAATTTTGATCGTCATCGTTTTTTTGTCTGCGGAAAGCTCGTACGTTGCCGCCCCATCATTCGTAATCTCGTAATCTCCGTTTGTGCGGAATAGCGATTCATCAAAAAACTGCAAAATTTCCGCATCTGGCTGCCCTGTGTAAAATGCGTAGTTCAGCGTCCCCTCAAACGGTGTATCTGACACTAACCCATACGTAAGGACTCCGTCGACAATCTTTCCATCGTTTTTGACCGTCATCGGGAAATTGCCGATGTCCTCTTTTGGTGCGGTTTGCTCTGTCTTTTTGCCTTTGTCATTACTGCTTGTCGAGCTAGTGCATGCCGACAATACAAGCGAAAGCCCGGCTAGCACACTGAAAAACTTCCAATACCTCTTTTTCATTTGCATCTCCCCCTTTTATCCTAATCGTTGTCTTGCATCAGCCGCACGTTTTAACGCTTGGCCGATAAAATTTATACACAACATCATTACTAAAATAAGCAACGATGCTGGTAACCAAACCCACCATTTGTTTTGCAATACGTCGGGATTTGTCGCATAGCTGACTAACGTCCCTAAGCTTGGCGTGCTTTCTGGGAGACCAAATCCTAAATAGCTTAATCCTGACTCAATTCCGATATTGCCTGCAAGATTCAATGTTAAATTAACGATAATGATCGAGCTTAAGTTCGGCAATATTTCCCGAACGATAATTTTCCAATCGGGCGTGCCGAGCGTCTTCGAGGCGCTCACATAGTCCAACTCTCGTTCCGCTAACGTCTTTGCGCGAATGAGCCGCGCTTTTCCTGTCCAGAGAAAGGCGCTCATAATCAAAATAAACGTAAACACGTTATATTTCGGAACGATTGCCACGAAAACAATGACTAACATTAAAAACGGCAAAATAAGGATAAAATCAATGATACGCATAATCACGTTATCGATTACTCCACCGAAATAGCCTGCAATTAAGCCGACCGTTAATCCGATCAACCCTGTCAGCAACGTAATGGCTAACCCAATCGTAAACGAATTTTTCGTTCCAATGATGAGTTGCCCTAAAATATCCCTTCCACCGTAGTCTGTTCCGAGCCAATGCTCAGCAGACGGCGGGGCGTAGATGGACAAAAGATCGACTTTGACGATTTCTTCTTGATCCAACACAATGGAAGCCCCGTATACAATGAAGAGAATGAGCGAAAGAAGCAAAAGAGAACTAAGCGCCAGTTTATCTTTTACTACTTCTCGCCATAGAACAGAAAAGGGTGAATGTTCTGTTTTTTTCATTCTTATCCCCCCTCCTCTACTCAATTCTTATCCGCGGATCGACCGCGCTTAAAATGATGTCCGATAGCAATGTTCCGACTAATGTCGCGAGCCCGGAAATCATGACAAGTGCCGTCACGACGCTATAATCCCGCTGCATAATCGATTGTAGGAAAAGCTGGCCAATCCCTGGATAACTAAAAATCGATTCTAAAAAAACAGATCCGCCAATTAGTCCAGTAATTTCATAGCCTAAAAATGCGGCAATCGGCAAAAACGAATTGCGCAAAATATGGCGCGAATAAATTTTCGCTTCCGGCACTCCTTTTGCCCGTGCCGTGCGGACAAAATCTTTTACTTTCGTATCAATAATTTCGCTTCGCAAATATTGAATGATTCCGACCGTACTAATTAACGCGCCTGATAAAGAAGGCAATAAAAGATGGTTAAACTTACTTATGTAATACTCCCATGTCCCTTCTTCTAGTTGAATATCGACGCTACCGCCCGTTGGAAACCATCCGAGCTTAAATCCAAACAGAAAAAGCATGATGAGCGCGAAAATAAATAGCGGGGTCGCAAAGCTAACATAGCTATATCCGACAATCAGTTTATCTGCCCACGAGTCTTGCCATCGGCCGGAAATCACTCCTAGCGGAACGGCAATCGCGTATGTCAGCACTAAAATACATACCGAAAGCAAAATCGTATTCCACATTCTCCCTGCTAATAAATCGGTCACAGGCTGTTGGTGGACGTAGGACATGCCTAAATCCCCGTGGAGCAAGTTTTTTATCCAGCGTGTATATTGAACATATAACGGATCGTTTAGCCCTAATTTTTCTCGCATCTCGGCTAACGTTTGCGCATCCATTTTTGGGTTGTTCGCTAGCTGACCAGTTAAAGCATCGCCAGGCATCGCTTTTGCTAGCAGGAAAATAAGCACACTTAAAATAAATAGTTGCGGAATCATCATGACGATACGTCGCAATATAAATTTGACCATCCTCTCGACTTCCTCTCTTACGGGATCGCAACCGAATGGGTTTTGGAAATGCGTTTTAGCGGATATGCTCTTCCTTCGACATCAAAATAGCGAGAATACGATTGTTCATATTCTTTTTCGATTTGTTGCCGCAGTTTTTGCTGCTCTTGCCGTTTTAACGGGTCAGCGTTCGGAATAGACGACAGCAGCCTCTTTGTATAAATATGTTGCGGATTTTGAAATATTTCTTCCTTCGTCCCTTCTTCGACAAATTGCCCGCGGTACATAATGCCGATCCGGTCACACATATGGCGAATAATTCCTAAATCATGGCTAATAAACAAATACGTCAACTGAAATTCTTTTTGAATGTCTTTCATGAAATTTAACACTTGCGCCTGCACCGATACGTCAAGTGCTGAGACAGGTTCGTCGGCAATAATTAGCTTTGGATTGAGCGTTAGAGCGCGAGCAATGCCGATACGCTGCCGTTGACCGCCGGAAAATTCGTGCGGATATTTATAGATGGACTCCGGATGCAGCCCTACTTTTTCAATAAAATGTTGCACTTTTCGCTTTTCTTCTTGCGGAGATAGTTTGTCAAAATTGCGCAACGGTTCGGCAACAATATCTAATACTCGTTTTCTTGGATTAAGAGAAGAGTATGGGTCTTGAAAAATCATTTGAATGTCTTTTCGATGCTGGGCGAATTCACGGCGGCTTAGTTTCGTCAAATCTTTTCCGTCGAACAAAATTTCTCCCGCGGTCGCTTTCACTAAGCCAATTATCGTTCTCCCCGTCGTCGTTTTCCCGCATCCTGATTCCCCAACCAATCCGTACGTTTCCCCTTTTTGTAATTCAAAGCTAATTTGATCGACCGCTTTCACATGCCCGATGACCGTTCGAAAAAACCCACCGCGCACTGGATAATATACTTTTAGGTGATTGACTTGGAGAAATGTCATGCTCTTTCACCTCCGTCGGGAAAGTAAAAATGTTGGTAGCATGTGCAGCGAACCCAATGATTTGGCTCGACTTCTCGCAATATAGGATGCGATTCGTGGGTGGACTCGTCCATCCAACTAATTCTTGCACGGAATCTGCAGCCAGTTCTCGGAAGTTTCGTCAATGGTGGCACAATCCCTTGAATGACATGGAGCGTTTCTCTTGAAGTTTGCGTGGAAGGGACAGACTGCAATAACGAGCGGGTATACGGGTGCAATGGCCGGGTAAATAGTGTATATACATCTGCAAGCTCGACAATTTCGCCTGCATACATGACAGCGACGCGGTCGGCCATTTCCGCAACCACCCCTAAATCATGGGTAATTAAAATAATTCCTGTGTTCATTTGTTGTTGCAAATCTTTTAATAAACGAATAATTTGTGCTTGAATCGTGACATCTAACGCGGTCGTCGGTTCATCGGCGATAATGACCGCTGGATTACAAGCAATCGCAATCGCAATGACTACGCGTTGCCGCATCCCTCCTGACAATTCATGCGGATATCGGTCATACGTCTGTGCGGGATTTGGAATGCCGACACGCTCAAGCAGTTCTAACGTTCGTTTCCGTTTTTCCGAGGCGGAAAGCGTCGTATGATAGTCCATGCTTTCCTCAATTTGCTTGCCGACGGTCATGAGCGGATTTAACGCCGTCAGCGGGTCTTGAAAAATCATGCCGATATCTTTTCCACGAATTTGATTTAACGCTTGTACCGACTGCGTTAACAGATTATTCCCTTTAAACATGACCGCCCCTTCTAGCTTCGTTCGTTCAGGCGGATGCAAGCCGATAATCGAAAGAGCGAGCGCGCTTTTCCCACAGCCTGACTCCCCGACAATCGCAAGCACTTCGTTTTCATGAACAGTTAACGAAACATCATCGACCGCCGCGTAATATTCCTCATGAATTCGGAAAGAAACTCGCAAATGTTCGATTTGTAACACGGACTGTTTCAACAAATGACCACCCTCTATTAAACTGAAAATTATGTATTTTTCGATTTCTATATAAGTATATTATTACAATCTTTTTATTATTTCAACAATTTTTCTCTTTTATTCCACCAGTAATATATAAATTGAAACCAAAACCAATCATTTCGTTATTTTGCCATAAAAAATTCTCCCTTAGCCACGCTAAGGGAGAATGCGTTCTACAGTTTAAACTTCTCCACCGCTTCAAATAAGTCTTGCGCTTTGTCGTTAAGCGATTGTACGGAAGAAGAGATTTCTTGCATCGACGCTAACAGTTGTTCGGAAGCGGCGGCGACCATTTGTGTTTGCTGGCCTGATTCTTTCGAAATGTGCTCGGTTTCTTGAATCGTCGCAGACAGTGACTGGAGCGATGTTTCCATCAACGAAAGTCTTGAGGACACATCGTTAATTTGTTCGGTGACGTCATATGTTGCTTGTAAAATTTTCCCGAAAATCACGCCTGTATGGTTTGCGACTTCCACCCCTTTTTCCGCCTCTTGTAAGACGTGCTCCATCGCTGTCATTGAATGGGACGTATCGTGTTGGATTTCGCTCAACAGCTGATGAATTTGTTTCGCAGATTGCGATGATTGTTCTGCGAGTTTCCGCACTTCATCCGCAACGACCGCAAAGCCGCGTCCGTGCTCGCCAGCTCTTGCCGCTTCAATTGCCGCGTTTAACGCCAACAAATTCGTCTGTTCGGCAATCGCAGTAATCATTTGCGTCATTTGACCGATATTATTCGAACGTTCATGAAGCGTTTGAATAAGGTGGGACGACTGCGAAACGAGTTCGTTCACATTCGCCATTTGCTGAATCATTTGTTGCACCGAATCGCTCCCACTTTGTGCTTCGTTCGTCATCGCGACAGAAGAAGACGCCACTTGTTTCGCGCGATCCGCAATATAGTGGGTATCATGAAGCAACTCTTGAATCGATTCAGTGTTTTGTTCAGCATGTTTCAGTTGTTGCTCAGCGCCAACGGCGACGTTTTCGATTGTTGTTGCTACTTGTCCAGTCGCCTGCATCGTTTCTTCCGTAATCGCTGTTAGTTCTTCCGACGCTGCCGACACTTCTTCTGTCATTTGCTGGTTAACGGAAATAATCGCACGGAACGATTCAATGAGCTCGTTAAACGACTGGGCAATTTGCGCAAACTCGTCGTTCGTCCGAACATTCATTTTTACCGTTAAATCGCCGGTTGCCGCTTGTTTCATCTTCGCTTCGATGAGCGTAATATGATGGCGAACCGAAAAATAAAATGCCACAAACAAATAGACCATCAACACCGACGCAAGCACGATAATCGAAATCGTTAGCCATTTGCTCGTATTTAACGACTCATAACGATCGTTAATTCGCTCTGCTAATAACTTCATCATAAATTGTTCCATGTTGTATAGCTTTTCATGGGCGCGATTCGTCCGTTCGTACAGCTCGTTCGGTTTTATGGATACTTGTCCAACCATTAAAAACTCTTTGTTCATCATGCCCGACATGCTAATGACTTCGGTCATCGCCGTGCTTTTATATTCATCAAATTTGTTTTGCAACGGCTTATCGTTCATAAACATGAGCGACGCCGAGTGGTTGAGCGAGTTAAGCGAATTGTCAATCGCATTTAAAAAATACGTCATTTTTTGCTGGTCCATCTCGTAAATTTGTGTGCTAAACGACATTTTCACACCGAGCGCTTGCGCGGAGCTAATCAGTTCCGTTAGCGCGGGAATTTTTTCGACCATCAGGCGCGATAAATAGTTGTTATCAATGTTGCTATCGAGCGTTAAATTGGAGCGATCAGCTACTGTCATCATCATTTCTATTAAATTATTGATAATAATGTTATGGCGCGACACCGTTTCGTCCATCGTATACGTTTTCCAGCCACTTTTCATTTGTTGCCAAGTGTTTGAAAAATCTTTCCATTGTTTTTGGATAGCAAACGGGTCATTCTCTCGTTGTTGCATCGTTTGCACGTGCTTGATGAGCTGTTCTAATTGTTGCTCCGCTTTTTTCGCCTTTTGTTCACTCGCTGTATCTCCAGACAAGTAAAGCAACGTCGCTTCTCGATGTTGTTGCAACGCCTGCAATCCTGTGAAAAACTCTCCCATATATACTAAACCTGTCTTTTCATGTTCAACAAACGCTGCCTTTTCCCCTAATGAGCGAATGTAAAACGTACCAATTGTTGCAAGCGAAAAAATAAAAATCGTAAATAAGAGCATAAATTTTTTTCCGAATTTCAATCGGTTTAATAAAAGCGACCCCGGCTGAAACAGTTGCATTTTCTTCCTCCTTGCCATCGTCTTTTTATGAAAATTAAGATTACTTTTTATTTTATCAAAAAAGCAACAAAATGAAAAATACTATTTTTGTGATAAAAATATAATACCCCCGCCCATCAACGATCAAGGGGGGATGATCTTGATGAACGAGGGCTATGCAATTAATGAGTTTGTTTTTTCCGGCTTGCGATATCCATCCATACTGCTAAAATTAAAATACTTCCTTTTACAATATATTGCCAAAATGTTTCCATTCCTAATAGCGACATGCCGTTATCAAGCGATGTCATGACCATCGCCCCGATAATCGCACCAACAATTGTTCCCGAGCCGCCCATTAACGACGTCCCGCCGATAACGCAAGCGGCAACAGCGTCTAACTCATACATTTGCCCTGCGGAAATCGTCGCTGATGATAGGCGAGCAGTTAGGACAAGTGCCGCAATGGCTGACAGCAAACCCGTAAAGACGAACAACATCATCGTATGGCGTTGGATGTTAATCCCTGACAACCGAGCTGCTTCGGAGTTGCCGCCGATGGCATATACGTGACGACCGAATGTCGTTTTCGTGGCGATAAACGTGAAAATGAGCGCAAGCGCAATGACGAAAATAATCGGGAACGGAATTCCTTTATAGCTATTCATCGTAAAAACGAACAAGACGATTAATGCGCTAATCGCTGCTACTTTCGCAATATCAAGCGAAAGCGGCGCAACGGAAAAGCCGTATTGCAGACGGGACTGCCGCTTTTTCCATGTCATAAATACAACCGCGGCAACTGCTACAATAGCCAATACTAATCCAAAACCGCTTGTAAAATACGCGCTTCCTAACGCGATAAAATTCGCATCGGAAATAGAGATTGTCGTTGATTTCGTAATCCCCATTAGCACTCCACGGAAAATCATCATCCCACCGAGCGTGACGATAAACGCTGGAATGGCGCGATATGCGACAAGCCAGCCTTGCAACATCCCAATTAATGCCCCCGCAACTAGCGTACCAATAATGACAACGCCTGTTGGAAGTCCCATCCAGTTGCTTAAAATTGCGGCAATGCCTCCTGTTAAGCCGACGATCGAACCGACAGATAAGTCAATATGACCTGCGACAATGACAAGCACCATGCCGATTGCCAAAATCGCTGTCACCGACATTTGCGTAAACAAGTTCGAAAGGTTACGAGCGCTTAAAAACGTATCGTTTAAAAAGCCGAAGAAAATCCAAATGGCTACTAATGCGCCAATCATCGTATAGGCGCGAATATCAATCTTACCAAATAACGGTTTGCGTTGACGTTCATGGACGACTGCTTTTGCTTCCATGGTCATTTCCCTCCTGTCGCCGCCATCATAATGTTTTCTTGTGTCGCTTCTTCATGGGTCAATTCTTTTACAAGCTTCCCTTCACGCATGACGTAAATGCGGTCGCTCATTCCTAATATTTCTGGAAGTTCAGACGAGATCATGATAATCGCGACCCCTTCTTCCGCTAGCTTGTTCATTAAATGGTAAATTTCATATTTTGCTCCAACGTCAATACCGCGTGTCGGTTCGTCTAAAATTAAAATTTTCGGTTTCGCCATGAGCCATTTTGCCAAAACAACTTTTTGCTGGTTGCCGCCGGATAACGTGCCAACCGGTGTTTCTAATGAAGCGGTTTTCGTTTTCAATTCATCGACATATTTTTGGCTCCATTTTAATTCTTCGTTTTG
This sequence comes from Anoxybacteroides voinovskiense, assembly GCF_014196205.1. GTDB lineage: Bacteria > Bacillota > Bacilli > Bacillales > Anoxybacillaceae > Anoxybacteroides > Anoxybacteroides voinovskiense. Next base: position 76,939 of record NZ_JACIDE010000011.1, on the reverse strand, counting down.
GTTAATGACTTTCCATTTGCTAATCGCTGCTAAACTAGCAAGCGTCGTATTATTTTTGACGTCCATGCCAAGCACTAGTCCAAGCCGCTTCCGGTCTTCCGTCACAAGGGCAATGCCGGCGCGAATTGCATCTTGCACCGAGCGAATATGCACTTGCTGTCCTTCAATCCATACTTCGCCTTCCGCTTTTCCTTCATACGCGCCAAATAAACTCATCGCCAATTCCGTCCGTCCAGAGCCCATCAACCCAGCAATACCGACAATTTCCCCTTTGCGGACGGTCAAGTGAATGTTTTGATTTACTTTCATCGGTTTATCTTTATGCCAAACCGAATAGTTTTTCACTTCTAGTACGACTTCTTTTGGCGTTCGCTTCACGTATGGGTAACGTTCTGTTAACTCGCGACCGACCATCAATGATACGACTTCGTCTTCGTTCGTTTCCGCCCGCGATAATGTCGCAATCGATTTTCCATCGCGTAAAACAGTGATAGAATCTGCAAGGCGAAACACTTCTGGCATTTTATGAGAAATATAAATACAAGCAACCCCTTGTTTGCGCAATTGCTCTAAAATGCCCATTAAAATTTCAACTTCACTTTCCGTAAGCGCGGCTGTCGGCTCATCTAAAATTAAAATTTTCGCTTCTTTCGAAAGTGCTTTGGCGATTTCGACAAGCTGCTGCTGCCCGATTCCTAACGAGTGAATTTTCGTTTGCGGAGAAATGTTTAAGCCGACTTTTTCCAGCCATTTTGCTGCCTCGTAATACAATTCGTCCCATTGAATAACACCAAACTTTTTCGGTTCACGACCGAGAAAAATGTTTTCACCGATTGTCATTTCTTTCACAAGCGCAAGTTCTTGGTGAATAATCGCAATTCCAGCTTTCTCCGCATCGACAATGTTGCGAAACTCCATTGGCTGGCCATCGATGCGAATTTCACCTGAGTACGTTCCGACTGGATAAAGTCCGCTCAACACTTTCATTAACGTCGACTTACCCGCACCGTTTTCGCCGCAAAGGGCATGAATTTCTCCCTTTTTCACTTTGAAACTGACACGGTCGAGCGCTTTTACACCGGGAAATTCTTTCGTGATTTCGCTCATTTCTAACGCATACATTCGTTTCACTCCCGTTGTATCAATCTTGAAAACGAGGGGTGACGATGCGTCAGCCCCTCACGTTATTTATTGTTTTGGCCATTGATCTTTTGGCACGTTTTTATATACGTCTTCTAATTTTTGATAGCCATCTTTAATGACTGTATCTAAAATGTTGTCTTTTGTGACAGCGATTGGGTCAAGCAATACAGAAGGAACGTCGATTTTGCCGTTTGATACGGTTTGGTTTGTTTCGATTTTCTCACCTTTTGCAAGCGCAACAGCCATTTCCGCTGCTTTTGTCGCAATCGCTTTAATTGGTTTATAAACGGTCATTGTTTGTGTGCCTTCGACAATGCGTTGAAGCGCTGCAAGCTCTGCATCTTGACCAGAAACTGGTACTTTACCAGCTAATCCTTGTGCTGCTAATGCTTGAATAACACCACCAGCTGTTCCGTCGTTCGCTGCAACAACTGCTTGAATGTTGTTGTTGTTCGCTGTTAACGCGTTTTCCATGTTTTTCAACGCTTCTTCTGGCTTCCAATCTTTTGAGAATTGGTCGTAAACGATTTTAATATCGCCTTTTTCTTCTAACGGTTTTAAGACGTTCATCGCTCCTTGACGGAATAAGTGCGCGTTATTGTCCGTATCCGCGCCGCCGATGTATACGTAATTTCCTTTCGGTGCTTTTTCAACGATCGCTTTTGCTTGCATTTCCCCGACGCGTACGTTATCGAACGATACGTAGTAGTCAACGTCGGAATTTTTAATTAAACGGTCGTACGAAATAACAGGGATGCCTTCTTTATGTGCTTTTTCAACAATCGCAGCTGACGCTTCTGCATTATGCGGCACGACAACAAGTACATCGACACCTTCCGAAATAAGCTGTTCTGCTTGGCTTAACTGAGCGGCATCGTCGCCATTCGCCGCAAGCGTTTTCACTTCTGCGCCGAGTTCTTTCGCTTTTGCTTCGAACATTTCTTTGTCATGTTGCCAACGTTCTTCTTTCAACGTGTCCATTGAAAAACCGATAACGATTTTGTCGTCTTTTTTCTTTTCTTCTTTTTTCGCTGTGTCATTACCGGAAGAAACGACACCGCACGCAGTTAATGCGGACGCTAGCACAAACGTCGCTGCCCCTTTTGCTGCACTTCTCCACCACTTCACTACATATTCCCCCTTTAATGAATTCTCGTATTGACAAATTAAGCATACCACGAAAAAAGAAACCGCTTTCTTTCCATCTTCTTCACTTCTTTGTCACACCATCGCACAAATAAAGCGCTTTCTTTCTGAAAATGAAAAAAGAACTAGCATTTTTTTGTGTTAGAACAAAAAAGTGCTAGTTCTCTGAATGTTATGAACGGCTGCTATATTGCTGCCGATATTCTTTCGGAGTGAGGGTTGTCCATTTTTTAAAGACGCGGCTAAAGTAGTTCGGGTCTTTATAGCCGACGTCATAGCAAACTTCTTTTATATTTAGCCGCTCGTCACGAAGTAGTTCTTTCGCTTTTTCGATGCGCAATGTTGTTACGTAGTCAATAAACGTTTGTCCTGTTTGTTTTTTAAATAGTTTGCTAAAGTAATGCGGCGTTAAATGGACAGACGCTGCTACTTCTTCTAACGAAAGGTCACGGTGATAGTTTTCGTGTAAAAACGCTTCGACTTGCTCGATCATCGACTGATGTGTCTCAATCGCCAGCGGGTTAATTGGCTCGGCGCTTTCTGTTAATGGGACGTCATGAATGTGCTGCACACGGCTAAACGATGGTAAATAGTAAAGCGCCAATGCCGCTTCTTTATACGATTGTTTTAACCCATCAATGCCGCTTTGAATCGTACCAATCCCCATTTTTATCGGCGTCTGCGCTAGTTTTTCGAGCTGTTTCAATAGCCGCTGAGCGAACGGAATCGTTTTTTCTTCCCCGTCATCCGTTGCTTGGAAAAAGAGGGAAAAATGGTGGCCAACGAGCGGGCTGCATAAACACTCCCCGACGCTTTTGGCGTAGTCCCTCATTTGCTCTAATACTTGCTTTTGTTTCGGTAGCGCCTCTAGCTGAATGGCGACGGCAAAACCTTTATGGAAATCGAGTGGGGCTTGCTTCGGATCAAAATCGTCAATTCTCCCCATTAAAAACAACGTAAACGTCGTTTCGCTTAACGTGTAAAGTTGTGCTAGTTTTTCTTTTGTTTCTAATTGTGCGTCACGCATCTTTTTTTCCGTCGCAATCTCTTCGGTCAGCTTGTTTAATACGGCAACAATTTGCTCTTTTTTCACCGGTTTTAACAAATATTCGTTGACGCCTAACGAAATCGCTTCTTTTGCATACGTAAAATAGTCATAGGCAGTTAAAATGACGATTTTCATCGCTGGATACGTTTTTCGGATTTCCGCAATCGCCTCCAATCCGTGAATACCAGGCATTTTAATATCCATGAAAACGATGTCCGGCCGCTGCCGCTCCACTTGTTGGATGGCGCTGCGCCCATTTTCTGCATGAAAAATGAGAAACTGCTCGGGAAGCATTCGCTGAATCATAAGCTCTAATCCTTCCCGCTCGAGCGGTTCATCATCGGCAATAAGTAGCTTATACATTCACATCCCCACCTCTCCTTCTTGGCAACGTCAAGACGATAGTTGTTCCTTTATTTGGTTCACTATGAATTTTCACGAGTTTTTCAATTCCATAAAATAGTTGTAACCGTCGTAATACGTTCGACATGCCAAGTCCGGTCGAATGCCCTTTTTTCGAAAACGAGTAAGATGACGAGCGCAAAATTGCTTGGCGAACGTCTTCTTCCATACCGACGCCGTTATCAGCGATCGTAATGCGAATATAGTTTTTGCGTGGACGAATCGCCAGTTGGATGACCGCTCCTTCCTCCATCCCTTCAATTCCGTGCACGAACGCATTTTCTAGTAACGGCTGAAGCGTTAAACACGGAATGACTTGGTCAAGGCACGTTTCATCAATGTCGAGCTGGAACGTAATACGGTCGCGAAAGCGTGCTTTTTGGATCGAAAAATATTCTTTTGCATGCTCGACTTCGTCACGCAACGTCACCGGTTCATCGAGTTTGCGCAAATTGTAGCGCAACAAATTCGACGTTGATATCGTTAGCTCGCTCGTTCGTTCCGCCCCTTCAATATACGCAAGCTTCGAAATGACGTTTAACGTATTAAATAAAAAATGGGGGTTAATTTGGCTTTGGAGCGCCTTTAGTTCTAACTCACTCACCAACTTTTCCTTTTCTAGCATTTCCATGTTTTTGGCGATGAGTTGGCGCAAGTTTTCCATCATTTGCTGGAACGTTCGGCCGAGCAGCCCCATTTCGTCATTTCCGTCTAACAATGGAATGTGCGTTTCTAAATCGCCCGCTGATATTTTTTTCGCCGCATCGACGAGCCGGCGGATTGGAATAACAATGGTACGTGACAGCCAAATCGCAAACACAATGCTTAATACCGTCGTTAACACAAACAGCGTCCCACCAAGCTCATTCATCCGTCCGACATTGACAAGCATTTGTTTATACACAGGTTGATACGTACTTAGCTCTAAATCGACAAGCGTTTGGCTGTCTTCACGAATAAAACTAGAAATTTTTTCAATTTCGTTATACGAATCGGCATAATCAGCAAATTGTCGGTTGTTCAGTTTACGAACAATCGATTGTTCTAACTCAAGAAATTCATGAATCATATTTTTATAGTTTTCAAGCGTTAGTGCATCATTTCCTTCTAAATGATGGGCAAGAAGTATTGTTTGCAATCGTTCTAGTTCTTTTTGATGTGCTGTTAACAACTGTTGGCTCGTTTCATCTTGATGAATTAAATAGCTGCTCAAAAATCGTAAATTTTCTTGCGTTTCCATCGATAGCTGTTTGTATAAAAAAATGCGTTGCATCATGACGTCGTAGCTTTCTTGCACTTTTTTACCGCTTTGAAAAATGAAAAAAGCAATAACATTTAACAACAATACGAGCAGCGGGATGAAAATAAACAATTTCGTGCGAATTTTCATTTCGTTCCCTCCTGCTCGATGTTTGTCGCATCGACAATTTCTGTTGCCGTAAAATATTCGTTCGCAATCGGTTTCCCTGCCAAATGTTCCACCATTAATTTGACAGCAGAAAATCCCATATCGTACGGTTTTTGAATGACTGTCGCTACAATTTTTCGTTGTTTAATCGCTTCTAACGTTTCTTCGACATCGTCAAAACCAAAAATTTTAACATCTCGACGATCTAAATTTTTTGTTGCCATTAAAATACCGATTGCATCTAACGCGCTCGTGCCAACCATTACGGTAATGTCCGGATGTGTTAGCAACATTTTTTCTGCTTGAATCGATGCTTGAATGCGCGAAATGTTCGACGCGGAAACAACGGTGATGGACAGCTCTGGATGTTGGGTGATAATCGACTGAAATCCTTGCAAGCGTAGCTGTTGGTTTGCTGATGTTTCGCTACCGATAATAACACCAATTTTATTTTTTCCTGCAACGCGCGACGCAACCGCTTTGCCGAGCAGTTGCCCTGCCTCAAAATTATTCGTACCGACGTACGCAAGGCGATGGCTTTTTGGGGCGTCTGTATCGATTGTAATGACTGGAATGTTGCGAGCCATCGCTTTATTAATGAGCGGCGTAAAACGGGCATCGTTTAAGCTTTGGACAATAATGCCGTCCACTCCGGAAGCAATCGCTTTTTCTAGCAGCTTCATCTGCTCATCCATGCTTGTCCTTAACGGTCCTATGTACTCGACGTTCACATGATATTGCTTCGCTGCTTCTTTTGCACCTTGTTCGACTTTACGCCAATACGGGTTGTCAAACTCTTGGGAAATGAGCACAAAATGCGGCAACGATTCCGCCTTTTTGCTCGTCTGTTTTAGCTTCTCTACCGTTCGTTCCATCTCTTGCGTCGCCGCGACAAAGTGAAAAAGCACGTAAAGAAAGAGAAAAAATAACACTATTAAACTAATCGTCCATCGTTTATTCGTCATAACATTCACCTAGTTTTACTATAATTCGTTTTGGAAACGGTTACAAGTAAAAAGTAAGACTGCTCGCTTTCGCGAACAGCCTTACACTGTAAATTGGCGCACCGTTTGTTGCAAATGATCAGAAATAGCATTTAGTTGTTGGGCGGTAGCGGCAATTTCTTGCGCGGAAGCGGTCAATTCTTCCGTAGATGCAGTTACTTCTTCCGTTGCCGCAGAGTTTTCTTCTGCCACTGCACTAATTTGTTCGACTTTGCCAATGACGTCATCTTTCGCCTTCACAATTTCCCCCATCGCTTCATCCGTCCGGTTTAGCAGTGGGGCAATTCGGCTAATGGAGGCAAGAATATCGCCAAACGAGCGAACCGTTTTTTCGACGGCACCTGTTTGTCGGTCAATAAACTGCTTCACTTGTTGCGACGTGTTTGTCACGTTCGAGGCGTCTGTTTGAATCGAAGAAATAAGCTGGACGATTTCTTCTGTCGATCGTTTAGCTTGTTCAGCAAGTTTGCGCACTTCATCGGCAACAACTGCAAATCCTTTTCCAGCTGTTCCAGCGCGCGCTGCTTCAATCGCCGCATTTAATGCTAATAAGTTCGTTTGTTCAGAAATCGTGGAAATCATTTCGGTAATATGGCTAATTTGTTGCACCGATTGTGTTAAATTCGCTACTTTTTCCACGACTAAATCAAACGCCTGTTTCATTTCGTCAATGGCGGCAATCAGTGCGTCCATTTCTTGTTTGCCGATATCTGCTTTATCGGCCGTACGGGTCGTTTCCTCTTTCACTTTGCCTAATTCAACATATACATTTTCCACTTTTTGTGTTAAGTATGCGAGGGAATGCGCGATTTCGGTCAAATCGTTCGCTTGATTCGCCGCCCCTTCCGCTACTTGCTGCATCGTCGACGCCACTTCTTCGGTCGAGGACGACATTTGTTCCGACGTCGCCGCTAAGGTATTCGCTTGATTTCCGACGCTTATCGATTGCTGCTGAATGTTCGTTACCGCTTCCTTCATTTTCGTCTGCAATTCATTTAATGCTCGCAGCATTTCGCCAAATTCATCGTTAGAAGTAAGCAATTCGTTTGGAAACTCGGTCGTAAAGTTTCCTGTTGCCATCGTGTGTATATAATTTTTCGCAGCAGTTAACGGTTTCATAATCCGCATGGAAATAAGAAGATGGTACAATCCAATCCCAATCACTAGTGAAATGAGCGAGATAATGATAATTTTCCAAATTACAGCGTTCACATCTTTGTTCACCACTTCTTGTGGGATACCAACAAAAAACATGCCAATGACGTTACCGCTATCATCTTTAATTGGCAAATAACTCGTAATATACGGTGTCCCAACAACATCTGCTGTTCCGATGTAATCATGTCCTTGTTTCAGCACCTCTTGCACGACCACTGCCGCTGCTTTTGTACCAATTTGCCGCTCCCCGTTTTTTTCAACCGTTGTCGCAATTCGTTCGTCGCCTAAAAAAATGGTGCTGTCAGCATGTGCCATTTGCTTGACGTAATCAACAAGTTCGTTGTTTTCGCGTACTTTTATTTCCCCTTTATACAGCTCGCCGTCTTTTAGTTGCCAGCTGCCTTCGTACTTCGCATCCATCAATTGCAACGCCATTTGCGCATCCATACTAATGACTTTATGGGCAATTAATGACTGGAATTGAAAATAAATAACGACATTAATAATCGCGATCAAAATGACTACCGTTACAATATACATCGACACAATTTTCCCGCGCGTTTTCATCTAAGTCCCTCCTATTCTTTATGTGAACAAACGAACATTTTTTATTTTAGCAAAAAATAACAAACTATGCATTGGTTTTTTATTGTATAATAGAATTTGACTACGTTACATATCACTTCTTGTTTTTTCGACAAAAAACAACAAAAAATTAAATATTTTCGACAAAAAAATCGACAATTTTTTCATGATACGTGGTAATATAGTAATAGTCAATAATGGCTATATTTTCATAGAATGGAGTTGCTCACTCATGCATTTATCGCCGTATATTCCATTTTATTTTTGGATGCCTGCGATGCAATTTATTTTAGACATAGATGGACATATATTGGATGTGAACGAATTTGCCGCTCGGTATTTAGGATACGAACGCGAACAGTTAATTGGCCAATCTGCCTTAATTGTCGTTCATCCGGATGACAAAGAAAAAGTAACAACGCAACTGAAACAGCTTCGTGATGGCCAACTCGGCGACATGCACCATTTAGAGTTCCGAAAAATAAAAAGAAACGGCGAAATCATCTATGTGCAAGAAACGATGTATCGAATGGTAACAGAAGACAGCAAGACGATTTTTCTCGTTTCTTGTCATAACGTTTCGGCAGAAAAAAAGACGAAAGAGTTGCTTGCGGGACAGAAAAAAATTTTAGAATTCGTCGCAAAAGAAATGCCTCTCTCCTATATTTTATGCGAAATTACCCGCACCGTCGAAACGATTCGTCCTCATCTCCTTTGTTCGATTTTACTATTAAACGACGAAACGAACCGGCTTTATCATGGGGCAGCGCCAAGTTTGCCAGAAAAATATATCGAAGCGATTAACGGTTGCCAAATCGGCCCTGAAGTCGGGTCGTGCGGCACCGCTGCCTTTCGCAAAGAGTTCGTCATCGTTTCTGATATCTCCACCGATCCGCTTTGGCAGCATTATAAAGAAGTAGCGCTCGCGCACGGGCTGCGGTCGTGTTGGTCGCTTCCAATCTTCTCATCCACAAAAAAAGTCATCGGGACGTTTGGCATTTATCAGCGCGACGTCAGTATCCCGCAAGAAGAAGATTTGGAAGTTGTTTCTACGTTTTCTGCCCTCGCTGGATTAGCGATTGAACAAGCGCAAATAAAAAACGATTTGCAAGAAAGCCGCCAGCATTATCAGTCGTTGTTTGAATATAACAAAGATGCCGTCTTTTCGCTTCATTTAGATGGAACATTTTTTGCGGTGAACCGCGCAGCGGCGCAGCTAACTGGTTATCCGCGCCATGAACTATTGAAAATAACACTTCATGACTTAGTCGTGCCAGATGATTTGCCAAAAGTGCTCGATGTGTTAACAGATACAGCAAACGGTTATTCTCGCCATCTCGATTTTCGCCTTCGCCATAAAAATGGAACGGTATTATATATTAATGCAACGCCCGTTCCTGTATGGATAAATAAAAAAATCATTGGTGTATCGATTATTGCCAAAGACATTACGGAGCGAGTCGAACAAGAACAGCGCGTTCGCGAGCTAGCATATTATGATCCGCTCACAAAATTAGCGAATCGCCGGCTATTTTATGACAAAGTAAAGAAAGCGATTTCCGAAGCGAAACAGCATAACAAAACGGTGGCACTTTTATATATGGACATTGACCGGTTTAAATACGTGAACGATTCGCTCGGTCATACGATCGGCGACCGCGTATTGCAAACGATTAGTGCACTTATTCAAGAAAGAGTCGGGCAAAAAGGAACGGTCGCACGGATGAGCGGCGATGAGTTTACCGTTGTGCTGCCAAATCTCCAATACCAATACGAAGCGATCGATGTGGCGAAACATATTTTGCGCGCTTTTCAAGAACCTGTTCGGCTTGATGAATTAGAGCTTTTTCTTACCGCAAGCATCGGTATTTCGTTTTATCCATTCCATAGCGACGATGTCGATACGTTGTTGCAATATGCGGACATGGCGATGTATGAAGTAAAGCGGAAAGGAAAAAACGATTATTTTGTGTATGAAGAGACGCTTTTGCAACAGAAATTGCCGAATTTGATTTTATTAAGCGATTTGCATAAATCGATTCAAAATAATGAGTTGTCTGTTGTTTACCAGCCGATTATTGATGTGCAAACGAAAAAAGTAGAAGCGATGGAAACACTCGTGCGCTGGTATCATCCTGTGCACGGCCATGTTTCCCCTGGACAGTTTATTAGCTTGGCAGAAGAAACAGGGTTTATCGTCACAATGGGCGAATGGGTGTTACGTCAAGCGTGCGAGCAACATGCGGTGTGGCGGAAAATGGGGTTCTCGGTGCGAATGGCGGTAAATATTTCTGTGAAAGAGCTGCTTGACCCGCATTTTGCGAAGCGGATTGAGTGGATTTTGCTGGAGAAACAACTATCGCCAAATGCGTTAGAGCTCGAGATTACAGAAAGTATGATGATTTATCACGAATCGGTCATTTTAACGAATTTAACGCGGTTGAAAGAAATGGGCGTAAGGCTTTCGATCGACGATTTCGGGACAGGTTACTCATCGCTTGCTTATTTGAAGCGGCTGGAAGTGGATACAGTGAAAATCGACCAGTCGTTTATTGCCGACTGCCCACATTCGTATTATGGAAGTGTCATTACAAATACGATTATTTCGCTTGCCCATCATTTAAGAATGAACGTGATTGCAGAAGGAGTGGAGACTTTAGAGCAGCTTCGCTATTTAGAAGAAAGAGGCTGCCAAGAAGCGCAAGGCTATTTATTTAGCGTGCCGCTTCGTGCGGAAGAAGCAACACAATTATTACGTCATGGGATTCGGCATCTAAAATAAAGAGGAGGTCGCAACCGACCCCCTCTTTTGTTTATTTAAACGCCATTGCGGCTTTGACGGCTTTTTTCCATCCTTCGTATAAAGCCGATTGTTGGTTGCTCGGCATTTGTGGTTCAAACGCACGCTCTAATTGCCATTGTGTGGCAATTTCTGATCGGTCTTTCCAATAACCGACGGCAAGCCCGGCTAAATAAGCAGCGCCAAGCGCAGTTGTTTCGTTAATGACTGGGCGCTCCACCGGCACACCGAGAATGTCGCTTTGAAATTGCATAAGGAAATTGTTTTTCACCGCACCCCCATCGACACGCAACGTTTTTAGCGAAATGCCGGAGTCTGCTTCCATAGCGGTGAGAACATCTTTCGTTTGGTAAGCGAGCGATTCTAATGTCGCGCGAATAAAGTGCTCTTTTGTTGTACCACGCGTGAGACCGAACACGGCACCACGTACATCGCTATCCCAATATGGTGTTCCTAAACCGACAAAAGCTGGAACGACGTATACGCCGTCTGTCGACGCCACTTTTTCCGCATACGCTTCGCTATCTTGTGCTTGCTTAATCATTCGCAAACCGTCGCGCAGCCATTGAATGGCAGAGCCAGCGACGAAAATGCTTCCTTCTAGTGCATATTCGACTTTTCCGTCAATCCCCCATGCAATCGTTGTTAATAACCCGTGTTGAGATTGCACTGCTTTTTCGCCTGTGTTCATTAACATGAAGCAACCAGTGCCATACGTATTTTTGGCCATTCCTTCTTCAAAGCATGCTTGCCCGAACAGCGCTGCCTGTTGGTCACCAGCCGCCCCAGCAATTGGCACTTCTTGACCAAAGAAATGATACGGTACCGTTTTGGCGTATACTTCCGAAGATGGGCGCACTTCTGGAAGCATCGATTTCGGAATGTCTAATATTTCTAAAATGTCATCGTCCCATTTTCGTTCATGAATGTTAAATAAAAGCGTTCGCGACGCATTCGAGTAGTCAGTGACATGGGCTTGGCCGCCAGAGAGTTTCCAAATGAGCCACGTATCGATCGTTCCGAACAATAAATCCCCTTTTTCCGCTTTTTCCCGCGCTCCTTCGACGTTGTCTAAAATCCATTTCACTTTCGTTCCCGAGAAATAAGCGTCAATTAATAAGCCTGTTTTGGCACGGAATAGTTCATCATATCCTTGTTGCTTCAACTGCTCGCAAATGCCAGCCGTTTGCCGTGATTGCCAAACAATGGCGTTATAAACCGGCAAGCCAGTATGTTTATCCCAAACAACGGTCGTTTCGCGTTGATTCGTAATACCAATAGCAGCGATTTGCTCTGGTTTTACGACAGCCTCTGACAACACTCCGGCAATAACCGCTAAAATCGAACCCCAAATTTCATTCGCATCATGCTCCACCCAGCCTGGCTTTGGAAAATGTTGCGTAAACTCTTTTTGCGCAATATGCACAATCTCCCCTTTTCGATTGAACAAAATCGCCCGCGAACTCGTCGTTCCTTGATCTAGCGCAAGAATATATTGCTCCATAGGCATTCCTCCCTCTACTACACACCAAAAATACAAACCCCACACATCTCCTCCATTCCAGAGGAATATGTGTGGGTCTCCGAATCTCCGCCACATTTATTAACTTGATTATAATGATAAGGCGTTTTGTAAGCGTTGTCAATATAAGTTTTTAAATTTTTTTCTCTTTTGGCACAATTTGAATATAGTCAAAATCGAGCGTGTCGATGGCGTCTTCGATATGCAAACGAGTAATAAACCGATATGAAACACCTGGCTGGGACGGTGCGATTTCAGCTGGAAGCTCGTAGCGAAACGGCAATATTTTCGTCTCCTCTTCTTCGATGACGAATTCTCCTGCCACTGGAATTGTCGCAATTACTGTATCTTCTTCTTTCCCATTGCGTGTTATTTTGCAAACGAAATCCACATCAAGCTTTTCAATTTTCTGATCGACCGTTCCGCCGCAAATATAAAGCTCTCCTTCCATCACATCTCCCGGCTGTAATACATGTCTATTTAAACGCAAGTCGACATACGCCGAACCGACACCTAATTTTGACATCATTTTTCGCAACAACATATTTCTTCACCTCTTGTCTATCTCTTATTCATCATACGCATGAAACAGCCATGCGTTTCACTCATTCGAAAAAAAGAGAAAAAGACCTATGCCTTTTTTGGCAAAGGTCCGCTAAAAAAATGATAACGCTTTCAACATGGCTTACCTATAATTTATTCCATCATCCCCCATTTGTCAACTGTTATTCGTAGACATTTTCGTTTTCAATCACATAATCAACCCGAATGACCGGAATGTCATGGTTTTCTACTTCCGCCACAATTAAGCCGATATGATCATGAAAAATCCCGAACGTCCGTTGCCCTTTTTTAAACGCCGTTTCTCCATAAGAAAGCACAGCATGATACAGTTTATGGTCATCTGCATATTGCGACTTTACTTTTTTCCCTAAATGGATAATCACTTCTTTTCCGTTCATCGTTCCGCGATACATACGACTCCTCCTCTCCTATTACCAATGTATGCCACTCGCTAACTATCTATACATATTTATTCGACAACTTCTATCCATTTCCCTGCCGTTCAAACGAATGCCAAAAAATTTGCAAATTTTTTCTGAATTTCATCTGCTTTTCCTTGACGATGCCGTTTCATTAGTGTATAGTAAAGACATCATTTAACAGAATATATTTCAACCGATGCAGCATGAAGCACTCACCTTAGACTGCTGTGGAGTATATTCCGTTATTTGATAAAAATTTTTAAGCTAGCCGTAAGGTGCTAAAGGTATTAGGAGGAATTAAGTATTATGCAAAACGGTAAAGTAAAATGGTTTAACAACGAAAAAGGCTATGGGTTCATCGAAGTAGAAGGCGGAGCGGACGTATTCGTTCACTTCACAGCAATCCAAGGAGAAGGCTACAAAACATTAGAAGAAGGTCAAGAAGTTTCTTTTGAAATCGTTCAAGGAAACCGCGGACCACAAGCTGCGAACGTCGTAAAATTATAATTAAGCGCTCGTTGACATATAAAGGCGCTCGCCTATCGGCAAAACTCGCTTGTAAAGCAAGCTAATGGCGCCTAAAAACATATAGGAAAGACGAGATCAGGCTGGCATACGCCAGCCTTTTTCTTATGGAATTTGTACAATGCCATACATATTTTCATGCCGGCAACAAACACTACCCTCTAGGAGGTGGGTGTAATGGAACTTCACACTGGCTACAATGATTTGAAACAGCTTGAAATGTTTGTCGACACGGCGCAAAAAATGGTCGGTTCGGCAACGATGAGCCTCGACCGCGACATGCTCGCGGAAGCTAAACAATCAATTACGAACGCCTATGAACAATTAACACGCATTCGTAGCGAACGAACGGGCGTCGATGACTCGTTCCTCGCCAAATGCGAACAGCGATTGAAACAAGCCGAACATCAACTAAACGAAGCGCTGCAGTAAAAAGGCTGCCCATTAAGGTCAGCCTTTTATCGAGAAACCGCCAATAACATTTCTCCGTACCCTTTTATCTTTTCCCCAACCGTACACTTCGTAATGCAAAACGACTGCGCATACGTTTTTCCGATTTCTTTGCGAAACGTAGCTTTTAGAAAACACCCTTCACAATACGAATGATGGAGGTCGTTTAGTTTTTCTAATATTTCTTTTCGTTTCGAAAGCTTTTCTTCTTTACTCATCACTGTCGTTCCCTTTCTTTGCAAGCTCGATCGTACTCGTAACCATTTTCCCCTCGAGCGCTTGGCTCGCCAGCTGATCCGCTTCTTTATTTTGTTTGCGCGAAATCGGCTCATAAATCGGCTGAATGCCAAGCTCGTTTAGTTTCTCCTCGATGCGGTCAAGCCATGCACTCGACTCTTTTTCAAAACACGGCCACGCCCCAGATAACTGATTGAGCACAACGTGCGAGTCGCCGCGAAAAACAACAGGCAAATGATGCACCCCGAGCTCCTCTAACATCTGCACTAAAAACCAAAACGCCGCATACTCCGCCTCGTTATTCGACGTCAGTTGCCCTAGCCGTCGATTCGCCCGCAGACGATACGGCTGCTGGTTTTGTTTGTAATAGACAACCGCTCCGACTCCTGCCTCTTGCGTTTCTTTATCGAATCCCCCATCAAAATAAGCAACAATATCATGTGGCTCTGTTTCAATTTCTTGTAATAGTTTGGCTAGTTCTTTTTTCGTCCACTCGGTATTGCGCCGGTCAATAAATACTAATTCTTTCACGCGCCCCGTTTTTTCCAAATCTTCCGCTAATAAAAGCGCTTTTTCCGCCGGGAGAAGGTCAGAAGTGAACACCACTTCTTGTTTTTTCGGCGTTATGTACGTCCACTGAATGATTACGTCCACTGTTCGTCATCCTTCCACCATCATTCTTCTTTTTATTATACAACAAACCTTTCCCAAACATAACTACTCCCCCGTTTTTAGAAAAAAGGATGGAAATTTTCCGAAAATGATGGTAAAGTAACATTAGTTTCATTTAGATTTACGTCTATATTTTGTCATTTATGTATATGAAAGGGATGAAAAATGAAAAAACAATGGGGTGCTGATGTTAGTTTACTTTTCGTTGCATTTGTCTGGGGGGCGACGTTTGTCGTCGTGCAAAACGCCATTTCTTTTTTGCCGCCACTTTCGTTTAACGCTGTTCGGTTTTGGCTCGCAGGAATTTTTTTGCTCGTTTGGGCATGCCTCTTTCATCGCCCGTTGCTTCGGTCGATCAACCGACCAGTACTCATTGCCGGAGGATGGATGGGCGTTTGGCTTTTTAGCGGCTACGCGTTACAAACGATTGGGTTGTTATATACAACGTCCGCAAACGCAGGGTTTATTACGGGGCTTAGCGTCGTTATCGTTCCGTTTCTCGCCTTCCTTTTTCTAAAACAAAAACCGACCGCCAACGCCGTACTCGGGGCGATGATGGCGACGGTCGGCTTATATTTTTTAACGGTGAACGGCGGAGAATGGTCCATCAACCGCGGCGATTTATTCGTCTTTTTTTGCGCCATTTCGTTTGCCTTCCATATTGTCATTACCGGAAAATATGCCAGTCATTATCCGGCACTATTATTAACGATCGTACAAATTTTTACTGTTGCCGTGACATGTTCTATTTTTGCCGTTCTATTTGAAGAACCGACATGGAATTATGCTATTTTCGCGCGCAAAGAAGTGTGGACAGCACTGCTCATTACGTCGTTATTTGCTACTGTCGCCGCCTTTTTAATTCAGACGAATTTTCAAAAATATACGACCCCTGCCCGCGTTGCTCTTATTTTTTCGATGGAACCAGTATTTGCTGCTATCACTGCTTATATTTGGGCGGGCGAACGGCTTTCAGCATTCGACCTCATCGGCTGTAGCGGCATTTTAATCGGCATGGTCATCGCCGAACTCCCGCTTTCCTTATGGCTAGAAAAGCGGCGGAAAAACGGGTTCACTTTATAAACCATCCTCGCATCGCTTGAGGATGGTTTTATTCGTGAATAAATCCTCAGGCGTGTTGATTAACCATTAAAAACCAGTTGAAATCGCTCTATTCCTAGCTTTTCTGCCGTAGTCGGCAAGCGGTTCGCTTGCCGACTGGGAGTATTAGCATGCCCTCCTCGAACAATGAACGCTTTGCGGGCAAATGACATTTGCCCGCCGGCGTTCTTGTTCGAGGGAAGAGGCAGAAAAGCTTGTGTTCAGTCAAATGATTCTGTGTTTTTAGTAAAATAATGGATAATCAACACTCGTGATAAATCCTTTTTCTTTCATAAACAAACGCGCTTGTTGGCGCGTTGTAATTTGCTGTTGCTTCCACTCCTCTAATAACGCAAGAAAAAAACTCCCATCAAATTGGCGCTGCACTTTCAACGTCCATTCAAGCGCGATAATCGTCAGTTCGTCGCTTGCCTGCGCATATTGTTGTCCAAACTGCACGAAACGAAATACGTCTTCCTCTAAACGAAAACCTTTGCTTTCAAGAAACGCAAAATATTGCGCGATCGTTTGCTTCCCCATACTCTCTCTCCCAACTCATGTAGTCGCTTTCATCTTATCGCATTTTTTCGACGATGGCTAGCTTTTTCGAGCGAATACATACGACAAGAAACCTGTTGCCATTCCAAGCAGCGCCCCGCCAACGACCTCAATTGGTTGATGACCAAGCCGCTCGCGAAGACGTGCCTGCTTTTTCTCATATAGCGTTTCTTTCGGGTTTTGCTCGAGGCGCATTACATCTTCCGCCAACTCATTGAGGCGAATCGCCAGCTCCCCTGCTTGCCGTCGCACCCCTTGAGCGTCATACATGACAATTAAGCCAAAAAGAGCCGCGAGCGCAAAATCAACCGTTCGTATCCCACGCTTCAACGCAATAAACGTTGCTAGCGACGAAACGCCTGCGGAGTGGGAGCTTGGCATCCCACCCGTTTCAAAAAAATGCGCCCAACACCACTTTCCAGTCTCCCATTTTTTCAACGGGATTTTTAAAAATTGGGCAAAGGCAATCGTCCATAATGCTGTTTTTAACGCACGATTCATCGTCTTCTCTCCTCCCTATAGAAATGTTGATATATCAAGGTTTCTTGCATCTTATGGTTGCCAAAAAAATATTTTCGACAAAGCTTTCTTAAACATAGTTTTTCACCGATAGGCAACGATATCCATAAGGGGGTGAAAACAATGGCGAAAAATGGTGGAAAAAATCGCGGAACGAAAGCACCAGGCGTTAATCCACAAGGGTTCGGACAAGACGGATGGACACCTGACCCAAAAAGCGAATTAGAAAATGCGGCAAAACGAAGCAATAAAAAATAGTCTTTTTCTAACAAAAAGGGTGCCCAACAAGGACACCCTTCTTCATTATTTCTGATGCAATTTTTCGCGCAATACCATTTGTAAAATACCGCCGTGACGGTAGTAGTCAATCTCGACTTCACTATCGAAGCGGACGAGCACTTCAAATTCTTTTTTGTTGCCTGCTTCGTCAGTTGCCGTTACTTTTACATAATCGCGCGGTTTGACGTTTTCATCAATGTGAATTTCGAACGTTTCTTTTCCAGTAAGCCCAAGCGTTTCCGCATTTTCTCCGTCTTTAAACTGAAGCGGCAAGACGCCCATTAAGACGAGGTTCGAGCGGTGGATGCGCTCAAAGCTTTCGGCAATTACCGTTTTAATGCCTAACAAGAATGTCCCTTTTGCCGCCCAGTCGCGAGAGCTTCCCATTCCGTAGTCTTTGCCGGCGATAACGACAAGTCCTGTGCCTTCTTGTTTATATTTCATGCACGCATCGTAAATCGACATTACTTCGCCTGTTGGCCAATAAGTTGTATACCCGCCTTCTGTGCCTGGCGCGATTTGGTTGCGAATACGGATGTTCGCAAACGTTCCGCGCA
The DNA here is from genome assembly GCF_014196205.1 of Anoxybacteroides voinovskiense. GTDB lineage: Bacteria > Bacillota > Bacilli > Bacillales > Anoxybacillaceae > Anoxybacteroides > Anoxybacteroides voinovskiense. The sequence goes on along the minus strand of NZ_JACIDE010000011.1, from coordinate 58,839 downwards.
TCATTACTTCGTGGTTGCCGCGGCGAGAACCGTAAGAGTTGAAATCTTTCGGATCGACGCCTTTCGAAATGAGGTATTGGCCTGCTGGCGTGTTTTTGCCGATGGAGCCAGCTGGTGAAATATGGTCGGTTGTCACCGAGTCGCCAAACTTGCCGACGACACGCAAGCCTGTAAGCGGCTGAACTTGGCGAACTTCCGGAGAAAGCCCTTCAAAGAACGGCGGATTTTGAATGTATGTCGAATCCTCGTCCCATTGATAGAGCGGTTCGTCCGTTGTTTCGATGGCGTTCCAACGTGCATTGTCATCGAACACGCGCTCATATTCTTTCCGGAACAGCTCTGGTGTGACGGTTTGTTTCACGACTTCTTTTACTTCTTCTGTCGTCGGCCAAATGTCGTTAAAGTATACGTCATTGTCGTCTTTGTCTTTGCCGATCGGCTCATTTAATAAGTCGATGTCGACCGTGCCAGCTAAAGCGTATGCAACGACAAGCGGCGGCGATGCTAAGTAGTTTCCTTTCACAAGCGGATGGATCCGCCCTTCAAAGTTGCGGTTACCAGAAAGGACGCTTGTGACAAGCAAGTCGTTTTCCGCAATCGCTTTCTCTAATTCAGGTGCAAGTGGTCCTGAGTTTCCAATACATGTCGTACAACCGTAGCCGACGATGTTAAAGCCGATTTGCTCTAAGTACGGAAGCAAGCCAGAATCTTTTAAGTACCCTGTAACGACTTTCGAACCTGGAGCGAGCGATGTTTTTACGTATTTCGGAACTTTTAATCCTTTTTCGACCGCTTTTTTCGCCACTAAACCAGCACCGATTAACACGTATGGGTTCGATGTGTTCGTACAGCTTGTAATGGCGGCAATCGCAATCGCGCCCGTTTTCATTTTCACTTCTTCGCCGTTTAATGTAACGGTCATTTCTTTATCAAGATCCGCTTCTGTCAAGCCGAATCCTTGGTTTCCTTGCGGCGCTTTTACCGCTTCACGGAACGATTCTTTCATTTTCGAAAGCGGAATTAAATCTTGCGGACGTTTTGGACCAGAAAGATTTGCTTCAATATCAGACAAGTTGATTTCCACCACATCTGTAAACACTGGCTCTTCTGCGTCCGGCGTATAGAATAAGCCGTTTGCTTTGCAATATGCTTCGACGACTTGCACATGGTGTTCGTCGCGGCCTGTTAAACGCAAATAGTCAAGCGCCTCTGCATCTACCGGGAAGAAGCCGCACGTTGCCCCGTACTCTGGCGCCATGTTTGCGACCGTCGCACGATCTGCGAGCGGAAGTGTAGCAACACCTGGTCCGAAAAATTCAACGAATTTGCCGACAACGCCTTTTTTCCGAAGCACTTGCGTTACTTTTAGCGCAAGGTCTGTCGCAGTTGTGCCGTTTGGCAATTTGCCTGTTAAGCGAACGCCGACAACTTCTGGCACTGGGAAGTAAGAAGGTTGTCCAAGCATTCCCGCTTCTGCTTCAATTCCACCAACGCCCCAACCAAGTACGCCGATACCGTTAATCATCGTTGTATGGGAGTCTGTACCGACGAGCGTGTCTGGGAACGCTTCATATTCGCCGTTCTCTCCTTCTACCGCATGCACAACGTTTGCTAAATATTCTAAGTTCACTTGGTGAACGATTCCTGTTGCTGGCGGAACTGCGCGGTAGTTGTTAAACGCTTTTTGCGCCCATTTCAAAAACTTGTAGCGCTCTGCGTTGCGCTCAAATTCTAAGTTCATGTTGTACTCAAGCGCATCGTCTGTTCCTGCTTTATCGACTTGCACCGAGTGGTCAATGACAAGGTCAACCGGAATTTCTGGATTGATTTCGTACGGATCTCCGCCGATATCCGCCATTGCTTTACGCATCGAAGCTAAGTCAACGACTGCAGGCACACCTGTAAAGTCTTGTAAAATGACACGGGACGGCTTAAATGGAACATCGATGTCTTTTACTTCCGGTGTTCCCCATTTTGCCAAGTTTTCGACATGCTCTTTCGTAATGACGCGGCCGTCTACTTGGCGAAGAACGGACTCCAACAACACTTTAATCGAATAAGGCAGACGAGAAACGTTGCCGACTCCCGCTTCTTCAAGCGCTTGCAAACGGTAGTAGTTGTATTTTTTCCCGTTTACGTCAAATGAAGCGCGGGCGTTAAATACATCTTGCTTTGCCATATGTATACCCCCTCAGTTCATACTATACTACTTTTCCGCCCATTCGTCGAAAAAATAGTACGAATTCTCCCAAAACCCGTAAAATTGGTACGCTTTTATCTTATTATAAGCCACTATGAATTGTAAATAATTATTCCCTCGTTTCTTACGCAAAAGAATAAATTTTCCTTGCTGCCGCAAACTACTAGCGGGGGTGAAACAAATGGGAAAACGAAAAGCAAACCACGTCATTCCAGGGATGAACGCAGCAAGCGCTCAAGGAATGGGGGCCGGCTATAACGAAGAGTTTGCAAACGAACCGTTAACAGAGGCGCAGCGGCAAAATAACAAAAAAAGAAAAAAGAATCAATAATGCTCCTCCAAATTGTCTTAACCGACCGTGTGAAAAGGGAATGTCAAGTGACATTCCCTTTTCATTGCAGCCCATTCACTTCATTGACAATCCCTTGCAAATCTTGGCGGAATTGCTCAAGCCGTATACGTTGCGTTTCGGAGGCGACTTCCATCGCGTTGTTAATTTGTTCAAACGCTTCGTTTACTTCTTGTTTTAAATGCTTTAGCTGGCTTCCATAATCCGCTTGATCGCGCACTAAATGATCGTACCATTCCTTCGCTTCCATCGTCCCTTTTTCCGCTGCTTGGAACGCTTCTTGTTTATCTTTATGATACGGCATATTCTTTCCCTCCTTCTGCTTTCGTATTTCTTATCGTGTCAAATCGCTAGAAATTTATACGATGAATAAAGAAAAAGCGATGTTGCCATTCTAATAACAGAAGGAGGCGGAGACGATGACAAACAAAAACACAAGCAAAGATATGCGAAAAAACGCACCGAAAGAAAGTGGTCAACCAGAGCCGCTAGACGGATCGAAAAAAGTGAAAAACCATAACCACACCCGGCAAAAGCACAATTCAAGCCATGATATGTAAAAAAGAGGATGACTCCATCCTCTTTTTTATCTAGCAAACACATGGTGACCAATTCGGATTGTCACAGGTCTTGACAACATCCATTTGTCTTTCGTCACCGCTGGATTGTAAAAATATAACGAGTGACGTTGATCCGTCGGAAAGAGCGCTAACGCCCGATCGACCGCTGCATAGTCTTGTTTTGTTGGTTGAATGCTTGCTAATTTCCCTGTTCGCACAGGAACAAAGGCATAGCCAGCGTTTGTTTTTTGATAGATAACACCTTTAATTGTATTTGGAAAGGCAGGGTTTTTGACACGATTCAAAATTACAAGCGCAACTTCTACTTTTCCTGCGAACGGTTCGCTAAACCCCGTTTCCGCCTGAACAATTTGCGCTAAAAGCTTCCGTTCTTCGGCAGTAATGCTTACTTTCGAATTTGTTTTTCCTACTGTTGTTTTCGCCGTTACAGGTACTTTTAACGTTTCGCCGACAACAAGTCGGTCGTTCGCTCGTTTGTTTAACGTTTTTAAAGCGGTGATTGTCGTTTTATATTTTTGGGCAATTTTATAAAAAGAGTCTCCTTGCTGCACCTTGTAATATGTATACGAGGTTGCTGCACTGCCCTCATGTGTAGTAAACGTTACGACCATACAGCAAACTACTGCGAGTGTTGCAAAAAATTTTTTTACCATTGGTTCCTCCTCATAGTTGCTTTTTGGCTCCCGTTCGCATTTACTAGATTAGCATGTTTCGAGAAGTGAATCACTGGTTTTCATTCCCTTTCAGAGAAAATAACTTTTCGCCATCCATTGATATATAAGGCTTCTGCGCTTTTCTTTACAGTTATATTACAGTTTCGTAACAGACGGAAAAAAACCGTGATTCTTGCCAAAACTCGCGATTTTCGCGATAATGAGTCATAGAATGGACTCATAGAGGTGGGAAGATGTTAACAGGTTGGTTTCTTTGGTTTATTTTGTTTTGGGTTGTCTTTTTGTTCGTCACGATGTCGATTGGCGGCTTTTTTATGTTCCGAAAGTTTTTAAAGCGGCTACCGAAAGCGGATGGAAAATCAGAGCTTGATTGGCAAGAATATTACATTACACAAACGCGGCATTTATGGGGAGCGGAGGAAAAGGCGCTACTTGAAGAGTTAGTCAAGCCGGTGCCAGAATTATTTCGCGATGTCGCCCGGCAAAAAATCGCCGGAAAAATTGGCGAACTTGCGCTGAACGAGCAAGCGACAGCGATTACGAAAGATTTGGTCATCCGCGGCTATATTATCGCAACCCCAAAACGCGACCATAAATTTTTAGTCAAAGCATTGAACGAACAACAAATTGATCTTACGCCATATAAACATTTATTAAGCTAAAACAAAAAGATGGGAAACCCCATCTTTTTGTTATGTTAGCCGAATGGTCGGGTCATATTTCAATTGTCTTTCTAAACGCTTATACGAAACGTACATCGCAGCACGCCACGGAACGATCATCGCAAACGCCAATAAATAAAACATTCCGCTGAGCTGATGATAATCAATCGTTCTCCCTAAATATGATTTTAATGCTAAGCGAATGATAATAAGCCCTACTAAAATCCAAACGAATGCTTTCGAGCGCTTTAAATAGATATGGTTATCACGAATTTCAAATTTCGATGTTTTAATGAGAAAAATCGAGAAAAAAGCGCCGAGCACAATCGCTTCTAGAAGCTCTGCCCGCGTCACACGAAAGAGCGGGTCTAAAAACATGAGTGAGCCAGTGCTCATAAAAAGCGGTGGCAAAATAATTTTTTTCGCATTCGTCGGCTTTTTTGCTGCTTTCATACGTACAAATAAAATAAGAAAAGCCATTATTACTGCTATAACCGAACTTACAATTGCCAACGGTAATCATCCTTTGCTGCTAAATTTTGTAGTCTTATTATATAGGAACCGTCTTCTCTATTTCTACATTAATGCTCGAGAAAGCGCTTCGATTACGCGGCTTTCTTCAAACGGTTTGACAATAAAATCAGCGGCGCCTGCTTCGATCGCTTCGACAACCATTTTTTGCTGTCCCATTGCAGAACACATAATAATTTTCGCGTGCGGATCGAGCTTTTTAATCGCCTTCACCGCTTCGATGCCGTTCATCACTGGCATTGTAATATCTAATGTCACGACGTCCGGTTGCAACGACCGGTACAGTTCCACCGCCTCTTTCCCATTCTCCCCTTCTCCAACAATTTCATGATTGGCTTTTTTTAAAATGTTCGATAACGTCATTCGCATAAATTTAGCATCATCAACAATCAACACTTTTGCCATACTCATCCCCCTATTACATCCAATCCGCATAACGGGTTAACAGTCCTAAGCAACAATGTAGCGAATCTAATAGAATTTTTCAACTTAAATATAGTGACAATAAATGATCCATTTTGACAATTAAAATCCGCTGAATCCACCAAAAATGCTTGTTGCATAGACAATAATTTTCGTCATCCAATCAAAGAAAAGAACAACCCCCATCACAATCATCACATATCCGCCAATTTTGGTGATTTTCACATGATGGCGGCGAATCCATTGCATTTTTCCTAAGAAAAAAGACAAAATGAAAAATGGAACAGCAAATCCGAGCGAATATGCTGCCATATATAGCATTCCGGACCCTGGATTTGTCGCAGCTAGCGCAATGACCGATACTAAAATCGGCCCAGTACACGGAGTCCACCCTGCCGCAAACGCCATCCCAATCAAAATAGAACCAATATACCCTGACGGACGGCTACGAAACGACACGCGGTGATCTTTCATTAAAAAGCTAGGTTTAAATACCCCGACAATGACAAAACCGAAAAAAATGATAAGAATTGCACCGATTTGTCGAATAAAATTTTGATATTGTTTAAACCATTCGCCGATGAGCGATGTACCGAAACCAATCGAAATAAAAATAAGCGAAAAGCCAAGCAAAAAAAAGAGCGTATGTAATAAGCTGCGCTTTTGCAGCATCGCCTGCTCTGACTGTAACTCGCCGACCGATACCCCGGTAATGTACGATAAAAACGCGGGGTAAAGCGGCAAACAGCACGGGGAAATAAACGATAAAAAGCCGGCGCCAAACGCTAAAAACAGATTGATGTCTGCCATCCATTCCAACTCCTAATTCCGTTTTTTTTTATTTTATCAAAAAAGGAGTTTTCTTGTTAGTTTTTGCGTTGTAAATGAGAAAAAATTAATTTTTCCCTTTTGAATTTATTACCAAAATCGTATATAATACGTGCATAACGTATATTACTGTCAACCGATACCGACTTCTATAGAGAAAGGATTTGTTTTCCGTGTCAAAACAAGAAATGCTCCAGCTCATCGAAAAAAAGCGAAGTGAATTAATGGAAGTCGTCGCAAAAAGCGGGCTGAACGCCGCGATTACGATTCAATTAAGCCAAGAGCTCGATTTGCTGTTAAATCAATATAACGAATATATGAAAAAGGCGAAACGCCTCTCCTCACACCAGTAGAAGCGAGGCGCTCCTTTAGACGCAATTTTCGACATCGAGTTGCCCGTTTTGCAACATGTACATGCTATAATACAGCCCTCTTTGTGCTAATAGTTGTTGATGGGTTCCTCTTTCGACAATTTCCCCGCGATGAAGTACGAGTATTTGATTGGCATCTTGAATGGTAGACAAGCGGTGGGCGATAGCAATTGTTGTCCTCCCTTTCCGCATGTTGTTCAACGCCTGTTGAATCGCCTCTTCTGTTTCTGTATCAATATGCGCAGTCGCTTCATCTAACACTAATATTTTCGGATTGCACGCTAACGTGCGGGCAAAGGCAATCAGTTGGCGCTGACCGCTCGAAAATGCGGCGCCACGTTCGACGACGAGATGGTCATATTGTTTCGGCAATTTCTCGATCATTTCATGCGCCTGCACGAGGCGTGCAGCTTCTACGATTTGTTCGTCCGTCAACTGCTTATACATGCGAATATTGTCGCGAATCGTTCCGTAAAACAAAAACGGGTCTTGTAACACTAAACCGATGTTTTTCCGCAGTTCTGCGTTGGAATAGTCGCGAATCGAAATTCCATCGATGAGAATGTCGCCGCGGTCAAATTCATAAAACCGCATAAGCAAATTGACAATGGAACTTTTCCCGCTTCCTGTATGCCCAACGAGCGCCACTGTTTCTCCTGGCTGAACGGTAAACGAAATGTTTTTGAGCACGTCTTGTTTTCCATCGTACGAGAAACTCACGTTACGAAACTCAATTTTTCCTTTGGCAATCGCTGCGGAAGACGCTTCTGCTTTCGGCGCCAATTCGGTCAGATCAAGAAACGCAAACAGACGTGATCCAGAGATAATCGCTTGCTGGTAAAACGAAAGGCGCATCATCATTTGATTAATCGGCTCAAAAAGGCGCTCTAAATAATTGACGAAGGCATAAAGCACCCCGACTTTCACCGGGCTTTCTAGCGCGGACAATCCAAAAAAGCTAAGGACAACCATAATGGCCACCACATACACAACATCGATCGCTGGGCGCAGCAACAGTCCATCCAACTTCATGTTTTTCACCCCTGCCCGGTAGTGAAGGTCATTAATTTTGGCAAATTCTTTCCGCAGCCGTTCTTCTTGCCGAAAAACTTGAATAATTGCCATCCCTTGTAGCGATTCGTTCAGTTTGGCGTTTAGCTCGCTTAGTCGTTCACGCATATCTTTATAAAATATCGAGCTATAATGACGATACGTTTGAATGAGCCACCAAATGACCGGCAACAGAAAAAGGCAATAAAAGGCAAGCTTCACATCTAAGAAAAACATCGCCACAAAAATGCCGCACACAAATACCCCATTTTGCACAAAGCTTGCAAGCACTTCCACAAACATCTCTTTAATCGCTTCCGTGTCATTTGTGACGCGCGACACGATGCTTCCGCCTGGCGTTTTGTCAAAGTAACGCATACTAAGCGCATGCATTTTCGTAAATACATCGATGCGTAGTTGTTGAATGACGCGTAACGCAATTTCTTGAAACTTGACAAGCTGAAAATACGTGACAACCGCTTTTATCATAATTGTTCCGATGTAAATTGTAGCGATGACAATCAGTGGGCGAATGGCAAGGTGGCGCGGGATTAAATAGTCATCAATAAACACTTTGACGAGATACGGTCCGACAAGTTCAAGAGCCGTCGCCGTGATTAACAAGAAAAAAGCAAGTGTGACCGTACGCTTCTCGTTTTTCATATAGGAAAGCAACCGCCGTAATATTTGGCGCTGTTCTTTCGCTGTTAATGGCTGTTCCATTTTCCCCCTCCTTGCTCGACTAGCGATTCTAGCTGCTGGCGTTCGTACATGTCGCGATACCAGCCCTTTTCCTTCATTAACGTTTCATGCGTTCCTGTTTGGATGATTTTCCCGTTATCTAATACGATAATCAAATCGGCATGCTGGATGGCGCTTAACCGATGGGACGTAATGATTGTCGTTTTTCCTTTTCGTTTTTCTTTTAATGATGTTAAAATTTGTTCTTCCGTCTTCGCATCGACAGCCGAAAGCGAATCATCTAATAGTAATACTTCCGGATCTAGCAAAAGCGCGCGGGCAATGGAAATGCGCTGCTTTTGTCCGCCCGAAAGCGAAACGCCACGTTCGCCAACGATCGTATCATACTCGTCTGCAAACTGAGCGATATCGTCATGAATGTGGGCGAGTTTTGCAGCATTCATCACTTCATCGTCCGATGCATTTGGCATCGAAAAGGCAATGTTTTCTTTGACGGTAGCGGAAAATAAAAAATGATCTTGCGGTACGTAGCCGATGGCCGCACGTAGCGCGGAAAGCGCATAATCGCTAATTTCATGCTCCCCAAATCGAATGCTGCCGTTGTATTCGCTATACTCCCGCACGAATAGCTTTAATAACGTCGTCTTTCCAGCCCCCGTCTTTCCGACAATACCTAGCGTTTCTCCACGTTTTAACGTAAACTGAATATGTTGCAGGGCGAAAGCAGCATCATTCGGATACGTAAATCGCTCTACCGCGTACGTAATATCGCCGCTTGGTGTGGTCTCGATTGCTTGCTCGGATTCTTTCACTCTTTGTTCTTCTAGCAATTGACGCACACGATCGTACGAAGCGCGCCCTCGTTCGACGATGTTAAACAGCCAGCCAAACGCAAGCATCGGCCAAATGAGCAACCCTAAATACGTCGTAAACGAGACGAGTTCGCCAATCGTCAGTTCTCCAGTTAACACCATTTTCGCACCAAAGGTGATCGCTAAGAAAAACGACACACCAACAACGAGAGAAATCGTCGGATCAAAGAGGGCATCTACTTTCGCCACCGCGATATTTTCTTTTACTACTTCCGCCGATTTTTTTCGAAATGATTCCATATCTTCTTTCTCATAGCCAAACGCCTTGATTACTTTAATGCCGCTCACGCTTTCTTGCACTTTATCATTTAACGAAGAAAACGCTTCTTGTGCTTTTAAAAACCGTTGGTGCACCATCGTTCCGTAACGGCTTGTCGCAAACGCCATCACCGGCATTGGAAGCAAGCTAATCAAGGTCAATTTCCAGCTAATCGTCGTCGCCATCGTCGCTAAGACGAAGCCGCCGAGTGAGAGGGAGTCGACAAGCGTTAGCACTCCTGTGCCTGCCGTTTGTTGAATCGCCTGCAAATCATTCGTGGCATGTGCCATTAAATCACCGATTCGTTTTCGTTGGTAAAACGATGGGGGCATTTTCGTAAAATGGGTATACAATTCATTGCGAAGTTGCCTAGAAAGCTTTGCTGCCGCACCAAAAATGCAAACGCGCCAAAAATAGCGAAGCACATACAATAATATGGCAACAACAAGTAGCACCACCAACCATGTTCCAAGAACACCAATCGTAACATTTCCATTTTTTATACGATCGACCATAAGACCAATGACTTTCGGCGGGACTAACTCTAATAAAGCAACAATCATTAATAAACAGATGCCTGTGATATATGCTTTTTTCTCTTGGCGGAAAAACCAAAACAAATCGAGAAAAACCTTCATTCTCTCTCCCCTTCTGTCCAAACTCCAATATAGGTAACACGTTACATAATTATAGCAAAAATATACATTTTTTTAAAAAAAAAACAAAAAGACACTCCGCAGAGTGCCTGTCCATCGTTTATTTGAGCTGATTGTTCATCGCTTTCATCATTTGATTGATTTTCTTTTGGGATGGCGTCATTCCCATTTGCATCATCATCATGCGAATCATTTGTTCGTTAATTGGCGGGTTTTTCTTTAAATAGTTCATCATCGTTTTACGGGCAATGAAAAATCCTAGCGCTACTCCAGCGGCAAGCGCTAGAATGCCAACGAGAATCGTTGTCCACATACTACTTTTCCTCCTTCATGTTGTCTATCTAACAGTGTACTAAACAATGCGCTATTATACAATATTTCCCCGTAAAAATCTTTTATTTACGCAAATTTTCTTTCGTCCGCCACTGGTAGAAGCCATTGATAATGATGAAAATAAAGATCTACCGCGAAAAAGAATGGTGAGATATGGGAAAACGTTTGGAAAATTCGTTCGGTTAACGATGGATAGTCACAAACAAGTAACAGCCGGCGCTTTTGTACGATAATAAGCGCTTCTTCGTTCTTTTCGCGCAGCACAAACATATTTCGCTCTAGATTTTTTTCAACTGTTCCGACAAAATGCTCTTTCAGCCCGAGCTCTAGCCGTGAAAACGAAAGTCTCTCTGTAATAAACTCAATTTGCTTGCGACAAATGCTTTTTAACATTGGCTGATATTGATATTCCCGCAACAATTGTACAATTTTCTCCGCTTGATCGTAATAGCTATACGCTACGTCGTCATGAAATAAATAAATCCAATAACGCGCCACCATTCGTCCCCCATTCCCCTTTTTCTCTATTATAGAAAAAGAGAAAAGAAAAAGATGTCTATTGATGAAGAAAAAAACCTCTAGTTTTGTCGAAAAAAGAAAAGCGGAGAACGATCCTTGGCGAAGCCAAGGAAACATCCGACGGAAGCGCATGCTTTCGACGAGACGTGCCTCGCACGTCGACGGAGAAAGCAAACGCGGAGGAGGATGTTAGTTCGCAGCTAGACAAAGAAAAGCGGAGGCGACTGCCCAGCTGCGACGGGGCGAATGTTCTTCCCCCGGAGAGGTGCTCGCCACCTCGAGGGGGAAGGTTATTTGACCCCCGAGCAGCTAGGAGCCGCAGCTAGACATGAAAAGCGGAGAACGATCCTTGGCGAAGCCAAGGAAGCATCCGACAGGCGCGCACGCTTTCGACGAAACGTGCCACGCACGTCGACGGAGAAAGCACACGCGACCGAGGATGCTAGTTCGCAGCTAGACACGAAAAGCGGAAGCGACTGTCCAGCTCTCGAAGCCAAGCGATAAGAAAAACTGGGCATAGCCCGATCCTTTTTTGTTTAGTGAATATCCGATAACTTGTACTCTATGCCATGTACCCCTTTATAATACTCAGGGTACATTTCTCCTCCACAATGTTCACAGGAAAACATAGGGGAAGTGGTTGGGTCACCGTTATCCATTAAATCGAAGTCCCTAACTACACATAAAGGAATTTCTTCTTTTTCATGACACACTAAACAAACATAGCTGACGCCCTGTTTCTTGGACTGGTTTCGATTGACTTTTTTCTTCTTTTTCTTTCCTTTTTTGCGGTGTTTTGATACCGGTGAGATCGTTCATCACCCTCTCTAAATAAGCCTTTGTTGTTCGACATATCCTAACGCTTGGCGATTATCCAATACCTCTCCCTCGCTTCCGTTGATTTGACAACAGCATAACAAACCTTCGCTTATTCATAGTCATTCTTTCCTGTTCGAAATTTAAAAAAGATAACAAAAAATGCGCAAATACACACCTCTCGCTGCCCTGTAGACAAATACGATGTTTACTGATGATTGTTAAGAAAAGAAAACAAGCCTACAAACAAAAAAATTCCCCCTAGCGTTTTATAAGTGCTTATATATTCTTTTAACATTTGCAAATATTCTTGAGAATCCACAGATCCCCCCATGGATCGAACCCACGATGAAGCAAAACGACTCCCTAATTCAGGACTATTTAACATTAACCACAATCCGATGAGAGAAAGAACGAGTGAAACAAACTTCATTTTGTTTGGGCTTTTTAAAATATTCATTTTGCATCCCCCTTTTTAACTATCCGTTATGCTTAAACGAAACACAAAAACAGAAGCAAGTTCCATCAGGAAACTTGCTTCAATATTTCTATAAATAACAGAACACAGAACATTACTCATAGTAATAAAAACATACCCCTACAGGCTTAGCAGCATATCCATACCCTACTTTAGAATCCCATCCAATAAGTGGGTCGTACCAAACTTCAAAGTTATAAACTTTGTAATACGGTCTAGCTATTATGGTATAGGTTTTTCCTGCTGGAACTTGAATTTGATAAGTGTCTGTAACTTCATAAGATTTTGTTACGTTAAATCCCAACGCTGCCGAAACTGTTTCAGCGCTTATATTTGTGTTCGATGACCATGTGGCAGAAACCCCTTGTTTTATAGACATGGTAGCTGTTGATGGTCCTTTAAAAGTAGATTGTCTTATTACTTCTGTTCCGCATGCTTCACTAGTAGTAATGTTTTTTAGATAATAACCCGTTCCTAATTGCGGAGTCACCACAGAACGATCCCCTGGAAGGGATGATTCTTGTGCTTGAGTGTATGCGATTGAAACCCCAACTAGTTTTTTCCCTTTTGGTCCAGGAACAGAAGTTTCTAATCTTTTAAGAAATTCTAGGTCTGTTATTTCAACCACCTTGTTCCCGCTTTGAGATACGACCACACTCGATTCTTTCGCTCTATCTAAAAACCCATTTAATGTCACATTCGTCTTGCTACTGAGTGAACATCCTGCATTTGAAGTCCCTTCTTCGGCAGAAGCGATGATACTGCCACCCAGCAACAGACCAAAAACTAACGAAAAAGAAAGGATTGATTTGAGAAGATCTTTTATCATTATAACCTCTCTCCAATTACAAAAATTATGTCCTCCAAAAGCAGCCAAGCAACGCGATCTGCCCACTATCTCTAAGCGCGAAACATTTTGACGGCAACTATTCGCCCCCTTTTTTTAACCTTTATTTTACAATTAGATTATATTTCGCCTTTACTAAAATTGTCAATAAAAATTTGAATTGTTTGTTTTTTTGTGTCACATAAGGTAAGATTTTTAAGCTTTATCGAGTTGTTTTTTTTAGATCCTTTGCCTAATCACCGTCGAATAGTTCTTTTGTTTGTTTTGCTTGAATATCAAGTGTATTGGTGTGCTTAATGCAAAATAAAAGTAGCGCATTGTGCAAGATAAAAGTTTAATAGTTTGCAAAATAAAAAATCATTGTCAGCACTCCTCTCCCACCACTAACCTTCTAATTGGACAAAAAGTACAGTTAGAAGGGGAAGAAAGGATACTTACAATGATTCAACAACATCATATCAAAGTAAGAGTCAAATTCTCCCCACCTAGTTTTGCCCCTATATCCATGCCATAATTTCTTTAGAAATCTTAATTAAAGGAGTTTTGGTATGGATAAAAACGAATTGTGACAGGAGTGGGAACAGCGCATTGCCTCCTACCGAGCAAGTGGGCTTACACAAGCCACATGGTGTGAAAGGAATGGGGGAAAGATCCATCAGCTGAAGTACTGGACCAAACGAATCGAAGGTTCCAACGCTACACCCCCCTCTACAAAATGGGCTTCCGTTGTCATGGTAGATCCGTCGAGCAACAACAATGATGGCTCTATTCAAGTGAAGATCGATGAATGTTCGATCGAGGTAAAGCAAGGGTTTCATCCTTTGCTTCTTGCCGATGTAGTGAAGGTGTTGAAAACGTTAGGTCATACGTTTATTAGCACAGATGTTAAAACAAGAAGAAGATCTGAGTACTGCGACAGAAGCTTTAACGCAAACGCTACAAAATGGGTGCCATGATCCTGACAGCATTCTTACGACTTGGTATCGTCTAACGGGACAAATCCCGTAACCAGTTGAGATTGGGTCAGCCCCAATCTCAACAGTCTGAAAGCCGCCCATTTTAGGGCAGCTTTTCGCTTATTTATTCAATAGCGCTTTGACGCGTTGGACGACGTTGTCAACGGTAAAGCCGTATTCTTCCATAATTTTTTCGCCTGGTGCAGAGGCACCGAAGCGGTCGATGGCTAAAATGTCGCCTTCATCGCCTGTATAGCGCTCCCAGCCGAGCGATGCAGCCATTTCGATCGCTAAACGTTTTTTCACATGCGGCGGCAACACTTGCTCTTTGTAATCTTGCGGCTGCTGTTCGAACCGATCCCACGATGGCATGCTGACGACAGAAACGTGAATGCCTTCGTTTGCTAACGCTTTTTGCGCTTCAACCGCAAGGCTTACTTCTGAACCGGATGCCAAAAGCAATGCTTCTGGGGTTCCTTCTGCTTCCGATACAACATACGCCCCTTTTTTCACTCCTTCATAAGCGCGCTCCGCTGTTGTCGCAAGCGTTGGCAAGTTTTGTCTTGTCAACACAAGCGCCGTCGGACGGTCAGTCGATTCGACCGCTAAGCGCCATGCTGCCGCTGTTTCGTTACCATCTGCCGGACGAATCACTGATAAGTTCGGCATTGCACGCAACGATGGCAATTGCTCAATCGGCTCATGCGTTGGTCCGTCTTCGCCAACTGCGATGCTGTCATGCGTCAGTACATACGTTACTGGCAAGCCCATTAACGCCGCTAACCGAATGGCTGGACGCAAATAGTCGGAAAAGACAAAGAACGTACCACCAAATACTTTCACACCACCATGAAGCGCCATACCGTTCATTGCCGCGCCCATCGCAAACTCGCGCACACCAAACCAAATGTTGCGGCCTTCGTAGCTTTCTGGCATAAAATTGCCTGCTCCTTTAATGAGCGTTTTGTTAGAGCCGGCAAGGTCAGCAGAACCGCCGATGAAATACGGTACGGCTTTCGCAATGGCGTTGAGCACTTCACCTGAAGAAGCACGCGTCGCTAAACTTTTTCCTTCTGGATACACTGGGATATTTGCTTCCCATCCTTCTGGGAGCTTTCCTTCGATTGCAAGCTCTAGCTGGTGAGCAAGCTCCGGATAGGCTTGTTTATAAGCGGCAAACAACTCGTTCCATTCCGCTTCTTTTTTCGCGCCAGCTTCTTGCACGACTTGACGGAAATGGGCATATACTTCTTCCGGTACGTAAAAATCTTCCTCAAACGTCCATTTGTACGCTTCTTTTGTTCGCTTTAGCTCGTCTGCCCCAAGCGGCGCCCCGTGAACGTCAGAAGTCCCTGCTTTGCTCGGTGAACCGTAGCCAATCGTCGTTTTTACTTCGATTAATGTTGGGCGCTCTAAGTCTTTTTGTGCTTCCGCAATCGCTGCGGCAATTTCCTCGATATTATTTCCGTCTTCCACACGCAAATATTGCCAGCCGTACGCTTGGAAACGTTGACCGACGTTTTCCGAAAACGAAAGATGTAATTCCCCATCAAGGGAAATGTCATTTGAATCATATAACACAATTAAGCGACCAAGCTTTAAATGCCCTGCTAACGACGCTGCTTCCGAAGCGACTCCTTCCATTAAATCGCCATCGCCGCAAATGGCATATGTGTAGTGGTTCACGATTTCAAAGTTCTCTTTGTTATATGTAGCAGCTAAATGACGCTCTGCCATCGCCATTCCGACTGCCATCGCGATTCCTTGACCAAGCGGACCTGTCGTCGCTTCTACTCCTGGTGTATGACCGTATTCAGGGTGACCAGGTGTTTTGCTTCCCCATTGACGGAACTGCTTAATGTCTTCCATGGACACCTCATACCCGCTTAAATGGAGCAAGCTGTATAAAAGCATCGAACCGTGTCCTGCCGACAAAACAAAACGGTCGCGGTTAAACCATGCTGGATTGTTCGGGTTATGGTTCATAAATTTTGTCCAAAGCGTATACGCCATCGGTGCTGCCCCCATCGGCATGCCAGGATGGCCGGAATTCGCTTTTTCAATGGCATCAATCGACAACGTTCGAATCGTCGTAATTGCCAATTGGTCAATCGTCTGTGACATATGTATCCATCCTTTCGTTTCATTCTATCATCTCTATCATATAGAAAGTGAGGAAAAAAGTACAACTTTTCTTTCAAAAAAAGAAAGCATCCGCTTATTAGAATGCTTTCTTTTTGTCACAATTATTAATGTAGCCGATTTTTTTTGCTTTCTTTTAGTTTTTTAGGCGTCACATCGTTTCCGTTTGCGTCGATCACCGTTACGGAATGAAGCGTATCGACCATCGCTTGGCGAAAGGCACGGACGTATTCCGTGCGGAGCTTTGTCTGTTCGGCTCGTTCAGCTTCCGTTAACCCTATCGTTTTTGCTTTTTTCGCCAATTCGTTGATGCGAGCAATTTTTTCTGCTGGTAACATCTTTCCACCTAATTTCTTCTCAAGTTTTACGCCTTTATGTTACTAGAGAAGCAGGAAATTAGCAACCTACTCGCCTTGACGGACGTATTCTTGGTAGCGGCGATGGACGGTCGCTTTCGATACATCGTAACCAAACCCACGGAGCGTAGCAGCGATTTCCGCAAATGTCAGTCCGTTATGGCGAAGGCGAACGATTTCTTCGACCGGAAGTTCTATTCGCTCCCGTCCGGCATGCTCGCCGACGTTTTTTAAATTTCGTTCCGGCCGATAGCCGCGTTCGACTGCTTTTTGCATGCCGCGCTTAATTTTTAAGTTATGTATTTTCCGCTGGTATTCTTCGACGATGCTTAAAATGTTTAATACCATCGAATCGGCTTCCGACAGCTGCATTTCGCCGTTATGGGTGACGGTATATACCTTTGCCCCTTCTTTTTGAATGCAATGCAATAAAGCAATTCGTGCGTTTCCTCGCCCGAGCCGCGTTTCATCTTGAATTAAAACGGCATCGATTTTTTCTTCTTTTAACGCATCCAACAACTCGAGCACCCCTTCGCGCTCGATGTCGTAGCCGCTTGCCTGCTCCATAATCGTCTTCACGACACAAAACCCGTATTGTTGAGCGAGGTGTTCAAGCTCTTCTCGCTGCCGCTCTAGCGACGTTTCCTGTTCTTCTTTTGTCGTGCTCACGCGGCAATAAATAATTGCGTTCATCCCACCATCTCCATCGCTATTTATTCATAGCAAGCATATCGTCCGCCTCTGATTTTAACACAGGGATGACGAGCTTTTCACCTGCGACGATTTTTTCGTTTGGCAAATGGTTGACGTCCATGACCCAATCAATAAATTCGTTTGTAGAAAGATGGTGCGAAGTATCGTATTTATTCGCCAAGTCCCAAAGCGTATCGCCAGGCGCTACTGTAATTTCGACATATTTTTCTTTTTCGACTGGGTCGCTTGCATATACAAACCCTGCCAGTAGTAAAAACGATAAACAAGAAAATACAAGGTAATGAACAAGTTTCATCCAACATCCCCCTCGATCAGAATGTTTGTTCGCTTTTTGTTTTTTATTATAGACAGAACATTTGTTTGTGTCAACCCGTTTTTCGAACTTATGTTTGTATTTCGTTGTTTCCCATGCTATAATGAGGAAAACGATGCGTAAGAGGTGTGTACTATGTCCAAACTTTCCAAACGCCAACAGCAAATTTTAGAGTTCATCAAAGCGGAAGTGAAGTCAAAAGGATATCCTCCATCCGTCCGCGAAATTGGCGAAGCAGTCGGACTTGCCTCTAGCTCCACGGTGCACGGACATTTAGCGCGACTAGAAAGCAAAGGATACATTCGTCGCGACCCGACGAAACCGCGTGCGATTGAAATTTTAGATCCGGAGTTCGTTTCTTTCGCTCAACCGAGCCACGTCGTTAACGTTCCAATCATCGGGAAAGTGACCGCTGGACAGCCGATTACAGCGGTAGAAAACGTCGAAGACTATTTCCCGCTTCCAGAACGATTTGCCCCGTCTGGGGAACAAGTGTTTATGCTTGAAGTGATGGGCGATAGCATGATTGAAGCGGGCATATTGGACGGGGACTATGTTATTGTGCGCCAACAGCCATTTGCTAATAACGGAGATATTGTCGTCGCAATGACGGAAGAAAATGAGGCAACCGTGAAGCGTTTTTTTAAAGAGCAAGGGCATTTCCGCTTGCAGCCGGAAAATCCACATATGGAGCCAATTATTGTACAAGATGTTACGATTCTTGGAAAGGTCATCGGCGTTTATCGTATGATCCATTAAGAAAAGCGCAAAGCGCCCGCCTATCGGCGAAGATCGCACAAGCCCCACCGAGGAGGCTCAGCCAAAGCAAAGCTTTGGCTTGCGTGGGATATTTCAAGGAAGCGAACTCAATATGTCGCCGCCGAAAGAAGAGGCGGAGCGCATCACACCGATGGCGCTTGGAGCTAGACAACGCTCCGCCTAATCGTAAAATTTTATACTTTCTTACCTTATAAAAAAGCTATCTCGCTAGCGAGATAGCTTTTTTGTTTTAATATAACGACATGTATTGATCGCGTTCCCATTGATGAACAGCGGTGCGGAACATATCCCATTCGATTTCTTTCGCTTCGATGAAATGTTCAAATAAGTGTTTGCCTAATGCGTTCACGATGACTTCGTCTGATTTTAAGTTTTCAAGCGCTTCTGCCAATGTCGATGGCAAATCAACGATGCCTTCTTCTAGGCGCTCTTCTTTTGTCATCACGTAAATGTTACGGTCGACTGGCGCTGGCGGCGTCATTTTATTTTTAATGCCGTCCAATCCTGCCGCAAGCAAGACAGCCATTGCTAAATATGGGTTCGCTGCTGGGTCGACGCTGCGCACTTCGATTCGCGTACTCATGCCGCGCGATGCTGGAATGCGGATGAGTGGACTGCGGTTTCGCGCTGACCAAGCGACATAACAAGGCGCTTCGTATCCTGGAACAAGGCGCTTATATGAGTTGACTGTCGGGTTTGTTACTGCCGTAAAGTTTGGCGCATGTTTTAACACGCCGGCAATAAATTGGCGAGCAACGTCGCTTAATTGCAAATCACCGTTTGGATCAAAGAAGGCATTTTCGTTGTTTCTAAAGAGCGACAAGTTGCAGTGCATTCCGGAACCGTTGACACCGAATAGCGGTTTTGGCATAAAGGTCGCATGCAAGCCGTGTTTGCGCGCAACGGTTTTGACGACAAGTTTAAACGTTTGAATGTCGTCACACGCTTTTACCGCGTTTGCATATTTAAAGTCGATTTCATGCTGGCCTGGTGCGACTTCATGGTGGGATGCTTCGATTTCAAACCCCATTTCTTCTAGCTCTAGAACGATGTCGCGGCGGCAGTTTTCCCCTAAATCGGTCGGCGCTAAGTCGAAATAACCGCCGTTGTCATTTAACTCAAGCGTCGGATTGCCTTTTTCATCTAGCTTAAATAAGAAAAATTCTGGCTCTGGCCCAAGGTTAAACGCCGTAAAGCCAAGCGTTTCCATTTCTTTAAGCATCCGCTTTAAGTTGTAGCGCGGGCAGCCTTCAAATGGCGTACCGTCCGGATTGTAAATGTCACAAATAAAGCGGGCTACTTTCCCTTTTTCTGCTGTCCACGGGAAAATAACGAACGTGTCTAAGTCTGGATATAAATACATATCCGACTCTTCGATGCGGACAAACCCTTCGATGGAAGAGCCGTCAAACATAATTTTGTTGTCTAGCGCTTTTTCCAGTTGGCTAATTGGAATTTCAACGTTTTTAATCGTGCCAAGAATATCCGTAAATTGCAGGCGGATGTACTTGACGTTCTCTTCCTTGACAATGCGGACAATATCCTCTCTCGTATACTTCGCCATTAAAAACCCTCCCAATTTGTTAAAAAGTTTTATATGAAAAACATAGCGAACTTAGTGGAAAAACCGGGCGATGTCGCCTTGGCGAAGCGAAGCGCGATTGAAGCGACCTGCTTGTATCAACTCCGCTCGCAACAATTTTCGCAACTCTTCGTCCGATAGTTGTTGTTTGACAACTTTTTCGACTTTCTCTGTCGGTTCTTGTTGGAATGCTTGACGAGAGGCGAAAATTTGTTTGATGCCGGCCAAGTTAACCCCTTGATCAATTAAATCTTTAATTTCTAGAAGGCGATCGACGTCGTTAAACGAAAAGAGGCGGCGATTGCCTTCTGTTCGTGCAGGAGATACAAGGCCGTGTTCTTCATAGTAGCGGATTTGACGAGCAGACAACTCAGTGAGCTGCATGACAATGCCAATCGGAAACAACGGCATTGAACGGCGGATGTTGCTACTCATGTCAAATTCCTCCTTATTATTCGAGTACTTTTATTTTATTATTTGTTAGATAATATGTCAATAAAACGTTATAATTCCTCACAAAGAAATCAGTTGCTTTTCAATGAGCTTGTCAATGGCGGTGCAAATCGCAATTTTGACGTGGGAATACGTCAATCCTCCTTGCACGTACGCGACATACGGTGGACGAATCGGTCCATCCGCCGATAGCTCGATGCTCGCCCCTTGCACAAACGTCCCTGCTGCCATAATGACGTCATCTTCATAGCCTGGCATGTAGTTCGGGTATGGGGTAAAGTGCGCATTGACCGGTGAAGCAAATTGAATTGCTTGGCAAAACGCAATCATTTGTTCCGCATCGTCAAACTGCACCGATTGAATTAAATCCGTGCGCACTGCATCCCACGACGGAAAGGTGTTCATGCCGAGCCGTTCGAGCATTGCCGCGGTAAATACCGCCCCTTTTAACGCTTGTCCGACGATATGTGGGGCAAGGAAAAAGCCTTGGTACATTTCTTGTAAACTGTATAAAGAGGCACCTGCTTCTGCCCCAATTCCCGGCGATGTCATCCGGTACGCACACATTTCGATATATTCGCGTTTGCCAACGAGATATCCTCCTGTTTTCGCTAATCCGCCACCTGGATTTTTAATAAGCGAACCAGCAATTAAATCAGCGCCAACATGGCACGGCTCTTGCTCTTCGACAAATTCCCCGTAACAGTTATCGACAAACACGACGATGTCTTGTTTGATCGCTTTGACAAAATCAATCATTTCTTTGATTTCCGCAATCGTAAACGACGGGCGCGGGTCGTACCCTTTCGAGCGTTGAATGCCGATCATTTTCGTCCGTTCGTTAATCGCTTGTTTGACCGCGGCAAAATCGACTTTTCCTTCTGGGGTGAGCGGTACGCTCTGATAGCCGATATGAAACTCTTTTAACGAGCCAACTCCTTTGCCGCGAATGCCGACAATTTCCTCGAGCGTATCGTACGGCTTGCCAGTAATATATAATAGCTCATCTCCTGGACGTAAAATGCCGAATAAGGCAATGGTAATCGCGTGCGTGCCAGAAATAATTTGCGGGCGAACGAGCGCTGCTTCACCGCCGAATACGTCCGCATACACTTTTTCGAGCGTATCACGTCCGATGTCATCGTAGCCATATCCTGTCGATGGAATAAAATGCGCATCGCTCACTTGATGGCGACGAAAACTTTGTAATACGCGATATTGATTGTAATCCATGCGCTCGTCAATCGCGCGGTGAATCGGAGCAATTTGTGCTTCGGTTTCTTTGACGAGCATCGCAATTTTCTCTCCATGTGTTAAATGCTGAAACATAACAAAACCCTTTCTATTTGTTGTATGTTCTTAGTTGTAACAAAAGTGGATGCTCTGGCAATAGGTAGCCGCCACATTCATACGTGCCGCTTTGTTCATTGAAATACATTTCCCGTACAATCGTTTCCGCTTTTAGCTGCGCGAGCAATTTTCCTGCAGACGCTGGAATCGCCACATCGTAACGTTCCATCGCTTCTGTCATTTTTTCTTCAATAAAGTTGCGCAAGTTTTGGACGTCTTGTTCATGAAACGCACTCACTAACATATAATCGGTCTTCGGGCTTGGCACAAAGGTTGGAAGGGCGATGTCACGCTTGTTATAAACGGTCGCAATCGGAATGGACGTCGCCTCCAACTCCTCAAGCAAGCGGTAAACGGTTTGTTCATGTTGAATATAGTCCGGATTTGACGAATCGACAATATGTAAAATAAAATCGGCTTCTTTCACTTCTTCTAACGTCGAACGAAACGCGGCGACTAGCGTTGTCGGCAAGTCTTGAATAAAGCCGACCGTATCCGTCAAAAGCGCGGTATAGCCGCTTGGCAGCACAAGCTTTCTTGTGAGCGGGTCTAAGGTGGCAAACAATAAATTTTCTTCAAACGCATCCGCGTTCGTGAGCCGGTTAAAAAGCGTTGATTTGCCAGCGTTTGTGTAGCCAACTAGCGCGATTTGAAACGCCGCATTTTTCTTTCGCCGCTCGCGATACCGTTCGCGATGTTCGACGACCGCTTTGAGCTGCGCTTTAATTTCGTCAATGCGGCGGCGAATATGACGGCGGTCTGTTTCTAGCTTCGTTTCCCCCGGTCCTCTCGTTCCAATTCCACCGCCTAATCGCGAAAGTTCTGCGCCTTGTCCACTTAAGCGCGGCAAGATGTATTGTAACTGGGCAAGCTCGACTTGCAATTTTCCTTCTTTTGAGCGGGCGCGGCTTGCAAAAATGTCTAAAATAAGCTGCGTCCGGTCAATGACGCGCACGTTTAATAACTTTGTCAAGTTGCGGTTTTGGCTTGGCGACAGTTCGTCATTAAAAATGACGACGTCTGGTTCAAACTGTTCAACAAGCCGAACAAGCTCTTCCACTTTCCCTTTGCCGATATATGTCGCCGGATGAATCGTGTCCCGTTTTTGCGTAAGACTTATGACTACCTCCCCATTTGCCGTATGAACGAGCGAAGCAAGCTCTTCTAGCGAATACGAAAACCGCTCATCGTCGACATGTGGCAATTGGCAGCCGACCGTGATAACTTTTTCTTTCAAATGTTCACCTTCTTTCGTTGTCGCGACATACGTCTTTCTTCATCATACCAAATCTTTCTTCCAATCGCTATCTTTCCAAAATAATTGATTTTCCCGCCCATTCCTCCTAAAATGGTTACGATACAGACGAAAGAAAGGGTTTTGCGGATGACATGGGAAGTATTAAGCGTTATCGGTACGATTGCGTTTGCGATTAGCGGCGCGATTGTAGCAATGGAAGAAGAATACGATATTCTTGGCGTTTATATTTTAGGGATTGTTACGGCGTTTGGCGGGGGAGCGGTGCGCAATTTATTGATTGGTGTCCCTGTTTCGGCGCTATGGGGACAAGGAATGTTATTTCACGTGGCACTATTAGCAATGACGATCGTTTATTTGTTTCCGCAAAAAATGCTGCGACATTGGCAGCGATGGGGGAATTTTTTTGATGCGCTTGGGCTTTCCGCCTTCGCCATTCAAGGGGCGTTATATGCCGTCCATATGAACCATCCGCTCAGTGCGGCGATTGTAGCAGCCGTTTTGACCGGAAGCGGTGGCGGCATTATTCGCGACGTGTTAGCAGGAAGAAAACCGCTCGTGTTGCGCGAGGAAATTTACGCCGCTTGGGCGATTTTAGCCGGCATCGCCGTCGGAGCTGGCATCGCCGACTCCCCGGTTGGATTGTACGGATTGTTTGTCATCGTTGCGGCATTGCGCATTTTATCATATACGTACAACTGGAAATTGCCGAATAAATCATTGAAGGCGGGAAACTGAAACAGAGGGTGTCTCCAAAATAACGGGACACCCTTTCTTATTATCGTATATACGCACGAAACACCTTCACAAAACTATATCATCCCTCACGATCCTTCCCACCGCTCGACAATAGTCGCAGTTGACATGCCGTGTCCGATGCAAATCGTTAATAAGCCGTAGCGCCCCTTTCGTCGTTCGAGTTCGTGAACGAGCGATGTCATCAGTTTCACACCCGTTGCCCCAAGCGGATGACCTAAGGCAATGGCGCCGCCGTTGACGTTCACTTTCGAAAGCGGTGCACCGATTTCTTTTTGCCAGGCGAGAACGACAGGCGCGAACGCTTCGTTAATTTCCACAAGGTCGATATCGTCAATCGTGAGGTTCGCTTGTTGCAATACTTTTTTCGTCGCCGGAATAACGCCGTCCAACATGTATGTCGGGTCGGAGCCGACGACCGTTTGGGCGACGATTTTTGCTTTCGGCTTCAAGCCGAGGCGAAGCGCTGTTTCGCGCTCCATCAGTAGCGCCGCCGCTGCGCCATCGCTCATTTGGCTCGCATTGCCGGCAGTAATTTTTCCGTTTTGTTTAAAGACCGGCTTCAACGCTGCCAACGCTTCAAGCGATGTATCTTGGCGCGGTCCTTCGTCGGCTGTTATGATGATATCGTTGCCGTCTTTATCAAGCCCGTTGACGGGTATGATTTCTTCGGTGAAACGACCTTCCGCTTGCGCCCGAAGCGCCCGTTGATGGCTTTCATACGCATATTCGTCTAACTGTTCTCTTGTCAATCCGTATTTTTCGGCAATCAGTTCCGCAGAAACGCCTTGGTGAACGAATTCGTACTTTTCATGGAGCGACGGTGGAATCGTTCGCTCGTTTCCGTCGCTTAAAATCGGCACTTTCGTCATGCTTTCGACACCAGCCGCAATCGTAATATTCATATCGCCTGATTTAATTTCTTGGGCAGCGAAATGAATTGCTTGTTGGCCCGAACCGCACATCCGGTTGATTTGCACCGCCGGTACTTCCACCGGGAAGCCTGCCTCTAATGCCGCTAACCGGCCAATATTATAGCCTTGTTCGCCAATCGGTGTCACGCATCCCATGACAATATCTTCGACTAGCTGTTTTTCAATCCCCGCTCGTCTCACGACTTCATCGAGCGCCACAGCTGCTAAGTGAACAGGATGTTTATCGCGAAACACCCCGTTTCGCTTGCCAACAGGAGTGCGTACCGCTTCGACAATCACCACTTCTCGCATTTCTTCCCCTTCTTTCATTGATATGTGTAAAATCCTTTGCCTGTTTTTCGGCCGAGATGCCCTGCTTCAACAAGTTTACGAAGTGTTTGTGGCGGGCGGAACCGGTCGCCATATGCTTCTGTCATATTTTCACTGACAAATAGCATCGTATCTAACCCGACTAAATCGGCAAGCTCAAGCGGTCCCATCGGGTAATTCAGCCCGAGGCGAATCGCTTTGTCAATATGTTCAGCGGAGGCAACTCCTTCTTCATACATGCGAATGCATTCAATCATATGTGCCGCGATCGCTCTTGTTGTCACAAATCCTTGCATATCTTTTACGATGACCGTTTCTTTGCCGATAGATTCCGACAGTTGTTGAATTGCTTCAATCGTTTGTTCCGATGTTTCTACTCCTTTTACGATTTCAATGAGCTTCATGACTGGCGCCGGATTAAACCAATGCATGCCGACGACTTGGCTCGGACGTTTGGTCGCTGCGGCAATTGCGGTGACGCTTAATTCCGACGTATTTGTCGCTAAAATTGCTTCTTGTTTCGCATAACGGTCAAGCTGTTCAAACACTTGTTTTTTGAGCGGCAAATGTTCTGGCACTGCTTCGATGACAACGTCCGCTTCTTTTACTGCTTCTTGCAAGTTCGTTTCGGTTTGAATGCGAGCAAGAATAGCCGTTGCCTCTTGTTCTTGTAATTTGCCAGCCTTTACAAAACGAGCAAGGCTTTTTTGAATCGACTGCATTCCTTTTTCAAGCGCCGCTTCGGAAATATCGTATAAATAAACCGTTTTTCCGCCCATCGCTAGCGATTGGGCAATGCCGCTTCCCATCAATCCAGCACCGATGACTGCAATGATTTGCATCGTTACTCCTCCTATTGAACATTCGTAAAATAATCGCGCAATTGTTCACGTAATTTCATTTTTAAAAATTTTCCTACACTTGTTTTCGGAATTTCGTTCATAAAGACGATCTCATCCGGCAACCACCATTTCGCAAATTGCGGACGTAAAAAGTCGTATAGTTCCTCTTTTGTCACATGTTTTCCTTCCTTCACTACAACGCAAGCGATCGGTCGCTCTTGCCACTCTGGGTGTGGCACAGCAACAACCGCTGCTTCAAACACCGCTTCATGCGCCATCAGCGCATTTTCTAAATCGACAGACGAAATCCATTCGCCGCCGCTTTTAATGACGTCTTTTGTCCGGTCGACAATTTTAATAAATCCTTCCTCATCGACGGTGACGACATCGCCTGTATATAGCCACCCATCGCGAAACGCGTCTTTGCTTCGTTCATCGTTGTAGTATTCGTCGGCAATCCACGGACCGCGCAAGCATAGTTCGCCCATTTCTGCTCCATTCCATGCTACTTCGCCGTCTTTGCCAATCACTTTCATTTCTACCCCAGGGACAAGAAATCCTTGCTTCGCACGGATGTCCAATTTTTCTTCGTTCGATACGTGCTGCTGGTAGCTTTTTAGACGCGACAAGACGACAAGCGGACTCGTTTCCGTCATGCCGTATGCGTGCACGAACGGGATGCCGTATTTTTCTTCAAAGGCGCGAATCATTCCTTTCGGCGCTGCTGAACCGCCACATAAAATGCGCGTTACGCTGCGCAAATCATATGAACCTTTCTCCAGCTCGTTCAATAAGCCAAGCCAAACGGTCGGCACACCAGCGGCAAGCGTCACTTTCTCTTGCTCCATCAGTTCGGCTAATATTTTCGGTGTAAATGCCGCTCCCGGCATGACAAGCGTCGTCCCAAACCAAACGGCGGCAAACGGCAAGCCCCACGCATTCGCATGAAACATCGGCACGACTGGCAGTGCCACATCCGATTCCGATAGTGCCGCACTATCAGCAAGCCCTAGCGCCATGCTATGGAGAACGATGCCGCGATGGGAGTATAATACGCCCTTCGGATTCCCAGTTGTCGCGGACGTATAGCACATGCCAGCAGGATGATGTTCGTCGATATCTTTGACAAATGAAATCGGTTCGGCTTGTTGTAACAATTCCTCATAATGATAAACGGGCGCAAGCGTCGTCTCCGGAAGCGTCGGTTCATCGGTCATAATGATAAACGCCTCGACGTTTATTTCGTCTTTTACCCGTTCAATGAGCGGCAATAAGTCGTCGTCAATCAATAACACGCGGTCGTTGGCGTGGTTAATAATATACGCGATATGTTGCGGCGACAGGCGAATGTTAATCGTATGCAACACTGCCCCGATGCCTGGAATGGCAAAATACGCTTCTAGATGGCGATGATGGTTCCACGCAAATGTACCGACGCGGTCTCCTGTATTGACGCCAAGCGTTCGTAATGCGCTAGCAAGCTTTCTCGTCCGTTCGCCAATTTCTTTATACGTATGGCGGACAAGCCCTTTCTTCATCCGCGAAACGACTTGTTTTTTCGGAAAAAACATTTCTGCCCGTTCAAGCATTGTCGCAATATTTAATGGAACGTTCATCATTTGCACTCACTCCCCCATGTTCATTTAGCTTTGGTGCTCGTGTACGTTTTGTAAAAAAATGTTCGTCATAGCGGGTCGCTACTTCGATTCGGTCATTTTCGATATGAATCATGTTTCGGTACGTATCGCTTGCAAACCACGTTTTCGCTTCATCCGTTTCTAATACCGGCGTTAAGCAACAATCGACTTGTTGCGAAAAAGCGATCCATTGTTGGAACGTTTTCGCGCGAAACAACTGCTTTATTTCTAGAAAGAGAGGATTGTCATCACAAGCTGCCGATAGATGTCCTTCGTACCATTCGGATTTGCCAACTGCGTCGCAAAAATTGCGCCAAAAATGCCCTTCCAGCGCGGCAAGCGCCATATACCGCCCGTCTTTCGTTTCATACAAATGATACGACACCACCGTGCCAGCTAATATTGGAATGCCATTTTTTTGTCCGGTATCGTGCTCTAATACAAAATGGTTCGTCATCATCGAAAGCAAGCTATCAACAAGCGCAACGTCTATATAACGTCCTTTCCCCGTCCGTTCGCGCGCATACAAGGCAGCGGTAATTTGTTCGACGACATGCATGCTGCCGATGAGATCGGCGAACGTCATCGTCGGATGAATCGGACGGCCGTCCGCTTTCAGCTGGGCTAAAACACCGGAAAGCGCCATATAATTTAAGTCATGGCTTCCGAACGACGCATATCGGCTATGTTGACCGTAGCCACTAATCGAGCAATACACAATCGATGGGTTGAGAGCCACTGCTTCTTCATAGCCAAGTCCAAGCTTTTTCATGACACCGGGGCGGAAACTTTCAATGATGACATCGGCTTGGCGGATGAGGTGTTGCGCCGTTTGAACATCTCGGGTATTTTTCAAATCTAGCGCGATGCTTTTTTTGTTTTTATTGTTCGCATCAAAAAGGGAGTCAGTAGCTAGCCCCCGCATCCGGTCACCTGTTTTCGGCTCGATTTTAATCACTTCCGCCCCTAAATCTGCTAAACGAAGGCTCGCAAACGGCCCGGGGAGATAATGGGAAAAATCAATCACTTTGATTCCATCCAGCAACAAAATCCCCCCTACAATCCAAGATGTTTGGCAATGATCATTTTCATCACTTCATTCGTGCCTGCGTAAATAGCGCTGACAGGAATGTCGCGGTAACGTCTAGCAATTTCGTACTCTTCCATATAGCCATACCCACCGTGAAGCTGCATTCCTTCCGCAGCGACACGCTTTGCCATTTCCGTCATCCACCATTTCGCCATTGATACGTTTGCCACGACGTCTTTGCCTGCGATATGTTGTTCGATGACATCATCAAGAAACGCACGCCCGATCGCAATTTCCGTCGCCATTTCTGCGAGCCGGAATTGGACGGTTTGAAATTGGCTAATCGTTTTCCCAAACGCCGTACGCTCTTTCACATACCGTTTCGTTAAGTCAAACATCACTTCTGCCGCTGTTTGCGCAGCAATCGCAACGATGAGCCGCTCTTGCTGCAATTTTTCCATTAAATAGTAAAAACCTTTTCCTTCTTCTCCAAGCAAGTTTTCCGCTGGAACTTTTGCATCGCTAAAAAATAGCTCGGCTGTATCTTGGGCATGCAATCCCACCTTTTCTAGCTTCCGGCCGCGTGTAAATCCTGGCGTTCCTCTTTCGACGACAAGGAGGCTCATGCCTTTATGCGGTGGATTCGCACTCGGGTTCGTTTTGCAAACGACGATGACTAAATCCGCATGAATGCCGTTTGTAATAAACGTTTTTTGCCCGTTGACAATATAATGGTCGCCTTGTTTCACCGCCGTTGTTTGGATACTTGCTAAATCAGAACCTGCTCCTGGTTCGGTCATCGCAATGGCGGTGACGATTTCACCAGACACACATTTTGGCAACCATTTTTTCTTCTGCTCTTCTGTTCCATATGAGGAGATATATGGAACGACGATATCGTTATGCAAGCCGATGCCGACAAGGCTTGATCCTACTTTTTCTAATTCTTCGTTGATGACGACTGAGTAGCCAAAATCGGCACCAAATCCACCGTATGTTTCGTCTACCCACGGACAAAGAAACCCGTTCTCTCCCATTTTCCGCCAAAATTCCCGTGGAATGATTCCTTGTTTTTCCCACTCGTCATAAAGCGGATATGCTTCTTTTTGCAAAAACTTTCGGAACGCCTCACGAAAGATATGATGCTCTTTCTGCAAATACGTCGCTGCCATTTTCCCACCGTCCTATGATTGTGCCATTTTTTTCATTTGTTCGCGCAATAAAAACTTTTGAATTTTTCCGCTCGCATTGCGTGGCAGTGCCTCGACAAAATAGTACGCACGCGGTCGTTTGTACGGGGCGAGTTTGTCGCTTTGTTTGCAAAACGCCTCTAATTGTTCTGCGGTAAGCTGTTGGTCTTTTTTGACGATGAAAGCAACGACTTTTTCTCCCCATAGCGCATCCGGCTCGCCAAGCACCGCAACATCAAGTACTCCTTCATGTTCATAAAGCACGTCTTCTACTTCGCGCGGATAGACGTTTTCGCCGCCGCTAATAATCATGTCATCGACACGGTCGGCAACGTATAAATAACCGTCTTCATCCATGTAGCCTAAATCGCCAGAATGATACCAGCCTTTATACATCGCTTTTTCCGTCGCATCTTCACGGTTGTAGTAGCCAACCATCATGCATGGACCTTTGACGATAATTTCGCCAACTTGTCCCGGCGGCAAGATGTCGTCTGGATCGGATGGGCCGTCTTCGCGCGGTTTGACGATGCGAATTTCGTGGTTTAAGCATGCGCGTCCGGCAGATCCCGCTTTCGTTAACTGCTCATCTTCGTATAAGAACGTTACCGCTGGACCCATTTCTGTCATACCGTACGCTTGGATTAAATCAATGCCTAACCGCTCTTTGCATTCTTTTACAAGCACTGGCGCCATCGGAGCGGCTCCATACAAACCGATGCGAAGCGACGATAAATCATAATCGGACAATTTTTCTTGCAACAGCATATTCCACATGGTTGGTGCAGCAAATAACACGGTAATTCGTTCTTGTTCGATGACGCTTAATACTTGGTTCGGGTCGAAATGATGAACGATGACGTTCGTTGCGCCAGCATGGACG
This sequence comes from Anoxybacteroides voinovskiense, assembly GCF_014196205.1. GTDB lineage: Bacteria > Bacillota > Bacilli > Bacillales > Anoxybacillaceae > Anoxybacteroides > Anoxybacteroides voinovskiense. The sequence goes on along the minus strand of NZ_JACIDE010000011.1, from coordinate 28,205 downwards.
CGTGGAAGGAAGCAACAATGCAATTCCGCGCAATGAAACATCGGTGCGGTGACAAGCCCCCGCTCTGTTTCGCGAATGCGCATCACCGAATTGCAAATTAAACTTTGTTCAATCATGTCGCGGTGTCGATGCATCACTCCTTTTGGCCGTCCTGTCGTGCCGCTTGTATACATAATCGCATACAAATCATTTTCGGAAACGTCGATAGCTGGAAGTTCGTCGCTTGCACGCTGGATTTGTTCGTGATAAGAAACAGCGTACGTTGGCGATTGTCCGTCAATCATCCAAAAAGAAATGTGTGGAAATTCATGATGAATGGCTGTGATTTGTGGTTCGACTGCTTGTTCAAATAACACGATTTTTGGGGTAGCATCCGTTAAAATGTAAGCGATTTCTTTTGGCCGCAAACGAAAATTAATCGGATTGAAGACAGCGCCGATTTTCGCGCACGCAAAAAAAGCGGTCGCAAGCTCTGCCGTATTAAATAACACGGTCGATACACGATCTCCTTTTCGCACCCCTGCTGTTAAGAAAGCGTTTGCAAGTTTGTCCACTTCTTTTGCCCATTGTTCGTACGTATAGCGAAGTCCTGTACGAACATCAACGAGCGCTTCTTTTTTCGGGAACTTTCTTACTGTCTGTGCGAACACTTCACCAATCGTTAAATACAAAACAAACCCCTCCTTTAATATTTTATCTCAATAATTCTAAAAATAATGTATATTCTGACCTTTCTCTTTACATTCTTCATGAGTTTGCAAAAATCCTTCTTTTATCAAGAAAAAAAGAAAGGGAGTATTCCCTTCCTTTACGAACCAATGACTAAATCGCGGTCGCGAATGAGCGTTAATTCTTTTTTATCATAACGTCCTTCATGTAAAAGGCGAACGGCTTGTTTGCGAATCGCCTGTTCAATGACGTTGCGAATATAGCGGCCGTTGCTAAATTTTTTTTCTCGTTTTTCGAGCAATTCTTCGAGATGATAATACAGCTTTCGCTCCGCCTCTTTCGTCAGTTCGTATTCCCGCTCGCGCACCATTTGTTTGGCGATATTCACTAATTCATCGACGGTATAATCGGGAAATTCAATCATGAGTGGAAAGCGTGACGGCAGCCCTGGATTTAACGACAAAAAGTAGTCCATTTCTGCTGGATACCCTGCTAAAATGACGACTAAATCGTCGCAATAGTCTTCCATCCCTTTCACTAACGTGTCGATTGCTTCTTTGCCAAAATCTTTTTCTCCCCCGCGCGCTAAAGAGTATGCTTCGTCAATAAATAAAATCCCGCCGCGCGCCTTTTTAATTAAGTCGCGCGTTTTATTCGCCGTATGGCCGATGTATTCGCCGACTAAGTCCGCCCGTTCTGCTTCAATAAAATGACCTTTCGATAAGACATTCATTTGAACAAATAATTTCCCTAATAAGCGAGCAACCGTTGTTTTTCCCGTTCCAGGATTGCCTTTAAAAATCATATGAAGCGCTTGTTTGTTCGATTTCAAGCCATTTTCTTTTCGCATTTTGTCAATGTAGAGCCACGCATAAATTTCTTTGACAATTTTTTTTACGTTTTCTAGCCCGATTAATTGGTCGAGCTCTTTTTGAATGTCGCGCAAAATGCTATGCTGTTCAAAATTAATGCCGTCGCTTCGTTCTTCTTTGATTACATGATTCATCGTTTTGGCGTTTAACACGATGTTAATTTGTCCTTTTGCTTTGTTCATCGTTACTTCCGACAACGATTGTCACCTCACTTTCGGTCGCCTCGCCTTTTCAGTATACGTTTCGCTAGGCAAAATTGTGACAAATGCCTATACCTATATGTATTCACGCTACTCCGTTACGATGAAGCAACAAAAACATCACCCGCTCTAAAAGAGCGGGTGAACGTTTATTGCATCTCTAACTGAACGTTTTTTTCCGGCGCAAACGTGGAAATCGCGTGCTTATAAATGAGTTGTTGCTTTCCTTGCACTTCTAAAAGCACGGTGAAATTGTCAAACCCTTTGATTAAGCCACGAAGCTGAAAGCCGTTGAGCAAAAATACCGTTACTTGTGTGCCGTCTTTGCGCAATTGATTTAAAAATTGGTCTTGAATGTTGATTGATGTTTTCATGAACAGGCCTCCTCTTTTTCTCTCTACCTATGTTTATATATTCGTCTTTCGGTACAGCTTTCCTTCTATGTATTGTAAAATTTCATCTCGCGTCTCCATAAACTTTGTTGGATCGGTCATATCAAACCAACAAACAGGCAATTTGTTGCGAAACCACGTCAATTGCCGCTTAGCGTAGCGGCGCGAGTTTTGTTTCAGCTGCTCGATCGCTTCTTCAAGCGATATCGTTCCAGCGAAATACGCATATAACTCTTTATAGCCGATCGCTTGAATCGACTGGCAGTCGCTTAACCCCCGGTCATAGAGCGCTTTCACTTCATCAAGCAGCCCATTGGCTATCATCTGTTCGACCCGCTCATTAATGCGGCGATATAGCTGCTCTCGCTCCATTGTCAAGCCGATAATGGCGACATCATATAGAAGTTCCGGCGTTTGCGTCTTCTGCCATTCGCTCATCGTCTTTCCTGTGCAATGATAAATTTCAAGCGCGCGGATAACACGACGAACATTGCGTGGATGAATGCGTGCGGCACTTTCTTCATCCACTGCTTTCAACATGTTAAACAACGCCATCTCCCCGTGTTCTTCTACGAGCTTGCGCAACTTTTGGCGGTATCCTTCATCGGAAGGAGCGTCAGTAAACTGATAGTCGTAAAGAACGGACTGAATATAAAGCCCCGTTCCTCCGACGATCATCGGCAGCTTCCCACGCCTTGTAATCTCACGAATCAACGGGCGGACGAGCTGTTGAAATTCAGCGACCGAAAAAGAATCTTCTGGGTCTTTAATATCAATTAAATGGTGCGGAATTCCTTGCATCTCGGCAGGCATAATTTTCGCTGTCCCAATGTCCATCCCTCGATAAATTTGCATGGAATCGCCGCTAATAATTTCCGCATCAAGGCGCTTCGCTAGTTCGATGCTCATCTTCGTTTTCCCGACCGCCGTCGGTCCGATGAGCACGACAAGCTTCTCCTTCATCCCTACCACTTCTTTCTCTATCGTGTCACACTGATTTAGTATACCCAAGTAAAGGCGATTTTATCATAATTTTTCCGAAGAAAAAAGTCTTTAAACACGTATCTGCCGTTCATTCGGCAGATACGGTCTTTGTACGCACCTGAAAAGTGTGTGCGAGCTGTTGCAGCTCTTCTGCCATTGTTGCTAATGCGACCGAACATACGACTCACTAACAGACGATGTTTCCAAAATAAAAAAGGACGTTATAAATGCGACGATACTTCCTGCTAACCCGAATAAAAACAAATGATGAATGCCTGTCATCACATCAGATGCTTTCGTTAAAAATGCTCCCATAATCGTGACACCGACCGCAGTGCCCACATTGCGGCAAAACATAAAAAACGACGTGGCAATTCCTTTTTCATGTGCAGCTGCTAATTGTTGCGAGCCGATTACACCAACGGTCGATGTTAATCCAAATGACAATCCTTGAATGAGCATGGCGATAAATGTGTAAAAAAAGCTACTTTCTTGCTCCAAAAGAGCAAGCAGCACGCCGCATAAAACGAGCAATATGTTCCCAGCAATCATCAATCGGCGATAGCCGTACTTTAAAATCCATTTTCCTGCCGGAACAGCGACAACCATCCAGCCGATCGACATGCCGAGAAGGACGACCCCGCTGACAAGCACCGATTTATGGGAAACTTGCTGTAAAAAAAGCGGAATGTAGCTTGCGGTGCCAAATAGCGCCATACAGCTAATAAAGCCGTTAATATTCATCCATTTTAACGTCTGATGGTGCACTAACGATAGCGGAACGAGCGGAGACGGTTGTTTTTTTTCATACATGTAAAATACAACGAGAAGCAAAGCACCGATGACCGCGTATATCCCTTGATAGCTTTCCACCACTGTCACAAGCAAAAGCAAGCTAATCGCCGCCGCAAACAATAACGCCCCGAGATAATCAACTGCGGCACGTTTCGGCTCATACACTTCTTTGTACGGCAAAAGCGTCCATAACGCCAATAAACAAAGCGGGATATTGACATAAAAAATCCAGCGCCATGATAAATAATCAACAAACAGCGATCCTAGTAGCGGGGCAAGTACTGCGGCAATGCCCCACATCGCGGTAAAAAACGCTTGAATTTTCCCGCGTTTTTCAATCGGAAATAAGTCGCCAGCAATAATCGCCGGAAACGGCATCATAAAGCCTGCCCCAACCCCTTGCACTGCACGAAATAACACGAGCTGCACCATTTGTTGCGACATGCCACACAACAGTGAGCCGACCATAAACAGCAAAATTCCAACACTAAACACTTTCTTTCGTCCAAATAAATCGGACAATCGTCCGGCAATTGGCGATAAAACGGTCGTTGTAATCATGTACGAAGCGAACGACCATGCATAAAGCGAAAAACCTCCTAATTCTTTCGCAATAATCGGCATCGTCGTATTCATAATCGTCGTGTCCATCGACGCGACAAGCATCGCCACGACGATGCTCACCATAACCGACAGTTTGTTCCCCACGCTTCCAACCCCCTCGATAATCATTGAATACTTTATTTTACACGATGATGTTGTTTTTCTCCAAAAGAAAAGCCCTTCATCGAAAGGGCTGTCATCTACATTACCCGCTTAAACATTTTTTCTAATTCATACGTCGAAAAATGAATAATAATTGGACGTCCGTGCGGGCAAGTGAACGGGTCAGTTGCTTTGCGAAGCGTTTCTAGTAACGCAAACATATCTTCTTGGCGCAAATGGTGGTTTGCTTTAATCGATTGTTTGCAGCTCATAACGATCGCGGCTTTTTCCCGCAATTGTGAGATATCAATTTTTTTCATCGTTAGCACTTGTTCGATCATTTCTTCAATAATCGCCGCTTCTTCCCCTTTCGGAAACCACGCAGGATGTTCGCGCACAATAAACGTATGCTGACCAAACGGTTCTAAAAACACTCCGCATTTCGCTAATTGTTCCCTATGTGCCTCAATAAGTAAATATTCGTTTTTTGGATACTGAAACGTCAGTGGAACAAGCAGCTGCTGCACGTCGTTCGTGACGTCGGCAACTTTTTCGCGGAAATATTCATATTTAATCCGTTCTTGGGCCGCGTGTTGATCGATAATATATAGTCCGTTTTCGTTTTGGGCTAAAATGTACGTGCCGTGTAACTGCCCGATCGGATAAAGCGGCGGGATTCGCTCTTTTTTCGGTTCGCTTTCTTCCACCACCTGCTCCTCATTTACAGCCACTACTTCGTCCATTAGTGGCGTGCATAATTTTTTTTCATTTGTTTCGCATAATTTTTTCGCATTCGTTCCTTCGTTCGTTGGCGGCTCTTTCTGTAGTTCTCGCTCGTTGTCCCCGCTGATGGGCGTCGGCGGTGCTTGTCGTATCACAACTGGTTCTTTTACGACATGTTCAAACGAAAACGCGCGCTGCTCCGCTTTCGGGGCTTCCGACCGCTTCGCTGTCACTTCCGGAATTAACGTTTTCGCCTGCAACGCTTGGCGGATTGCCGATTCCACCAATTGATTCAATTCTGCTTCTTTGCTAAAACGTACTTCTAATTTTGCGGGATGAACGTTTACATCGACTAACACCGGATCCATCTCGATTGCAAGGAGAACAATCGGGTAGCGTCCAATTGGCAACAACGTATGATACCCAGCCTCCACTGCTTTCAGTAGCGGCATGTTGCGCACGTAACGACCGTTGACAATTGTCGAAATGTAGCTGCGCGAGGCGCGCGTCACCTCTGGCAACGAAATGTACCCTTTAATTGTAAAATCAAGCGATTGCGCTTCGATTGGAACCATTTTTTTCGCGACTTCGATCCCGTAAATCGCGGCTACTACTTGGCGCACGTCGCCGTTTCCGTTTGTCGCAAGCAACGTTTTGCCGTGATGACGCAAACGGAACGAAATAGAAGGATGGGCTAACGCTAACCGATTGACCACATCGGTGACGTGACCAAGTTCCGTATGAACGGTTTTCATATATTTTAATCTTGCCGGTGTATTGAAAAAAAGATGAGCGACCGTTATTTCTGTTCCTTTTCGACTGCTTGTCCGCTCGTGTTTGACGAGTTGGCCACCTTTTAACAAAACAAGCGTCCCTGGGCCGTTGCCTGTGCTCGTTTTCATTTCCACTTCGGCAACAGAAGCGATACTCGGCAGCGCCTCGCCGCGAAAACCGAGCGTACGAATGCGAAATAAATCGTGTTCGTCTTTAATTTTGCTCGTCGCATGCCGCTCAAACGCGAGCAGGCAATCTTCTTCTTCCATCCCATCGCCATTATCAATGATGCGAATTTTTGCTAATCCTGCTTCTTCCAATTCGATTTCAATGACTGTACTATTGGCGTCAATCGCGTTTTCGACAAGCTCTTTGACGACCGAGGCGGGACGCTCGACGACTTCCCCCGCGGCGATTTTATTCGATAGATGGTCATCGAGTTTACGAATTTTCCCCACCATCCAGCCTCCCTTACTTCAGCAATTTTTGAATTTCATATAATTGATTTAATGCTTGCAATGGTGTCATTTCTAATAAATTTAGTGACTTTAACGCGTGGAGCGCCTGTTTTTCTTTTTTCGAAAGCGGTAGTTCTTTCGGCTTTTCCTCTTCGACAAACATGCTTAGTTGTTCAAACGTCGCTTTCTGAAGAGAAGCTTCGCTATATACCGGCTGTTCAAGTTCAGCTAAAATTTCTTTCGCCCGCGCGATTAATTCAGGCGGCAACTCCGCCAGTTGGGCGACGTGAATGCCATAGCTTTCATCCGCTGGACCGTCTTCAATTTTGTGCAGAAAGACGACTTTCCCATTTTCTTCAACTGCGCTCACATGCACGTTTTTCAATTTCGGAAGCGACTGTTCCAGCACTGTTAGTTCGTGGTAATGCGTGCTAAAAAGCGTTTTTGCGCCAATTTTATGATGAACGTATTCAATCATCGCTTGCGCTAGTGCCATCCCGTCGTACGTCGATGTGCCACGCCCGATTTCATCAAATAAAATGAGGCTGCGAGGGGTGGCGTGAACGATGGCGTTCCGCGCTTCTAACATTTCGACCATAAACGTGCTTTGCCCGGATACTAAATCGTCGGCAGCGCCGATACGGGTAAACACTTGGTCAAAAATCGGCAATACCGCTTCATCGGCTGGAACGAAACAACCGATTTGCGCTAAAATGGCAGTTAAGGCAATTTGACGCATGTACGTGCTTTTTCCTGACATATTTGGTCCTGTAATAAGCAATATCTCCCGTTCGGCATTCATCAAGCAGTCGTTTGGGACATATACTTGTGCCCCGAGCACTTTTTCGACGACCGGATGGCGTCCGTTTTTCACGACTAACTCCCGATGATCGGAAAAACGTGGTTTTGTATAGCGGTTTTCTTCGCTTACGGTCGCAAAACATTGCAATACGTCTAGTTCACTAATAATTTTCGCTAATTGTTGCAAGCGCGGAATGAATTGTTTTACTTGTTCGCGAATGGACACAAACAGCTCATATTCCAATTCCATGCTTTTTTCTTCCGCTTCTAAAATAAGCGCTTCCTTTTCTTTTAACTCTTGCGTGACAAACCGCTCGGCGTTCGCGAGCGTCTGCTTGCGTTCGTATCGTCCTTCCGGCAATAAATGCAAATTCGCTTTCGTCACTTCGATGTAGTAACCGAACACGCGGTTATACCCGATTTTTAATGACTTAATGCCCGTTAGCTCCCGTTCTTTCTGTTCGAGTTGAGCAATCCATGTTTTGCCGTTTCGGCTCGCATCGCGGAATCGATCGAGCATGTCGTCGTATCCGTCTTTAATAATGCCTCCTTCTTTCACTGAAAGTGGCGGATTGTCGTCAATCGCGCTTTCTAACAGCTCGACAAGCTCGTTGCACGGGTCGATTGCTTGGGCAAGCTGTTTCGCATCGTCTAGTTTTCCTACCACTTCCCGAATCAACGGCACTTGTTGAAGCGATTTTTTCAGCTGAATTAAGTCGCGGGCGTTAACGTTGCCGAATGCAACACGACCAGCTAACCGCTCTAAATCATAGACGTGGCGAAGCAAATCGCGCAATTCTTGCCGCTCAAAGTAATGCATAAGTAACGTCTCGACTAGTTGTAACCGTCGCTCGATTTTCTCACGTTGCAATAGCGGTCGGTCAATCCATTGTTTGAGCAATCGCCCGCCCATCGCAGTCATCGTTTCATCGAGCAGCCATAAAAGCGACCCTTTCCGGCCTTTTGACCGAATCGTTTCTGTTAGTTCTAGGTTTCGCTTCGAATAGACGTCTAGTTTCATATATTGATGTATTTCGTACATTTGTACCGGCTGCAAATGATCAAGGCTTCGTTTTTGCGTTTTTACTAAATAGTGAAATAAGCGAGCAAACGTTACTTTCGCTTTTTCGTCTACTAACGAACGAGCGATGTCTGGCGGGAAATTCGTTGTCGTATCGTCTTCATGAGAAATCGTAAAATCAGACCGTTCCTTCACTTTTTGACGTAGCTCTTCCGCAAAATGAGAAGCAACGACAACTTCACGCGCCCCTGTTGCATATAATTCATTCCATACTTCTTCCATCGATGGAAGGAGCGTCAGACGGCTTTCCCCGGTAGACAAATCGGCATAAGCAAAGCCATACGTGCCGTCCGTAAACGGGGTGATGGTAGCTAAATAGTTGTTTTCTTTATCGGAAAGTTGCTTCCCTTCCATTACCGTTCCCGGGGTAATGAGTTGAACGACTTCGCGTCGCACGACCCCTTTGGCGGTTTTCGGGTCCTCCACTTGCTCGCAAATGGCGACTTTATATCCTTTTTGAATGAGTTGTTCAATATATCCTTGCGCAGAATGGTACGGAACGCCGCACATCGGAATGCGTTCGTCCGTGCCTCCATCGCGGCTTGTTAGCGTAATCTCTAATTCATGTGCAGCTTTAATGGCATCATCAAAAAACATTTCATAAAAATCGCCGAGGCGAAAAAATAAAAAGGCATCTTGATATTGTGCCTTAATGTCTAAATATTGTTGAATCATTGGCGTATACGTAGCCATATTTCCCTCCAACCATTGCTTTTTTATGCCTTTTTATTATAGCAAGGGATAAAAGAAAAAACTAGGAAAGAAACTTCCTAGTTATCGTCATCGCCAAGTAATTCTGAAGTTAAGTTTTCTAATTCTTCGTCGACATCGTAGTCAAAATCGTCTTCGTCATGCCCGTCCGGATGGATCGATACCCATACTTTCGTTTCGCCGATGACTTCAGCAGCAAATTCTTTTTCCACTTCCACATTAATTTTATTGCCGTTTGACGCAATCGTACATTCGAGGCAATTCGGCTGTTGGATGACACGAACGATAATGTCATGGTCATCACTGACGACGTTCTCATCGTCGCGATATTTTAACCGCACAACCGCCGTGTACGAAACGGTTTCACTCACGACTTCTGTTTTCGTATTGTTATGATACGAATACCAGACGTTCACGTCGTAATGTCCGTGAATTTCAATCGTACGGCCTCTTTTTTTCGCATCATAGCGATGGTTAATAATCCAGCAACCTAAAATGCTAGACGGACGATTCGGCGCGGTAATGGTATGGGTAGACTGCACAAACTTGCGCCCTTTCGCCACCACAGCTTTTGTAATAATCTCTCTGTATCCAGACATACGAGCAAACCCTCCTCCATGAAATCTTCATTTCATCCTATGCATCACTGCGCCTAATGTGCACATAAGTGTAGAAATAAATCCGTATAGTTCATTGTATGCCGGTCTGCCCAAATATGTACTTATTTTTTTACGAAAAGCGGAGGCGACTGCACAGCTCTCGAAGCCAAGCGTTCTTCCGACGAGAAGCGCTTTTTGCTTCGGCGGAGGAAGGTTGCTTGGCACAAGAGAGCTAGGAGCCGAAGCTAGACCATACGAAAAGCGGAGAACGGTCCTTGGCGAGAGCCAAGGAAACATCCGACGGAAGCGAAAGCTTTCGACGAGACGTGCCTCGCACGTCGGACGGAGAAAGCAAACGCGGAGGAGGATGTTAGTTCGCAGCTAGACCATACGAAAAGCGGAGGCGACTAGGGAGCTAAGAAAAAAGACGCCCGAAAAGGCGTCTTTTAGTGGCAGCCGCAACCGTCCCCGCAGCCATGGCTACTTTTTATTTGTGCGCCCGTTTCGCCGCGCAACAAATCGCCACCTGTTGATGTAATGATTTCATCGGTCACTGTTTTTGAAATGGTGGAAGCGACTAATTGCAATAAATCGTTCACTTCCGTTTGCGACTGTTGAAACTCATCGACAATCGGAATTTGCGACAACTGTTCGTAAATCGCATCAATTTCCGCCTCAACTTTTTTCAACGCTTCCTGTTTGCCGTAATGCTGCAAATTGACCGCTTGTTTTTGCAATGACTTAATTTGTTGAATCATTGCGCGCACTTTTTCGTTTTGGTTAATTTTTTCTTCCGCGCGTTTGAAAAAATCCACTTCTTCCGTTTCAGCAATCATTTTCGCCAATTCTTTCGCCTGTGCTAAAATTTCATCCCTTGTGTACTTTGCCACTTTAGTTCACCTCGACCGCTTCTTCTACCATTTCTCCGTTCAATGTCCATGTTTTCGCTTCTGTAATACGCACCTTCACTAGTTTGCCGATCGCGGATTTCGGACCGATAAAGTTGACGAGCTTGTTTTTGCGCGTATAGCCAGCAAGGACATCCGGATTGTTTTTGCTTTCGCCTTCTACTAATACTTCGACAATTTGCCCTTCATATTCCTTCAGTTTTTTCGCAGAAATTTCATTAACTAATGCATTGAGCCGCTGCAAACGTTCTTTTTTCACTTCCATCGGCACGTTGTCTTCCATTTTCGCTGCCGGTGTGCCTTCGCGAGGGGAGTAAATGAACGTAAACGCTGAATCGAACTCGACTTCGCGATAAAGTGACAACGTTTCTTCAAATTGCTCATCCGTTTCGTTCGGGAAGCCGACGATAATGTCTGTTGTGAGCGCCACTCCTGGAATGGCCGCTTTAATTTTGCGGACAAGCTCTAAATATTGCTCCCGCGTATATTTGCGCGCCATCATTTTCAACACTTCGCTGCTTCCAGACTGAACTGGCAAATGAATGTGTTCCACTAAGTTGCCACCTTTGGCAAGCACTTCGATTAAGCGGTCATCGAAATCGCGCGGATGGCTTGTCGTAAAGCGAATACGTGGAATGTCAATTTTGCGAAGTTCGTCCATTAAATCGCCAAGTCCATAGGTCATGTCGGTAAAATCTTTTCCGTATGCGTTTACGTTTTGTCCGAGAAGCGTAATTTCTTGGTAGCCTTGTGCTGCTAAATGACGCACTTCTTGAATGATGTCTTCCGGACGACGGCTCCGCTCTTTTCCGCGCGTATACGGCACGATACAGTACGTACAAAACTTGTCGCAGCCGTACATAATATTGACCCATGCTTTAATGTTGCCTTTGCGCACTTTCGGTAAGTTTTCGATGACGTCGCCTTCTTTTGACCACACCTCAACAACCATTTCTTTCGACATATACGCCTCTTTTAAAATGTACGGCAAGCGGTGAATGTTGTGTGTGCCAAAAATCATATCGACGTATTGGTATTGCTTCAAAATTTTATTGACGACCGATTCTTCTTGCGACATACAGCCGCATACGCCAAGCAACAAGTCTGGGTTGTTTTGTTTCAATGGCTTTAAATGCCCGATTTCGCCGAATACTTTATTTTCCGCATTTTCGCGAATAGCACATGTGTTCAATAAAATGACGTTCGCCTGTTCCGGACGATCCGTCGGTTCGTATCCAAGCGCCATAAAAATACCTGCCATCACTTCCGTGTCATGTTCGTTCATTTGGCAACCGTATGTGCGAATATAAAATTTTCGTCCATTTCCCATGCCACGAAACTCTTCTGGAATGGCAAAATCTTTATGGTATTTGACTTCTTCTTTGCCGCGTTTTTTCGCGTCTTTTAAGCTTGGGGGAATAAATACCGTCGAAAAATACTTCTCATAATCTTTACTTGTTTTTTTCGTATCCAAAGCGGATTTTTTGTCCGTTGGATAGTCTGTTTGGATTTGTCCTGTTTGCTCTAGTCGTTGTTTTTCGTTCATAATGATCTCCTTTCTTTCAAACAATTGCACACTATCATAGTATATAATTTGTCTGTCTATGAAACAATAGTGTTCACGAAATTGTTCAAGTGAGCACTTGAACAATTCATCATAACAAAAAACTCCTAACCGAGCAATGCTCAGCTAGGAGTGAACTTTTTCCAATTACATAAATTCAGCCACAAGTTGATCGAATTTTTCTTTGCTTAACTGCAAATCTGCATCGACAAGCGGTGTTTCGCTGTACCCATGAGCGAGATCTTGGTACGATTTTTGTTCTTTGTTTTGATAAATAAGCCCCGTAACGAGCCCTTTATGTTTCATCAATGTTTGCATTGCCATATCGCGATTCGATGGATCGTACCCTTCAATCGCATTCAAGCTCACTAAGTTTTCTTTGAACCAGTCGTACGTATTTACTTTGTTGTACGTGACGCATGGGCTGAATACGTTGATTAGCGAAAAGCCTTTATGTTTAATCCCTTCTTCGATGAGCTGTGTTAATTCTTTTAAGTCGCTCGAGAAGCTTTGCGCCACAAATGTTGCGCCTGCACTAAGCGCCATTTCCATAATGGAAAGCGCTGGTTCTACTGAACCTTGTGGCGTACTTTTTGTTTTAAATCCAACTTCGCTTCGCGGCGATGTTTGTCCTTTTGTTAAGCCGTAAATGTGGTTGTCCATGACGATGTACGTAATGTCGATGTTGCGGCGAATCGCATGAATCGTATGTCCCGTCCCGATCGCAAATCCGTCGCCGTCACCACCAGCTGCTATGACCGTTAAATCGCGGTTCGCCATTTTTACTCCTTGCGCAATCGGCAATGCTCGGCCATGAATGCCGTGGAATCCGTAGGAATGAATGTATCCAGAAATCCGCCCCGAGCAACCGATACCAGAAACGATCGCTAACTGATGCGGCTCTAAGCCAACGTTAGCCGCTGCCCGCTGAATCGCCGCTTGAACAGAGAAGTCACCGCACCCTGGACACCAGTTCGGTTTCACGTCATTACGAAAATCCTTAAACGTCGCCATGATTATAACAACTCCTTGCATTTTGTATAAACTTCATTTGGCAAGAACGGGTTGCCGTCGTATTTTAAGATGCTTCTCACTTTGTCTGCATGTCCGACATTCATTTTTAACAAGCTTGCCAATTGACCTGTTGCGTTTTGTTCGACAACGATGATTTTTTTCGCCGTTTGGACAAGCGGCAACATTTCCTCTGTCGGGAACGGGTGAACGAGGCGAATGTGCGCGTGATTCACTTTTAATCCATCTAATTCAAGGCGCTCCATCGCTTCTTCAATCGCCCCGCGCGTCGAGTTAAAACCGACGAGCAATACGTCTGCCTCTTCATGCTTGACTTGTTTATGAACCGGTGTATTAAATTTCAAATGTTTCAATTTCCGTAAACGTTTATCCATTTGCGCGATGCGGTTTGCGGCAGATTCAGATGGCCGTCCTGTTTCCGCGTGCTCCACCCCTGTGACGTGGTGAATGCCGTTTGGCGTTCCTGGGAGCACACGCGGCGAAATTCCATCTTCTGTCACTTCGTAACGTTTAAAGTTCTCTTTGTCTGGAAGTGCTGGAAGTTCGCCTGTTACTAATTTGCCGCGACGAATTTCAATTTTATCGTATTCCAACGGTTCGACCGTTTGTTTTCCAAGCGAAAGCTGTAAGTCAGACAAGACGATGACAGGGCATTGATATTCTTCTGCTAAGTTAAACGCTTCAACTGTATCATAAAACGCTTCTTGCACTGTGCTTGGCGCAATCACAATTTTCGGGATTTCGCCGTGCGTGCCGTAAATCATCGCCATCAAGTCAGATTGTTCTTGCTTTGTTGGCAATCCTGTACTTGGACCACCGCGTTGTGTATTAACGATGACTACTGGCGTTTCTGTCATCCCCGCAAGGCCGATTGCTTCCATCATGAGAGAAAGCCCTGGTCCAGCGGACGCTGTTAACGTGCGCACCCCTGCATAGTTTGCGCCGATTGCCATCGTACAAGCAGCAATTTCGTCTTCTGTTTGAATGACAGCACCGCCTAATGACGGAAGTTTTTTAATTAAATATTCCATAATTTCCGATGCTGGCGTAATCGGATAAGCAGCCATGAAACGTGCGCCACCTGCAAGCGCACCAAGCGCGATTGCATCGTTTCCGATCATGAACATCCGCTTTTTCCCGTCGGCTTTTTCCAGCTTCATCGTTTGGATGCTATCGCCAAGCTGTTCTTTCATAAACTGAGCGCCTGCTCGAAGCGCTTCCATGTTTTTCTCAACAACCTGTTGCCCTTTGCGACCGAAAATTTCCTCCACCACTTCTTGATAAACATCGATATCAAGGTCAAGCACGGCGCTAGAAGCACCAACAGCCACCATGTTTTTCATAAGCGACGTTCCTAAATTTGTTGCAATATCCGTAAATGGAACCGCATACAAAGTAACATTTGAACCTTCCGGAATCGTCGGGTTAAACTTCGCATCTGCAAGCACGATTCCGCCATCGCGAAGTTCGTGAAAGTTGAAGTCGATCGTTTCTTGGTCGAATGCTACTAATATATCAAGATCATCCGCTACCGAACGAACTTGCGTTGTGCTGACACGAATTTTGTTGTTCGTATGTCCACCTTTAATCCGGGAAGAAAAATGGCGGTATCCATACAAATAATACCCTAAGCGGTTCAAAGCAATGGAGAATATTTCCCCGGTACTTTCGATACCTTCCCCTTGTTGTCCTCCAACTTTCCATGAAAGTTGACTAATCATTTCTTACACCCCTTTAAATTCCATCGATTATCGCGTATCGTTTACGATTATAAGTGTAACATTTTTCCGACAAAATCACTACAATTTCACCTTGTGATTTGTGCAAAAATTTTAGCATATGGGAATATACTAAACGATTCCATTCTAGACCTATCGGAAAAAAAATGCAACCCTTTCTGTCAAAAATCGTTCATATTTATTGCGGCAAATGGTCATAAAAATTGCGAAAGAGAAAACGGTCGACCGTTCTCGCGGCGTACCGTTTTTGTAGCTCGTTGACAAGCGTTTCATAGC
Organism: Anoxybacteroides voinovskiense; assembly: GCF_014196205.1. Classification (GTDB taxonomy): domain Bacteria; phylum Bacillota; class Bacilli; order Bacillales; family Anoxybacillaceae; genus Anoxybacteroides; species Anoxybacteroides voinovskiense. The sequence goes on along the minus strand of NZ_JACIDE010000011.1, from coordinate 12,922 downwards.
CGCGAGTGTTTTCTAGCCCGAGCGTCGTTTCATCGATGCCATCAAAATCAGAACCAAATCCAACGTGCTGTTCTCCGCCGAGCGAACAAACGTGGTCTAAATGGCGAAGCACATCGGCAATAGATGCTTGTTTTGTCGTTAAAAAATATGGGACGAATGTAATCCCGATCATGCCGTTTTTTTCGATTAACGCGCGAATTTGTTCGTCGCGCAAGTTGCGCGGATGCGGGCATAGCGCGTAGGCATTAGAATGCGAAGCAATTGGGAATTCAGCGATTTCGACCGCTTCCCAAAACGCTTTTTCCGATAAATGAGAAACGTCTGTCCATCGCTTCGCCTCGTTTAATTGCGCAATCACTTGTTTTCCGAAACGGGTTAATCCTGCCCCACGCTCTTCCCATGCTCCGTCCGCGACAGCGTTCGCCCAATTCCATGTCAATCCGACCGACATGACTCCAAGCCGAAGCAATGTTTTTAATTTGACCATGTTCGTTCCAATTGCTTCGCATCCTTCTAACGTGAGCATCGCCCCGATTTCATCGTCTGCTAATGCGTCAATGTCCGACTTCGTTTGGACAAATTTAATCGCAGGGAAGCGCCCAATAATATGTTCGAAAAATAAGTCAACCATTTCAAGCGCCACCGTAAACCGCGCTTCTTCTGGGATATATTCTGGGATATAAATGGCGAAACATTGCACTTTGCTTTTTGTTTTTGCTAGCGACTGGAACGTCACATGAAGCTCTTGGCTATCTGCAAACGAAAGGGAACGATTTTTCCATAGTTTCATTAATGCGTCACAATGTGCGTCAAAAATCATGCTGAACACCTCTATATTTAAAATAAAATAACCTGTTTGAAAAGACAAACAGGTTATGCTATCGCGAGTGTTGATTATCCATTATTTTACTAAAAAACACAGGATTATATGGCTGAACACAAGCTTTTCTGCCTCTCCCCTCGAACAAGAACGCCGGCGGGCAAATGTTATTTGCCCGCGAAGCGTTCATTGTTCGAGGAGGGCATGCGTACAGCATGCCCAGTCGGCAAGCGAACCGCTTGCCGACTACGGCAGAAAAGCTAGGAATAGAGCGATGCCAACTGGTTTTTAATGGTTAATCAACACGCCTGTTATGCTATCAGTGAATGAATTAGCGAGGCTCGACAATCAATTTAATGGCTGTCCGCTCTTCGCCATCGATAATGATATCTGTAAATGCAGGAATACAAATAAGGTCTACTCCGCTCGGTGCCACAAATCCTCGTGCGATCGCTACGGCCTTAACGGCTTGGTTTAATGCACCTGCGCCAATCGCTTGGATTTCGGCAGCTCCGCGTTCGCGCAATACCCCAGCAAGTGCACCAGCTACAGAGTTCGGGTTCGACTTTGCTGAAACTTTTAATATTTCCATTCCTGGTTCCTCCTTAATTTCTGCAATGATGAGTTCAATGTTACTATATTCACTGTTTTGTCAAGTATTCCTGCTAAGCGAGAAAATATTTTTCAAAAATTCTTAAAAAGTGAACTATTCAAAATAAGGATGGTCATCGTTAATAAGAATTCGCTCAATCTTTTTTGCTTTCCCTGTTTTTGCATCTATTTCAAGCAAAACGGCGCTTAGTTGGCTTCTTCCTTCTGTCACCTCAAAACGAACAGGAAGCGATGTTAAAAATTTCCGCAGTACCGCTTCGCGATCGACGCCTAAAATGCCGTCATACGGGCCGGTCATGCCGACATCTGTCATGTATGCTGTGCCTTTCGGTAAAATGCGGGCATCGGCTGTTTGGACGTGCGTATGCGTGCCGATGACAGCGGAAACACGTCCGTCTAAATGCCATCCCATCGCCTGTTTTTCGCTTGTCGCTTCGGCGTGAAAATCAACAAAAATCATCGGCGTTCGCTGCATTGCTTCTGCAACCAATTCGTCCGCTTTACGAAATGGACAATCAATGGCCGGCAAAAACGTCCGTCCTTGCAAATTAATGACCGCTACTTCCCCATGCTCTGTCGCGATATAAACAATTCCTTTTCCGGGCGTTCCAATCGGCAAATTCGCCGGCCGAACTAATGCTTTTGCTTCATCGATAAACTCAAAAATGTCGCGATTGTCCCACGCGTGATTTCCTAATGTGACCGCATGCGCTCCTTGTTCTAAAAATTCGCGATAAATTTTCCCTGTAATCCCTTTTCCGCCAGCCGCGTTTTCTCCGTTAATAATAATGAGGTGTGGCTTATGTTTTGTTTTTAGTTTTGGGAGATATTGTTCGACCATTTTTCGTCCTGGTGCTCCGACGACATCTCCAATAAACAACAATCTCATCGTCTAACCCTTTCTACACGTAAAGTTTTGCTAGTTCAAGTTTGGCACAAAATCGAAAAAAAATAAAGTGGCAATGCTGCCACTTTATTTCGCGTACTCTACCGCTCGCGTTTCGCGAATGACGGTAATTTTAATATGCCCTGGGTAATCGAGCTCTTCCTCAATTCGTTTGCGAATGTCGCGCGCTAATCGATGTGCTTCGAGGTCGTCAATTGCATCTGGTTTTACAATGATGCGCACTTCCCGACCTGCTTGAATCGCATACGATTTTTCAACGCCTTCGTACGATTCAGCAATTTCTTCAAGCTTTTCAAGGCGGCGAATGTAGTTTTCCAACGTTTCGCTTCTTGCCCCAGGTCTTGCCGCCGACAACGCATCCGCCGCTGCAACAAGCACGGCAATAATCGATGTTGGCGCCGTATCGCCATGGTGAGAAGCGATGCTATTGATGACAACCGGATGTTCTTTATATTTCGTTGCCAACTCGACACCGATTTCAACGTGGCTTCCTTCCACTTCATGGTCAATCGCTTTACCGATGTCATGAAGAAGACCAGCCCGCCTTGCAAGCATTTCGTCTTCTCCAAGCTCTGCCGCCATCAATCCTGCAAGAAATGCCACTTCCATTGAGTGTTTTAGCACGTTTTGCCCGTAGCTTGTCCGGAATTTCAAACGTCCTAAAATTTTAATTAAATCCGGATGCAAGCCGTGCACGCCTACTTCAAACGTCGTCTGTTCTCCGACTTCGCGAATATGTTCATCCACTTCGCGTCTTGCTTTTTCAACCATCTCTTCGATTCGTGCCGGATGAATGCGTCCGTCTTGGACAAGCTTATCTAAAGCAAGTCTAGCCGTTTCGCGACGAATTGGGTCAAAGCCGGATAAAATCACCGCTTCCGGTGTATCATCGATAATTAAATCGATTCCCGTTAGCGTTTCTAGCGTACGAATGTTGCGGCCTTCGCGACCAATGATCCGACCTTTCATTTCGTCGTTTGGCAAGTTGACGACCGATACAGTCGTTTCTGCTACGTGGTCTGCCGCACAGCGCTGAATCGCCAGCGATAAAATTTCTTTCGCTTTTTTATCCGCTTCTTCTTTTGCACGTGTTTCTGCCTCTTTAATCATCATCGCGATTTCGTGCGAAAGCTCTTTTTCCACGCGCTCTAAAATAATTTGGCGCGCTGCTTCACGCGATAAGCTAGAGATTCGCTCTAGTTCCGCTTGTTCTTTTTGAACGAGCTCTTCCACTTTGCTTTCCATCTCTTCAATATGCTGTTGTCTTTTGTTAAGTGTTTCTTCTTTTTTCTCTAAAAGCGCCTCGCGTTTGTTTAACGCGTCGTCTTTTCGGTCGAGATTCTCTTCTTTTTGCAATAACCGGTTTTCTTGTTTTTGCAGTTCGCTACGGCGGTCGCGGATATCGCGTTCCGCTTCTGTGCGAAGTTTATGAATCTCATCTTTCGCCTCAAGAAGCGCTTCTTTTTTTAGTGCGTCTGCTTCACGTTTTGCTTCTTCAAGAATTTGGTTAGCTGCCACTTGGGCACCACCAATTTTCGCTTCTGCAATCGATTTACGAACAAAAAAGCCAACAACTGCACCGACGACTAGACTAAGCAAAGCGGAGATGATTATGTTAACACCCATCCTTTTCACCTCCTCTTGCTATAAACTTGTTTGTTGCTTCATGAATGTCGGCAATCGTTACCATTTCCACATACAGCGCAAAGGCTTTTATTTTTGCTGATGGCGTTACAACGTTCAGCAAAACAACAAGCGCTCCCGCTCCGTACGCCCGATTCAAACCGTTTCACCTTTTGGCAAGGATGAAACCCGGACCTTCACTTTTTTCTAAAATATACATGTTCATTTTAAAGGTGGTAACATTTATTGTCAAGATAATAAGCATTACAATATGACAGAATGTTGAAAAAATAAGAACAGACCACGTTTTTTTGCGGCCTGTTCTCATTTTCTTTATTCTTCGAAAAAGTCGAGCTCGTCTTGCTCGTCGGTTGCTGCGCTTGCTACACGCGCTGCGTCTACACCATAATGGTCACGAATTTCTTTTGCAATTTCCTCTGCAATATGCGGGTTTTCTTTTAAAAACTGTTTCGCATTTTCGCGGCCTTGGCCAAGACGCTCGTCTTTATACGAATACCATGAACCGCTCTTTTGAATGATGTCGAGTTCAGAGCCCATGTCAATAATTTCGCCTTCGCGCGAAATTCCTTCGCCATACATAATATCAACATCCGCAGTTTTAAACGGAGGGGCAACTTTATTTTTTACGACTTTAATTTTCGTTTTATTTCCGACCATGTCATTGCCTTGTTTGATTTGTTCCGCACGGCGCACTTCTAAACGAACAGAAGCGTAAAACTTGAGCGCTCTTCCCCCAGGAGTTGTTTCCGGATTTCCGAACATCACTCCTACTTTTTCGCGAATTTGGTTAATAAAGATAGCGATTGTTTTCGATTTGTTGATCGCACCAGATAACTTCCGCAACGCTTGTGACATTAAACGCGCCTGCAACCCAACATGGGAGTCGCCCATATCCCCTTCGATTTCCGCTTTCGGAACAAGCGCTGCCACTGAGTCAATGACGATAATATCTACCGCACCACTTCTTACAAGTGCTTCGGCAATCTCGAGCGCTTGCTCTCCTGTGTCCGGTTGGGAAAGAAGCAATTCGTCGATATTGACGCCTAGGTTTTTCGCATATATTGGATCAAGCGCATGCTCCGCGTCGATAAACGCTGCTTGGCCGCCTTGTTTTTGTACTTCTGCAATCGCATGAAGGGCAACGGTCGTTTTCCCTGAAGATTCTGGTCCATAAATTTCGACGATTCGTCCTCGTGGATATCCGCCTACACCTAACGCGATATCGAGCGCAAGCGAGCCGCTTGAGATGGTCGAAATTTGCCGTTCAGCTTGCTCCCCTAGTTTCATAATCGAGCCTTTGCCAAACTGCTTTTCAATTTGCTTCAGCGCCTGTTCCAAGGCCGCTTGGCGGTCTTGATTCATTTTCCATTCCTCCTTAATCGGTTACTACCTACTACTATATCGCGTTTTCTCTCCTTTGCCAAGAAAAAAATCGAACGTTTATTCGTTTTTTTGTTGAAAAAAAAGCTGCCTATAAGGCAGCTAATCGCTTCAGCACGGCAAAACAACCATATTTAATCGCACGCGTGCGAATCGTTTCTCGGTCGCCAGCAAGCGATAAAGAATGTACCTCCGTTTTCCGTCCATCAGCGATACCAATGTACACCGTTCCCGCCGGTTTTCCTTCGAGCAAATCTGGTCCTGCCACGCCAGTAAAACTAATGCCGATGTCTGCTTGACAAATGTTGCGCACATGCTCTGCGAGAAGCTTAGCGCATTGCTCGCTGACAGCCCCCGCTGTTTCCAATACTTCAGAAGGGATGAATAACACTCGCTCTTTCACTTCGTTCGTATAACAAACAACCCCGCCTTTCACCGCTTTCGAGGCGCCAGGAATGGCCGTCAGCTCAGCAGTAAACCGACCGCCCGTTAAACTTTCTGCCGCTGCAATCGTCTTTTTGTGCGCGTTTAACTGTTCCATCAATTTCGTAAACAGCGTATCTTCGTTATAGCCATATAAATATTGGCCGACGCGCTTAACAATCGCCTGTTCTGTTTCATCCAGTAGCTTTTTCGCCTCGGTAGCGGACGCATGCTTCGCTGTTAGCCGCAGCGTCACTTCCCCATCACCGGCTAGCGGCGCGATCGTCGGGTTTGATTGCCGCTCAAGCAAATCTTCAATTTCCGTTTCGAGCTGTGACTCCCCGATACCAAAAAAGCGCAGCACGCGCGACTCGATGCGTTCATGTTGCTTTAGTTTTCCAAGCAAAAACGGACGAGCATATTGAATAAACATCGGGTTCATTTCTTTTGGCGGGCCTGGAAGCAATATATACGTTATATCGTCTACGGTTAACGCCATCCCTGGCGCCATTCCGTTGTCGTTTTTCAATACGACCGAACCACTTAACACGAGCGCCTGCTTTTTATTGTTTTCCGTCATCGTCCGCTTTGTGCGCGCGTAATATGCTTCAATGGAACGGAGCGCTTCTTCCTCTAGGACAAGTTCTCGGTTTAATATATGTGCGATTGTCTCCTTCGTCAAGTCATCTTTCGTCGGACCGAGCCCGCCGGTAAAAATAATTATATCTGCCCGAGTTTGCGCGATATTCACCGCTTGTTGTAATCGCTCTGCATTATCGCCGACAACCGTATGAAAATAAACGTTAATTCCTAATTCCGCTAGTTGCTGCGACAAAAATTGTGCGTTCGTGTTCGCGATTTGTCCAAGCAACAATTCTGAGCCGACCGCAATCAATTCTGCGTTCATAAACGCCATCCCCTTTTATTTCGAATGCAAAAACGCGTGTTTGTTTTTCGCAAAATAATCCCATCCTGACCAAATGGTAAAAATGACCGCCACCCATAGCGCTAAATCGGCAAACGGAAACGAAAAGTAAGCAAACGGCCAATTGTGGAGCAATAGCGCGGAAATCGCAACAATTTGCGTCCACGTCTTAATTTTCCCAAGCATGTTCGCTGCCACTACTTCCCCTTCTCCCGCCAATACAAGGCGAAGGCCGGTCACCGCAAACTCGCGGCTAATAATGACAATGACCATCCATGCTGGCGCATAATGCAGCTCAACAAGCACAATGAGCGCTGCCGACACAAGCAACTTATCCGCCAATGGATCTAAAAATTTTCCTAAATTGGTCACAAGCTGATATTTCCGTGCATAATACCCGTCAATCCAATCGGTCGCAGAAGCAATAATAAAGATCGCCGCACCGACAAGATGCGTGACAGGAATCGATTCTGATCCCATAAGCACCGCTCCCAAATCAAATGGGACGACCATCACAAGTAAAAAAAGTGGAATAAGCAAAATACGTGCTATTGTAATTTTATTTGGCAAATTCACTATGAATACCTCCGCTGTCAAACGTGTAAAAGTCATCTAAACGAATAGATGACTTACGACTTTTTCACGATAAACTTCAGTTTTTGGTATACTACTTTGCTCGGGTCTATCGGATATGTAAACGGCTGCCCGTTCACTTTTATTTCCACATCCAATGCCCGCCCGATTTTCACAACTACTTCCGTTTCCGATGTTAAATCAAACGATTGTGTTTGTCCATTTTGCAACGTTCCTTTATAAAACGAATGACCTTTCCCATTAAATACTTCCACCCACGAAGCACCTTTTGACGTAAGTTCTAGCTGGAATTGGCTAGCAGTCACTTCTATCGTCGCCGTATTTCCTTTCGTTTCGGTTACCGTGAAGGTCGTCGCAGGCGATTCGGTTGGCTTCGTTTCTTCTTTTGCTTTTTCCTTTTCTTTCTTTTGTTTTTGTTTCTCGGCCGCTTTTTCAAGTGGAGAATTTTTCGACTGCTCTACTTCTGTTGCATTATTCGTCGTCTGTAGCTTCGGCTCTTCGGTAGCGCTTCGGCTTTGCAAAAATACCCAAACCATCACTGCTACACCAACTAGAGCGACAGCAACTAACACTTTTGGCAACAAAGCAAGCCATTTATCATATTTCGTCGTCAGTTGTTGTCGGCTTTTGACGCGGGAAAGCTGTTCTGGCAATTCATCGTGCTGCGTTGGCGGAATCTCGTGCGCATATTCATGGAAGAGTTCCTCGACATCTAATCCGACTGCTTCTGCGTATTGTTTAATAAATGCACGCACGTAAAAGTTACCCGGCATGATTGCATAATTCCCTTCTTCAATGCCGATTAAATAGCGCTTTTGAATTTTTGTCATTTGTTGCAGTTCATCTAAACTGATTTTTTTCGCTTCTCTCGCCTCTTTTAACCGTTTCCCTAGCTCTGTCAACGATAACACCTTCCATTTTGTTAAAAGTCAAACCCCGAAAATCCGTCAGGCGAAAACAACGACTGTTGTTCAACGACATCGTATGTAATTTCTTCGGATGGATCGTTGCGTAATTCAATAATATAGTCAAAATCATCAAGCGTATACTCTGTATGGCGCACAAAAATATCCGGATGCTCGACGACTTTTGTTGCTTCTAAGCGCATCAGCTCACGAATGAGCTGCCAGTGCCGTTCATTCGCACGGCGCGTCGAAACGATTCCGTCAATGATAAAAATATTATTTTCGCTATATTCGTCTTCAATGAGCTGGCTACGAACCGTCTGCTTAATGAGCGTTGATGAAACAAAAAGCCATCGCTTATTCGCACAAACGCTCGCAGCAACAATCGATTCCGTCTTTCCGACGCGCGGCATGCCGCGAATCCCAATGAGCTTATGCCCCTCTTGTTTGAAAATCTCTGCCATAAAATCGACTAAAAGTCCAAGTTCATCCCGAACAAACCGAAACGTCTTTTTATCGTCCGCATCGCGCTGAATGTAGCGACCGTGCCGCACCGCTAGACGGTCGAGCAACTTTGGTTGTCTTAGCTTTGTAATGGTTATGTTATCCATTGTTCGTAAAATCGATGCAAGCCGTTCAATTTGTTCATTATTGTCGCAACGCAACAACATGCCGCGGCGGGAGTCGTGAACGCCGTTAATCGTGACAATATTAATGGACAGCATTCCTAGCAGCGATGAAATATCCCCTAACAACCCCGGACGATTAATATGAATTTCGTACTCTAAATACCACTCTTGCTTCCCCATCCTATTCCCTCCCTTACCGAAGGAGACACGTATCATATGATAAATTCATACTACTATAATATCAATAGGGAACGCAACAGAAAAGGGAACGTTTCTTGTCCATAAAAAAAAAGAGAGGAATGCCCTCTCTTACTTTTGTTGCACTAATTTTACCATCATGTTCGCAATCGCATGTTGTTCGCGCTCGTCCGCTACGCTCCATAAGTCGGAAAGCAACCGTTCTTCCGGTGTTTTCGGGTCAACTTGTTTCGCTAAGTAGTCCCCGATTTGATACGCGACATCGGAAATCACTTCTTGGTTTAATCCTTGGTGCTTCGCCTGTTCCAAGCGATCGCCTAAAAAATCTTTCCATTGTTCAAAGTTGTCTAATACAGACATGTTCTCCCTCCTCTATTCAGTTTCACGTATAGTTTGCCGCCTTCGGACAAAAATATACTTCCTTTTTTGCTTACCTAACAATACCATCCTCCATTGACGCTAATGATTTGCCCCGTAATGTAAGAAGCAGCATCCGAAAGTAAAAATGACACGGTTTGCGCCACTTCGTTCGGTTCACCAATGCGACCGAGCGGGATGTCTTCTGCCATCTGTTGCAGTTCTGTTTCGTTAAATGATTGCAACATCTCCGTCCGAATCGCCCCAGGGGCAACGGCGTTTACGCGAATGCCGCTTGGCGCCAACTCTTTCGCTAATGCTTTCACAAACGTATTTTGTCCGCCTTTCACCATCGAATACACGACTTCACACGACGCTCCTGTCAGTCCCCAAATCGAAGAGATGACGATAATATTGCCGCTTTTTTTTCGAATCATTGGCGAAAGCAATTTTTTCGTAATAAGCACGGGAGAGGTGAGGTGAAGTTGGACGATGCGTTGCACTTCTTCATCGGTCATATCGGTGATGAGCCCATAATAACTATTGCCGCTCACATGAACAATTGCATCAAGCGAACGGTCAATTTGCGCGACAAGTTGTTCTGCCCCGTCACGTGTGGCTAAATCCGCTTGAATCGCAGCACTCCACACGCCTAGCTCTTCACGTAGCGATTCGACACGCAATTTGTTTCGATAATAATGCAAAAAAAGTCCGTATCCATCTAATGCAAGCTGTCGGGCAATGCTCCTCCCGATTCCCCCGCTTGCCCCAGTAATTAGTGCATATTTCATCATATCCCCCCTAAAAAAGCATCCTTATAAAAAGGATGCTCACACTTTTTCTTTCGGAACGACCTGACAGACGGCGAGCTGTGATTCATGAAAACATTCGTCCGCCACTTTTCTCACGTCATCGACAGTTAACGATTGTAACACTTTCGCAACTTCAAATAAACTCGTTTCGTGAAATGCATAGCGCGTAAACTGATTGGCGATATATTCGGGAGAATTTAGTGCACGTAAAAAGGCGCCAATTTTTTTCTTTTTTGCCCTTTCTAACGCTTCCGCTGTCAACATAGATGGTTCAAACGACAAAATCATTTGCTTCAGTTCTTCGGAAAGGCGGTCAGGGTCACTCGTATCCCCGCCGACAATCGCAAATCCAAACGATTCTTCTTCCGTATAGTCATACGCAAACGTTTCATCAATAATCCCCGTTTGGTAGAGACGTTCGTAGTGCGCGGAGCTTTTTCCGAACAAATAATCGAGCAACACGTTCATTGCCAATTCATGTGTTAGCTTTTCTTTTCCTTTTGAAAAAATATGCTTTGCTTTTATGCCGACTAAGCATTTGCTCGTTTGTACGTGCATCGGGATGACGCGACGTGGGGTAGCTACCTCTTTTGGCTCTTCGTATACGTATCGTTGAACCGGCTCTGGTGCCGTAAATGTTTTTTTTGCTTGGTTGCGGCGAATTTGTTCCATCATCGCTTGCTCATCAATTGGTCCAACAATAAATAAAAGCATATTGCTCGGATGATAAAACGTTTCGTAACATTCATATAGCAATTCTTTCGTAATGTCGGCAATCGATTCAACTGTCCCGGCAATATCAATTTTCACTGGATGATTTTGATAAAGGCTTTCAATCACCCCAAAATAAAGGCGCCAATCTGGATTGTCATCGTACATGCGAATTTCTTGCCCGATAATCCCTTTTTCTTTTTCGACCGTTTGTTCCGAAAAATAAGGGGATTGGACGAAATCGATTAACGTTTCGACATTTTTTTCGACATCAGACGTACTGGAAAATAAATATGCCGTTCGCGTAAATGAAGTAAACGCATTAGCCGATGCCCCTTGTTTGCTAAACTGATGAAACACGTCTCCGTCTTCTTTTTCAAATAGTTTGTGCTCAAGGAAATGAGCGATGCCGTCCGGTACTCGCTTCATCTCCATCTTCCCCCGCGGAACAAATTGGTTATCGACCGAACCGTATTTTGTCGTAAACACAGCATACGTTTTGTTAAACGCTTTTTTTGGCAACAAATAGACGTCGAGTCCATTCGGCATTTTTTCATAATATAATTGCTCTTGCAATTGGTCGTAAACGATTTTCTCCATTACTTTTCTCCCTCCATTCCGGTGAGGAAATAAATCGTATCAAGTTCTACTTTTTCGGCGACGCGAATGACGTCTTCGCGTGATACATCTTCGATTTTCGCAAGCCATTCCTCGACTGGGCGCTTTCGAGCGGATATGACGTTATGGTATAGTACTTCGACCAACCCTCTTGGAGTATCAAGCGTTTCAAGTAGTTGATTACGAATGACCGCTTTCGTCTGCGCCATTTCCTCGTCGGTAAAATCGCCTTGCTTCATCGCCTTCATTTGTTCATGAATAATATGAAGCGCTTTTTCATAGTTCGCTGGCTCGATGCCGGTCATCACCATTAATAGTCCTTTATGGCTTTCGAGTCGAGAAGCGGCATAATATGCAAGGCTTGCTTTTTCGCGTACGTTAATAAATAGCTTGGAGTGGGAGAATCCTCCGAAAATGCCGTTGAATTGTTGGAGCGCATAATAATCGTCATCCTCGTACGTAATATGCGTACGGTAGCCAATGTTTAGCTTTCCTTGTTTCACGTCTTGCTTTTCAACCACTTGGCGAACGTCGTTGACTGTTTTTCGTTGTGTAGTGACAGATGCGACCGTTTGTGCCGAACGGCTTGGAAACGAAAAATGGGAACGAATCATTTCTAACGTGCGCATTTCTTCGATATCGCCAATGACGTATAAATCGATTTCGTCTTCTTGCAGTACGTTTTTATAATAAGCAAATAAGTTTTCAGGCGTAATCGCCTCTACGTCTTCGAGCCGACCGTGAACGTGCAGCGCATACGGCTCATTTTGACACATTTCTTCGACGAGGCGCAAGTTCGCATAGCGCATTTTATCATCATATACGGATTGAATTCGTTGCTTTAACGCCCGTTTTTCTTGTTCGACGATTTGCGAAACGAACCGTCCGTTTTCTAACGCAGGGCGAAGAACGATATCGCTTAACAATGAAATCGCGTGATGAAGGAGCGACGTCTGTTCGGATAAAAATTTTTCGTTCGCCACATCTAGGCGAATCGTCATCACATGGTATTCTCCTTTTTTCATTAAATCAACGTTTAACGTTGCGCCATATAAATCGTCTAAATACGTACGAAGCGCCTTCATGGTCGGGTAGGTTGCCGTTCCGCTTTGCCATACGTACGGCAAAAGTGCACGCATCGTCACCGTTTCTTTTGCAAGCGGCGCTTTTAGTTTTAAAACGAGCGTCGTCGTTTTATATTTATCGGTTGGAAGTAAATGCACGCGGAAACCTTGGATGGTTGTTACATGTTCTTGAATCAACGAAATCCCTCCTTTATTTATGTTACACGGGTGTTGATTATCCATTATTTTACTAAAAAACACAGAATCATATGACTGAACACAAGCTTTTCTGCCTCTTCCCTCGAACAAGAACGCCGGCGGGC
>NZ_JACIDE010000010.1 GCF_014196205.1 Anoxybacteroides voinovskiense | reverse complement strand
ATCTTTTTTGCTCATCCCCCTTCTGTTCAAGGAATCCTCCCCTTGAAACATATGGAAGAGGATTTAGCTTCCTCCCACAAACATTTTACTCATACGATGAAAATGGCTGTTGTTTTGGCAAACACAAATGAAATGAGCCGTGAGGAGTGGCTGTCAGCGCGACGTAATGGAATCGGAGGGAGCGACGTTGCGGCAATCGCAGGATTGAACAAATGGAAGTCGCCAGTTGCCGTGTATCTTGAAAAGATTGGACAAGCCCCAGAAGAGAGCGTGAACAGCGAAGCAGCGTATTGGGGCACAATGCTTGAGGATGTCGTCGCTCAAGAATTTAGCAAGCGAACAGGTCTCAAAGTTCGACGCAAAAACGCCATTCTGCAGCATCCTGAACACTCGTTTATGTTAGCAAACGTTGATCGGCTTATTGTTGGTGAAAAAACAGGTCTTGAATGTAAAACGGCAAGCGAATACCTCAAGGAAGAATGGAAAGACGATGAGGTTCCGGCTCAATATCTCATCCAATGCCAGCATTACATGGCCGTCACAGGTTTTGATTCCTGGTGGATTGCGGTTCTAATCGGTGGAAATAAGTTCATTTACAAGAAAATTGAGCGAGATGAGGAGATTATTCGATATCTCATCGAGATTGAATCAAACTTCTGGAACAATCACGTGCTAAAGAAGAATCCGCCAATGTTTGACGGTTCGGATGCTTCGAGCGATTTGCTGAAAGCTCTCTATCCGACAGCCAAATTTGACGAGGAAATTGAATTACCGCCTACTGCTCAAGAACTGATTGCCAAGTACGAGCAGGCAAAGCAGGAGGAAGAGGAAGCTTCTGCACGCAGAAAAGAGGCAGAAAATCAACTGAAAGCAATGCTTGGTGAATATGAAAAAGCTTTTGCTGGTGAGCGAATCATCACGTGGAAAAATGTTGTGAGCCATCGCGTGGATACGAAATTATTGAAAGCTAAGTATCCAGAAATATATCAAGAGGTCGCTAAGGAATCCATATCGCGGCGATTTGCAATTAAATAATGGAGGTCATAAATATGGCAACAAACCAAACGCTAAAAAATCAACTTGCTAACAAAGCAAAAAACACGGAGGCAGCGCCTCCTTCCCCAGCTCAAACAATTGCGGCATATCTCAAAAAGATGGGCCCGGAGATTGAAAAAGCGTTGCCTTCGCACATGAATGCTGACCGTATGGCGCGCATTGCGTTGACGACGATTCGAACGAATCCGAAGTTGTTAGAATGCTCGGTTCCATCGCTTCTCGGTGCAGTGATGCAGGCGGCGCAACTCGGTCTAGAGCCTGGACTTATCGGACATTGCTATTTAGTGCCATTCAAGAACGGGAAAACAGGCCAATACGAGGTGCAGTTTATCATTGGTTACAAAGGAATGATTGACCTAGCCAGACGGAGTGGAAACATCGAAAGCATCTACGCTCATGCGGTTTACGCAAATGACACGTTCGAATATGAGTACGGCTTGCATCCGAAGCTTGTTCATAAGCCAGCGATGACAGAGCGTGGCGAATTCATCGGCGCCTACGCAGTCGCTCATTTTAAAGACGGAGGCTATCAATTCGAATTCATGCCGAAAGAGGAGATTGAAAAACGTCGCAAACGCAGTAAGGCGGCGAACGCTGGTCCGTGGATGACGGACTACGAGGAAATGGCGAAGAAAACGGTCATTCGCCACATGTGGAAGTACTTGCCGATTTCCATTGAAATTCAGCAACAAGCCGCGCAAGACGAAGTAGTTCGAAAAGATGTGACAGCAGAGCCAGAACCAGTCGAATACATCGAAGCCGAAGCGTTTGAGGTGCCGATGGAGTCCGAGACACCGCAACAAGAGGAGATCGTCTTCGATGCTGAATGAGCAGCCAATATATAAAATCCTCCTCCCACGCTGGATTTGGGAGGAGGCAAAGGACAACGAGCATTTCAAACAGCTTGTACGAGAGTATATGCGGAGATATCCAGAATATACGGTAAAAAGTGTGAAAGATGGGTTTGCGATTTGCGTCAGGAAAGGGTGACAGCATGGGTGTAATTAGAATACAGAAGAATAGCAATTACGTGGTCATGAGCAAGGTTGGATTGCACGACGATCGTTTGAGTTGGAAAGCAAAGGGGTTACTTGCCTACATGCTCTCCATGCCCGACAATTGGACTTTCTACAACGAGGAACTAATGAAACATTCTCCCGATGGCAGTTCGACGTTTAAGGCTGCAATGAATGAGTTAAAAGAATACGGATACGTCGTCAGACAGAAGGTTAAGGACGAGAAGGGTAAATTCATCGGATGGGAAACGGTCGTATATGAACAACCTGTCGAAGATGAATACCGAAAGGTCGAAAACCGACCGTCGGAAAACCGACCGTCGGAAAACCGACCGTCGAAAAACCGACCGTCGAAAAATGCCCCCCTACTAAATAATAAAGAACTAAATAATAACTTACTAAGTAATAAAGAAAATAATGTAGTAGCAGTAGTAGTAGGGAACGCTCATCAGTTCTACCAAGATAACTTCGGTGTAGAAAATCCATTCATTGCCGAGTGCATAGACCAATGGGTTGACGACATTGGAGAGGAACTTGTGATTGAAGCGATGAAAAGAGCGTTGAAACAAAACAAGTCGTGGGGCTATGCAGAAGGCATATTAAAAGATTGGGCTAAGCATAACTTGCGCACACTTACGGATGTTGAAACTTATGAAAAAGAGTTTCATAGAAAACGAGAAGAGGTGGGGAATCGTGAGGTTCGCAAGCATCGCCGAGGTGTTAGCCGACCTTCAAAAGAAGGCGGAAAGTCATATGAACAAATCCTACGAGAAGCCGAAGAGGCAAGAAGAGCATGGGGATGGAAGGGATGACTATGAGTGCCCACAATGCAAAGATACGGAGTTAATTATCAAGCGTGACGAACAAGGAAATGAGATGGCTATTTTTTGCGAGTGTCGGGAACGAAAAGCTTGGAAACGCAGATTTAAGCAGGCGCTCATTCCAGAGGAATTTGTGCACGCGAATTTCGAGAATTTCAAGAGATCAACACCGTATCAACAATCCATGTATGATACGACGCTTGAATATATGAACGAGTTCAAGAAGGACAGCGAAAAAAAAGTAATCGCGAAACACAATTTAGGTTTTATTGCGGTCTTCGGCGAACAACGATTGCGAGAGCTTCCACATCATGAACGTGCACCGATGAAGCAAAAGCATAACAACTTCGGTGTCGGCAAAACCCATTTACAAATCGCGTTGGCCAAACGGCTGATTAAGGACGGATTCAATGTGCTGGTGGTTTCCGATGTCACATTCATGGATGAGCTGATACAAGCCAAGATGATGAATGACGAGGGAGAAACACTCAATCGGCTTCTGCATAGTGCGATTCACGCGGATGTGCTCGTCTGGGATGACATCGGCAAAGCGAAATGGTCTGAGGCGAAAGAAGCGTTGTACTACCAAATCATCAATGAACGGTATAGAAAACAAAAGCCGATTGTGTTCAACAGCAATGAAGATCGAGGGACATTGAGTGAAAAAATCGGATACGCGGCGGCAAGTAGATTGATAGGACAATGCGGTTCGTATCTCCTCGAAGTAGAAGGCGAAGATTTTCGATTACAAAAAAGTGGGTGAAAAGTGATGTGTCAAAAGTGTTTTGGAAAAGGATATTCGGTCAAAGAAGTGATACCAGGAGCATTTTCTTACACTCCTTGTGATTGCGAGTGCGCGCAAATCGCAAGACAACGAGCCGAAGAGGCGAGGGCTGAGTTTAGAAAAAGGCTACGTGAAGCGAAAGAACGATTGAAGATGGAGGTGAGTGGATGATGGCATTTCTCAGAGAAGTAGCAACAAAACAAAAACTAGTCCGAGAACGCAAAGAGTATTTAATTGATTTCCTCATCGATCACGAAGTATACGAAGCGCCAGACGGTCGGCAGCTATACGAATTGCCACTTGCTGAGTTGGAACAGATGTATATTTCATTGCGTTGCAAGATTGGCAGGGAGATGAGTCAAATACGCTCGTAAACTTCAAATTTTAGCCCATACGGCGTTTCTCTTGCTAGGGTGGAAAGTACCGACTAAAAAGAAAAACGCCTCACGAGGAAAAATAAAGCGTCTAGCGAGGTGATATGATGGACGTGTGTCATCATGGCAGAATCAGGTGCTGGGAATGTGCGCGTACGCAAGAATTGAAAGAGCGCGTCAATGAACTTGAGCAGGCAATTAGAGAGGCACTTGGGCGGATGAAGCATGGGGGTGCTGGAACACGGACGTATGTTGAGTATGTATTGCGGAAGGTGTTAGGTGATGATGTATGAAGCGGACGAGAATTGTAGAGTACGAGAACATTCCGGTTCGATACAATCCGGCTGTATGCCCGACATGCAAGCACTTCACCGGCGACGCGTGCCGGATACACGTTTCAAATGTCGAGCGACAAACGACGATCACGCAGACGTATTGCATAAGGAAGATCGACTTCAACAACCCGTTCAAGCGAAAAAACAGGTGCCAGCTACAAGAACAATACACGAATCCGTTTCATGTACAAAGGTTGGATGAACAATGAACGCAAACTATTGGCGTGGTGTTCTATAACTAAAATCAATAACTAACTATAACTAAACGAGGTGATATATGTTCATTTTTGACTTTAGTTCGGTCACAAATGATTTAGTTGAAATGTGTCGTGAGAAAAGTAAGCAATCTTGGAAACGTGGAGAGTTAAGAAGATTCACATATTGGATAGAAAGAGGAGCGAGGTATGCGGCAGTTCAGTTGGAATATGAAAAGGAGAGTGGAAAAGGTGAATCTACGAAAACTTTTTGAGATGCAACGCCAGCTAGATGAGTACATTGAGCAAAAGCATCCGCGGAAAGAAGGCGAGGACAGATTAGCGAAGAAAATCCTTGCATTACAAGTAGAGTTAGGGGAGTTAGCGAATGAATGGCGCGGTTTCAAGTTTTGGTCGAATGACCAAGAGCCGAGAACGATAGCTGAACGTGGTGTGTGTGTTCATTGTGCAGGAACAGGAAATGCTTTTTTTGATGACGATGAGGAAGAATGGGAAGATTGCCCATATTGCAAAGGTGAAGGAGAAGAAATTTATAACCCACTCCTCGAAGAATATGTAGACTGCTTGCATTTTCTTTTGAGTATTGGACTTGATGAAAATATTGGAACGTTGGAATGGGAACAAATCGAACCGTTGAAAAGAGAGTCAATTATAGAACAGTTTATAGACTTATTCGATTGTACAGTACGATTGAAGACTGATATCACAGAATACGTCGTCATTTGGGGATATTTCATCGGACTTAGCGAAATGCTCGGTTATACGTGGGAACAAATCGAAGAAGCCTATATTCAAAAGCACGCGGAGAACATCGCACGGCAGGAGCGTGGGTATTGATGCTGGAGTTGATATGTCTCGGTGTTTCAGAAAATAACATGACATGCTACAACACATTGTTTTACGTCAGACGCACAGAAAATGGATCGATTATTGTGTGTAGCCAATGCGGCGCAGAACACGAGGTTGTTGTATTTTTGCAAGGTAACACAACATTTCGCTGATGGAAACAGAATGTGGTCTAGTAGTTGAGCGCATTAGAACATGGAGGATGAAAGTTGACAAAATACGGTTCGAAAAAAACAGAAGTCGACGGACATACATTTGACAGCAAGGCAGAAGCACGCTACTACGAACAGCTGAAATGGTTGCTCGCAAACAAACAAATCAGATCATTCCGACTCCAGCCGCGGTACACGCTGTTGGAGTCGTTCAAAAAGAATGGCAAGACGTTCAGAAAGACAGAGTACATCGCGGACTTTGAAATCACACATTTGGACGGTTCGATTGAAGTTGTTGACGTGAAGGGGTATGAGACACCTGTTTTCGCACTCAAACGCAAGCTGTTTGAAAAATCATATCCACACAAGCTCAGCATTGTTACATACAACAAGAAATACGGCGGATGGATTGAATTGGACAAGCTCAAAAAGTTACGGAAGAAGGTGAAGAAGGAATGAGCAGATTCACGAGCATATCACCGTATCGGCAATGGGATGTACGATTCGGAACACGCCCACACGGAATAGATACAACGGTACGGACGTATCAGCTGACACCCGACCAGCTAGAGCGATTGAGAAATGGGGAAAAACTCGATGATATCTTGAAGGGAGCGAGCGAAGTGGTAAAACAAAAACTCGATTTGACGGTTGAAGAGTACGTGGGAATGAAGTTGAAAGGCATGAACGACGCGGAAATTGCGGAGGCGAAAGGATTGACGGACAAGCAACTGTATTCATGGAAGTATGTTAGACGCAGCAAAATCGCTCAGGCGGAACGCGATATGCAAGTGAAGATGGTTGAAAAAGAAGCGGAATCGGCACAACAAGAGGTTACAGCGACGGTTGAAGCGGAATCAGAAACACAAGAACCAACTGTCACAGAAGAAACACAGCCAGACGTGGCAGAGGACGACAATGGCATCGAATGGCTCAAGCGCGAGGTGATTCACGCACACAAGCTACTGACAGAGAAAGAGCAGGAATGCGAACGGCTCAAGCAGGAAGCGGAGCACTGGAAAGAGTTGTTCGAAACCGCGATGGCGGACAAGGAACGGCTGCATAAAGAAAATTTGCTGCTAGAAAATCAGGTTCAAAGATTAAAAGAGGTGAATGACGAACTAAAAGCGCGGAATGAGCGCTATTTCGCCTCGCTGACGCGTCTTGAACAAGAGGTGAAGGGGTTAAGACTATATGCGTTGCAAAAGCTCCATACGGACGTTTACGGGGCTTAAAATGGGTGTTCCGTATGAAGAAACAGAAACGAAAACGTAAAGGGTATCTGTTGTTTCGCGTTGAGGACGGACATAAGGTTTGGCTCTACGAGGAATTGCGAAAATACGAGCTTAACAGTGAAGGGGGAAGAAAAATGAATAATCCGCGAAAAGCGTTTCAAATGTTTATGAAGCACCAATTAGATTGGGCGACAGAAGAAGGGATGTTGGACTTGTCTGATGATGATATCGAAAAAATCATTTTTTTTGCTGAAGACGACTATGATTTTCATCGTGATTTTATTGAATTCATAAAGGATTATCTCTATTGGAATGGTGAGGAAATAGGTTTAGAAGATGATGAGTTTTAGTGTGTAAACAAAAAAAAGCCGGACTTCTCCCGGCGCTCACTACATTTATTATAGCATGGGAGTGGTCCGATGGAGGAACTTTTAAAACAGTACCGCGAATCGTTGCGATTAGCAAGGAAGCTCCTAGAAACGGCATCAGATGAAGATAAAAAGATAATCAGAGGAATGATTTCGGATCTTGAATTTACGATAGAGTGGTTGGCAACAGGAAGAAGACCGGAAAATCGACGTGGCATCGAGCGACGCGCTGCCTATCAACGCGAGAAACTTTTTGACCCGTTACTGATGCAAAAATATTTCCGTTCCAGCGAACCTGTCTATGAGTGGGACGATCACGAAAGGGAAAGTGTTATTACGAGCTGGGATCGGGAACGCATTGAGGACGCTTTATCCGTGCTCACCGAACGAGAACGGGAAGTGTATCTTATGTCACGAGGATATTGCTTAACATATAGCGAGATTGCGAATTATCTTTGTATCTCATCGAGTAGTGTTCAGACGATGATTGAACGCGCTGAAAGAAAAATCAAAAAACGCATAAAAGAAAGCCTCTTCTGCATGTGTAGCTGAAGAGGCTTTTTACATTATCGGTCGGTAGCTCCCAAATGTTTTTTTAATGCTTCTTGGAGAATCTGCGAATAGTTCACATCGTATTGTTTCGCAAGGTCGTCAAGCCATTTAGGAATGGTCAATGTCTTTTTGACGGCTTTGTTCTCCATTTCGTGACGAAAAGGTGGCATCCATACCTCGACGAACACAACGACTTGGTGTTTTTTTGTTTGAATTTCCGATACTTTTGAAGGCTGAGGGATTTCTTCATTTTCCTGCTCTAATCCATACAGATGTAATGCCATCGCTTCTTTTGCCATTTGAAATGCTTCTTCTTCCGTGTCTCCGCAAGTAAAGCAGCCAGGAAGATCAGGAAACTCAACAGATATTCCGTCGCTACCATAATCGAAAATGGCTGGATAAATATAACGGTCTTTTTTATGCATATATGTTAACCTCCTTTAGGAGGGACTTAAAGTAGTCCCGCCTGTTTAAGTATGCTTTTTACTGTTTTAGTTGGTAAGTCTTTCTTAGGATGAGGGATGGTCACTAATCCGGGTTTACTGGGATGTTTAAACTGATGATGACTGCCAGTCGTTCTGACTATGTACCATCCGTCTTGCTGTATCATTTTAATTAATTCTTTTGAAGAGTAACTCTTCATTTCCCTCCCTCCTTGATTTTATTATAACACGTATAATAATACGTATCAATACTTTTTTCGTTATTTTGTGCTTTTTTGTCGTGTAAATGCCACTAATATGTAGAACTGTCCTCCTTTTTTTGAGTGCCTAGTCATGCGCTAGGCACTTATTTTATGCATGGGGTGATGAGGATGTATAAGTTATGTGACCATTTATCGGATGATGAAATAAAGAAATTAAAGGCGAAGAAAAAAGAGAAAATGAGCCGTCGTGTTTTGCTCGAATTAATGGGCGTCCGGCGTGATACGTATAAGCGAGTGCGTGGGGCGATTCGAAGAAAGTGAGGGGAATAGTTTTGGTTAGTATCCCTTTTTGGTGTGTGTTGCTTATCATTTTGGCTGTCGGGCTAGCTATTGATTATTTGGTTTTTCATTTCTTTGACAAAGGGAGTTTGGATTTTGTAACACCTGCCATATGTTTAGTTATTTTTTTTGTCACAATTTTTCTAGTTATCGGATTAGCGTTGGGGAAATATGTGTTTTAAGTAAAAATCGTGCGAATGAGGAGGTAGGTGAGATGTAGATGCGGAAGTTGACGGAAAAGCAAAAAAGATTCGCTGATTACTACATCGAACTTGGCAACGCAGAAGAGGCGGCAAAAAGGGCTGGATATAGCGCTAGAGGCAATACAACGAAGCTACTACAAAATACTACAATTAGAGAGTACATCCAGCAACGATTGGCTGAAAAAGACAAGGAACGTATCGCCTCGCAAGATGAGATACTAGCGTTTTTAACAAAAGTGCTTCGTGGCGAGGAAACAGAACAAATACCGATGACAGGAAAAGACTTTTTTGAATTAGTGGAAAATACTCCGAATATTAAAGATCGTATCAAAGCAGCCGAGCTTCTCGGCAAACGCTTCGCGATGTGGACCGAGCGCCAGCAAATCGACGCGAATTTCGGCGTTCAAATTATCGACGATGTTGGTGGGACAGATGAAGAAGATTAGGCTTTCCGAAGTGTTTACGCCTACATTTCAAAAAGTATGGGCGCTGGTAAAAGAGCAGCGCTATTTGCGTTATGTGTTGAAAGGCGGCCGCGCCAGCGCGAAGTCTACACATATTGCGATGATGGTGTTGTTGCTGGTTATGCGCTTCCCAGTGACTGCTTTGGTTGTGCGTAGAGTCGGGAACACGCTCGCTGATTCGGTGTTGGAACAGTTGAAAGAAGCGATGGAAATACTAGGTGTCACCGAGTACTTTCAAATTACCGTGAACCCAATGCGGATCACGTATCTACCGCGAGGAAACCGTATTTTGTTCCGTGGTGCTGATGATCCGCAAAAAATCAAATCGATTAAAGCCTCGCGCTTTCCGTTGGCCGTTATGTGGATTGAGGAGCTCGCTGAGTTCAAGACGGAAGAAGAAGTGTCCGTTATCGAAAAGTCCGTGCTGCGCGGAGAACTTCCAGACGGATTGCGGTACACGTTTTTTTACAGCTATAACCCGCCAAAGCGAAGACAGTCGTGGGTCAACCAAAAGTACGAAACGCAATTTATTCCTGAAAACACGTTTGTTCACCATTCGACGTATCTCGATAACCCATTTTTATCTAAAGATTTCATCGAAGAAGCCGAGCATACGAAGCGAACGAATGAGATGAAGTACCGCCATGAATATCTCGGCGAGCCGATTGGAAGTGGTGTGGTGCCGTTCGATAATTTAGTATTTCGAACGATTACTGATGAGGAAATTAAACGGTTTGATAACATCCGCCAGGGCATTGACTGGGGATATGGAGTCGATCCGTTTGCGTTTGTACGTTGGCACTACGATAAAACACGGCGAATCATCTACGCCATCGATGAAATCTATGGCGTGAAGCTGTCGAATCGAGAAGCAGCTGAAAAAATTAAAGCGAAAAATTATCACGTAGAGCCGATTATCGCCGATAGCGCCGAGCCAAAGTCGGTGGATGAGATGAAGAAAGAACACGGCATCCTGCGAATTAAAGGCGCCAAAAAAGGTCCCGGAAGCGTGGAGTACGGCGAAAAATGGCTCGATGATTTAGAGGCGATTGTCATTGACCCGAAGCGTACGCCGAACATTGCAAGAGAGTTTGAGTCCATCGATTATCAAGTGGACTCCGATGGGAATCCAAAACCGAAGCTGGAAGATAAAAATAACCATACAATCGATGCCACTCGGTATGCGTTTGAAGACGATATGAAACGACCATCGGTATCAATTTTGAAGTAGGGAGGTGAGCGCGTGCTGATTGAAGATTTATTTCGCGCGCCATGGCATGAACAAGTGCTTTCAGAGTTATCAAAAGGAATCATGACAGATGAACAGCTTTTGGCGGCGATAGTGAAAGACTGGGAAACGAGCGATAAGCGCAAATTAATGGTGCTTGGCGAGCGATATTATCGCACGAAAATGGATATCGAAAAGAAGAACCAAGACATTACATGGCGCTCGAATCAAAAGTTGGCGCATGACTTCGTGAAGAAGTTGGTGAATCAGAAGGTCGGCTATTTACTTTCGAAAGAGCCGACGATTGCGACAGAAAACGAAGACTATCGCAAAATCATGCAAGACATGTTCGATAAACGGCTATTAAAAGTGATTAAAAATCTTGGCAAAGAAGCGATCAATAAAGGAATCGCTTTTTTGTATGTGTACATTGATGAAAAGGGCGAGCTGGCGTTTAAAAAGATTCCGAGCGAACAAATTATCCCGTTTTGGAAAGATAACGACCATGAAGAAATTGTGTCGTTTATTCGTGTGTATGAAGAAGTGGTGTACACGAACACACAAAAGCAAAAACAAAAGAAAGTGGAGTATCACCATCCAAAAGGCATTAAATATTACGTGTTACAAGCCGATTCACTCGTCCCAGACGTGTTGGCTGGAGTGGAAACAAACTATCATTTCATGATCAACGAAAAGCCGTATTTGTGGGAGCGCATGCCGTTAATTGCGTTTAAGTACAACGAAGAGGAGCAACCTCTCATCGACTGTATCAAGTCGCTCGTTGACGATTACAACTTGCAAGCTTCTGTAAATGCAGATTTACTCGCAGACATCCCGAATTTTATTTACAAGCTTGTGAATTACGGCGGCGTTGACTTACAGGAATTTTTAAACGACTTGAACCGATATCGCGCGGTGAAGTTAGACGAAAACGGCGATGTAGATAAGCTACAAGCCGATTTACAGACAGATGCGGTCGAAAAAGAGTTATTGCGCATTCGCAAGGCCATTTATGAATTTGGTCGCGGTGTCGACACACAAGACGAAAACTTAGGCAATGCAAGTGGAGTGGCGTTGCGATACCGATACTCTGACTTGGATATGGACTGCAATATTCTTGAAACCGAATTTCAATCAAGCCTCGAGCAATTGATTTGGTTCATTGACCAATATTTGCTGATGACAGGAAAAGGCGATTTTACGAATGAGCCCATTTCAATCATCTTTAACCGTGACATCATTATCAATGAGTCAGAGGTAATCGCCAACTGCCAGGCATCGGTTGGCATTCTTGACGACCAAACGATTCGAGAAAACCATCCGTGGTATACGGAACAAGTGGAAGAACGATTGAAAAAGCAACAGCAACAAGAACAGATGTACAACGGCTATCAAGGCGTGTTCCAGCAACAACAGAAAGATGGGAACGTAAATGAATAGTCGTCAATATTGGGAACAACGCGCGACGCAAAGAGAACAGGAAGCACAGCTGATCGTTGAGAAGTATTTAGCGCAGATGCAGCAGCGACTGAAAGAAGCGCAGCAAGACATTTTAAGACAAATTGAAGCCTTTTATGCTCGATATGCGAGAGATAATCAAATTTCGTTACATGAGGCAAGGAAGCTGCTAACATCACAAGAAATAGAAGCGTTCAAGGAAGTTGACCTTGCTCGGTTTCGCGCGATGGCGCTTGAAGGGAATCCGCAATACGAAAATCTATTGAATGCGATTAGCTATCGCGTTCGAATTTCGCGATTAGAGCTGCTTTTGGCGCAAATAGAAATGACGATGCTGCATTTATACGGCGGTAAAAATGGCTTACAAGACTACGTTTACACAGGGCTAGTCGATGTGTACCAAAACTCGTACTATCACTTTATGTACGACTTTGCGATGGCTGGTATACCTGCCAATGTGCAAATTCTTGACGACAGCACGATGCGTGAAGTGATGTCGTATAACTGGAGTGGGAAAGAATTTTCCGAGCGAATTTGGGGACATGAACAAGAAACGATGCAGAACATTCGAAAGTCGCTCGAACAAAGCTTTATCATTGGTCGTTCCATCGACAAAACAGCGAAAGAAATTGTGAAAGTGACGGATGTGGCATACTCGCGCGCTGAAGCGTTGGTCAGGACGGAAGCGAGTTTCTTTCACAATTTGGCTGCGCAAAACAGCTATCGCGATGCAGGGATGGAGAAATACGAGATTTTGGCCACGCTCGATATGCGAACATCGGATATTTGTAGAAGCCAAGACGGCAAGATTTATAACGTGAAAGATTACAAGCCGGGAACGAATGCGCCGCCATTTCATGTCCGTTGCCGAACGACGACGATTCCATATTTCGATGAGTCGGAGTACGCAAACGGCGAAAAACGTCAGTCGATGAATGGGTTGGTGGATTCCGTTTCGTATGAAGAGTGGTATAATAAAAATGTATTGAAACCAAAACTCGAGGCTGAACGTAAAGAAAGAGAGAAAGAACAAGCGCTAGAAGAGCAGATACGGGCTGATATTCGTAATGGTGTTTATAAGTTGGAGCATAGCCGAAATCATTACGACAAGCATAATCCATCTCATAAGCGTTATCTTGATTATGTGCAAAGAAATAAAGCGAAGGGCAGACAGAAACCAAGCTATTTAACAATTTCTTATGAAGAAGCTAATGAGTTAGTGAAAAAATATGCTGGTACTGGTACACTTCAGTTCAGCAGTAAAGGAGATTGGATAAATAAAGAACTCATAAAAGGCGACGAATATATCGGGGTATATGTAGATCAAACGACAGGGAAAGAAGTAAAAACAAAAGACTTTAAAATACATTATAGTAAGACAGGAACTCATATTGTTCCAACTTTAATAAAAGAAAGGGGGATGAAGCATTGAGATTATGGGAATATGTAGGGAAGAAAATACGAGTTACTCTCAAAGATGGTGAAATATTAGAGGGGATTGTCCAAGATTACACCGACCAAGAAGATACTGATGATGATTATGACAGCCTCGACATGTTTGTTGAGGGGAAATATATCGGTGTTGGTGAACCAGAAATTAAGTCAATCGAAATCATAGAATAAGCACCTAACCAGTTAAAACGGTTACGTGCTTTTTTATTTTCTCTCGTCTTTTTAGCATTTGTAGACGTTAAAGAACAAAGCGGTTCGTGGCCGTAACCACGTTAAAAAACGTAACCAGAGGAGGAATACCATGAAACGCGAATTTCTTGAAAGTTTAGGTCTCGAAAAAGACGTCATTGACAAAATTATGGCTGAGCATGGGAAGTCGGTAGAGGCGCAAAAAGCGAGAGTAGACGATTTAAAAACAAGTCTCGACGACATGAAAAAACAGCTAGAACAACGCGACAACGACTTAAAACAACTCAAGAAGCAAGCAGAAGGAAATGAAGAACTTCAAACGAAGCTTGCGGACTTAGAGAAGCGATATAAAGACGAGAAGGCAGCATATGAGGCAAAAATCAAAGAAACGCAATTGAACAGCGCGATTAAACTAGCAATCAACGGAAAAGTACATGACGCCGACTTAGTGGCATCGCTTCTTGATAAAAATACAATTGAACTCGATGAAAATGGCAACATA
This sequence comes from Anoxybacteroides voinovskiense, assembly GCF_014196205.1. GTDB lineage: Bacteria > Bacillota > Bacilli > Bacillales > Anoxybacillaceae > Anoxybacteroides > Anoxybacteroides voinovskiense. Next base: position 92,502 of record NZ_JACIDE010000010.1, on the reverse strand, counting down.
AAAGGACTGGAGGAGCAGCTAAAGACGCTGCAGGAAACCAAGTCCTTTTTATTTGTGCCTGAAAACAATCAACCAAAAATTACAGGTATTAAACCAGCAGAGGGTAGTCCGACTGGCGGTGAGCCGTTTAGTTTACGCGACGCATTAGCTCAGCGACTAGCACAACGATAAAAAGCACAACGATAAAAATTTGAAAAGGAGTGTTGTTAAATGCCTATCACATTAGAACAAGCAAAAGTCGGTATGGCTGACAAAGTAGACCAACAAGTAGTCGATGAATTTCGTCGTTCTTCTCTTTTACTTGACCGTTTAGTATTCGATGATGCTGTTTCGCCGGGTACAGGCGGCTCTACATTAACATACGGATACCAACGCTTGAAAACACCGTCTACCGCTCAATTCCGTAACATCAACGAAGAATACGCAGCAAACGAAGCAGACCGCGAAGACATCTATGTAAAACTCAAAATCTTCGGTGGTGCGTTTGAAATTGACCGTGTCATCCAAGACACAAGCGGCCAAATCGATGAAATACAGTTCCAGCTACAACAAAAAATCATTGGAGCGCGCAATTTGTTCCATTACACCGTTATCAACGGTGATTCTGCCTTCGACTCTAAAGCGTTCGACGGATTGAACAAGGCGTTAGCCGGTTCGTCTACGGAATTGAACACGGATGGTGTCATTGACGTATCGACTGCCGCTGCTATTGAAGCGGATAAATTTGCATTGCTTGATGCGATTGATAGCTTTCTTTCAGAACTAGATGGTCGTCCAACCATGCTCATGGGCAATAACAAGCTAATCACCAAAATTAAATCGGTTGCTCGCCGTGCCGGATACTTGACGCAATCGGAGGATGCGTTCGGCCGTACGGTCGATCGATATGACAATATTCCACTTTTAGACTTGGGTTATTTTGTACAAATTTCTAGCGGTGTTCCAACTACTGTTCCGGTCGTACCGATTGTGAATCGTACTATTAATACGCAAAATGTAGCGGGTTTAACGGATCTTTATGCCATCAGCATCGGTATGGATGGTTTCCACGGTGTAACGGTAAAAGGAAATTCTGTGATCCGCACATACTTGCCTGATTTCAATTTACCGGGAGCGGTCAAAAAAGGTGAGGTTGAAATGGTGGCGGCCATCGCATTGAAAGCGACGCGGAAAGCGGGCGTATTGCGCAACATTAAGGTAGCGTAAGGGGGTTAACAATATGGCGATTATCAAAGCTCCTAACCCGAAATACAACGGCGTGAGCGCTTCGCTTACGTTTGTGAATGGTCAAGCGGAAACTGACAATAAATGGCTGATTCAATGGTTTAAAGAGCAAGGATATGAAGTGAGTGAAGAAGAGAAAAAGGGAACGAAGAAAGCAACAGAAAAGGCAGCTGAATAACGATGACAGTGCTTGATATTGTCAAAGCCAAGCTGGACAATCCACCACCAGATGATCGCTTGGCTGTATACATTGACGAAGTAGGTCAAGTGATCAAAACGTTTTGTAATCGCGATGACATACCGGACGAACTGCGGTATGTCCATGCGAACATGGTGGTCGATTTCATTGGTCTGAAGCAAAAAAATGCTCCCGATGCCGAACCGGCTGTTCAATCCATCAAAGAAGGGGACGTGCAAGTCACGTTTACGGCTCATGAAAAGAGCCAAGGAGAAACAGAAGTGGAAAGCATCGTTCATTCCTATAAGAGCGCTTTGTATAAGTTTCGTAAAATGAGGTGGTAGCATGTCAGTTCGCGACATCTTTCTCAAAGCCAAATCCGCGGTGGAACGGCTGTATGACCGAGCAGCTACTATCCAGCGATATGAAGCGTATCAGAAGCCGAATGGCGCCGATGGAATGCAATGGGTGACAAAGCACGAAAACGTGCCTTGTCGCCTTTCTTCTGTCGGCATGCAGACGCTCAATAACGCATCACAGGACGATGTAAATGCTATTCAGTACGATGTGAAAGTTTTTTTGTCTAGCGACATTAACGTGCGAGCTGGCGATGTGTTTGTGATCGATGGGGTGCGCTACGAGTCAGCAAAAGAACCGTTTGTATATATTACCCACCAAGAAGTATTGCTCGTTCGAAAGGGTTATGCATAATGGGCTATGAGTTTAGTGAAGTTCGATTACTGAAACAGCAATTAGTAGAGTTGAATAAAATCGCTCATCAAGTGCAAATGAAGGTAGCCCAACGCATTGCTCAGTTGGCCATTCGGAAAGTGAAGAAGTTAACGCCTGTTGATACAGGGAATTTGCGAAACAATTGGAAGTATTATGTGATGAGCAAGGGCGATACAATATATATTCACATTTACAACCAAGCTGAATATGCGTCGTTTGTAGAAAACGGGCATCGTATCGTGGTGGCTGGACAGACCGTCGGATGGGTGGAAGGCCGGTTCATGTTGAAATTGACAATGAACGACATGCAAAAAATCGCCCCAAACATGTGGCAACGGGAGATGGAAAAGGAGATGAGGAGGATCTTTGGAGATTAAAACGCTCGTCATTCAGCAAATGAAAGAAGTTTTTGGAAACATCAAAGTATACGATGAAAAAGTCAAGCAGGGGCTTCAAACTCCTGCTTTTCTCGTTCGTATGATTCAGTCTGAACAAGAACGAAAAATTAAAGGGCAAGTGTGGCGGACGTACTCGTGGAATGTTGTATATTTCCCACAATCAACGGAAGTGGATGCTGAATGCGATGACGTGTTTGAAACGTTTCAAACAGAATTTCAATATATCGCCAACAAATATCATGTGCATCGGTTAGAAGGAACGAAACAGGATGACGTGCTGGTGATTACATTCGATGTGTCTGCACGTCTGCAAGAGGTGACGACCGAAACGAAGATGCAGACATTGGGAGGTGTTTGGATTGGCAAAGCAGACTGAAAAACAAGTGAGATATGGGAAATCGGCCTTCATTCGTGCGCCCGAATACGCAAAAGATCGATTGTTGCTTGAAGTGTTACTCGATGAATCAAGAACGTACACGAAAGAAGAAGTAGACTCGCTGTTGAGTGAGTGGAAAGTGAAGGAGGTTCAATAATGGCAGGTGGAACATGGAAAACGCAAAATAAAATTCGTCCTGGCGCGTATATCAACTTTGAAACGAACAGTTTAAACACGATGGCGCCTGATTCAAATGCAATCGTAGTGATTCCGATCAAGCTAGACTGGGGTGAAACAAGAAAATTTGTAAAAGTATCGCCGAATACGAAGTTTAAAGAAGTGTTCGGAAAAGATTTAAGTGCAATTGTTCCTGTTCGGGAAGCATTCAAAGCGACTAGTCAAGTGATCGTTTACAATTTGAACAGCGAAGGAACAAAAGCAACAGCGACGGGCGGAGGATTAACAGCGACAGCGAAATATGCGGGTGCGGACGGAAATAAAATTTCGGTTGTCGTTACAGCAAATTTAGACGGAACCGCGACAGTGAAGACATACTTTGATGGGGCGGTTGTCGATACACAAACGGTAGCTGCGATTGCCGACTTGCAGCCGAACGCTTTTGTTTCGTTCAATGGCCAGTTACCGACTTCTGATGTAACGTTGACGCTTACTGGCGGAACAACAGGAACAGCAACAAACGATGCATATGCTGAATTTGCCGCAGGATTGGATACGCAAGACTTCAAAGTGGTAGCTGTCGGCACAGACGATTCAACCGTGAAGGCGTTGTTAGCACTAAAAGTAAAAGAATGGCGCGAGAATTATGGGAAAAATGTGACGCTTGTCACTAACAATTACAACGCGGCCGATCATGAAGGTGTGGTATCTGTTCTCAATGGCGTCACGCTTGAGGGAAACGAGCAGTTATCAGCAAAAGAAGCACTGTATTGGTATGCGGCGGCGTATGCGAGCGCTGGCGTCAAGTCATTAACCTATGCCGAGTATCCGGGAGCAATCGACTGCGAGCGTAAAACACATGAAGAAATTGAACAAGCATTGAAAGATGGCCATATCGTTTATACGTTCAATCGTGATGCCGTTGTTGTAGAACAAGACATTAACACATTTCGTTCTTTTACGCCGACGAAAAACCAAGACTTCCGTAAAAACAAAATCATTCGCGAAATGGACATTGTTTCGGACAATACGCAGTATATCTACTCTAAATATTTTATCGGAAAAGTGAACAACAACGAAGATGGACGGAATTTGTTCAAAAAAGAAGTGATGAAAACCGTGTTAGATCCTCTTGTGCGTGTCGGGGCTTTAGAGCCATATAATCCAGATGAAGTTGTGGTTGAGCAAGGTGATGAAAAAGATGCTGTACTTGTGAATATGGGGCTGAAATTCGTTGACGCGATGGAAAAACTATACATGATTGTTGCGTGCAAGTAATAAACGGAGGTGATAAATATGCCACGTGTAATGGAATCAAAAGACGCGATTTCTTCGAAAGAAGGGACGTTATATATTACGATTGACGGAAAGTCATATGAGTTCGCGGAAATTGTGAAATTTGACGCCACGATTGAATATATCAAAGCTGACGTCAAACGTGTCGGTGCACGTATGAACGGAAGTAAAATCGTTGGGGCAAACGGAAAAGGGAACATGACGTATTACTACCACCGCCCAGAAATTCGAGCGATGGCATTGGAATATTTACGGACAGGGAAAGCGCCGATTTTCGATGCGATGTTGGTGAATGCAGATATTACGAGCGCGGCGGGTAAACAGACGGCGATTATCAAAAATATCGTGCCGGATAGCACGTTGATTGCTAAATTGGACGGCGATTCTGATGACGTTCTAAAAGATGAAGTATCGTTCACATTTGATGATTTCGATTTGCTAGATCAATTCAAAATTAACTAAGGAGGAGCCACATGAGTAAGTTTAAGGCGTTTTTAAAAGGGAATGTCAAACCATATGAAAATGTGGAGCTAAAGCTGGAGCGTTTTGACGAACCACTTGTATTGCGCCCGTTGACTGCGGGCGAAGCTGATGCAATCAACGAACGTTGTTTCAAGTTCCGCCCAGGAAAAGGCGGCAAAATGGAACGTGTTTTTGATGTGGTGAGATACAATCGTGAAATTTGTGTTGCATCGATTGTGTACCCAGATTTAAATGACCGCGAACTGCAAGAGTCCTATGGTGTTTTAGGTGCGGACAAGCTGTTTGCTGAAATGTTCCTTTTAGGCGAAGCCAACCAAATTCTTGAGAAGGTAACGGAAATTTCGGGGCTTGATAAGACGATGGATGAAGAGGTAGAAGAGGCAAAAAACTAATCGAGGAAGGTGGAGAGGCGTTCTATGCGCATATTGCTCTCCACCGTTTTCATTGGCGTCCTCGTGAGTTTTTAGAAATGGACCGAAGAGAGAAGGCCTTTGTCATAGCCAGTATTCAGATTGAACTAAAGAAAGAGAAAGAAGAGCATGACCGCATAAAAAGCAAAATGAGGGGGTGAGCGAATGGCTGGAGTTCAAACGACGTTGGCGTTAAACGACAAATTGACAGGACCACTCATGAAAATGATTCGTGCGATGGATGCAACCATTCGCGTCATGGAAAAGATGGATGCGAGCGCAACGCAATTAGATACAAAAGGATTAGCGAAAGCACGTAAAGCGATTACGAACGCATCGGCTGATTTAGAGCGATTAATAGTGGCTTCCAAACAGGCGGATAGCTCTTTAGCGCCATTAGGCTCCAAATTCGCCAACTTGCCTCCTCCTGTTGGTCGGGCGACAGGTGCTGTGAAAGAGTTTTTTGGCGCATTTTTATTATCAACAGCAGCTTTTGCTGCACTACAAGGAATTCAAAACGGAATTCAGTCATTTGTTCAAGCCTCAGACGCTTATGTTTCTACATCGGCACGCCTAGCGAATATCAATGACGGCTTACAAACACAAGCGCAATTGCAAGAGAAAATATATCAAGCCGCGCAACGTAGCCGAAGTGGGTATATGGATATGGCGAACTCTGTGGCTAAGTTAGGGTCGTTGGCGTCTGATGCGTTTGGAAATACCGATGAAATCATTCGTTTTTCTGAACTAATGGGGAAAGCATTTGCTGCAAATGGTATATCAAAAATTGGTCGTGAATCAGCTATGTATCAGCTCACTCAATCTATGGCAGCAGGCAGATTACAAGGAGAAGAGTACAATAGTATCGCAGATAATGCTGGTTTTCTTTTAGATGCAATTGCGAAAATGATGAAGGTTCCAAAAGGAGAGCTTAAAAATTTGGCTTCTGAAGGCAAGATCACGGCCAATATTGTTAAAGCTGCCCTGTTCAAAGCCGCCGATGACATTGAAAAGAAATTCAAAAACATGCCATTGACGTTTGCGGATGCGATGACCATGTTTAAAAACTGGTCGCTCCGTGCGTTTGAACCGTTACTCATTCGCTTTAATCAGTTTGTGAACTCAGATGCGTTCGCAACAATGGCGGAACACGCAATGTTTTTTGTCAATGTGTTCATTAAAGGAATTGATCTCGCTTTCGATGCGCTGGAGTTCTTTTATCGAATGGTCGGTGCTGTCGGTCGGTTTTTTGAAGAAAACTGGTCGTGGATTGCGCCGATTTTAACGGTGATTGGTTCTGTTTTAGCTGGGATTGGCACGATTTTGCTTGGCGTTGCGGCGAAATGGTTGATAGTGCGAACAGCCACCCTCATGGCAGCAGCCGCAAAATGGGTATATGATGCAGCTATGCTTAGTTCGCCAGCTACATGGGTGTTACTAGGAATTATTGCGTTACTTGCCTTAGTAATTTATGCGACAGTAAATTGGGCAGACCAAACAGCTACAGTAGTTGGATTCATTACAGGTTTATTCGCAAGTTTAGGAGCGTTCATTTGGAATATCGTCGCGAATATTTGGAATGCGTTTGCGATGGTTGCTGAATTTATTATGAACGTCTTTTTTGACCCTGTATATGCGGTGAAAAAGCTATTTTACGATATGGTAAAAATGGTCGTAGACAATATGACTGCGCTTACTGGTTCATTTGACACGGCTGCGAGTTTTCTTGCGCGTGTTTTTGTGAAAGGAGCAAATATCGCCATTGGCGCGGTCAACGGTTTAATCAAAGCTTTAAACATGATACCGGGGGTAAACATTAGCGCGATTGGTAAGCTGAGTGCTGGTTCGGTAGGTAGTATATCCAACGGGCTTAAAAACTTTGTGGCGAATCTAAAACCGCCAACAAGCAGCGAATTTATGGTCAATATTCCTAGGATGAAAATGTTGAATGTCCCACAAGCGTTCGCGGCAGGAAATGCGGCAGGAATGAAATTTACTAAAAACATGTCTGAAAAGCTTTCTGGGATATTGGAAAAAGCAAAAAGTTTAGCGCCTAATACGAAAATGGAAAACCCGTTTAAACAATCATTAGGCAACCAAATTGCAAATAGCCCAGGCATGAAAAACCCTCTAGCGAGTGGAAAAGAGGATAAGAACCCGACAGGCGGTAAGCTCGATAAAATCGGGAAAATTGACGACGAAATTAACATCGCGGAGGAAGATTTGCAAGTTTTCAAAGAGTTAGCAACGATTAAGTCTATTCAAAACTTCGTCACGTTAACGCCGACTGTACAAGTAAAGACGGGGGACATTCGAAATAACGTCGATGTGGATCAACTCGTTCGTCGTTTTGAAGAAAGTATGGTAAACGAAATCGCCCGTTCGGCGGAAGGAGCGTATGCGTGATGGAACGAGCCATTTATTTTCACGAAAATGACCAAGAAATGTTTCGGCTTCCTGTGAATCCTGAAAAGGTGAACGTAAAAACAGAAGGAGACGGAGAGGAGTTTACAATTGCAAAGCTTGGGCGTGTAAACGTGCCGAAAGATAAAAAGTTGTCGGGCTTCTCTCTCGAATCCTTTTTTCCTGCGCAACCTACTCATTATTCTGGTGCGGTTTTTAAAGAACCGAAATACTACATTGACTTGTTAGAAAAATGGATGCGAAATAAACAACCGATTCGATATATCTATGTCAACGGCTCTTTTACAATCAATGAATTAGTCACGATTGAGCGATTTGAATACGACGAATCGTTTGGTAGTGAAGACGTCAGTTTTTCACTGGAATTAAAAACATACGTGCCATTCGCTCCAAAGAAAATGCAAGTGGTTAAAAAACAAACGTCATCGGCTGTTCAAGTCTTGAAAAAAAACGCACCAACCCGTCCTAATACGAAGCCAAAGCCGACGACATACACGCTAAAAGCAGGCGACAACCTTTGGAAAGTAGCCAAGCTTTATACAGGCAATGGCAACCGATATCCAGAGTTACAAAAGCTGAACGGGATTAAGGATAGTCAGTTGCGGAAATTACCAATCGGTTTGGTATTAAAAATTCCTACAGATTGGGTGAAATGATGGAAGTATTGATTGATAATCGGGATGGAACGGTGTGGGATATGCCTGTTTCGAGCGTGCAGTGGAAAACTAGCCGAATTGGAAAAGCTGGAACGTTGGACGCAAAATTAATCATTGAACAACCAACAAAATTCCCAGTCAATAGTGGCGCTATTATTCGTGTAACAGACGGGGAATACAATTTTTTTTACGGATATGTGTTCGAAACAGGTTTTAACACAAGTAGTGAATTTAGTGTAAAAGCATATGACCAATTGCGATATCTTATGTATAACGACACATTTGTATTTTCTTCGACAACAGCGACAGCTGGCATAAAGAAAATTGCTGCCGATGCAGGATTAAAAATCGGAACATTTGAAGATACAGGATACAAAGTGCCGGCGATGGTCGAGGACAACAAAAAAGCGCTCGATGTGGTAGCGAAGTTTTTAGATTCAACGCTAATTGCGACGAACAGAAACTATGTGCTGTTCGATAATTTCGGAAAATTAGAATTGCGAAATATCAATAACATGGCTATTTCAGCAGACGACTTCTACATTGGGGAAGAGAGTCTGCTTTTTGATTTTGAGTACAAAAAATCAATCGACGAAGAAACGTATAATCGCGTCAAGATTGTGCAAGACAATAAAAAAACCGGCAAACGCGAGGTCTATATCGCCCAAGACAGCGCGAACATTGCTAAATGGGGACGGTTGCAAGAGTTTCGCAAAGTCGATGAAAAGATGACGGCAGCGCAAATTAAAGATTTGTTGGACAAGCTGATTAAGTTACGAAATCGGGAAACGAAATCATTGAAACTTAATTGCCTTGGTCATTGGAAAGTGCGTGCCGGATGCTTTGTGTTTGTGTACATTGAAAAAATCGGCATTAAACAATATTTCCTTGTCGATGAATGCACGCATAACTGGGAAGGTGGCGTGCATACGATGCAGCTTGATTTGAAGGTGATTTGATATGAGTTTAATAGATTTAATTAAAACGGTTGCCGTAAAGGCTGTAGAAGCGACGAATCCCGTTCATGTGTTGTTTGGCACGGTCGTATCTGAAAGCCCCCTTGAGGTTCAAATACATCAGAAGTTGAAGCTGACCGAAGAGTTTTTGGTTATTACAGAGCGTGTAACCCAAGCTAATTTGAAACGCGCAGATAAAGTCATTTTGCTCCGCGTCCAAGGCGGACAACAATTTGTTGTTTTAGACAAGGTGGTGAAATGATGGTACTTCCTTCTGAAAACATCACAATTGAAGAAGCAGAAGTGGTGGAACCATCGGCGATTCCGTCAAAAACGTATCGCCTTGATTTTGAAAATGGCCAATGCAGTGGAATGGTTGATGGAGTAGAAGCGATTAAGCAATCCATTTTTAAAATGCTGAGCACCGATCGTTTTAAATATTTGATTTATAGCGATAATTACGGCTTTGAAAACTTGATTGGAAAAGAAAGACTATTCGTTCAAGCAGAATTGCCGCGACGAATTAAGGAAGCTGTATTGCAGGATGAGCGAGTAACAGATGTAGACGTGACGGTGCAATTTTCTGGGGATTCAGCCGTTGCGAAAATCGTGTGCTACACCGTTTATGGAAAAATAGAACTGCCGAAAGAGGTGAACGGTGTTGTTTGAAAATCAGACGTTCGAGACGATTTTACGCCGTATGCTGGATCGTATACCGGATGATATAGACAAACGAGAAGGGTCGATTATTTATGATGCTTTAGCGCCAGCTGCAATCGAATTGGCACAAATGTACGACGAGTTAGATATCGTTTTGCGCCTTGCGTTCGGAGAAACATCAACGGGCGAATATTTAGATAAGCGTGCCGCGGACTTTGGTGTATACAGAAAGCAAGCAACACCTGCTGTGCGAAAAGGAATATTTACGGATGGAAACGATGTACCGTTTAATATTCCAATCGGAAGCCGATTTAGACTAAACGATATGGTCTATGTAGCGATCGAAAAAATCACGGACGGCCAATTTCGCATGCAGGCTGAAACACCAGGAAGTGCGGGAAATCAGGAATTCGGGAATTTATTGCCGATTGAACCGATCGAGGGACTAGGGACAGCAACGTTGGCAGATGTGTTGTTTCCTGGCGAAGACGAGGAGAGCGACGAGTCACTGCGGAAACGATTTTTGCAAAAGGTACGGGAGCCAGGAACGAGCGGAAATGCGGCGGACTATAAACAATGGGCAACCGAGGTCGCAGGCGTAGGTGCGGCAAAAGTGACACCTCTTTGGAATGGTTCAGGCACGGTCAAAGTCACCATCGTCAATACGGATATGCGACCAGCTACAAATGATTTAGTTACACAAGTACAAGAATATATCGAACAAATGCGACCAATCGGAGCAACGGTGACAGTTGTTTCGGCAACGGGTAAACCAATCAGCGTTTCAGCGAATGTGATTCTTGCGTCAGGATATACGTTGCAAAACGTGCAAGACGCATTTGCGGTATCGTTGGATGAATATTTCAAAGAGATTGCTTTTTCAATGACATATGTCAGCTACGCAAAAATCGGAACACTCTTACTGAACACGCCAGGTGTCATTGATTACAATGGACTGACTGTGAATGGGGGCACGGCTAATGTCGCGTTGCAAGATGAGGAGGTTCCTGTTCGTGGGAGGGTATCAATAAGTGTCTAATCTATTTCAATATCTCCCTAATTACTATCAAGATATACGAGAATTTCAAACCTTAATAGGGACAGAGAACGAAGAAGTTGAACAATTGAGTGCTACAATAGATGAAGTTTTGGAACAGTTCTATGTTGACACAGCCACATGGGGACTTGCAAATTGGGAGCGCATTTGCGGTATCCCTGTCGATGAAAGTAAGCCGATTGAACAACGTCGTAGCGTGATCAAGTCAAAGTTACGCGGCATCGGAACAGTAACAGTCGCTCTCATTAAAAACGTCGCAGAGTCATGGTACAACGGCGAAGTCGAAGTAACTGAACAACCTTCGCTTTACACCGTAAAAATTAAATTCGTTAGCAAACTCGGAGTTCCGCCGAATTTAGCCGACATTCAAAACGCTTTGCGTGAAATTATTCCGGCTCATTTGGCGATAGACTTCGAGTTTTCTTATTTGCTAATAAAAGATGTTCATAACGTAATGACGCTTTCGCAATTGGAAGCGACAACGCTCGATAAATTTGCAGGAGGTGCATAATATTGGCGAGTAACACACCTCGATTAGGATTGTACAAGAAAGACCCTATTGCAGACGCAAATGACACGTTTAATATACAGACAATGCTGAATGACAACTGGGACAAAATTGATGGGAAAGTCGCTATCCTAGGACCAGATGGGAAAATTCTGTCGGAACAGTTGCCGCAACAGTCGCTGCCGTCTGCAAGCACAACACAAGCTGGTATTGTCCAACTCAACGACACACTGACAAGCACATCGACGACACAAGCCGCAACAGCAAATGCGGTGAAACAAGTGAATGATGCAGTTGTTGCGCATTCGGCGGAAACTGCGACAAAATTCACAAACATCAATCTCAATATCATAGACATGGCGGTTGAGCTTGAAACGTTAAAAGGAGCAACATTAAACGGTGTCACCGCCAATATTTTCATTGAAACATTTACAAACTTAAATGATATTAACTTGATGAACGGAATTTATGACAGCGCAAATAAAAGGTTGGTGCTTTAATTGAGCCAATCAGCAACAGATTTAATTTTATATAAAAAGGCAGAAGTATTACTGCACGAAGTCTATCCCGTTTTAAAAAACTTCCCAAAAGCGGAGAAGTTTGCTTTGTGTCAAGAAATTAAACAAGCATTCTACTCCCTTTTAAAATATATAATGCTTGCGAACAACGTAAAATCGAAAAGACGATTGTACCAAGAAGAAGTGGATGCATATATAAAACTTCTTCTTGTTTTGTTTAGTGTCGCTAAGAAGCAGAAATATCTTTCGCAGAAGAAACATTTATATTTCCAAACGAAAATTTTTGAACTCGGCAAATTGCTTGGCGGATGGATGAGAACTTAACATAATAGTAATCACTAGGGTTGCGGCTGTTTGGGCGCCTACCGTGCGATTCGCGGGTACTACTCGGCTCGTTACTCGGACTACCATTCGTCTGGCAATCGCAACACGAACATTGGTTGGCGCCCCGTCTTGTTAGTATTTTCGATTAGAACAGCTACGGCTTTTCTAACAGGCTTTGAAACTTCAAGGGAGCTGTAATCCTTCGCTCGAAGAGCGTAAACACATGAATAGCCATATCGCCTAGCGTAAAAGGAGGCAGCCGATATGGTGAAAAGATACGATCGTTTGTACGAGAAGATTGTTGATTTTAATAATCTTCTTTTTGCTTATAAACAGACCACAAAAGGTTCTCGAAAATTCAAGAGAGATGCTATTTTGTTTTCGATGGTCGAAGATGTGAATTTGTTTAATCTATGGAAAGAATTAAAAACAGGGGTGTATCGAGTCGGTGATTATATTCGATTCAAAGTGTATGAACCAAAAGAACGTTTAGTCAGCGCCCCACATATTCGAGATAAGATTGTTCAGTTTGCTGTGCATAACGTGATTAAAGATGTATACAAAGGCGTATTCACTAAAGATTCTTATGCTTGTCTTGAGGGGCGAGGAACACACCGAGCGGTTGAAGCTGTCCAACGATATATGAGGATGGCTGAACGCAATTTTGGTGGCGGTTGGATTGTGAAAGTGGATATTTCAAAGTTTTTCTATACAATTGACCGCGAAATATTGAAACGAATCTTACGCAAGAAAATAGCTTGCGAACGCACATTATGGCTTCTTGATACGATTATTGACAGTAGTCCAGAAGGAAAAGTTGGCATCCCTCTTGGGAATGTTACCAGTCAAGACTTTGCGAATATCTACCTTAATGAACTCGACCAATACGTGAAGCGTTATTTAGGTATCAAATATTACGTGCGCTATATGGATGATTGTATAGCAATAGTACCAACGAGAGAAGATGCGAAATTGTTAAAAGAGCGAATGATTTGGTTTTTACGAACAAAATTGAACTTAAAAGAAAACGAGAAGAAAACACAGATATTTCCTCTAAAACAAGGTGTAAATGCGTACGGTTTTAAAATATGGACAACTCATCGAAAAGTACGCGATCAATCAAAACGGGCAATGAAACGACGGATAAAAGCGATGGATCGCAAGTTAAAGGAAGGATTGCTGACGGAGAAAGAAGTGAAACAAGCTGTTGATAGCTGGCTTGGTCATGCACGCCATAGTAATTCTTACAACCTAGCAAAGAAAATATTCGCTCCATATCCGTATATAAAAGTGGAAGGAGAGATGAAGTTTGGCGAATGGAGATGTGATTAAACTTGGCACGCTGTATATGGGCGGTACAAGGATTCCTCGTCCGACAAACCCGTGGCGAAACGACGCAGAACCTTATACAGGTGCTGGTGTAGGGAATATACAGAATTATAGCGCGGGCGCTACATTAGAGATTCGAAACACGGAAATAAACTATGAAATGCAATGGATTGAAGTGAATGACGGTGGTAAAAAATATCTCGTCTGCGACCGTGTCATGCTCGTCAATATCAGTTGGGATGACTTAAACGCACAGCAATTGGTTACAGGAAAAACGGTAACGATTGACGGACAACAATATAAACTGCGATTGTTGACAGGCGGGTCAAATTATCGCAGCGGTACAGATGCTTATAGTGGCGGTTCACCCACGTCAAACGAGTGGGATAGATGGATTGTAAACGAAGCGGGATTGAGCGGATTACCTACCCCAACCGCATCAGATTTAGATTCAACGCTAAACAGTACAGATAAGAACGGGTCACATAATCAAAAATGGAATTGGATGGGCGTTTATTCATGGGTGCAGGAGACCTATACAGGAAACAGCGCCTCCCGTGCGATTCGCGGGTACATCTCGGCTCGTTTCTGGGACTACTATTCGTCTGGCTCTCGCTACACGTACATTGGTTGGCGCCCCGTCCTTGAAGTTCTGAATTCTGCCCCTGTGATTTCTGGCGCAGACGCGAATCTCGGGAATAAAGCTGCGCCTTTTACGATTGACTATACTGTCAACGACACAGATACAAGCGACACGCTCACGGTCACAGAAAAAGTTGATGCGACAACGATTCGAACGATTAGCAACGCGGTGCGAAATCAAACATATACATTCGATTTGAGTGGTGTATGGTCGAGCTTATCGCTTGGCTCGCATACAATCACAATTACTGTTGACGACGGAAAAGGCGGTACGGCAACAAGGACATATACATTCACCAAGACAGATGACCGTATTAAATTTACATTAAAAAATCCGATTCAAACATCTGTTGCGTCAAAGAAGATTGTTGTTAGTGGTGTAGTTACTGTTCCAACAGGGGCAACGCTATCTGTAAAAGTGTGTAATAACGGATTTGACACCTCGCCGACATGGGAGGACATCACAACAGCGTTCATTAACCGTCAATCTTATTCGTTTACAAATACAACAAAAACAGCTGCGAATTGGGGAATTAACATACAATTCGAGATACTGAAAGGAACAGCAACAGACCAAATCATTGTTGATGGGTTTGGTTTCTCATTCGAATGAGGAGGCGATAAACAGTGAAGAGTATTAGAATTAAAGATTTGGAGATTGTTGAACAAGAACGACAACAATCTGAAATGACGGAGAAAAGTATAGCGTTAACACTAGCGCAATTAGCGCTCGAAAACAAGAAAAAAGACGCTGTGATTGCGCAACTCACAAAAACAGTTTCTGCATTAAACATCGAAATCACGAAATGGAAAGGTGGTATGTGATATGTTCGATTTTTATAAAATCTTTTACCAAATGGGGTATCTAACAAAAGATGATGTGCATGAAGCGGCTTCATGGGGAGTTATCACATTAGAAGAGTATAAATTGATTACAGGTGAAGATTTTGTGGCGTAATAGGACGATTATGCGCAACAAGCACACTTTCACACGAGAGTGTGCTTTTATTTTTGTGGAAAGGTCGTGAGTCGATGGAAGAACGCATTCAGAAACTGGAGGCAGACATGGTGGATGTAAAAACACGCTTGGCGGTCGCGGAGTCAAACATCAAAGATATGCGTGAAGATATCCGAGCAATTAAGGATGACACAAAATGGCTACGACGTACGATCACAAACGCAATCATCGTTTCGGTGGTCGGCGGCATCGTGGCCATTCTTTTCGCGGCGATGAAAGGGGGTGGCAACATATGAATCTAAAAAAACGTTTACGAAATTACGGTCTTTGGATTAGCTTGGCATCTTTTATTCTTCTAGTCTTGCAGACATTCGGCGTTCAGATAGATGCAGGAAAATATAACACCATCGTCAATGCTGTTTTAACGTTCTTTGTTACGTTGGGGATTATCAACGACCCGACAACAGAAAATAAAGGATATGGAGATGACAAACAATGAGTGTATGGACAGAAAAGTTTATCCGAGTAAACAAGTATTCGCGTCCGGGGTTAAAACTGAAAGACGTGAAAAAACTCGTTTTGCATTGGACGGCAAATCCAGGCGCATCGGCAGCCAATCATGTCACGTATTTTGATCGCACCATCATCCAGGCACAACGATACGCCTCAGCGCACATTTTCGTTGATAAAAACGAAGCACTCAACATCATTCCTCTTGATGAAGTGGCGTACCATGCCAATGACGGCACGTATCGGGGTGTTCCAGAGCTGAAGCCAAATGCAAACTTCTTGTCTATCGGTGTGGAAATGTGCGTGGAGAAAGATGGCACATTCCATCCTGACACAATCGCTCGCACAGAAGATGTATTCGTGGAGCTGTGTAAGAAGTTTAAATTAGACCCAATCAAAGACATTGTACGGCACTACGACATCACGCACAAAAACTGCCCTGCGCCGTGGGTCAAAAATGGACAAGCATTTGAAAACTTTAAAAAGCGTGTGAAGTTGAAAATGAGCGCTGGGGATGTATATGTTGTCCAAAAAGGAGACACGCTTTCTGGCATCGCCAAAAAACACAATACAACAGTAGATGCGTTGCAGAAATTGAATGGGATTAGCAACCCGAATCTAATTCGCGTCGGGCAAAAATTGCGCGTGAAGTAACTTTCTTTAAATATAAAAAGCCCGTCTCTGTGATGAATCAGAGCGGGCTACTTTACTTTAGTAGTTTCCTTGTCTATCTTGATAGTAAATCGACAGATCGGAATGATGGGATAAGGTAAGGGATAATATTTGACAGTTTATTCTCCTTTATTGCTTTCCAGAACAGCATTAACAATAGGGTTTTTATTCCATCCAACCATAACGTCTGCGTTGTCTGACACTTTTTTCGGTATTCTTTCCTGTCCCCAAGGTTTGACGCCGATAATATATTTTTCACATGAGACAGCTGTGTCGATTTCAAAATCAATCCATTCACTATATGCAGCATACATACCAGATAGTATGATGACAATGGAGGTTGGTTTTATTTGACCCTCAAGCTCTTCTTTTAATTTCTTTTTTCCATACGTAGTGTTTGGATCAATTAGAGGGTCATGTTCAGGAACAGAATAATTCTTCCATTTAAATTGCCCTTCATCTTGAGCTTCATTAAGCCACTGCACAACTTTATGATAATGTTCGCTGTACTTCCAAGCATGACTGATAAAAATGTTATAAGTCTTCATAAAGAACATCTCCTTTATGTATGATATAATAATATTACAAGCGGAAAAATGGAGGTTTTACCTATGGAAAAAAGAAAATTTCGCAAAAAACCGGTTATTGTAGAAGCTTATCAAACCAAAGTTGAGATGACCATTCCTACAATGGAAGGCATTTTAAAAGCAAATCCCGGCGATTGGATAATTACAGGTATTCATGGCGAACAATATCCTTGTAAACCTGAGATTTTTGAAAAAACCTACGAACCAGTCACCGACTGATCATTTCTTCTCTTTTTTCAGTCGCGAGCTGAGACCAATTTACATTTTCGGACGAAATAATACTTTCCACTCTTTCTACTAAGAGTTGAAATGATTGTTCTTCATATGGTGTGGTAGATGTAAGAAATAAGTATTTTTCATGTTTGAGAAGTTCGCACGTTTGACGATAATGAAGCCAATTTTCATGAAACTTTCCTAATCTTGCTAACGAACCGCAGATTACGACTATCGAACCGAGTATTGAAATAATAATTCTGATCTGTGCGGATTCAGTTACCAAGCCATTCACTATTGGAATTAAGGAAGCGGAAATAATCTCGATAGTCTGAAAAATCATGTAACGCTTTTTTGCCTGCATGCTCTTTTTGTCATACCAGTTAATTTGTTCTGTTAACCTGCCATTTATATATTCTTCTACACTCAACGAAAGATTCTGTTTTATTAGACTTCCCCCTCTCGTTTTTTACCTGACAGGATACTTTTCGACAAAAAGAAACAAAATTCCTTTGCAATTTGTTTAAAAATTTGTATCATATGGTTACAGCGTTTTATACGACTGTCTGGCTCGTGGAATCGCTACTTAGTAGTAAGAGTACTGTAAGTGCTCCGTTCCAACGAGGGCGTCCATTAGGATGCTTGACCATTGATACAAAACCCGATCATGGTGATCGGGTTTTATTTTGTTGAAGAAAAACCTACTCCCCATGAGCAGGCTCTTTTTTTGTTTCCTCATAAACGACTTCGCAAAGATCCTCTAATGACACACCAATTATACGTGAAAGCAAATAAGCTTCCTCTAGGCTTGGCTGTGTAATGTTCTTACACCATTTATGGAAAGTTTGTTCCGATACCCCCATTTTCTCGGCCACGCGTTTTTGAATCAATCCTTTATCCTTTATCCAGTATTTTATTCTGTTGCGAAAAACACCTTTAATGGTTTCTCCCTCCCGAAAGTTAATATGACCTTATTTCTTCAACATTACTTCAATTCCTCTAATACATTAATTTAATAAAAATTAAATTAAAATTTAATTTTTAGGTATATCACCGTTTAACTGTTCATAACATGTACCAAAGACGTCGCCCAGACGTCAAAATACTGAAAGGGGAAATGGCGAATGACAAAAGAATTAGCTCAACAACTATTACAAATGAAAGACGTCTATTTGACGTCAGAGGGGAGAAAGATGCTTGAAGCTATTGTAAACGGAACAGCGTCGGTGACGTCAGCAAAATGAGCGTGTATCGTCCGACTGTCCGATACGCGCCTGTTTTTCGCGATTATGTCGATGCTGTGTTTCGAGCAACAACTTTAGACCGCAATCAAATTATTCGAGCAGCTCTTTTCACCGCAGCGCACACAAAAGAATTTCAAATGATGTTGAGGCAATATCAGAAAAAAGACGTCCCTCTCCCCTGCCCTAGTTGGACGATGACAGACCACGAATTATGGCTGGAACAATGCCCAGAAAACAGAAGAGGAGGTGAGGACGTCAATGCTAACGCCACACGAAGAAGAGAAACTTCGGTTGCTTCTGAGCATGTTGCAGGAACACAACTACAACAACACGCATCGGCCACGAATCGACGTGTCGAACCGCCTGCGCGACGAGAGGGGGAGATTTCTTCCGAACGACATCGACCTATACAGTTTCGGGAAACAGGGGGAATTGTTATTAGACTTGGATGACGTCACATATGAAGATGAACCGCCACGAGAAATAAAGCTGGTGAAGGTGGATGGTACGTATGGAACGTATCGCATTGAAGAAAAGATGAAGCCGAGCGATGTGGTGGCACTGGTGTGTTTTGTTATCGTTTTACTTATCGCTTATTTTGGTTAAAGAAGGCGGAGCGATCCGCCTTGTTTTTTCGTTGTTTTTGCGGTATCATCTCGTTAAGAAAAGTAGACGAGTCAAGTTGTTACTAACCTGTTAAAAAGTTTGCCTTGCATGGGCAAAGTTAATGACCGGATCGCTCGTTCCTTGGCTATAGACGTAAATCGTTGTTTCTGAACCGACTAAGGCGATGTCAGCGCCTCCGGAAAGAAGGGTTGTCATCGTTTTATCTCCGCCCCATGTCGTCGTTAACTCGACGTTAAGCCCTTCGTCTTTAAAAAATCCTTTGGCGAGGGCAACGTATTGTGGTGCATAGAAAATGGAGCGCGTCACTTCCGCCACGCGAACAGTTTTCGTTGGTTCTTGTTTCGTGCAGGCAATCGGAATGACTAACAGCATGGCGAATAATGACATCGTAGCGATACGTAGCCATTTTCTCATCCGTTCCTACCTCCTTTTCATGAATTTACCTTATCGTATGCTCGGGGAAAAAATGTGTGAATGCCTAAAACAGTTAGCGTGGTGAGTAGAGGGAGATGAAACAGACGCATGATTTATGATACGATAAAAGGGTAAGAATTGGGAAAGGGTGAAGATGATGGGCATGCCGTTAGAGTTTCAAACGATGATTGTGACCAAAGGGAAAGAGCAGCGGGTGAAAGATAATTTGTTTTTGCTTGAAAAAGAAGGGTACCGCATTTATCCGATCGATATCCCGCTTGAAGTGAAGCGGACGCTACAAAGTGAAACGAGCGGGCAAGCGGTCGTGAAAAAAATTGAATTGGCAAACAACCGAACGATTGTCACGTATGAACTCATTTCGCTACATTCGATTAACTAAAAAACGGGACATCTTCCTTTGGAAGACATCCCGTTTTTTCTTTAAACAATCGGTCCGCCGAGTTTTTCGATGTTCGGATCGATGTTTGTGAATTTTTTAAAGTTTTCGCGGAATTTCGCTGCGAGTTCTTTTGCTTTTTGTTCGTACGCTTCTTGATTAGCCCATGTGTTTTTCGGTTGCAACACTTCGTCCGGTACGCCTGGGACGTGTGCGGGAATTTCTAAACCGAAAATCGGGTCTTTGATTGTTTCGACATTGTTTAGTTCGCCTTCAAGCGCTGCTTGCACCATCGCGCGCGTATATTGCAGCTTCATGCGGCTGCCGACGCCGTATTCGCCGCCCGTCCAGCCGGTGTTCACTAAAAACACTTGCACATTGTGTTCATCGATTTTTCTTCCAAGCATTTCTGCATAGCGTGTGGCTGGCAATGGCAAGAACGGCGCACCGAAGCACGTCGAGAACGTCGCTTGTGGCGAAGTGATGCCGCGCTCTGTGCCGGCCAATTTGCTCGTATAGCCGCTTAAGAAGTGGTACATCGCTTGCTCTCTCGTTAATTTGCTGATTGGTGGTAATACTCCGAATGCGTCCGCCGTTAAGAAAATAATGGTCGTTGGATGGCCAGCAACGCTTGGAACAACGATGTTGTCGATTGCTTCAATTGGATAAGCGGCGCGTGTATTTTCTGTGAGCGTGCCATCGTCATAGTTCGGAATGCGCGTATGCTCATCGACAACGACGTTTTCTAGCACTGCCCCGAACCGAATGGCATCAAAAATTTGTGGCTCTTTTTCGCGTGACAAGTTAATGCATTTCGCATAGCAGCCGCCTTCAATATTAAACACGCCGCTATTCGACCAACCGTGCTCGTCATCGCCGATTAAGCGACGTTTCGGGTCGGCAGAAAGCGTCGTTTTTCCTGTGCCAGAAAGCCCAAAGAAGAGTGCAACATCGCCTTCTTGACCGACGTTGGCCGAACAATGCATCGACAAAATATTTTGCTCTGGAAGGAGATAGTTCATGACCGAGAAAATCGATTTTTTAATTTCGCCTGCGTATTCCGTCCCACCGATTAAGACAACGCGGCGTTCAAACGAAATAATAATAAACGTTTCCGATTTCGTTCCGTCTACCGCAGGATCTGCTTTAAAATTCGGTGCAGAAATGACAGTAAATTGTGCTTGATGTTCTGCCAATTCTTCTTCTGTCGGACGAATAAATAATTGATGGGCAAACAAGTTGTGCCATGCAAACTCGTTAATGACTTGAATTGGCAAGCGAGATTTCGGATCAGCGCCAGCAAATCCTTTAAAGACGAAAATTTCGTCTTTTGCCATTAAATAGTCAAGCACTTTATTGTATAATTTCTCGAATACTTCTTCCGCAATTGGCTGGTTAACGGAACCCCAATCGATTTTATCTTTTGTGGAAGCTTCTTCAACAATGTACTTATCTTTTGGGGAACGTCCTGTATATTTTCCGGTTGTTGTTGCGACGGCACCTGTCAGCGTCAACATGCCTTCTTTGCGGGCAAGAACTTTTTCCACTAATTGAGGAACGGACAAGTTTTCTTGCACATTCGATTGGTGTAGCAATACCGCCAATTTATTCGTGACGTCAACAATGCTCATATACAATACCTACCTTTTTTTTGTTAATTTATACCCTTGAAAATAGTATAACACATTCGAATAATTAGTCCATACTATTTCATGTAATTTTTGTTTTTATTTTTGTCTATTTTGTTGCAAACTTTTCATGGCGTTTTTTTCTACGGCAATCCGCAAAAAAAATTTGAAACGAGGTTGACTTTTTTTTATTATTTAAGCTATGATAACATATTGAACGGTTACTCTTATCCCGAGTTGGTGGAGGGACAGGCCCGATGAAACCCAGCAACCGTCACAACAATTGTACATGTGAAATGGTGCTAACCTGTGGCAAGGCAACGCCCTTGAACGATAAGAGTGAAAGGCTCGATAAGAATGCAATCACCTTTCCTCGCAGTTGAAGGAAAGGTTTTTTCGTTGATAGACGTGGGAAAATGAGTGCCGTATCAATTTTTAAAAGGGGCACAAGACACGCTCCATGATGAACAGAAAAGAGGAGGAAATTGACGAATGTCAGCAAAACGCCGTTTATTTACTTCGGAATCTGTAACAGAAGGCCATCCGGACAAAATTTGTGACCAAATTTCTGACGCGATTTTAGACGCGATTTTAGCGAAAGACCCAAATGCGCGCGTCGCATGCGAAACGAGCGTAACAACTGGCTTAGTATTAGTGAGTGGAGAAATTACGACATCGACGTACGTGGATATTCCGAAAATTGTTCGTGAGACGGTTCGCGAAATCGGCTATACGCGGGCGAAGTTTGGATTTGACGCGGATACGTGCGCGGTGTTGACTTCGATTGATGAGCAATCGCCAGACATTGCCATGGGCGTAGATAAAGCGTTGGAGGCGCGCGAAGGTCAGATGACTGACGAAGAAATCGAAGCAATTGGCGCAGGCGACCAAGGGTTAATGTTTGGCTTTGCTTGCAATGAAACGAAAGAACTCATGCCGCTACCGATTTCATTGGCACACAAATTAGCGCGCCGCTTAGCGGAAGTTCGCAAAGAAGACATTTTGCCGTACTTGCGTCCAGACGGAAAAACACAAGTAACGGTCGAGTACGATGAGAACGGCAAACCGGTTCGCATCGACACCATTGTCGTTTCAACGCAGCATCACCCAGAAATTACACAAGACCAAATTGTGCGCAACATTAAAGAGCATGTCATTCAACCGGTCGTTCCAGCAGAGTTAATTGACGAAAATACGAAATACTTCATCAACCCAACAGGCCGCTTCGTCATCGGTGGTCCACAAGGGGACGCGGGATTAACAGGCCGCAAAATTATCGTCGACACATACGGCGGATACGCTCGTCACGGCGGCGGTGCGTTCTCTGGAAAAGACCCGACAAAAGTAGACCGTTCGGCGGCATACGCGGCTCGTTATGTGGCGAAAAACATCGTTGCTGCTGGTCTGGCGGATAAATGCGAAGTGCAACTAGCGTATGCGATCGGTGTTGCAAAGCCAGTATCGATTTCGATTGACACGTTTGGCACAGGCAAAGTATCTGAAGACATTTTAATTGAAGTTGTCCGCAACAACTTCGACCTTCGCCCAGCAGGCATCATTAAAATGCTAGACTTGCGCCGTCCGATTTACAAACAAACAGCTGCTTACGGTCACTTTGGACGCACAGACATCGACCTTCCGTGGGAGCGTACAGATAAAGCAGAAGCGTTAAAAGAGCAAGCACTTGCGTTAGCGAAGTAAAAACGGAAAGAGAGTTACGAATCGTAGCTCTCTTTCTCTTTTCCTGAAACGAAATCTTTCTTATATTCGACTAATTGTTAACTGCTTCTGGCTAAACTAAATGTAATCGTTTGTCTAAAGATGTGGTATAATTCTTAAGTTGAAACACAAAAAAAGTAGGTGACAACGTCATGTGCGGGTTTATTGGATGTATTTATGATGAACCGAAAACAATGGATGAACAATGGAAACAAACGTTTACAGAGATGAATGATATCATTACCCATCGTGGGCCGGATGATGACGGGTATTTTTTTGATGACTACGTCCATTTCGGCTTTCGACGGCTCAGCATTATTGATTTAGAAGCGGGGCATCAGCCGCTTTCTTATGAAAACGAGCGATATTGGATTATTTTTAATGGGGAAATTTATAACTACGTCGAATTGCGCGAAGAACTATTGGAACAAGGGTATACATTTTCCACTCATTCGGATACAGAAGTGATTATCGCTCTTTATAGCCATGCGAAAGAAAAAGCGGTTGAAAAGCTGCGCGGCATGTTTGCTTTTGTCATTTGGGATAAAGAAGAAAAGACGATTTTTGCCGCGCGCGACCCGTTTGGTATTAAACCGTTTTTCTATTTTGAACAAAACGGACGTACGTTTTTTGCGTCGGAGAAAAAGAGCATTTTGCATGCGCTTGGGCATGATTCCCTTCATTACGATGCATTGCAACATTATTTAACGTTCCAATATGTTCCTGAGCCGTTCACGATGTCAGCGGATATTCGGAAGCTAGAGCCTGGTCATTATATGCAAAAGAAAATCGGGGAGCCGTTAACGATTCATCCATACTGGAAAGCAACGTTTCACCCGATTGTGCAAACAGAAGAGGAACTAGTAAAAGAAATTCGCGATGTGTTGTTTGACTCGGTGAAAGTGCATATGCGAAGCGACGTCCCGGTCGGGTCGTTTTTGTCTGGTGGCATCGATTCATCGCTTATCGCATCGATTGCAAAACACTTTCATCCAAATATTAAAACATTTTCGGTCGGCTTTGAACGGGAAGGGTTTAGTGAAATCGATGTAGCAAAAGAAACGGCGGCAAAACTAGGAGTAGAAAATATTAGCTACGTTATCTCCCCGCAAGAATATATGGACGAACTGCCAAAAATTATGTGGCATATGGACGACCCGCTTGCCGATCCGGCCGCTGTGCCGCTTTATTTCGTTGCACGAGAGGCGAGAAAGCACGTAACAGTTGTATTGTCCGGGGAAGGAGCAGATGAGTTGTTTGGCGGCTACAACATTTATCGTGAACCGCAGTCGCTAGAAGTGTTTGAACGGATGCCGAATGCAGC
Source organism: Anoxybacteroides voinovskiense (assembly GCF_014196205.1). Taxonomy (GTDB): domain Bacteria; phylum Bacillota; class Bacilli; order Bacillales; family Anoxybacillaceae; genus Anoxybacteroides; species Anoxybacteroides voinovskiense. The sequence continues at coordinate 67,861 of NZ_JACIDE010000010.1, read as the reverse complement.
AAAATCCGCGCTGCGCGTCATTGCCCGCCTGCTCCCGGATGGAGTGAAAGGAAAAAGCTTTATTGAGCGCGGCTTAACGCCGATGGAAGAACGGTATATCGGCAACGCGAAAATGTTTAGCGAAGCGGAAAAACAAGAGTTGTTAAAAAGCTATCGCGATGGGCTAGATTATACGACAGTGACCCGTCCGCTTTATGAACAAACAACAAATTATCCACCAGTGAACCGAATGCAATATGTCGACATTCATACGTGGCTACGCGGTGATATTTTATTGAAGGCAGACAAAATGACGATGGCACATTCGCTTGAATTGCGCGTGCCGTTTTTAGATAAAGAAGTATTTGCTGTCGCTGCCAAAATCGCACCGGAATGGAAAACAGCAAACAATACGACCAAATATATTTTACGGAAAGCGGCGGAAGGAATTGTTCCTGATCATGTCTTGCATCGTAAAAAACTAGGATTCCCAGTTCCAATTCGCCATTGGCTAAAAAACGAAATGTACGATTGGGCGAAGACAATCATCAAAGAAAGCGATACGGATCACTTGTTCCGAAAAGATGTGCTCTATCGCTTATTAGAAGAGCATTGTGCGAATAAAGCTGACCATAGCCGAAAAATTTGGACAGTGCTTGCCTTTATGGTTTGGCATCAAGTGTATATCGAAAAAAAATATGATTTTGCGCATGAAAAAAGAGACAAGCAACCCGTATCGATTTAACAACCGAAAAGCCTCCCCATCACGGTAGATGGGAGAGGTTTATTTCGGCTGATACGTAATGGCTTGTTTCCCCATTTGCACCCAAGCGGCTAAAAAGTCGTCTTTCGGTGCTTTTTTATTTTTTTGGTCGGAAAGCGGATCATTGAAATAAATGTAGTCTTGGTCATAGCCGGTAATGACAACAGAATGTTCGTAATACGTAATTTTAATGGGACCATTCGGGGTATCCCATTCGCGAAACGCAGATTCCGGAAGCGCTCGAAACGTACTGTTTGTAATAACTAAAACGGGAGCGCCTTGCGATAAATATTTTTGCAGCTCAGAAAAATCGCTACCGGTGAGATTAACGATTCGATTTGGCAAATATTGCTTCGCTAGTTCCTCAATCGGCTCATGATATACGCCAAGCCCAGGGGTCGTGAGCGAATACATGTCGCCAACAAATCCGTTATGTGGATTACCGAAATATACTTTGCCGTTGCGGCGCTGAAAAGGGGTCGGGTCTTTTTTTATTTGTTTGGCAAGCGTCGTTTTATCGACTTGTACACCTGCGTCTTGCAGAAGCATCGCAAGGCTCGTTACTTCACAGCCACGCGGCAATTCTGGCAGTTGTTGAATGAGCGGGACGTCAAGCAACACAAACGGCTTAATCTCATTTTCTTCCAACGAAGCAACGATTCGACGTAACGGTACGGTCTTTTTTATATAATCGGACTGTTTCCATTGTTCGATTGCTTGTTGGATTTGTTGCTGCCATAGTAACGGAACGGCTAACACTGCTATGCAAAAGAAAACAGTGGCAGTTTTCCAGAGCGATTTTAGCCAATATACGACACTAACGACTATTAGGATTGTTAATAATAGGAAAAGTACGTACATATAGCTAACTCCCTAGTTTATGAATTTCTTCTCCTATCATAACATATAAGCAATGAAAAAACGGTGAAAAATATGTGGAAACCCCGTTAGTTGTTATGTTGGAGCGATTTGTAATATTGCCCTTTTTCCACATATTCACGGCGAATGCGTGCCATTTCGCGTTCATCGTCTTCTGTTAATTCACGAACGACTTTGGCAGGGCGTCCGAACGCGAGTGTGCGCGGCGGAATTTTTTTGCCTTGTGGGACGAGGCTTCCAGCACCGATAAACGCCCCTTCTCCAATTTCTGCTCCATCAAGGATGATAGCACCCATGCCAATTAATGCGTTTTTGCGGATGATGGCGCTATGCAAAATGACTTGATGCCCGACGGTTACATCGTCTTCGATAATGAGCGGATTGTTTGGACTTTGATGCAAAACTGAGTTATCTTGAATATTGACACGGTTGCCGATGATTGTCGGTGCGACATCGCCGCGAATGACAGTATTAAACCAAATACTTGTTTCCTCGCCGATTGTTACATCGCCAGTAATGGTTACATAGTCAGCAATAAACGCCGATTGCGCGATTTTTGGATATTTGTCTTTATATGGGTAAATCATTGCTTTCTTCCTTCCTTTTTCAGTATGTATTATAAGTGTACAAACTTTTTTTTCATTCGTAAACGAAAGCGAGGGATTTTTATGTGGAAATGGGAAGCGACAGAGCCGAAAGGAGTTGTCGTAATTGTTCACGGGGCGGCAGAGCATCATGGCCGATACAAGTGGCTAATCGAAATGTTTCGCTTGAGCGGGTTTCATGTCGTTATGGGGGATTTGCCAGGTCAAGGGACGACGACGCGAAGAAAGCGAGGGCATATTCAGTCGTTTGATGAGTATATAAACGAAATGGCGGAGTGGGTCGAAGCCGCAAAAGCGTTTCATTTGCCGATTTTCCTTCTTGGTCATAGCATGGGCGGGCTTGTCGTCATTCGGACGCTGCAAGAAAAGCATCTCCCAATAAGTGGCGTTCTTTTATCGTCGCCATGTTTAGGGCTTGTCACCTATCCGTCCAAAGGGCTTGATGCTTTGTCGAAAATGTTGAATTATGTTGCGCCTGCGATGTTGTTTGACTCTGGACTGTCGGTGGAGCTGGCGACGCGAAATGAAGAAGTGCGCGAAATGGACAAAAATGATTCGCTTTATGTGACAAGAGTATCTGTCCGTTGGTATCGTGAGCTAGTAAAAGCGATGAAGCTCGCTCGACGCAATATTGACAAATTTCCCGATGTTCCGCTGTTGCTTATGCAGGGAGGCGACGATAAAATTGTGGACAAGACCGCTGTCAAACAATGGTTTGACGATCTACCAATTTCAGAAAAAGTATATAAAGAATGGGATTCGCTGTATCATGAAATTTTTAATGAGCCGGAGCGTGAGGATGTGTTTTTGTACGCGAAAACATTTTTTGACACACAGCTAATGCTTCGGAGAACATAGTTGAGGTGAGGTTGTTGAGTATTCCGACGCATCCTGTTTCATTAATGAAAAACGTCTATCGCGATGTGTTTCCAATCGTCCATCGTGAATTGGCGTTTTGGCGAAAAAAAGCGGAGAACATTCCTGATCCGGAATTGCGCAAACAAGCGCTCGCAAGCATGAATACAAAAACATTTCATTGCGAAGGCGGCGCGATTTTGGCGTTACTAGCAGAAGCGAATCGAGAAGAATGCATCCGGTTTATTGTCGCCTATCAAACGATTAGCGATTATCTTGATAATTTATGCGACCGAAGCACATCGCTAGATCCGTTAGACTTTCGCGCCCTTCATGATTCGATGCCCGATGCGTTATGTGTCGATGCTGTTCCGACGAATTATTACCGGTATCGAAGCGAACAAAACGATGGCGGCTATTTACATGAACTTGTCTATACGTGCCAAGATGTATTGAAAAAAGTCGTTCATTATGACACGATTGCGCCGCTTTTAAAAGAACTGGCGGGATATTATTGCGATTTGCAAGTACATAAACATGTGAAACAAGAAGAACGCATTCCGCGGTTGACACAATGGTTTGCGCAGCATAAAAACAACCTCCCGCCAATGGAATGGTACGAGTTTTCTGCATGTTCGGGTTCGACGCTCGGTATCTTTTGTTTAGTGGCATATGCGTTCAATGAATCGTTTTCGAAAGAGTTAGCATACCGCGTTCGTGATGGCTATTTTCCGTACATTCAAGGCTTGCATATTTTGCTTGACTATTTTATTGACCAAGAAGAAGACCGGCTTGGCGGCGATTTAAATTTTTGTTTTTATTATCCAAACGATGTCGTGTTATTGGAACGGCTATGTCACTTTATGGAGGAAGCAGAGCGGTGTCTTTCAGAGTTGCCGCACGGGGCATTTCATCGGTTGATTCATCGCGGGCTATTAGGGTTGTATTTATCAGATGAAAAAGCCCGGGCGCATTCGAACATACGTCAGCTAGCAAAACAGTTGCTTCGTGTGGGTGGTCCTATTTCTCGCTTTTTTTACTGGAACGGTCGCCTATATCGCACATGGCAAAAATGGGCGTAAACGATCTTTTTGGCGTTGAACAAAGAAGGCTGCCTTTCGTTGGAGGCAGCCTATTGTCGTTTTTCAATCGCAATAATAAATGGCGGATGGTTGATTTGGTTGATAAACTGATAACGCAGTACGTGTGCGCGCTGCTGGTCAATCGTTTCGACATAGGAAAGCAACGCATCGCGCTCGATGGCTCCTTCTGGATGGCCGTGGTAAATGACGAGTACGATAATTCCTTCCGGTGCCATGATGTGAAGTAATTGTTCTACTGCACGAATCGTTGAATCGGGTTTCGTGACAATTTGCTTGTTTCCGCCTGGTAAGTACCCGAGATTGAAAATGGCGCCGGTAATGCGTCCATGATAGTCGGTCGGAATTGCGTCGCACAATTCATCATGGCTTTTTTGAAATAATGTCACTTGTTCCAGCGCTTGATGTTCTTTTAGACGGGCAACCGTATTTTCAATCGCTTGTGCTTGAATATCGAAGCCGAAAACGCGTCCTGTTTTCCCGACGCGTTCAGCTAAATAAAGCGTATCGTGTCCGTTGCCGACTGTAGCATCGACTGCGACGTCTCCGGGTTGGACAGCAAGGTCAAGCAGCGAGCGAGCAAACGGCAAAATACGGGCAAGCTTCATCGGGAAATCGCCTCTTTTTTATAATATTTTCCTTGGTAGCTATTGCGTCGTTCGAGTTCGGCATCAATGGCATTTAATACTTCCCATTTATTGACGCTCCACATTGGACCGATCATTAAGTCAATCGGACCGTCGCCAGTAATTCGATGGACGACCATTTCCGGCGGTAAAATTTCGAGTTGGTCGCAAACGAGTTGAACGTATTCCTCAAACGATAAAAACGTTAGCATTCCTTTTTCATATTGTTTTACCATCGGTGTCCCTTTTAATAAGTGAAGCAAATGAATTTTAATGCCTTGCACGTCTAAGTTGGCGACCGTTTTGGCAGTTTCCATCATCATGTCATAGTCCTCAAGCGGCAATCCATTAATAATATGGGAACAAACACGAATGCCGTGTTTGCGAAGTTTTTGCACCCCTTCGACGTAGCAGGCGAAATCATGCGCGTGGTTAATGAGGAGCGCTGTTCGTTCGTGAACCGTTTGCAAGCCAAGCTCGACCCATAAATATGTGCGCTCGTTTAGTTCCGCCAAATAGTCAACGACATCGTCCGGCAAGCAGTCAGGACGTGTCGCAATCGACAACCCGACGACGCCGTCTAATTGTAAGACGGTTTCGTATTTTTCACGCAACACATCGACAGGGGCATGGGTGTTCGTGAACGCTTGGAAATATGCTAAATATTTTCCATCTTTCCATTTGGCGTGCATTTTTTCTTTAATGTCTTGAAATTGGGTCACTAAGTCATCGGCGCGGTTGCCGGCAAAGTCGCCAGAGCCAGCCGCACTGCAAAATGTACAGCCACCGTATGCGACCGTACCGTCGCGATTCGGGCAATCAAAGCCGCCGTCGAGGGCGACTTTAAACACTTTATGGCCGAACGTTTGCCGCAAATGATAGTTCCACGTATGGTATCGCTTATTGTCATTGGTATATGGAAAAGGATTCATCGTCATCACCTTGTATTTACTGATAGTTGTCATTTTAGCATTGTAGCATGATTCAGCCGAAAAATCGACAATTTCCAATCATTAGCGTCATAACGAGAAAGAGAAGTGCGCACATTAAAAATGGACAACTTTTTAGGTGGAGGGAAGACGATGGCGACGCGGCAATCAGTAGATGAGTTTTTACAGCATTGTGAAGATGTCATTCGGTTTGCGAAAGAGCAATATAACGAGGCACAGCGGCAAGAACATGACAATGACATAGAATACATGAACGCGCAACAAATGCTTGAGCAGGCAGTAAATGATTTAGCCCATTTGGCGTTGAGTTGTAACGCCCAGCAGCGCGAACAGTTGCATCGGATGCGCTTACAGCTTGAGCAATTGCAAAACGACATGATTTTATTAGACCATTAAAGGAGACAGCCATGAAAAAACGTTCCAAACAAAATAATCCAGAACAAAAAACGTTGCATTTGAAAAGTTTCGACGATCCGGTAAAAGAAGTGAAACAACGGAACGCGAAAAAAGGACAGGAAGCGAAAGCAGAATACCATCCTGAGCAATAAACGAAGCACTCGGAGACAATCCGGGTGCTTTTTCCAATGCCAAGAAAAACCGAACGGAGAGGAAGCGAAAAGTAGCGAACGAAAGACGTGTTTCGTATAATAGTGTACGAAATTATTTGGATGACACTTGCAACGAAGTGATAAATTTCTTAAAATAATGATTATAATAAAATATTGCCAAATGACCGTGAAAAGGAGTAGTAGTGAACAAACGGTGCGCAGAGAGTTGACGGCTGGTGCGAGTCAACCGAAGTTTGTTTACGAACTCGCCTTGGAGTTGCGTGTGCGAATGAAGTAGCATGCGCCGTGAATCTGCGTTAAGGAGTCGAGTGAGCGTTTTTTGTGCGCTAATGAGGGTGGTACCGCGGGAAATTCGACCTCTCGTCCCTTTTGATGAAGGACGAGGGTTTTTTTATTTTCTTTTTTGTTCACACTTTGACCATAGACAGAGAAAGATGGGAGGATATGACATGAGCTTCAATCATCGTGAGATTGAGAAAAAATGGCAGAAATATTGGGAAGAGAACAAAACGTTTAAGACGACGGAAGAGGAAGGAAAGCGAAAATTTTATGCTTTGGATATGTTTCCATATCCGTCCGGCGCTGGTCTTCATGTTGGACACCCAGAAGGATATACAGCGACCGATATTTTAGCGCGTATGAAGCGCATGCAAGGCTATAATGTCCTTCACCCGATGGGATGGGATGCGTTCGGCTTGCCGGCAGAGCAATATGCACTTGATACCGGGAACGACCCAGCTGAGTTTACCGAAAAAAATATTAACAACTTCCGTCGCCAAATTAAATCGCTTGGCTTTTCTTACGATTGGGATCGGGAAGTCAATACGACTGATCCAAATTATTACAAATGGACACAATGGATTTTCTTAAAGCTATACGAAAAAGGCTTAGCGTATATGGATGAAGTGCCAGTCAACTGGTGCCCGGCGTTAGGAACGGTTTTGGCGAATGAAGAAGTCATTGACGGGAAAAGCGAACGCGGCGGACATCCAGTCATTCGCAAGCCGATGAAACAATGGATGCTTCGGATTACTGCATATGCCGACCGTTTGTTGGAAGACTTAGAAGAACTCGATTGGCCTGAAAGCATTAAAGAAATGCAGCGCAACTGGATTGGCCGTTCGGAAGGAGCACACGTTCATTTTGCCATTGACGGCCATGATGAAACGTTCACCGTCTTTACGACACGTCCAGACACGTTATTTGGTGCGACTTATGCAGTGCTTGCTCCCGAACATCCGCTCGTCGAAAAAATTACGACGCCAGAGCAAAAAGAAGCGGTGGAAGCATATTTACAACAAATTCAAAGTAAAAGCGATCTTGAGCGCACCGATTTAGCGAAAGAAAAAACAGGGGTATTTACGGGCGCGTATGCAATCAATCCAGCCAACGGCGAAAAATTGCCAATTTGGATTGCCGATTATGTGCTCATGAGCTATGGCACAGGGGCGATTATGGCAGTGCCAGCACACGATGAACGCGACTATGAATTTGCAAAAAAATTCCATTTACCAATCAAAGAAGTCGTTGCTGGCGGCGATGTGGCGAAAGAGCCGTATACGGGCGATGGGGAACATATTAACTCTGATTTCTTAAACGGCTTGAATAAAGAAGAAGCGATAAAAAGAATGGTCGAATGGTTGGAGGCAAACGGCAAAGGCGAGAAGAAAGTGTCATATCGCCTTCGCGATTGGCTATTTAGCCGCCAGCGCTATTGGGGGGAGCCGATTCCGATCATCCATTGGGAAGATGGGACGATGACGCCCGTACCGGAAGAAGAATTACCGCTTGTGCTTCCAAAAACAGATGAAATTAAACCGTCCGGAACAGGCGAATCGCCGCTAGCGAACATTGAAGAATGGGTGAACGTTGTGGACCCGAAAACAGGTAAAAAAGGGCGCCGCGAAACGAATACGATGCCGCAATGGGCGGGAAGTTGCTGGTATTACTTACGCTATATCGACCCGCACAATCCTGAACAGTTAGCTGATCCGGAAAAATTGAAAAAGTGGCTTCCAGTTGACATTTATATCGGCGGTGCGGAGCATGCTGTATTGCACTTGTTATATGCGCGTTTCTGGCACAAATTTTTATATGACATCGGCGTTGTGCCGACGAAAGAGCCGTTCCAAAAATTATTTAACCAAGGGATGATTCTTGGGGAAAACAACGAGAAAATGAGCAAATCAAAAGGAAACGTTGTTAATCCAGACGATATCATCGAAAGCCACGGCGCGGATACATTGCGTCTATATGAAATGTTTATGGGACCGCTTGAAGCGTCGATCGCATGGTCGACCAAAGGGTTGGACGGTGCCCGCCGCTTCTTAGACCGCGTTTGGCGCTTGTTCGTTGAAGAAAACGGCGAATTGAATCCAAAAATCGTCGATGATTCAGAAGCAGATACATTAGAACGAATTTATCATCAAACGGTGAAAAAAGTAACCGAGGACTATGAAGCCATTCGTTTTAACACCGCTATTTCGCAGCTAATGGTATTTATCAACGAAGCGTATAAAGCAACCGTATTGCCAAAAGCGTATATGGAAGGGTTCGTGAAGCTGTTGTCCCCGGTTTGCCCACATATCGCAGAGGAGTTATGGGAAAAGCTAGGCCACACGAACTCGATTGCATACGAAGCGTGGCCGGCGTATGACGAAGCGAAGTTAGTCGAGGACGAAGTCGAAATCGTTGTGCAAGTAAACGGAAAAGTGCGCGCGAAATTGAACGTACCGGCAGATGCTTCTAAAGAGCAGCTTGAGCAAATTGCGATGGAAGACGAAAAAATTAAAGAACAAATCGAAGGAAAGACCGTACGTAAAGTGATCGCTGTTCCAGGAAAATTAGTAAATATTGTCGCCAATTAATATCGAGTGAGTGTAGTCCCCCGCTTCCCGTTAGGCGGGGGACAATATTGAGAAAAGAAAGGGGACTGTGTCATGGAAGAAATTAAAGAAATTACAGCCGAAGAGCTTAAACAAAAGCTAGAAAGAGGAGAGCGCCTAAATTTAGTAGATGTGCGCGAAGATGAAGAGGTTGCCCAAGGGATGATCCCCGGCGCAAAGCATATTCGAATGGGAGACATTCCGAACCGTTTAGACGAATTCAAAAAAGACGAAGAATACATTTTTATTTGTCGTTCCGGCGCACGTAGCGGAAACGTTTGTTACTATTTGCAAGAGCTAGGCTATAACGTATGCAACATGACCGGCGGCATGCTTGCATGGGACGGAGAAATCGTCCAAAAATGACACAAAGCTTTTACAGCTTTGTGTTTTTTTGAAAGGTAAGAAAGTATAAAATCTTACCATTAGGTGGAGCGCTGTCTAGCTCCAAGCGCCATCGGCTCGAGTCGCTCCGCCCCACGCTGCGGCGGCGAAGCCTCCTTGGTGGGGCTTGTGCGATCTTCGCCGATAGGCGGGCGCTTTGCGCTTTTCTTATGTAGAAAGGATTTTTGCCGTAAAGAAAGAACTATATTTGCGAGGGGGGAGGAGAATGTATAAAGTGAAAGTGTTCGATGAAGAGCATGAAAAAGATTTAGAAGCGTCCGTCAATAAGTTTTTAGCGGGATTGAAAGAAGGACAGCTCATCGATATAAAATACGATGTCGCATTAATGGAATCAGAAGGGGAGCAAATCTATTGCTTCTCGGCGATGGTCGTGTATCGAGCCTAGCCAAAAAGGACTAGGCTCTGTGTGCATATTTTGCTGCATTCATTCCAGCAAGACGACCAGTGACGAGGGCAGCGGTAATGTTATATCCGCCTGTGTAGCCGTGGATGTCTAAAATCTCCCCGCAAAAATAAAGACCTTCCATCAGCTTTGACGCCATTTCTTTCGGATGAATTTCTTTTACCGACACGCCTCCGCCGGTAACGAACGCTTTTTCGAGCGGCAATGTGCCGTGGACAAGAAACGTAAACTGCTTGCAGCTCGCTACGAATGCGCGCAGTTTTTCATGCGAAAGCGTACTCGCTGGCATTTGTGGGTCAATGCCGTTTTGCTCAAGCAAAAATAATAAATAGCGTTCTGGAAGCAACCCTTTTAAGACGTTTTTCACCGCTTTTTTCGGCTCTTCTTTTATCAGATGGAGGAGGCGCTGAAATAGCGCTTCGCTATTTTCGTCAGGAAGCGCATCGATGCTCATCGTCACCGCCTCGGATTTTTTCAATTCTTTCACGACAAATTGACTGCAACGTAATGCAGCTGGACCAGAGATGCCAAAATGGGTGAAAATCATGTCCATGCGATGGGTGACGACTATCTTCCCTTTTTGGTTCAGCACGCTTAACGCCACATCCCGCAGCGAAAGACCTTGTAGCGTCCGCGCTTGAATAAACGGTTCATGCGAGGTAATCGGCACTTCGGTTGGAAACAATTCGGTCACCGTATGCCCAGCTTTTTCCGCCCACACGTAGCCATCACCGGTTGAGCCGGTGTGAGGGACGGATTTTCCGCCGACAGCAATTACGACGCTTGTTGCAGCGATAAATTCTCCTGTTTTTAACGTTATTCCGATCGTTTTCCCGTCTTTATATTCGACATCGGCAACAGGGCTGTTAAGGCGAATGTGCACCCCGAGCCGCTCCAATTCATGAATCAATGCGCGTACAACCGATTGAGCATCGTCTGTCACAGGAAACATTCGCCCGTGGTCTTCTTCTTTGAGCGCCACCCCAAGCCGCTCAAAAAACTGGATAATGTCTTCGTTGTTAAAGACGGAAAACGCACTATATAAAAAGCGGCCGTTTCCAGGGATGTGCCGAATGATTTCCTCAATCGGCAACCGATTCGTTACATTGCAGCGTCCTCCACCAGAAATCGCAAGCTTTCGACCAAGCTTGTCTCCTTTATCAATGAGTAGAACGCTCGCGTTTTGTTCTGCGGCGGCAATCGCTGCCATTAAGCCAGACGGTCCGCCACCGATGACAATGACATCATACACTTGCTCCACCAACCTTTCTTTCTCTATTATAGTCAAGAGAAGAAAATTTCTCGACTTTCTCGTGAATGTGATAAAATACAGAAGTTATGAAAAGTCGCTTTTAGGGAAGGGATATTATGTCATCAAAATTGTTGCGCGGGACGTTTATATTGACCGCTGGAGTACTGCTATCACGCATTCTCGGGCTTGTGTATGTCATCCCATTTTACCCGCTTGTCGGAAAACAAGGGGGAGCGCTTTATTCGTATGGATATGTACCGTATCAAATTTTTATTAGCCTTGCAACAGCTGGGGTGCCGCTAGCTGTTTCAAAATTTGTCTCGAAATATAATGCGTTAGGAGAATATCGCACCGGTTACCGGTTGTTCCGCTCGGGGCTTGTATTAATGACGATGACTGGTCTTGCCGCTTGCGCCATTCTTTATATGATTGCCCCGTGGCTTGCGCCGTTTGTTATTGATGAACAAATCAAAGGAAACTCGGTGGCTGATGTCGTCACCGTCATTCGCGCCGTAAGTTTTGCGTTAATTATTGTGCCAGTGATGAGTTTAATTCGTGGGTTTTTCCAAGGGCATGAATCGATGGGGCCGACGGCAGCGTCACAAGTAATCGAACAACTCATTCGTATCGTTTTTTTACTTGCCAGCTGCTATATTGTCTTACGCGTGCTTCACGGTTCGCTTGTGACGGCGGTTAGTTTGGCGACGTTTGCTGCGTTTGTCGGCGCGTTAGGAGGTCTTGCCGTATTAGTTTGGTATTGGTGGAAACGAAAAGAGTATTTAGCACAATTGCTTACAAAAGATCGCGGACAGCTTCATCCTCCATTAAAAGATATGTACAAAGAATTAATTATGTATGCGGCACCGTTCGTCTTTGTTGGATTAGCAACACCGCTCTATCAGCTCATCGACCAGTTTACGTTCAATCGAGCGATGACAGAGATTGGTTTAGCAAAAATTTCAGAAGAAGCGTATTCTATTTTTAACGTTTGGGCACAAAAACTTGTGATCATCCCTGTAACGCTGGCGACGTCATTTGGGTTGACGCTTATTCCAACGATTACAAAAGCGTATGTGGCGAACGACCGAAAATCGTTGCGCAAATATTTAAACCAAACATTTCAAGTTGTCCTATTTTTAACGGTACCGGCCGTCGTCGGGATGGCTGTTTTAGCGGAGCCAGTGTATGCGGCGTTTTACAGCTACGATTCGCTCGGAGGAGAAGTGTTGCGCTGGTATGCGCCAACGGCGATTTTATTTGCGCTGTTTTCCGTGACGGCAGCGGTGTTGCAAGGAATTAATCAGCAGCGCTTTACGGTTGTTAGTTTAACGCTTGGTTTATTGGTGAAGCTTTTACTTAATACATTTTTCATTACGCAATTTGCGACAATAGGTGCGGTATTAGCAACGACGTTTGGATATTTCGTATCGGTTACATTGAATTTATGGATTATTAAAAAATACACTAACTATCGTTATAAACTTGTTATTCGCCGCACGATGTTAATCGGAATTTTTACGGCGGTTATGTCGGTCGTTGTCACGATTGTACTGCACATATGCGAATGGTTGGTTCATTACGATGGAGGACGAATGGAATCGATTGTGATTGTGACTATTTGCGCTATTTTTGGTGCAGGCGTGTATTGGGTGATGAGCGAGCGAATTGGGTTACTCGCATTATTATTTGGCGAGCGATTCACTTTTTTGCAACGAAAAAAGAAGGCGGTATCATAAACCAGCCTTCTTTTAAAGATTACAACCCGTCTGTGGAAAACGGAATGCCAAGCTGCCGCTCGACGCGCTGTAATCGGCGGTTGAGGCGATTGATGCGCTCTCCTTGCCGTTCAAGTGTTCGCTCGATTTGGTTTAGTCGTTGTTCAATGTTTCCTGGATAGCCAGGGTATCCTCCGGGATATCCTCCTGGCGTACCGCCTGGATATCCTGGATATGCACCGCTCGGTTGTTGTGGACGATAATCGTACATGGGCAAATCTCCTTTCGTTTTTTTCTTAAGCATTGTATGTCACAAAGGAAAAAGCGGACTAGGTAAATGCCTAACTTGCAAAATTTTCATAAGGGAGGGATTGTGTTTGCGAATTGATAAAATGCTCGCGAATATGGGATATGGAACGCGCAAAGAAGTAAAAAAACTATTGAAATCAGGCGTGGTGAAAGTGGACGATAGTATCGTCAAAGACCCGAAAACGCAAGTCAACCCTTCAGAGCAAACGGTGACGGTATGGGGGGAAGAGGTGGAATATAAACCATTTATTTATTTAATGATGAATAAACCGCCTGGCGTCATTTCAGCAACGGAAGATGATTTTGAAGAAACGGTCGTTGACTTGTTAGAAGAGGACGATCAACGATTCGCCCCATTTCCTGTCGGACGGCTTGATAAAGATACGGAAGGCTTGTTGTTATTAACAAACGATGGACAGCTTGCCCATCAATTGTTGTCTCCGAAAAAGCATGTGCCAAAAACGTATTTTGCGATTATTGATGGGGAAGTGACAAAAGCAGATATAGAAGCGTTTCGTCGCGGCGTTGTTCTCGATGATGGGTATGAAACAAAGCCGGCCGAGCTTGTGATTTTGTCAGCTGGTCTTCGTTCGGAGGTAGAGGTGACGATTACAGAAGGGAAATTCCATCAAGTGAAACGAATGTTTCAAGCGGTTGGAAAGCGAGTAGTGTATTTGAAGCGAATACAAATGGGGCCGCTGCCGCTTGATCCGACGCTTGCGTTAGGGGAATATCGGGAATTAACAGAGGACGAAATAGAGCAGTTAAAACAATACGCACCGTCTGACGCAAAAAAAGGGAACCTTTTCTAAGGTTCCTTTTCTATATCGATGGTTTTTTGGTATGTTGAGGCTAACCGTTTGTTTTATAACCTCTCACCTTTCTCTCATGACCTTTTAAGAGGACATTCTCACCTTCTTGTTGGTTACCATCCATTTGCCTTTGCTTGGGCTGCAAACCAGGTCATTATATGCTAACACGTTCAAATCACGCTGAATCGTCCGTGGAGTGATGCCAAATTCATCAACGAGTTCTTGCGTTGTCACGGTGCCTCTTTCGCTGATAAACATGTAAACAGACTTAATCCGTGTTAGCATCCGATGAGTAGAAGGTTTCAAAAGACCACTCCCTATCCTTACGTAATTCGCATGGCATAACATCAGCGCTGCTTCTAAGATGAGAGATTATTTTGCTATTTTGTTTTACTACTATTTTACACGAAAAGGGAGGGAAAATGCTACATTTTCGCTTAGATTTACGAAATATTTCAACATTTTTAATATCGTTGTAATATTCGAAACGAATGATTCCTTTTTGACTTTTTTCTGCTTTCTATGGTACGTTGGCAAGGGAGAAATGTCGAGAAGGAGGGTGCTGGATGACAATCCATTGGATGGAAGAAGTGATGAAACGAAAAGAAGCGTTGCTTCGCGATACAAGACAATTGTTGCAAATTCCAAGTGTGCTCGATGAAACGAGTGCAACCGAAAAAGCGCCATTTGGCAAAGGAATTGATGATGCGTTACAATTTTTATTAAAAAAAGGACAAGAAGAAGGGTTTATCGTCAAAAACGTTGACGGTTTTGCAGGACATATTGAAATGGGAAGCGGAGAAGAATTGCTCGGTATTTTATGCCATGTCGATGTCGTTCCTCCAGGAGATGGGTGGACGAGCGATCCGTTTGCTGCGGAAATTCGTGACGGAAACATATATGCGCGCGGAGCGATTGATGATAAGGGACCAACGATGGCGGCGTTTTACGCGATGAAAATCGTCAAAGAGCTCGGTTTGTCGCTAAGGAAACGAGTACGAATGATTATCGGCACCGACGAAGAAAGCGACTGGCGCTGTGTCGACCATTATTTTGCGAAAGAAGAAATGCCAACAATGGGCTTTGCGCCAGATGCCGATTTTCCAATTATTTATGCGGAGAAAGGGATTGCCGATCTGACTTTACAACAAACAAGAAACGGTGAAGACGACAATGGAGAACTCATGCTGCAGTCGTTTCATTCCGGCCGTCGATATAATATGGTGCCAGATGCAGCGGAAGTGATATTGGGTGGGGCGCATGACCGGTTGATAGAAGTCGAGCAGCAATTTCAACGCTTTTTAGCGGAAAACAATATGAACGGAAAAGCGGTTGTTCGAGAAGATATGCTCACTCTTCAGCTCGAAGGAGTTTCTGCTCATGCGATGGAGCCGGAGCATGGGAAAAATGCTGGGTTGTATGCAGCGCACTTTTTAGCCACATTTCCGCTAAACGGAAATGCTCGGTCATTTGTTCAACTACTAGACCGTTTCTATGGCGATTCGCGCGGAAAAAACATCCGTATTGCGTATCGTGATGACATTACCGGTGACCTTACCGTCAATGTTGGCATTATGTCCTATACAAAAGAAAACGGTGGGACGATCGGCATTAATTTACGTGTCCCTGTCACAAAGGATGTAGAGGATACGAAGCAGACGATAGAAATGGTTGCCGCGCAATACGGGTTTTCGATGAAGCAGTTTAGCTATTCTAAACCGCACCATGTCGATCAAAACCATCCGCTCATTCAAACATTAAAACGCGTCTATGAAGAACAGACAGGCGAACGCGCCGAGTTGCTTTCGATTGGCGGCGGAACATACGCCCGTTCCTTACAAGCCGGTGTCGCGTTTGGTCCACTATTTCCAGGAAGACCGGACGTTGCCCATCAAAAAGACGAATATATTATCATCGACGATTTATTAAAGGCGACTGCGATTTATGCGCAAGCCATTTATGAACTTGCTAAGTGAAAAACTTTCCAAAATATGTTACAATAAAACTAACCGCTCGATGCCGGGCGGTGTTTTTTCTGAAAGGACGTGGGGATATGGAAATGATCATACGCCGCGGTGCAACACCGCTAAACACAATTTTTCCGCTCTTTTACTTTTTTACGTTTTTTGGCTTCGGTTCACTTTTCCCGCTTCTGTCGGTATATTTAAAAAATGAAGTAGGTCTGTCTGGAACGCAAATTGGTACGGTTATGTCAATTAGTCCCATTGTCATGATTTTTGTTCAGCCGCTTTGGGGGATGATTAGCGATTATACGAGACAGCCTGTGCCGGTATTGGTTGTTTCGCTTATCGGCACCGCACTTGCAGGATTATTTTATGCGTCTATGGAGCAATATACATGGATTGTGGTTGCTGCTGCGTTACTGGCGTTTATGCAAAGTGCGGTCGTTCCGCTGTCGGATAGCATTACATTAAGCTATGTGCAAAAAACAAAAGGGAACTACGGTTCTATTCGATTGTGGGGAGCGATTGGATTTGCCGTATCTGTACTCGTTGGCGGTTGGCTGTCAGAAACGTTTTCGCTTTCGATCATTTTTTCTGTATTTGCCTTCATTTTATTCTTTTCTGCAACGCTTGCATGGAAGTTACCGCGGGAAAGCCAACCGATGCGGGTGAAAATGAAACAAGGGATAAAGCAGCTATTTCATATTCCTGCATTTGTCTTATTTTTAGTTGTGACGTTTCTCGTGTTTGGTCCGATTTATGCAAACAATTTTTATTTTGGCGTTTTTGTCAAAGAAATTGGCGGAACGTTGACCGGTGTTGGGCTTGCCTTTTTGCTAGCGGCAGGGAGTGAAGCGCCGTTTATGCGAGTGGCAGATCGTTTGCTCCGTCGCTACGGAATGCTTCCGATTTTAGCGTTTGCGGCAACGATTTCTGCTTTTCGCTGGTTGTTTTACTATTTTGAGCCGTCGCTTTGGCTTGTTTATGCGACAACGGTAGCGCAAGGGTTTTCCGTCGGATTGTTTATTCCAGCTGCATTGCAATATGTTCGCGACATTTCTCCGACCGAGGTGCGCGTCACGGCTGTTTCGCTTTATTCTGCAGTTGGCAACGGTGTCGGGAGCTGGTTTTGTACGTTTATCGGAGGTTATATTTTAGAACATAGCCACATCGGCACAGTATACTTATTTTTCAGCCTCTTAACGTTCGGTGGATTAGCGATTTTATTGGCGCTAATGATGATACAGCGGAAAAACGCATACAATAGGACATAATGGCTGGAGGAACAGACATGAAGCAAACTCATTATTTTCTTGCAGTTCCAATTACTGATGAAATTAAGCGGGAGATTGCCAATTGGTGTGAGAGAGTAGCGCCGCGCTTTCCATTTCGCACGTGGGTGCACAAAGACGATTACCACCTTACGCTCGCTTTTTTAGGCGCGGTTTCTGACAAACAATTGCAGGCGGTGAAGGAGAAAATGGCGGCTATTTGCAACAACTATTTGCCGTTTTCCTTAACGTTAAAAGCGATAGGGACGTTCGGAACATCGTCTTCTCCGCGTATTTTATGGCAAGGAATTGAGCGAGAAGAAACGTTATGGTTGCTTCGTCACGACATATATGAGGCGTGCCGTGCGCTTAGGTTTTCGTTAGACGCTCGTCCGTTTGCACCGCATATTACGCTTGCCCGTAAATGGGAAGGTGAGAAACCATTTTTATTTATGGAGTTGCCGGATGCAGTAGAAGGGTATGTTTCGGTGCACGAAGTTGTCCTTTATCAAACGCATCTTGACCGGGTGCCAAAATATGAGGCAATCGCTTCGTTTCCACTTCGTCAGCGGTGGGAAGAAAATAATCGCAGGGGGCACGAATCGTGGGGCAATTGATTAAATTGCAAGATTACATTTCGAGATACGAAACAGATGTTTATCGATATGCAAGCGAATTTATTCGTCTGAAGAAAAAACAATGGGAAAAAGTAAAAGAAGAATGGGAAAACGGGGAAACGGCTCCTTCTGTTGATGCATCGCTCGAATGGCTAGAAGAAAAACCGTCGTTTTGGCAGTCGATGAAACGGTGGTGGAAGCGTTCGAACTTAGAGGAAGAAATAAAGCCCGTCGTGTCGGAAGAAGAGCGTTTTTTCGCTTCATTGTTTGTGACCGAGCCGAAAACGATCGATGAGTTGAAAATATTATTTCTTGAAAAAGTGTTTCAGCTGCAAATAAAATGGGCGAGCTCGACGGTCAAATACGAATCGATGGTGGATAAAAAATTTTATTACGAAGAACCGTTGAAATATTTTCTCCAGCGGTTTCCGGATACGTATTTATGTTTATATAAGCCGGTTTTCTTAGTTAAAAGCGCTCCAGTAGAACTGGATATTATTTTAGTTAGTCCGACTGCGACGTGGTGTGTGACGTTTGCGGAAGGAGAAATTATTGTCGGATCTAGTGAACGATTTTGGACGGAGATGGGAAAAGAGGGCGAGAAAAAATTAGTAAACCCGCTTATTTCATTGTATCGGACGGAAAAAATTATAAAAGATTTATACGAACATTATGCAATTGAATTGCCGATTAAAAAAGCGGTGCTCAACCGTGCTGGATACCTTGACTATCGCTATGCGCCAAGCGATGTGCAGCTTATTGATAAACGGTATTACGACCAATGGTTTACTTCCTTACGCAGCTTAACGGCGCCGTTAAAGCACGTTCAACTCAAAGCAACTTCGCATTTATTGCAACATTGTTACAGCCATTATTATGAACGACAATGGCAGGAAGAATGATAAGGGAGGAAAAAATGGGGAAGAAGTGGGGGTGATGGAGTGCTAACGGTTCATCGGACGTTTGAAGCATATTTAGATACAATGGAAACGATTACGATTTTAGTACCGAAATCGTATTGCCAAGGGATAGTGCGCTCATTTACAATCCAAACGCCAAACGGAGAACGACGCGCACTACAAATTATGAAACGCGAAGATTTATGGACGAGCATTAAATATGAGTGCATCCCCGATGTTCCGGTGGAAATCGGAAAAAGCTATTTCATTTATGAAGAACATGGGGCGTTTACCGATTTGCAAATGGGGGCGGTTATTCGCACCGAAGCATTTGACGAGCAGTTTTATTATGACGGTGACCTTGGCATTACGTACAGCAACGATGCCACAACGTTTAAACTTTGGGCACCGACAGCAACAGAAGTAAAACTAAAGCTCATTAACAAAGCAGGAAAAGAAGAACAAATCTCGATGCAACGCGGAGAAAAAGGGGTATGGTGCGCGACAGTACTCGGTAATTTAGATGGGATATACTATACGTATTTAGCGTGTATTAACCTTGTTTGGCGAGAAGCGGTCGACCCGTATGCTGTAGCGGTATCGGTGAATGGAGAATACGGGGTCGTCGTCGACCTCGCCAAAACGCGAGTGCCCAAACCAGCGCTACCTCCGCTTGCTGCCCCAGTCGATGCCATTATTTATGAAATGCACGTTCGTGATTTTACAATTGATCCTCATAGCGGCGTTGTCCATAAAGGAAAGTATCTAGGACTGACTGAATTTCCAACAACAGAACCGTCTGGAACAGTGACAGGGCTTGCCTATTTGAAACAACTTGGGGTTACACACGTAGAGCTGCTTCCGGTGAATGATTTTGCGGGAGTGGATGAACACGCGCCGGAAAAAGCGTACAATTGGGGCTATAATCCGCTTCATTACAACGCACCGGAAGGAAGTTATGCGACCGATCCTTACGATCCGTATGCGCGTATTCATGAATTGAAACGAGCAATTCGCGCTTTGCAGCAAGAAGGTATTCGCGTCATTCTCGATGTCGTTTATAACCACGTTTACATTCGCGAACAGTCGTCACTAGAAAAACTCGTGCCTGGGTATTATTTTCGCCACGATGCTTACGGCATGCCGTCAAACGGGACAGGGGTCGGAAATGATCTTGCCCCCGAGCGCAAAATGGTTCGCAAGCTCATTGTCGATTCCGTTCGTTTCTGGCTTACAGAGTATGGCGTTGATGGGTTTCGTTTTGATTTAATGGGCATTCTCGATATTGACACGATGAAAGAAGTCGAGGCAGTTGTTCGTGCGCTCCATCCATCCGCTCTATTGCTCGGCGAAGGATGGGATTTGCCGACACCGTTGCCGTCGGAAAAAAAAGCAACGATGCAAAATGCCCACCTTCTGCCGACGATTGCCTTTTTTAACGATCGGTTTCGCGATTATGTCAAAGGGAGTACGTTTCATTTAGGGGAACAAGGATTTGTTCTAGGAAACAGCGAACATCGCGAACAAGTGAAACGAGTAATCGAAGGAAGCCATCATTTGTTTTCTCAACCAACGCAAACGGTTAACTACGTCGAATCACACGACAACCATACGCTTTGGGACAAAATGAGCATCGCCAACTATTACGAGCGAGAAACCATTCGTAAAAAACGACAAAAATTAGCGACAGCGATGACCTTATTAGCACAAGGCATTCCATTTTTGCATAGCGGCCAAGAATTTTACCGTACAAAACAAGGAATAGAAAATAGTTATAACGCTCCAGATGACATTAACCGCATCGATTGGACGAGAAAAAGCATGCACGAAGAAGACGTCCGTTACGTGCAAGGATTGATTCGGCTGCGGAAATGGCACGGTGCTTTTCGTTTTCAAACAGTGGAAGAAATAAGAAATTATCTTGTATGGCTTGAACCGATGCCGTCGACAGTGCTCGCTTTTCATCTTTACGACGTATCAGCGTATGGGCCGTGGCGTGATATCATTGTCATTCACCATAACGAAGAAACAGAGCTAACGGTTACACTCCCTGATGAAGAAAGATGGCATGTCGTATGTGATGAAACAAGAAGTGGAATCGATCCTCTGTACACGGCGACAAAAAAAATCGAGCTGCAAGGAATTGGCACAGTTGTGCTTGTGAAAGGACTGACTTGACGAGAAAAGCATCTCGCATATAAAATCTAGTAAGACATACTGTCTGAATATATACTCAGATTACTGTCTCTTATTTTTGATGAGTTGAAGGTGAACTTGCTTGGAACAGGTACTGGGAAAGGAGTGGGAGATCACTCCTGCTGGTGGAGCTACCGGAGATGCATATGTTGCTGAATATGATGGACGAAAATTATTTTTGAAACGCAACTCTTCCCCCTTTCTCGCCGTTTTGTCAGCGGAAGGAATCGTCCCAAAACTCGTCTGGACGAAACGGATGGAAAATGGCGATGTCATTACCGCTCAGCAATGGCTTAATGGCAGAGAATTAAAACCACATGATATGGGAAGCGAACAAGTTGCCAGTTTGCTGCGGAAAATTCATCGCTCAAAAGATTTGGCAGAAATGCTACGAAGGCTAGGAAAAAAACCACTTTTTCCGCAGGCGATGATGGAAAAATTGGAACCGTTGCTGCAGCCATGGCGCGACGAGCCAATCGTCACGCAAGCGGTTGCTTGGCTGAAAGAACATCTTTCTTCCCTTCGTTGTGAAGAGCTTGTGGTTTGTCACGGGGATATGAACCATAATAATTGGTTGCTTTCAGAGGACGGTCAGTTGTACTTAATCGATTGGGATGGGGCATTAATCGCTGACCCTGCAATCGATATTGGGATGTTGCTCTACACATATATCCCGAAAGAAAAATGGGAAACTTGGCTAACGTTTTACGGATTGGACTGGACGAGTGATCTGCAGTTACGGATGAAATGGTATACGGTCGTGCAAACGTTATACGCCCTTGTTTGGCAAAAAAAGAAACAAATGGGAAAAGAAGTGGAGCAATCGCTTCACTTCTTAAAAAACGTTCTATATAATTAGATGGCGACAAAAGGCAAGCGGATGGCTTGCCTTTTGAGTTTTATGGGCAGTAGTAGCTACGTCAGTTGGTCGACCCAATCCGATAGTTGTTGCTGATGGGCGGAAATGTGCGAATCGAGGTCAGCGCTATATTTTCCGGCTTGACCATAATCGTAAATGGAAGGAAGTACTTGTTTTACTTGTTGGTCAATTTGTCCATTTCCCATTAACGATTTCGCCAGCCGCTCAATTTGTTCGCACTCTGACACCGTTCCGCAGCAGTCGGTTTGATGGTTCGATAAAATATCTTTCAGTACGGTCATTTGATGTTCGTGATTTAACGGCATACTGCTCCCCCTTTTTTCTTTTACTATGCGTGAAACGTGGTCAAATTATGCAGACAGTCGTTGTTCCGGCTGTTTTTTCTTCTTGCCTCCCTTGCTGCTTCGTGGTATCGTTGACAACGATGACAAACGAATGGAGGAGAAACATGCGTTTACGAAATAAACCGTGGGCGAAAGATAAAATTGCCGCATATCCGCAATATATTATTCCGAATCCCGAACAATATAAAGGAAAATGGCATGAGCTATTTGGCAATCAGCAGCCGCTTCATATTGAAATCGGGACGGGAAAAGGACAGTTTATCACTGGCATGGCGAAAGCCAATCCACATATTAATTACATTGGCATCGAACTTTATGAAAGCGTCATCGTTTCTGCGCTCGATAAGCTCATTGAACATGATTTACCGAATCTTAAGCTATTAAACATAAACGCTAACCAATTGACGAACGTGTTTGCTGCTGGCGAAGTAGCGCGTATTTATTTAAATTTTTCCGACCCGTGGCCAAAAAAGAGACATGAAAAACGGCGATTGACGTATCGCTCGTTTTTAGCGCTTTATGAACAAATCTTAGTGGATGAAGGAGAAATCCATTTCAAAACCGATAACCAAGGGCTATTTGAATATTCGCTCGTCAGCTTTTCGCAATATGGGCTATTATTGACGTTTGTGAGTTTAGACCTTCATCGCAGCGATTTTGCTGGAAATATCATGACCGAATACGAAGAAAAATTTGCGGCAAAAGGAAACCGAATTTACCGTTGTGAAGCAAAATATCCGCCGAAAAAGGTAGGCTGTCGTTAAAAAAGGCAGCCTCTATTTTTTGTTTTCGAAACATTTCGTGAATGGTACACTAGTAGTTGAGGTGATGGGACATGGAGAAATTGCAAGTCGGTGAGGTTACGATTACATGGTTGAACGGAGGGGTGACGCATTTAGACGGCGGAGCGATGTTTGGTGTCGTTCCAAAGCCGCTTTGGTCGAAAAAGTATCCGTGCAATGACAATAACCAAATTGAGCTTCGTACCGATCCGTTGCTTTTGCAAGTAGAAGGACAGTACATATTGATTGATGCAGGAATCGGCAATGGAAGACTGTCGGACAAGCAAAAGCGAAATTTTGGCGTCACCGAAGAATCGCTTGTTGAGCAATCGCTAGGCGAGCTAGGAATCACGCCCGATGACATTGATTGGATTTTAATGACGCATATGCACTTTGACCATGCGTGCGGATTGACGAAATGGGATGGGGATACGCTCGTACCTACGTTTCCGAACGCCCGAATCGTTACGTCGCAAATCGAATGGGACGAAATGCGAGCGCCAAATATTCGCTCACGTAATACGTATTGGAAAGAAAATTGGGAAGCGATTAAAGAGCAAGTTGTAACGTTTGCGGAGGAATTGACAGTGGCTAGCGGGGTGAAAATGGTGCATACCGGTGGCCATAGCGACGGGCACTCCATCGTTGTCATTGAATCAAACGGCGAAGTAGCCATTCATTTAGCAGACTTAATGCCAACGCATGCCCATCAAAACGTGTTATGGGTACTTGCCTTTGACGATTACCCGATGACGTCGATTGCTCAAAAGCAAAAGTGGATTCCGTACGCCATCGAAAAACGAGCATGGCTGACGTTTTATCATGACGCATATTACCGAGCGCTGAAGTGGGATGAAAATGGAGAAATTGTCGAAAGCATTTTGCGAAAACGGTAAAAAGGGCGGATTCGCCCTTTTTATAACGTCTTCGTTTCGATCATCGTCCCTGTAGTGGCATCGATGAAAAATTCGTATTGCTCCTCGCCGCGGCAAATGCCACCTTTATAGACGTTGTATATGATTCCACCTTTTTCGTACGTTTCTGGTGTAGTTTGAATCCATGAGCCACTAATTGGTCCGGCGTGTTGAAACGCCTTTTTCGCCAACGCGAGCGCTTTTTCTGATGAAAGCAATTGGTTTTTCCGCCATGACTGCACGAAGCAAGCAGCGGCAAATCCTGCGGTCGCACCAGCGATAAATGTTCTCCAGTTCATCGTTTTCCCTCCTGAATGAGTAGCTTCTCATATAGTATACCTAATTTTTTGCAGGATTGAGCTAGGAAAGTGGCAAATGCCGCCTTTGTTCGTTAAAATGAAAAAAGAGATGATAAGAAGGGGTAGAAGCTATGAACGTTGAAACGCTTCAGTTATTTAAAACGTTAACGGAATTGCCGGGAGCACCAGGCAATGAACATGCGGTGCGACAGTTTATGCGTAAAGAATTGGAGAAATATGCTGACGATATCGTTCAAGACCGGCTTGGCGGCATTTTTGGCGTGAAGCGTGGGGCAGAAGGCGATCCGATCGTCATGGTCGCAGGACATATGGATGAAGTCGGATTTATGGTTACGGCGATTACCGACCAAGGCATGGTTCGCTTCCAACCGCTTGGCGGCTGGTGGAATCAGGTGTTGTTAGCCCAACGTGTCCATATTATCACCGACTATGGTCCGGTTGTCGGAGTGATCGGTTCGGTTCCGCCGCATTTGCTTTCAGACGACCAGCGAAATAAGCCAATGGACATACAGCATATGCTTATTGACGTTGGCGCGGATGACCGGGAAGATGCAAAGCGAATGGGGATTAAACCAGGGCAGCAAATCGTGCCGATTTGTCCATTTACCCCGATGGAAAACCCGAAAAAAATTTTAGCGAAAGCTTGGGATAATCGATATGGTTGTGGGCTAGCGATTGAACTGTTAAAAGAGTTAAAAGGGGAAACGCTACCGAATACGCTGTACTCTGGAGCGACGGTTCAAGAAGAAGTTGGATTGCGTGGAGCGCAGACGGCGGCACATTTGATTCAGCCAGATCTTTTCTTTGCCCTTGATGCGAGCCCAGCGAATGATATGACTGGAAGCCAAAAAGAGTTTGGGCATCTTGGCAAAGGGGCGCTCGTTCGTATTTATGACCGTTCGATGGTGACGCACCGCGGAATGCGCGAGTTTGTATTAGATACCGCGGAAACGCATCACATTCCGTATCAATTTTTCATTTCGCCTGGAGCGACGGATGCAGGGCGTGTCCATGTTGCGAATAGCGGCATTCCTTCGGCGGTCATCGGCATTTGCGCCCGCTATATCCATTCTCATGCGTCGATTATCCATGTCGATGATTATGCGGCGGCAAAACAGTTGTTAATTGAACTTGTGAAAGCGTGCGACCGTACGACTGTTGAAACGATAAGAAAGGGTTGAAACGCATGGTCATTGCCGTAGGTACTACGAACCGAGCGAAAGTAGCAGCCGTGGCAGCGGTGTTTACAAAGGAGCAAGTCGTCCCAGTGGAAGTTGATTCGGGAGTAGCAGCCCAACCGTTTTCCGATGCAGAAACGCGAATAGGGGCAATTCACCGCGCGAAAGAGGCGTGTGTGAAAATCAAGGCGGATATTGGTATCGGGTTAGAAGGGGGTGTCGTCGAGATGAATGACACGCTGTGGGTATGCAATTGGGGAGCGCTTGTTGATTCCGCTGGAACGGTCATCACGGCAGGCGGCGCTCGCTTTCCTTTGCCGCCGGAAGTAGCAAACGACGTATTACGGGGCAAAGAACTTGGAGAAGCGATGAACGAATATACGGGAAAAGAAGACATCCGACAAAACGAAGGGGCTGTCGGCATATTGACGAACGGTCGTATTAGCCGCGCGGATATGTATGCACATATCGTTCAGTTATTGGTTGGACAATACGAATTTTTACAGTCGAAGGGAGAAGATAACAATGCAATATATTGCGACCGCAGCACAATACGAAGAAGTTAAACAAACGAAAAAAGTGGTGTTCGTATTTTCCGCAGATTGGTGCCCAGATTGCCGGTTTATCGAACCGGTGCTGCCGGAAATCGAGCAGGGGTTTCCAGAGTATGCATTTTATTATGTCGACCGCGATCAGCTATTAGATGTATGCCAAAGAGAAAACGTATTCGGTATTCCAAGCTTCATCGCGTATGACAACGGAAAAGAGCTCGGCCGCTTTGTCAGCAAAGACCGGAAAACAAAAGAAGAAATCGAGCAGTTTATTCGCGGGCTGTAGTGAGGGATTGCGATGGACAGCAAAACGATGGCGAAAGAAATCGAACGCCGGCTAGCGCAGTACGATTGGGCGTTTCATTTCGACCGAAAAAAAGATACGTTGCGCATTGAAGACAAAAAGACGAAAAAAGGGGTAACGATTTCGCTTCCAAATATCATAGCCAAATGGGAAGAAGCGAAAGAACAAGCAGTGGAAGAAATTGTTTATTATGTTGAACAGACGCTTTGCACGATGCACAAAACATACACGCTATCCGGCAAAGAAAAAGACATTTATCCGGTCATTCGCTCGACTTCGTTTCCGACGGAAACAAGCGACGGAATCCCGCTTGTGTACGATGAACATACGGCGGAAACGCGCATTTATTATGCGCTTGATTTAGGAAATACATATCGACTCATTGACAAAAAGCTCATCGAGCAGGAAAATTGGGATGTTCGCCATATGAAAGAAATGGCGCGCTTTAACGTTCGCTCGCTCGCCGTCCCGGTGAAAGAAGATACGGTGGCAGGAAATACGTTTTATTTCGTCAATACAAACGACGGCTATGACGCAAGCCGAATATTAAACGAGCCGTTTTTAGCTAATCTATCGGCGAAAATAAACGGAACGATGTTTGTAGCGGTGCCGCACCAAGACGTGCTTATTATCGCCGACATTCAAAACGACACAGGGTACGATGTGCTCGCCCAATTGACGATGAGCTTTTTTGCGAGCGGACGTGTGCCGATTACGGCGCTTTCGTTTTTATACGAAAACGGCAACCTAGAGCCGATATTTATCTTAGGAAAAAATCGACGAAAACAGTAGGGAAAGAAAGGAAGGATACGATGAACGTATTTTATAATCGTGACGGAATTGGAGACGTACTACTTGTTTCTTTAAAACCGCTCGATGCCGAGAAGCGAGCCATCGAGAAAAAGGGCGATGTTGTGCGCATTTTTGATGAAACGACGAATGAAACAGCAGGGTACAATCTATTTAACATTTCTTCTTATTATGCGGTGAGCGGAAATGGGACAGTAGAGGTAACCGATGAACTTGTCGGTGTGATGAACGAGTTGTTAGCGAAAAATGGTTTTTCGGAAACGATTGAAGCTGACTTTTCACCAAAGTTTGTCGTTGGCTATGTGAAAGAAAAACAAAAACATCCGAACGCAGATAAATTAAGCGTTTGCCAAGTCGATGTCGGAACAGAAGTGCTGCAAATTGTGTGCGGCGCGCCAAACGTGGAGGCAGGGCAAAAAGTAGTCGTGGCAAAAATCGGTGCGGTTATGCCGAGTGGGCTTGTCATTAAAGAAGCAGAGTTGCGCGGCGTTCCATCGTATGGGATGATTTGCTCGGCGCGCGAGTTAGAGTTACCGAATGCACCGCAAGAAAAAGGCATCCTCGTCTTGTCGGACGAATACGAAGTCGGACAGCCGTTTATGCGGTAATGATTGCATAGTCACTAGGATATCTAGTGACTTTTTTTCTAAAGTTGGTAAAATAGAAAGTTGAAAAGAGAATAGAAAGAGTGACATGCCCATGAATTGGCTAAAGCGCCTTATTCGCTATTTTTTTCAAGAAGAACGCCAAGCACTAGAATATGAAGCACCGCCACAAGCGCCAACGTCAACACCAGAGTTAGAAGTGAAAGTGGCGTATCAATACCCGTCCGGAAAATTTCGCTTTCCGTTAATCCCTGATGAGCGGCGGTCGGCAGTTGTCGATGACGAGCCGGTAGAAAAGGAAATGATGGATAGCTTCACGTCGGTAAACAGCCGCTTTGCGGACAACGAACCGATAGAAAACGAAAGAAAACGTTATTTTGCAGAAAAACGCCCGTTTCGTCCGACCGAAGTGCCGTCGCCGGTTTACGGCTATAAAGCGCGTCCGAAGCGAATAGAGCGAACAGCTGACGCATCAACGGACTTGGCCGAAATGAATTTTTCGCCAGAGGAAGCAACTCCTCTTCAACTGGAGGAAGCAGTGGGCGAGGCGCACTTTTTCGAAGAAACAGTGCAAGAAAGCCAAAAAGAGCGCTTTTTCGAAGAAGCAGCGGGAGAAAGTGAAGAAGAGCGTTTTCTCGAAGAAGCAGGGCGAGAAAGTCAAAAAGAGCGCTTTTTTGAAGTAGTGCAAGAAAGTGAAGAATCGCCTGTGCTAGAGGAATCGCTTGTGCCTAAAGAAGCAACACCGCCAAAACAAGAAGCGCCGAAAACGGAAGAACGACAGCCATCGTCGCGCATTCCATACAATGTGATGATGCTGAAGCAAGACCGAAAAAAATTAGAGGAAAAGAAAAAAGAAGAAGCGAAAAGCTATCGCTTTCCGTCGTTCGATTTGTTGCAGCCGCCGCAAGCAAGAAAAGAAATGGACGAACATTGGCTGCATGAACAGCGAAAGCGGTTAGATGAAACGTTTCAAAATTTCCATATCGGAGCGAAAGTCGTCGGCGTGACGCAAGGGCCAACGGTGACTCGGTTTGAAGTACAGCCAGCGCCAGGTGTGAAAGTAAGTAAAATTACAAGCCTTGCCGATGATATCAAGCTGAGCCTTGCGGCAAAAGACGTTCGTATGGAAGCTCCAATCCCAGGAAAAAGCACAATCGGCATTGAAGTACCAAACGTCCATAGCCGACCGGTATTCCTGCGCGAAGTGTTGCAAAGCGAAGCGTTTCGCCGGAATCCGTCGCCGCTTGCTGTCGCGCTTGGGTTAGATTTATCTGGGGAGCCGATTGTCACCGATATAAAAAAAATGCCGCACGGGCTCATTGCTGGCGCGACTGGTTCTGGAAAAAGCGTCTGCATTAACGCCATGCTTGTGAGCTTATTATATAAAGCAGCTCCGCACGAAGTGAAACTATTATTAATTGACCCGAAAATGGTCGAACTGGCGCCGTACAACCATATTCCGCATTTAGTCAGCCCGGTCATTACGGATGCAAAAGCGGCAACTGGGGCGCTCAAATGGGCGGTCGAGGAAATGGAGCGGCGGTATGAGTTGTTTGTCCATACAGGTGTACGGGATATTGAAAAATATAATGAGCTCGTGAAAAAAGACGGAGCGCAAGGACAACATCTTCCTTATATTGTCATTATCATTGATGAATTGGCTGATTTAATGATGGTTGCACCAGCCGATGTCGAAGAAGCGATATGCCGAATTGCCCAAAAAGCGAGAGCGTGTGGCATTCATTTACTCGTTGCGACGCAACGCCCGTCGGTTGACGTTATTACGGGATTGATTAAAGCGAACATTCCGACGCGCATCGCGTTTTCTGTTTCATCCCAAGTCGATTCGCGGACGATTATCGACACAAACGGGGCAGAAAAATTGCTTGGAAAAGGCGATATGCTGTTTTTAGAAAACGGTACATCGAAAACGGTGCGCATTCAAGGGAACTTTGTTTCCGATGAAGAAATCGAGCGGGTTGTCGCGCATGTGAAAGCGCAAATGCCGCCGGCTTACTTATTTGAGCAGGACGACTTTCTTAAACAAAGCGCGCTATCGAACGATGGCGACGACTTATTTTATGAAGCGTGTGAATTTGTGGTGCAGCAAGGAGGCGCTTCGACGTCAAGCTTGCAACGGCGGTTTCGCATCGGTTACAACCGTGCCGCCCGCTTGATTGAAATGATGGAAGAACAAGGAATTATTTCTGAGGCGCGCGGCAGCAAACCGCGCGAAGTATTAATTACGGAAGAAGAACTAGCTGAGCTACAAGAGCAACTGTAAATGACGGGTGTGGGATACTAAAAATTGAACATAAGTTTTTTATCCGTCGAAAAATGGACTTTAGCAAAAAAACTAGTCTATTAGTGGATGAAATATTCTTAAAAGTGGGGAGACGACATGATGATAGGCGAGGGAACAGAAGCCATGAAAGAAATTGAATTAAAGCTGCAAGGGAAAATTAAACGGTTAACGAATAAAACGTTCAAATTTGATGAACGTATTCGTGACGGATGGTTTTCGGCGGTTTATTTTTTAAAGACGCGGGAAATTGTGCGCGAATTTTGTCCAAATAACATTGTAACGATGCAATTTTTCCAAAAAGAACACGCCGTATTGTGCGGCACAGACGAAGTCATTGCCCTTGTGAAAACATTTGCCGATGAGCCGGAAAAGCTTGAAATTTATTCGTTGAAAGACGGCGATAAAATAAGCCCGTTTGAAACGGTATTGACGATTACAGGTCCATACCAAAACTTCGGCTATTTAGAAGGGATTATTGACGGCATTTTAGCCCGCCGGACATCGGTGGCGACGAACGTCTACAACGTCGTCAAAGCCGCGGCGCTATCTGGCGTACAAAAGCCGATTATTTTTATGGGTGACCGCGATGACCATTATACGCAACAAGCTGGCGACGGATATGCGGCGTTCATTGGCGGTTCTACTGCCCAAGCGACCCATGCGATGAACGAATGGTGGGGCAAGCAAGGGATGGGAACGATGCCGCATGCGCTTATCCAGCTGTTTGACGGCGATGTCGTTGCGGCAGCGAAAGCATATTATGCCAAATATCCAGAAGACGATTTAATCGTTCTTGTTGATTATAATAATGACTGTATTACAGATGCCCTTCGAGTGGCGCGCGAGTTTGGCGATAAACTAAAAGGGGTGCGCGTCGATACATCCCGAACGATGATCGACCAATATTTTATTCGCCATCCGGAAGTGCTCGGCACGTTCGACCCGCGCGGCGTTAACCCTCCGCTTATTTTCGCTTTACGCGAAGCGCTTGACCGCGAAGGATTCCATCACGTCAAAATTGTTGTAAGCGGGGGATTTAACGAACAGCGCATTATCGAGTTCGAAAAACAAGGCGTACCAGTGGATATGTATGGGGTCGGAAGCAGCTTGTTAAAAATTCATATCGGCTTTACAGGGGATAACGTTTTGCTTAATGGCAAACATCAAGCAAAAGCAGGACGAAGATACCGCCCGAATCCACGGCTAGAAAAAGTGGACTAACCGGAAATACAATTTTGATTTGCGGGAAAACTGATAGAGATATCAGTTTTCTTTTTTTCCTCATAGTCGTGAACGAAAAACAGTGATATAATGATGAAATGTGAGAATACATATGGAAATGGCAAATTCGCATCGATGTCATATACTGTGTTACAGAAGAAGCGTCAAAAAAGGGGCTTCCACGTACGAGGACGCTCCAGTACTAGCCCCGCAGATAGACGATTGTTGGAGGTCTTGCTATGACTGTTTACCATTTCGTAGGCATTAAAGGAACAGGAATGAGCCCATTAGCACAAATTCTTCATGATATGAACTACACGGTTCAAGGGTCTGATGTAGAAAAGTACTTTTTTACGGAAAAAGCGTTACACGAGCGGGGAATTCCTATTTTTCCGTTTCGCAAGGAAAACATTCGACCGGGGGTAACGGTAATTGCCGGGAACGCGTTTCCAGATACACATGAAGAAATTCAAGCAGCGCATGAACTAGGAGTTCCAGTCATCCGCTATCACCGCTTTTTAGGGGAATTTTTGCAAAAATTCACGAGCATTGCGGTGACAGGAGCGCACGGAAAAACATCGACGACGGGACTGTTGGCGCATGTGATGCAAGGAGCGAAGCCGACGTCGTATTTAGTTGGCGACGGCACAGGAAAAGGGGTGCCAGGCAGCCAATATTTTGTATTTGAGGCGTGTGAATATCGCCGACACTTCTTATCGTATTTTCCGGACTATGCGATTATGACAAATATTGATTTTGACCATCCGGATTATTTTGCCAATATTGAAGACGTATTTGCGGCGTTTCAAGAGATGGCGCTCCAAGTGGAAAAAGGCATTATTGCGTGCGGCGATGACGAGTATTTACAAAAAATTCAAGCGAAAGTGCCAGTATTGTTTTACGGGTTTGGAGAAGATAATGACTTTCAGGCACGAAACGTTGTGAAGACGAAAGAAGGCACGTCATTCGATGTATTCGTCCGCAATACGTTTTTTGCGTCGTTTGACATTCCGCGCTTTGGCGACCATAACGTGTTAAACGCGTTAGCCGTTATTGCGCTTTGCCATTACGAAGAAATAGATGTTCACATTATTCAAGAGCGGTTGAAAACGTTCCAAGGTGTGAAGCGCCGCTTTAGCGAAAAGCAGCTTGGCGACCAGATTTTAATTGATGATTACGCACATCATCCGCGGGAGATTGTCGCGACGTTAGAAGCAGCAAGACAAAAATACCCAGAGCGAGAAGTTGTCGCGATTTTCCAACCACATACGTACACAAGAACGCAGACGTTTTTGCAAGAGTTTGCCGAAAGTTTGCAACTGGCGGATCATGTATACTTATGCGACATTTTCGGTTCGGCGCGCGAGCATCACGGCAAGGTCTCGATTCGCGATTTGCAGGCGAAGATTCCGCAAGCTCGCCTCGTAGAAGAAAACGATATATCGGTGTTAAAACAGCATCCGCAGGCGGTGCTAGTATTCATGGGCGCAGGCGACATTCAAAAATTCCAAGAAGCATATGAACAAACCGTTCACTCGTAACACCAAGGAGCGTCCTTGGTGTTTTTTGTGAGCCTAACAAAAAAGCCGGCCTGTTTCAGACCGGCAGTGTGTTATTTTAAATGTTCTGGATTGAGCGGCTCTAGTTCTGGGATGACGAAGCGTCCGTCTTTACGGATGAGCACGCCGTCGAAATAAATTTCACCGCCACCATACTCTGGGCGTTGAATCATGACCATGTCCCAATGAATGTTCGAATGGTTTCCATTGTACGCTTCGTCGTAGCATTGTCCCGGTGTGAAATGAAAGCTTCCGTCAATTTTTTCATCAAATAAAATGTCTTGCATCGGATGTTGAATGTACGGGTTAACGCCAATCGCAAACTCGCCAATGTAGCGTGCCCCTTCATCTGTATCAAAAATTTTGTTGATGCGTTCCGTATCATTAGCGGTTGCTTCGATAATTTTTCCGTCTTTAAAGGTTAGTTTCACGTTTTCAAACGTAAATCCATGGTACGGCGATGGGGTGTTAAAGGAAATCGTGCCGTTGACAGAATCGCGCACAGGTGCGGTATACACTTCCCCGTCAGGGATGTTCATTTGCCCTGAACATTTAATCGCTGGAATGCCTTTAATCGAGAACGTTAAATCCGTTCCAGGCCCGGTAATGCGCACTTCGTCCGTTTTTTCCATTAACGCGACAAGTGCATCCATCGCTTTGTCCATTTTGCTGTAATCAAGGGTACATACGTTAAAATAAAAGTCTTCAAATGCTTCCGTGCTCATTTTCGCAAGCTGCGCCATCGACGAATTTGGATAGCGGAGCACGACCCATTTTGTTTTTGGTACGCGAATGTCGCGATGCACTTTTTGCATAATCGTTCGGCCGTGCAGTTTCATTTTGTCGTCTGGCACATCCGCTAATTCGTTAATGTTGTCGCCAGAGCGCAAGCCGATGTACGCATCCATTTGCGCCATGACGTTTGCTTCAAATTCCGCCATCATGGTGAACTGTTCCTCTTGGGCGCCGAGAAGAAGGGCGCGGTCGACTTGTTGGTCTTTCAATAAGACGAACGGATATCCTCCCGCAGCGTACGCTTCACGAACGAGTGCGATGACAAGTTCACGCTGCAAGCCGAAATTTTCGATTAGCACCTTTTCGCCTTTTTGTAGGCGAATCGAATAATGAATTAACGTTTTTGCTAATTGTTCAATGCGTGGGTCTTTCATTGATGATTCCTCCTATTGTATATGTACATGCTTATTGTAACCGATTTCACATCATTTGTTGAACGAAATGTTTTGCAGGAATTTGTCGAGGATGTGTCGAATGATGGAATAGACTGCAACATTGAGGGAGGAGAAGATGTGAAAATTCTTTTATACTTAAGCGTCGCTTTGATTGCCGTTGCTTTTTTTCTTTTAGTCATTTATTTAATCAAAACATTGAAAACGGTGCAAGGCACGCTGCAAAGCTTAACGAAAACAATCGAAGGAATGGAAAAGCAAATTCAAGCAATCGGCACGGAAACGGCAGAACTGCTTCATAAAACGAACGCGGTCGTCGATGACGTGCAAAAAAAGGTTGAAAGTGTCAACGTTCTATTTGAAGCGGTGAAGCAAGTCGGTTCGACCGTGCAAACGTTCAATGACGCATTAGTGAAAAAATGGACAGCAAACGAACAAAAACTCGTCCAAGCGTTTCAATGGAGCAATGCTTTTTTAGAAATATGGGGAAAATGGAAAGAGAAGAAAAAAAGAAAAGCGAAGGAAGGTGTGGAAGATGGGAAAAAATAATGGATTTTTATTCGGAGCGATTGTCGGTGGTGTTGTTGGCGCTGCTACTGCCATCTTTTTAACGAGCGAGAAAGGAAAACAGTGGCTAGAAGAACTGAACAAAAACGAGGCATTGGAACCGCTAAAGGAAACAGCGAATGAGTGGCTAGAAATCGCGAAAGAAAAGACGAAGGAAGTTGCGAAATTCGTTCCGATAGCGAAACAAGAACAAGAAGCGCCACAAGAAGGAATCACTTCGATTCCGATTCCGCTTGACAACAAAGAAAACAAAGAAAATATTGAAAAGTTGTTGAAAGAAACGGAAGCAGCGCTTCATGAGGCAGAACAAAAGTTGCATGAGGAGTGAAGAGGATGGGGAAACAAAAGGTAGAAACGATTGAACAATTCGAGCAAGTGTTGGCCGAAAACCACCGGTTTTTGCTTATCAAACATAGTTTGACATGTCCGATTAGCCGCGCAGCTTTTGACGAATATGAAACATTTGTAGCCGACCATCCGGAGATGGAGACGTACTATTTATTCGTGCAAGAAGCGCGCCCGCTGTCGAATTATATAGCAGAAACGTTCGGCGTCAAGCACGAATCTCCGCAGGCGCTTCTGTTTGAAAATGGCGCTGTTGTCTGGCATGCGTCGCATTGGAATATCACGTATGAGGCGTTAACAAAACAAGCAGGCTGAACCGACAGATGGTTCAGCCTTTTTGCACGACGTTTTCCCAGACAATTTCTAAATGATCGCCTGGCGCAAGCGGTTCATAAAACGTGACACGTTCGCCGTTTTTTAATAAATGAAACGATGTTCCAGAGGATGGAACGTCCACTTCGACGTAGTTGAAAATGTCTTGGAAAATAAAAGTTTCTCCTGCTTGCTCAACGATTTCTATCGTTGCCCCGCTTTCGATAACGTCGTCCGCGTTGAGCAGCTGTCCGTTTTTCATTACTTGAACTGCCGGTTTGGTGAGCGTCACGATTTCTCCGTTAAAGCGGACGGGGATGGAATAGGTCAGACGAAGTTGTTTAGCGTCCGCCAATTCTTGAACGGTCGGTGTTTTTTGCGGGATAATGTCAATACTATCCCCGTCTTCAAAGCTAGCAGACGGTTTCACTTCGATTCGATTTTTATAAAGGGCGCCGGAAAACGGTTTGATTTCTGTCGTTGTCCCGTTGATGTGTACCGTATACGGGACAGCGGTTTGCAATAAATGAGAAAGCTGTAGTTCTTCTAGCAATGCCGCAATCGTTTCCGGCATCTTTACGTTAATAACGTCGCGGTCATGCACTTCCCCGTCAAGGGAAGCTGGTCGTCCGTTTTGGTAGACCGTTGCTTTCATTTCGTACGGCTTTCCGTTAATGGTGATGGTTTTACGCGGCAGTTCGTCGATTAGCTCTTTTAGCTGAATCGTTGCTTTTTCTCCATCTTTCCCTTTTTCCACAACTATTCGATCTCCGTTTTGCACAAAAGAATCTAACGAAGCAGGCTCGCCGTTTTTCCATAATCGCGGCGGCTCACCGTACGTTCCAGGGATGGTGACGAGTTGGCCGTTGACGGTAACAACAAGCGCCATCCCTGGCTTTCCGTACAGTTTATGAAGCGGAATGCCAGCCGCAAGCAAACAGTCGCCAATGGTCAATTGTTTCATGTCGAATAGGCGAATGAGTTGGTCGTTGACGTGAACGGTAACGTATTGCACCGGATTTTGTTTGGCGGAAATAGCGATGCCAATCGGTGTCACTAACCCAGGACCATATGCTTGTAGCTCTCGTGTCACATTTAATTTTTGAATCGCTTCGACGCCGCGGATAGCAACGCGATTTTCTGGCAGTTGAAGTTGATGGGCAAGCCGCTTCGGAAGTTCTGGCGTTAAGCTGCCGCCGCCAACGAGCATGACTGCTTTTGGCGGTTTTCCGCCATTTAATGCGAAAATTTCTTCACTAATTGCCGCTGCTAAACGGTCAATCGCAGGAGAGATTGCCGCAATCATTTCTTCACGTGGCACCGCGGTTTCGAACCCTAAAATATCGGTAATCATTACCGTTTCGTTTACAGAAAGTTCGCGCTTCGCTTTTTCCGCAAGCGGAAAATCAAGCAAATAATGGTCGGAAATCGCTTCGGTAATTTCATCGCCGGCAATCGGCACCATTCCGTAGGCGACGACAGTGCCGAGGTCGGTGATGGCAATATCGGAAGTGCCTGCCCCGATGTCGACAAGCGCGACGTTTAAGCGGCGCATCGTTGGCGGAATAAGGACGTTAATCGCCGCGATCGGTTCAAGCGTCAACGCTTCCATTTCCAGCTCTGCTCGCTGTAAAGCCGCTAACAGCGATTCGACGACGATTTTTGGCAAAAACGTCGCAATCACCTCGACCGTTGCTTCTGTTCCTTGTTGGTCAATTAAGCTGCCGATTTCTTGGCCATCGATTGTATAATGAACGACAGAGTAGCCAACGCAGTAGTAGTGGTGGCTTTGTTCGTGTTGCTGTGCGGCAAGTGTTGCTTGTGCTTGTTGTACCGCGCTTAATTCTAAATGGGTCACATCTTCTTTCGTCATCATTGGCTTGCCGGCAATGGAAAACGTCGCTTCCGCCCGCACGGTTTTTAACGCTCTTCCTGCGGC
Organism: Anoxybacteroides voinovskiense; assembly: GCF_014196205.1. Lineage (GTDB taxonomy): Bacteria > Bacillota > Bacilli > Bacillales > Anoxybacillaceae > Anoxybacteroides > Anoxybacteroides voinovskiense. The sequence goes on along the minus strand of NZ_JACIDE010000010.1, from coordinate 30,684 downwards.
GGCGACGGATACTTTTTTTAGCGGGCCATATTTTTGTTCTAATTCGTTTTTCATGTCCATAATGATAGAAGCAACGGCTGGCACGTCATGAATTTGTCCGTCGAGCATCGCCCGTTCGCGATGTTCTTTGATTATCATTTCTACTACTTGATAAATTCCATTCGTTTCTTGTAAAATAACTCCAACAACAGAACGAGTTCCGATGTCGAGGGCAAAAATAGTGGACATCACGTTCACCTTCTTTATGGAAATATCATATGATACTTTATCGCTTAAAAGCGTTTAATTATTAAAGTTTTTTCGTGACAATCGAAATGGTTTGCATTATAATAATGTCTAATTATTAGAAATGTATCATATTTTTCAGCTTTTATAAAGAAAGGATGAGAGAAAGCATGAGCAATGAAAGATTAGATGAGTTGCGGGCAAGGGTCGATGAGGTGAATTTGCAAATTTTGAAATTGATTAATGAACGGGGACGGCTTGTTCAAGAAATCGGAAAAATCAAAGAAGCGCAAGGAACATACCGGTACGACCCGGTTCGCGAGCGCAAAATGCTTGATTTAATTCTTGAACATAACGATGGGCCGTTTGAAACGGCGACATTGAAACATATTTTTAAAGAAATTTTTAAAGCAGGATTAGAGTTGCAAGAAGATGACCATCGAAAAGCGCTTCTCGTTTCACGGAAGAAAAAGCCGGAAGATACGATTGTTGATGTGAAAGGCGAAAAAATCGGCGACGGCAAGCAATATTTTGTCATGGGGCCATGCGCGGTCGAAAGCTACGAACAAGTAGCCGAAGTAGCGAAAGCGGTGAAAAAGCACGGCTTGAAATTATTGCGCGGCGGCGCTTATAAGCCAAGAACATCCCCATACGATTTCCAAGGACTCGGATTAGAAGGATTGAAAATTTTAAAACAAATCGCGGATGAGTATGAGTTAGCGGTCATTAGCGAAATCGTTACGCCGGCAGATATTGAGCTTGCGCTCGATTACATTGACGTCATTCAAATCGGCGCCCGCAACATGCAAAACTTTGAACTGTTGAAAGCGGCAGGGCAAGTGAAAAAACCGGTATTGTTAAAGCGCGGATTGGCGGCGACGATTGAAGAATTTATTAATGCAGCAGAATACATTATGTCGCAAGGAAACGACCAAATCATCCTTTGCGAGCGCGGCATTCGCACGTATGAGCGTGCGACGCGAAATACGCTTGATATTTCAGCAGTGCCAATTTTGAAGAAGGAAACGCATTTACCGGTATTTGTCGATGTGACGCATTCGACCGGACGACGCGACTTATTGCTTCCTTGTGCGAAAGCGGCATTGGCAATCGGTGCAGACGGCGTCATGGCCGAAGTCCATCCAGACCCAGCAGTTGCTTTATCAGATTCCGCGCAACAAATGGACATCGACCAATTCAATGAATTCATGGAAGAACTAAAATCGTTCCAACGACAAATGGTAAGAGTCTAACCCCTCCCCCTCCACTTGTATCATAGGTGGAGGGGGTTTTGCGTAATGTATGAAAACATTTGCAAAATGTTTGCGAAGACGTTGCGATTAAGCGATAATGTATCGTATGATAAATCTACATAAATAGGCAAGATTTGCGGTGTGAGAAAATAGATTGAGGAGTGAAAAGAAATGAATGTAACGATTTATGATGTGGCGCGGGAAGCGAACGTGTCGATGGCGACCGTGTCGCGCGTCGTCAATGGAAACCCAAATGTGAAACCATCCACAAGAAAAAAAGTATTGGAAGCGATTGAGCGATTAGGGTATCGGCCAAACGCAGTTGCTCGCGGGCTTGCAAGCAAAAAAACGACGACGGTTGGCGTGATTATCCCTGACATTTCGAGCATCTTTTTTGCCGAATTAGCTCGCGGAATTGAAGATATCGCAACGATGTATAAATATAATATCATTTTAAGCAACTCCGACCAAAATAAAGAAAAAGAGTTGCATTTGCTCAACACGATGCTTGCAAAGCAAGTGGACGGCATTTTGTTTATGGGCGGCAATATTACAGAAGAGCATGTGAACGAATTTCAAAAATCGGACGTGCCGATTGTTTTAGCGGCGACGATTGAAGAAAATCATCTCATTCCGTCTGTCAATATCGATTACGAACAAGCTGCTTTTGAAGCGGTTACGCACTTGCTGGAAAAAGGGCATACGCGTGTTGCGTATATTACAGGGCCAGCAAACGACCCAATCAATACTAAAAAGCTTGCAGGATATCGCCGTGCGTTAGAAGCGCATGGCATCGCTTACGATGAAGCGCTTATTGTCGAAGGGGATTATTCGTATGATTCCGGCATTGAGGCGTATGAAAAAATAGCGGAATTAGAAGAAAAACCGACCGCGGTATTTGCCGGAACAGACGAAATGGCGCTTGGCATTATCCATGGTGCGCAAGACCACGGAGTGCATGTGCCAGAGCAATTGGAAGTCATCGGCTTCGATAATACAAGACTAGCAACGATGGTGCGCCCGCGCTTAACAACGGTCGTTCAACCAATGTACGACATCGGCGCCGTCGCGATGCGCCTGCTTACAAAATACATGAACAAAGAGCGTGTCGAAAACCATATCGTCGTCTTACCACACCGCATCGAATACCGCCAATCGACGAAATAAAAAGAAAAGCGGAGAACGGTCCTTGGCGAAGCCAAGGAAACATCCGACGGAAGCGAAAGCTTTCGACGAGACGTGCCGTGCACGTCGACGGAGAAAGCGGAGCGGAGGAGGATGTTAGTTCGTAGCTAGACAATACCGAAAAGCGGAGGCGAGCAGTTGTAAAACAAAGCCTGCGAAATGTTCACAGGCTTTGTTTCATGTTTGAGCGCGGGTTGCGAATCGGGTAGAGCGCTTTTTCGACCGTTTGGGCATTTTTTTCGGTAATTTCCGCCTTGCGCGGAATGGGCGGGTATAACATGTCGGGGTCGTCCCATTCCGGCGGAAGCGGCACTGGGGCGTGCGGCTGCCATTTATCAAGCCACGCTTGCGGAAGGTTGCCTGAAATGTTTGATTGTTCCGTCATTTCAAGCCAGATGAGCGCCCAAGCGCGCGGGACGACCCGCCAAATATCATATCCTCCGCCGCCGACCGCCACCCAACGTCCCCCACAATATTCATGGGCAATTTCGTGCGCGATTTTCGGAATTTCTCGATACGTTTTCATCGTTACCGACAAATGGGTAAGCGGGTCATAATAGTGCGCATCAGCACCATTTTGCGTTAAAATAATGTCCGGTTTAAAAAAAGCGGCAATTTCCCGAAACGCTTGCGTATACGCATCAAGCCATGACTCATCTTCCGTAAACGCATCGACTGGGATATTAAACGAAAAGCCGTAGCCTTTCCCTTGTCCTCGCTCCGTAATATTTCCTGTCCCTGGGAACAAATACCGTCCTGTTTCGTGAATTGAAAACGTGCAAACGTTCGGGTCGTCATAAAACGCCCACTGCACCCCATCGCCATGATGGGCGTCCGTATCGACGTATAGCACGCGTAATCCGTACCGCTCCTGCATATACTTAATCGCTACCGCGCTGTCGTTATAAATGCAAAAGCCAGATGCTTTGCCACGAAACCCATGATGAAGCCCTCCGCCTAAACTGAGCGCGTGCTCTGCTTTTCCTGACACGACGTAATCGACCGCGGTTAACGTTGCCCCTACTAACAATGCGCTTGCCTCATGCATATTCGGAAAAATCGGCGTGTCTTCGGTGCCAAGCCCATAATTCATTGCGACCTCTTCCGACAGCCGCCCTTGCCCGGCAGCTTTCACCGCATCGATATACGCGCGGTCATGGATGAGTTCAAGTTCTTCATCTGTCGCCATGCGTGGGGAAACAATTTGCTCATCCGTTAGTGCTCGCATCTCCCGCAGTAATTCATACGTCAGTTTTACCCGCAACTGATTGAACGGGTGTGCCTCATGAAATTTGTAAAGCTGAAAGTCATCTGAATACACGAATACGCAATTTGTTTTCATGATGAAACCCCCGGCAAATTCGGCCATAATACGGTATACCCCGCGCTTTTTAAATCGGCGATTACTTGAATTGGGTTCATCGTTTGAATCCGGAAGACAAGAATTTTATAACGTTCATCTTTATCAGGATAGACAAGGACGCTAGCAATATTCACATTTCGCTTCGCAAAAACGGCGGTGACTTCACTTAACATGCCGCTCAAATTCGGCACTTTTACTTCGATTTGCGAGCCAGGTTGATGTGCCCCTGTTAGCTGTACAAGCGTATATAATAAATCCGTTTCGGTAATAATGCCGACGAGCTTTCCGTCTTTTGTAATCGGTAAACAGCTAATGCGATGTTCGTAAAACAATGCCGCGACTTCTTCGACGAAATCGAGCGGATGACCAGTAATCACATCTGTTTTCATAATCGTGCTAACTGGTTTTTCAAAATCTTCTAAATGCTCGCACGCATGGAAAATGGACGGGCTTACATCGCGAATATCGCGGTCGGTCACAATGCCAACGACATGTTGCTCTTCGTCGACGATCGGAAGATGGCGGATTCGGTGCTGCTTTAATAGCTGCATCGCTTCGGCAATCGTCTGATGTGGCTGAAGCGTCGCCACGTTTGTTTTCATGATTTGCTCGACAATCATTCGTAACTCTCCCCCTTTGTTTTCCCCTAATACATAAACCGATTCATAAACCGAAGCCGGTCAAATTTTTGAATGGACTCTTGATCGACCCGTTTTCCGATGCGCGCCATTAAACAGTTGGCTGGATGGGAGCATATTTCCGGATCATCAGTCGCATACCAAACGAGTCCGCCGGCATTCATCATTTTCTCCATCACTTTTCGATATTCCCACACGTTAAGACCTGTCCGCTTTAAATCCCAATGCCAATAATATTCCGTTGTAATGATAATATAGTCTTCCATCGCATCGTCCATCATCGACACAATCAATAAGTTTTTACCGACTTGATAGCCACGAAATTCGGGAATGACTTCGATTGCCCCTAGTTCAATTAAATTTTCCATCTTTCCTTCCGACCAGCGCTCGAGCGGGTCAGGATACAAAAACGTCACATAGCCGACGATCGTTTGATGGTGTCGAGCAATAATAATTCTCCCTTCTGGAAGACGAGCGATGTCGATTAATGCTTGATGTTGTTGTTCGGGTTGGCGGAAGGCGGTTAAATCATGGTGAAATTCATAGGCTGCTAATTTTTCAGCCGGCACAGGACCTTCGATAATAAGCGTCCCTTTTGGTGTTTTTAGTTCCTTGGCATTATATGTTTTCTTATGTTCCATTTAGCCACCACCTGACTAAGTTTTCTACCTCTCATTATACATAAAAACCGAAAAATTAAAGCGTTTTCAAAAAAATTTCTTTATTTCCAAAATAAAATTTTTTAAAAATTGAGAAATTAAAAAAGTTGTACTATAATGGGAATGTAATCACTTACATAAAGGGGGAACTAGGGGAATGAAAGTAGAAATGCTACCGGTCATACAAGGGGAACACAACTTAAAAAACTATGACGAAACGTATCAAACGTTCGACTGGTCGGAAACAGAAAAACAATTTTCATGGGCCGAAACAGGACGGGTGAATATGGCCTATGAAGCGATTGACCGCCACGTAGAAACGTTCCGGAAAAATAAAGTGGCGCTTTATTATCGCGACGCTTCGAGAGAAGAAAAATATACGTTTAAAGAAATGAAAGAGTGGTCAAACAAAGCAGCAAACGTATTTAAACAAGTCGCGGATGTGGAAAAAGGTGACCGCGTGTTTATCTTTATGCCGCGTTCTCCGGAATTATATTTTGCGGTTCTTGGCGCAATCAAAGTCGGAGCGATTGTTGGGCCATTGTTTGAAGCGTTTATGGAAGGAGCGGTGCGCGACCGGTTAGAAGACAGCGAAGCGAAAGTCATCGTGACAACAAAAGAGTTGCTTCCGCGCGTTCCGGTCAATGAACTTCCGGCGTTAAAACACGTCTTGCTTGTTGGCGACGATATTGTCGAAGAAGGACCATATATCGACTTTAAAAAGCGGATGAGCGAAGCGAGCAAACATTTTGATATTGAGTGGGTTGACCGGCAAGACGGACTCATTTTACATTATACATCTGGTTCGACAGGAAAGCCAAAAGGCGTTTTGCATGTGCATAACGCAATGATTCAACATTATCAAACAGCGAAATGGGTGCTTGATTTAAAAGAAGACGACGTCTACTGGTGTACGGCTGACCCGGGCTGGGTAACAGGGACATCGTACGGCATTTTCGGGCCATGGTTGTGCGGCGCTTCGAACGTCATCGTCGGCGGTCGGTTCAGCCCAGAAGCATGGTATAAAACGATTGAAGACTACGGGGTTACTGTTTGGTACAGTGCGCCGACAGCGTTCCGCATGTTAATGGGAGCAGGCGATGAGTTAGTGAAAAAATTTGATTTGAGCTCATTGCGCCATATTTTAAGCGTCGGGGAGCCGTTAAATCCAGAGGTCGTTCGCTGGGGAATGAAAGTGTTCCATCGCCGCATCCATGATACGTGGTGGATGACAGAAACAGGGGCGCAGCTCATTTGTAACTATCCGTGCATGGAAATTAAGCCAGGCTCCATGGGTAAGCCGATTCCAGGAGTAAAAGCAGCGATTATCGACGACCAAGGCAATGAGCTTCCGCCATACCGCATGGGGAACTTGGCTATTCGCAAAGGGTGGCCGTCGATGATGAAGACGATTTGGAACAATCCGCAAAAATATGAGTCGTACTTTATCGGCGATTGGTATGTGTCCGGCGATTCGGCGTACATGGACGAAGACGGATACTTCTGGTTCCAAGGCCGCATTGATGATGTCATTATGACCTCTGGTGAACGGGTCGGTCCGTTTGAAGTAGAAAGTAAACTCGTCGAACATCCAGCTGTTGCGGAAGCAGGGGTCATCGGCAAGCCAGATCCGGTACGCGGCGAAATTATTAAAGCGTTTATTTCGCTTCGTGAAGGATATGAGCCGTCAGAAGAACTCATCGAAGACATTCGCCAGTTTGTGAAAAAAGGATTGGCAGCTCACGCGGCACCGCGCGAAATCGAGTTCCGCGATAAATTGCCGAAAACGCGCAGCGGAAAAATTATGCGCCGCGTCTTAAAAGCGTGGGAATTGAATTTACCAACAGGCGACTTGTCGACAATGGAAGACTAAAACAAGAGGGTGTCCCAAAATTGGGGCACCCACTTTTATCACCATATACACGTACGAACGATTTTGGCGAAACGATACGTCGCATCTTTCTTAAAAAAAGACAATCGTTAGAGACAATCCCTTTTTTAGTGTTCTGTTTGATTCGTGGCATTGTTCGGCTTTTCTTCTGTCGTTACCGGTGTGGCAAACGACAGGAGGTTGGATGGGGCGGATTCGTTTCCGCTAATATCAACAGCGGTGACGTAATAAACGCCGGTCGCAGACGGAACGATAAATGATGGTGATGTTTCAGATTTTAGCGTCGCCACTACTTGAAACGGCAATCCTTCTTGTTCCGCTCGATATACGCGGTAGCCAATCACATCTGGCTCGCGGTGTGCTACCCATGTCAATTTTTTATTTGTCAATTGCACGACAGGTGGGTCGGGACGTTTGCCGTTTTCTTTCAGTTCGGCAAAAACACCAACGTTTTTCCATTCAGATGAATCAGGCAACAATTTTGCAAGATCAGTCTCTTTTATTCCCCAGTCTTCGAGCAGTTGAGCATTCAACCCTACCCCATCGTTTGTAAACTCTTGCGGGGTGGTCGGAAGCGCCGCGTACCGTTTGCCGTTCACTTCGACAAATTTTCCGCTCATTAACGAACGATCCTCTTCTGTCGGTACAAATTTGGCGTTGTATAAATCACTGCTGACTAACCCCGCTTTTTCGCACATCGCAGACGGAATGAGCCCTGATACGGTGCAGTAAGCGCGGCGAACGATGCCGCCTGGCATCTGAAAGCGCTCTTTTGGTGCGATGATGTCCGGTTTGACATCGTAAGCGGCGTTCATCAGTTGTGCCCATAGCAACAAGTTTCGTTTGCTATAGGTCAAGCCTTTATATTTCATCTCTAGTGGACGTGGGGTATCATAACCGATCCACGTTCCAAACGTAACGTTCGGATTCGTTGCGACAAACCACGCATCTTTATTATCTTGTCCTGTTCCTGTTTTCCCTGCCCAATCGGCGCGGAATTTTAAAAATGACGGCAGAGAAGCAGCAGTTCCTTGACGAATGACGTCACGCATCATGTCGATTGTTAAATAGGACGTTTGCGGCGAAAAGACGTTGACTGGCTCGCTTTTATGCTCGTAAACGACGCGTCCGTCTTTCGCGATAATTTTCTCAATTAAGTAGGCATCGACGAATGTGCCGTAATTGCCAAACGTAGCGTAAGCGTTCACGTTTTCTTCGACCGTTACCCCTTTTGTTAACGCACCGAGCGCCATTGACAAGTTAGTAGCGTCTGCCTTCGTCAAACTAGTAAAGCCCATTTTTTCTAAATACGTAATCGGACGTTGGTTAATGGTTTTCATGTATGTGCGCACCGCAGGGATGTTATACGAATATTGCAAGGCGCGGCGCACCGATACGAGCCCATGCGTCTTGTGATCGGCGTTTTTTGGGCTGTATGTGCCACTTGGTGTTTGCACGTTTAAATCAATATCTGGAATGACCGATCCTGGTTGCACAATCCCCATTTCCATCGCTGGCGCATAGACTAATAACGGTTTCATCGTTGAACCGTTCGAACGATATGCTTGGGTGGCGTGGTTTAGTTGTTCACGATGATAATCTCGTCCTCCGACAAAGCTGATGATGCGCCCTGTTTTGTTTTCGATCAGCATCGCTCCGACTTCGACCGGTTCTACTTTTGTCACGATTTTTCCCGTTTTCTTATCTTTTTCCCGCGTTACAATATCGCTCCCGAAATATGGATATTTCGCCACAACTGCTTGCATGCGGTCGTAAATGTCTTTGTCGATCGTTGTATAAATGTCGTATCCGTTTTGTCGCAGTTGCCTTTCGGCTTTTGCTTTATATTCTTCGTATAAAGAAGAATTGTTTTGTAAATCTTTTTTTGTATAGCCGTCTTTTTTCGCGAGTACGTCTGCTAAAATCGCTTTTGCCCGTTGTTCAATTTCCATCGTTAGCCACGGATATTTTTCGAATGGCGATGGCTTTGGTGGCGCGAGATGTTTAGTGATGTCATACGCTAGCGCCTCATTGTATTGTCTTTCAGAGATGAAACCTGCTTTTTTCATTCGTGTTAATACCGTTTTCATCCGCTGCAAGGCAGGAGAAATGTCTTTTTTCACTTCCCCGTCGCTCGTAAACGGAGTATATCCGAACGGGCTTTGCGGGAGTCCGGCCAAAAAAGCGGCTTGTGCTAAATTTAAATCTTTTGCATTTACGCCAAATACCCCTTGCGCCGCTGCTTGGATGCCGGCGATGTTGCGGCCGGAGGAGTTTCTTCCAAACGGAACGACGTTTAAATACGCTTCTAAAATTTCGTCTTTGCTAAAAAAATGTTCGAGGCGAAGGGCGAGCAAAATTTCTTTTGCTTTTCGCTCAAACGACACTTCGTTCGTTAAAATTTGGTTTTTGACGAGTTGTTGGGTTAACGTACTCCCACCTGTTCGAAGAGAAGAATTGGTTGCTTCTTGAAATAAGGCGCGGATAATTGCTTTTGGCACAACGCCTTTATGTTCGTAAAAATATTCATCTTCGGTTGCAATAATTGCTTTAATGACATAAGGAGAAACGTCTTTTAAAGCGACTTCTTCCCGCTCGATGTCCGAACGGAAGCTCCCTAAATAGACGCGGTTCGCAAAATAAATGTGTGTCGTTTCCTCGTAATTATAAATGTCTTTTTTCATTTCGGTATACGACGGGATACGCATATCTTTTACTAAAGAAGCAAAATAGCCGGCACCGACACCGAACGAAAAGGAAACGGCCGAAAGCAACACAACAGCGAGCACAAGGAGCACGTTCCATGCAATTTCGTATGTAATGTATAACCGTCGCAACAAATTTGGAAAGGAAATAGGCTGTTTTTCTTGCTCCATACACATCCTCCGTATACGTCTGAAAATTACTTTTATTATACCATACCGCTTGTCTAATATTATGTTTTTTTGTCATTTTTCTGCTAAGTAGTTTGACAAGCCAGAGGGATTGTGGTAAAACGGTGTATATCGAAAATCAAATAAAAAAGCGATGACAGGAATAAGTAGTGGTTATCTCCCTGCTTCAGAGAGCTGGTGGATGGTGCGAACCAGTGCAAAGATAAGCATGAATTACGTCCTCGAGCTTCTTTTGTGAACGGCGTTGCTCAGTAGCAAAAGACGGTTATGCCGTTATCTAAAGGAAGTGAGAGAGCGTTTGCTCTCTAAGTAGGGTGGTACCGCGAATGACACTCGTCCCTTCAGTGAGGGGACGAGTTTTTTATTTTTTAGAGAGGTGAGGGAAATGGATTTATTAAACGAGTTAGAGTGGCGAGGACTGATTAACCAAGTCACAGACCGTGAAGGACTAGAGAAGCTGTTAGGGGAGGAAACGGTCAGTTTATATTGCGGGTTTGACCCGACGGCGGATAGTTTGCATATCGGAAGCTTATTGCCCATTTTGACGTTACGACGATTTCAATTAGCAGGGCATCGTCCGATTGCTCTCGTTGGTGGAGCGACGGGATTAATTGGCGACCCAAGCGGCAAAAAAAGTGAACGAACATTAAACGCGAAAGAAGTAGTTGTGCAATGGAGCGAAAAAATTAAAGAACAGCTGTCGCGCTTTTTAGATTTTGAAGCGGAAGGCAACCCGGCGATGATTGCGAACAACTATGAGTGGATTGGAGAGTTAGATGTTATTTCTTTCTTGCGTGATGTCGGAAAGCACTTTGGCTTGAATTATATGCTGGCAAAAGAGTCAGTGCAATCGCGCATTGAAACCGGCATTTCGTTTACAGAATTTAGCTATATGATTTTACAATCGTTTGACTTTTTAAAGTTATATCAAAAAGAAAATTGTAAATTGCAAATTGGCGGAAGCGACCAATGGGGGAATATTACAGCAGGATTAGAGCTCATTCGCAAAACGGAAGAAGAGGCAAAAGCGTTCGGGCTAACGATTCCGCTTGTGACAAAAGCGGACGGAACGAAATTCGGAAAAACGGAAAGCGGTACGATTTGGCTTGATAAAGAAAAAACGTCGCCATATGAGTTTTACCAATTTTGGATTAATACGGATGACCGCGATGTCATTAAATATTTGAAATACTTTACGTTCTTAACAAAAGAAGAAATAGGCGAACTAGAAAAACAATTGCAAGAAGCGCCAGAAAAACGGGCGGCACAAAAAGCGCTCGCCGAAGAAGTAACGAAGCTTGTCCATGGGGAGGAAGCACTTCGACAAGCGGTGAAAATTTCGGAGGCACTCTTTAGCGGCAGCGTTTCTAATTTGACGGCGGACGAAATTCGCCAAGGGTTTAAAGACGTCCCTTCTTTTGAATACGATGGGGAAGAAGTGCCGCTTGTGGAATTGCTTGTCATGAGTGGGGTCGTTTCATCGAAACGTCAAGCGCGTGAGGATTTGGCAAACGGTGCAATTTATGTAAACGGGGAGCGCGTGCAAGACGTGAACAAAGTATTAACGCGTGACGACCGCATTGAAGGGCAGTTCACAGTCATTCGCCGCGGAAAGAAAAAATATCATGTCATTCGCTACAAATAGGAAAAATCCCTCCGGACGTTGTCCAGAGGGATTTCTTATTAACGAGAGTAGAACTCAACGATTAGCGCTTCGTTGATTTCTGCAGGCAATTCAGAACGTTCAGGGAAACGAGTGTACGTTCCTTCTAATTTTTCTGCGTCTAATGTTAAATAGTCTGGTACGAAGTTGTTGACTTCTAACGCTTCCTTAATGATTTGCAAGTTGCGAGATTTTTCGCGAACCGCAATCGTTTGGCCAGGTTTTACACGGTAAGACGGAATGTCTACGCGGCTTCCATTCACTAAAATATGGCCGTGGTTTACTAATTGGCGAGCTTGGCGACGTGTGCGCGCAAAGCCTAAACGGTAAACAAGGTTATCAAGGCGAGATTCAAGCAAAATCATGAAGTTTTCCCCGTGTTTACCAGCCATTTTGCCAGCTTCGTCGAACGTTTTACGGAATTGACGTTCGTTCACGCCGTACATATGGCGAAGCTTTTGCTTCTCTTGTAATTGTAAACCGTATTCAGAAAGTTTTTTGCGTTGTCCTGGGCCATGTTGTCCTGGCGGATAAGGACGTTTTTGCAATTCTTTGCCTGTGCCGCTTAACGAAATGCCAAGACGGCGAGAAATTTTCCAAGTTGGACCTGTGTAACGAGCCATTAAATGCTCCTCCTTCGCTTTTATTTTAGGTAAAATAAAAGCAGACGCAATCAACAATTACGGCCATTTTGTTTTCATGTATCCTCGCTCTAGCAGCTAAGAGTTACACGATACACCTCTTCGTTTGAGGAACAAAATGGGCACATAAAGGTGATCACTAAGGCTGCTATATTTTACACAAACGCTATTATATGATTTTTACAAAATAAAGTCAACATTTTATTTTGTGTTTGCCGGCAGTGTGGTATAATAAAAGATGTAATTTTTTGAAAAAAACTTTCTATCTTTCGAATGGCATAATATACTTTAATGATAAGACTATAGATACGGGTGAATAACATGATGAAAGTGCATGAGAAAGAAATGTACGCTGCTTTTAAGGAAAAGTTTTTCGATTGGTTACTATCGTATGACGATTATGAACAATTTGCGCAAACGATGCTTCAGTTGTTTTTGTTGCTAAAACAGGAGTTGCTGATGCAAGATGTTACGTTGTTTTTGTTTGACCCAATCGAAAAAACGTTTTATCCAGAGGTGACGACAAAAACGGATTCCTGTAATGTGTTGCCGGATATTGAATGGCAAACGTCTCCGCCGGATAAGCGGATACATATAGAGGAAAATCAGGAATGTACAGTCGCACAGCTTTTGCTTCAGCAATCGGAAGAATTTTCGGGCGTTTTGCAGCTCGTGTATGCTAAAGGACAATGCCCGAGCGAGGCGTTTCTCGAACAGGTGGCAACCGATTTTTCGTATTTATTCGGCAAATTGAAAAAAATTGCACGTGGATTGAGCGAAGAAAAACGGTACGAGCGTCTTCACCACTTTACCGCGAAAATCCATGCGTCAATGAAAATCGAAGATGTATTGGAAGAAATTATTGATACGCTGCAAGAAGTATACCCTTCTTTTACGTACTACTTGTTTTTATCCGATGACCATCCGTATCACGAACGTTTGCCGATAAAAACGCTAATGTTCGAGCAAGCGGACGAAAATATGGCAGCAATGCAAGCGTTTTTGACAGGGAAAATTCAACTCGAAGATTCGTTAGTGCTTCAACGTTCTATTTTGTATGCTCCGATTAAAGGTGCTCAAGGGGTTTATGGGGTCATTGAAATTATCGCTTCGCACATTATGGAATTTCCAAAAAGTGAAATCAATTTCATTTCGTTGCTCGCGAATACAGCAGGTAGCGCGCTTGAAAATGCGAAACTTTATGAGCAATCGCGCCGGTTGGTGGCGGATTTGCAGCTAATTAACGAAACGATGCACCGGTTGAACGCTAATTTGCGTTTGCAAGACGCGTTAGAATTTATGGTCAGTCAAATTAAACGCTCCTTTGGCGCTGAAGAAATCGGATTCTTTTTATTTGACCAAGAAAAGAAAAAACTATTGCCTGGAAGCACACCGTTTTTTCAATCGCGCCAAGCGAAAAAATATATTGAGTTTGTGGCAAAGCGGCTGCGAACCGAGCGGGATATGGTGTTTTTAGGAGATGCGAAAGTAAACTCACCGTCTGCTCCTCAATACCGTTCCGTGATGGCAGTGCCGATGGTGCAAAACGGTGCGTTGAAAGGAATGGCCATCGTCTTGCACCGAGAACCGTACCATTTTACATTTGAAATGTTTAAGCTGCTGCAGTCGCTCATCCATCATTCGACATTGGCGTTTGCGAATGCGATGCTTCGCGAAGAGTTGGAAAGCATGGTCATTACCGATTATTTGACGAAGCTATACTCCCGCCATTATTTAGATGAGCAGTTGCAAAAATCGATGGAAGTTGATGCGTTTGGTACGTTTATTTTAATTGACATCGACAATTTCAAGAGCATCAACGACACATACGGCCACCAGACGGGCGATGATATTATTGTGCAAGTAGCGAATATTATTAAACAAAACATTCGTGAGCATGATATCGGAGCGCGTTGGGGCGGAGAAGAGTTGGCGATTTATTTGCCAAAAGTTCCGTTAACGACTGGCGTTGCTATTGCGAATCGCCTAGCGGCAAAAGTGCGACAAGAAACGAATCCGCCAGTGACCGTTTCATGCGGCGTTTCGTATTGGAAAAAAAATCGCCGCGAAGAAGCGACCGAGCTGTTCAAACGAGCAGACGAGGCGTTATATATGGCAAAGCGGTCAGGGAAAAACTGCGTGTTTGTGAAAGACTATCAACACCAATACAAAGCGTAAAAAGGAATCCGTTTCGTTGGATTCCTTTTTTCGCGAACGCTACAACGACGCAACTAACACGTCGACAAATTTCTCTAAATATTGTTGATCGATTTCGTCAAAGCGGTTTTTGCTTGGGCTATCGATATCGAGCACGCCGATGACTTTTCCATCTTTTAACATCGGCACAACGATTTCTGACTGGGAAGCAGCATCGCAAGCGATATGGCCTGGAAATTGGTGGACGTCAGGAACGAGCTCTGTTCTTTTGTTTTGCGCTGCTGTTCCGCACACGCCTTTTCCGAACGGAATGCGCACGCACGCTGGCAACCCTTGAAACGGGCCTAATACTAGTTCTTCCCCTTCGGCTAAATAGAAGCCAACCCAATTAATATTATCAAGAAATTGATGAAGAAGGGCAGCGGCATTCGCTAAATTGGCGATTAGATTCGGTTCACCGGCAATGAGCGCTTCGAGCTGCTTAATCACAAGCGCATAATTTTCTTCGCGTGTGCCGGTATACTGGATATGGTGGAACAAAGCAATCCTCTCCTTTATAAAAAATTGCGAATCATTTGTTCTCTTCCTTGATGCAAATCGCGAGCACAATGGGCGTCTGACCCATATATGAGTGGGATATTTCGTTTCAGTGCCTCATAAACGACCCAATCTGGCGGGTACGGTTCTTGACAAAGCGGTTTTTGTACGCCGGCTCCGTTATAGTCTAGTTCGTATTGCCGCCCGTTGATTTCATCGAGGATGTGCATAATCCGTTCTGTCATAGAAACAGGACAAGGAAATTGTTTTTGAAACTTATGAACGAGCGTTAAATGGCCAATGCGTTTCGGTTTGTACTTGCCTAAATCTGTTTGCACCGCATACAAAACCGCTTCGTAATATGCCTCGTACGCGCGAATCGTCGATCCAAATGATTCAACCATCGCTTGAAACATCTTAGGGCTGTAGTCTAAACAAAAATATTGGCCGTTTGCCGGCAGAAAATGCACCGATAAAATACTATCATCTAACTCGGGACCGATTTGTTCGAGAAAACGTGCAGTTGCTTCCTCGTAACCGACAATAAAATCGATTTCCAGTCCGATGCGAATCGTGATATCCGCTTGATACTGTTTCTTTACCCGCTGTAGTGTAGAAAGATACGAATCAAGTTGTTCCATCGCCATGGCGCTGTCTTGTTCAGGGGTCGGGTCGATAAATGTCGACGGAAGCGGTGCATGTTCGGTAAACGAAATGTCTGTATATCCTAGTTCGATGGCTCGTTCGATGTATTGCTCGAGTGAATCGTTACTTCCGTGCGGACAAAACGGGGTATGAATATGACCATCGCGCAAACGAATTCCTCCTTTCATTACATAATTGAGAAAAATGCAGATTTTTGTAAAAAAAAATTAAAAATTTTGGTCAAAAAATGTCGTTAACATGGTATCATAAAAACATTAAAAGAACATTATGTCAATGTTTTTGCCTTCTACATAATATGTGACTTAACTTGGATGCAAGGGGGCTTCTTATGGAAATCGCAGTCACGATGTTACTCCTCGCGAGCGGAGGAATGATATATAACTACATGTACCGGAAGAAGATGTACCGCGAAATTGATCGGTTAGAAGCGTGGAAAATTGCCATTATGAATCGGCAAGTCACGGAAGAACTTTCGAAAGTCAAGCAATTGAACATGACGGGAGAAACAGAGCAGTTGTTTGAGCGTTGGCGCCAGCAATGGGACGATATTGTCACTATACGACTTCCGGAGATCGAAGAAAAGCTATTTGATGTGGAAGAATTTCTTGATAAATATCGGTATGCGAAAGCAAAAGCAGTATTGCGGGAAATCGAGCAGGCGCTACGAAAAATCGAGGAAGACATTCAGACGATTCTTCACGAACTAGATGAACTCGTTGGCAGCGAAGAACAAAACCGAACGGAAATTGAGCAGCTAAAAACGTTGTATCGCGAAGCGAAAAAAACGCTGCTTGCCTATCGTCATACGTTTGGCGAAGCGGAGGAAAACTTGGCGCGGAAGCTTGAGGAGATACAGCAAGGGTTTCAAAGATTCGAAGAGTTGACGAACGATGGCAACTATTTAGCAGCGAGGGAAGCAGTGTTCGTTTTGAAACAACAGCTGACCGACGTTTCTAACATGCTTCAAGAAATTCCAGCGTTGCTTACGGAGTGTCAAACAGCTGTTCCGGCTCAGCTTTCAGAGCTTGTCGAAGGCTATCAAGAAATGAAAGAGGCAGGCTATATTCTCGATCATTTAGATATTGAACAAGAAATAGCAAAACAGCAAGAAAAGCTGCCGCAATGTCTGGATATGATTCGAACGCTTGAACTTGAGGAAGCAAAGCGACTACTCGAGGAAATCAAATCAGATATCGATGCGCTTTATGACTTGTTAGAAAAAGAAGTATTGGCGTATCAATACGTGAAAACCGAGATGGGACAACTACAAGAGCAGCTAGAACAGCTAGACGAGGAAGCGAAGCAGACAGGAGCGGAAACGTTGTTCGTGCAGCAAAGCTACCGGCTGTCGACAAAAGACCTCGAAAAATATCGAAGCATCGAAAAGCAAATACAACAGCTAGCGAAACGATTCGTTTTCATTCAAGCGCGCGCGCTAGAGGAACGAACGGCACACTCGCTCATTAAAGAAGAACTGGAGTCATTAGCAGGACAAATGCAGCTGCTAAAGGAAGAGCATGAACAGTTTCGTGAAATGTTGCAAACGTTGCGAAAAGATGAATTGGCTGCGCGAGAAAAACTTCGCGAAATGCGCCATCAGCTATCCGAAGCGGTTCGGTATGTGAAAAAAAGCCGACTTCCAGGACTTCCGGAAACATATAAGTTGCAGCTTGATGAGGCGAAAGATTTGTTAACAACCGTATCGCTACGCCTTGATGAAAAACCGCTTAACATGGAGGCCGTTCAGCAAGCGCTAGCGGCAGCGGCAGCGCTAGTAGAACGCGTCAGTGAACAAACGATCAGCATGGTCGAGCAAGCTGACCTTGTCGAAAAAGTGATTCAATACGGCAATCGCTATCGCCGTCGGTATTCGTCGGTAAAGGAAGGATTGGAGGAGGCAGAGCAGCTTTTCCGTCAGTATGAATACGAACAGGCGTTAGAGCAAGCAGTCGCAACGGTAGAAGCGGTTGAACCAGGAGCGTTTGAGCGTGTTCGCCAACTGTTGCAAGAAGAAGTGCCAAAATGAACGATAAACCGATAAATACCTACATATGTAGATATTTATCGGTTTTTTCGCGAATACTATCAATAAACGTTTTTGTTGCGGTTAGACGAATTTCTTTTTATTATTTTCTTTGTGTTCAGCATGCATGCGGAGGATGGACGTCATGATTTATCTAGATAACAGCGCAACGACAAAGCCGTTTCCTGAGGTGCTTGATTCGTTTGTGGCGGTTGCGACGAACTATTTTGGCAACCCTTCGTCGCTTCATGAATTAGGCAGGAAAGCAGAGCGGTTGCTTTCCCAAGCGCGAGAGCAAGTGGCAGCGCTTCTGTCTGTGAGACCGAATGAAATTATTTTTACATCTGGCGGAACGGAAGCGAACAATTTAGCGATTAAAGGTGTTGCCCTTCAGTATCGCAAACGGGGAAACCATATTATTACGACGGCTATTGAACACCCGTCAGTGACAGAGCCGTGCCGGCAATTAGAAGAATTGGGATTTGAAGTAACGTATTTACCAGTCAATGCGTACGGGCGTGTGGAAGTGGAGACGCTAGCGCGCGCCCTACGCGACGATACGATTCTTGTATCCGTCATGCACGTAAATAACGAGGTCGGTTCGATTCAACCGATTGAGCAAATTGGCGAGCTGTTGCAGCGTTACCCAAAAGTGATTTTCCATGTCGACCATGTGCAAGGCATAGCGAAAGTTCCGCTTGATATGAAAAAAGCACGTGTCGACTTATGTACGATGTCGGCACATAAATTTCACAGTTTGCGGGGAGCGGGCATTTTATACGTTCGCAACGGCATTCGCCTTTCTCCGCTTTTAGCAGGTGGGGGACAAGAATGGCAAGTTCGGTCGGGAACAGAAAACGTTGCCGCCATTGTTGCGATGGCAAAAGCGCTTCGTCTCTCGATGGAAGCGTATGAACAGCAAATACGGCAATTACACGTACTGAAAGAGCGATGGTTTGAAGCGTTACGCCATATGGACGGCATTGAACTTCATACGCCTATAAAACATTCGGCGCCGCACATCATTAACTTTTCGCTAGATGGTTTAAAATCGGAAGTATTTGTTCATGAATTAGCAAAGCAGCAAATTTTTGTTTCTACGACGTCGGCATGCTCGTCGAAAAAACGAGCGCCAAGTAAAACGTTGCTCGCGATGGGAGTTGAGCCGAAACGGGCGGAGAGATCTATTCGCATTAGTTTATCGTGGGAAAACACGCTAGAGGAAATTCCGGTCGTCGTTCGTGCTATGGAAGCAGCAATTCAAAAACTACAAGGTGTAAAGAGGTAGAGGATATGCGCTACGATCGTATTTTAATTCGTTACGGAGAAATGTCGACAAAGGGAAAAAACCGCAACCGCTTCGTCGTGCGGTTGAAACGGAACATTCAAAAAAAATTAACCGCGTTTCCGAACATAAAAATTGAATATATGCGCGATAGAATGTACATTTTATTGAATGGTGAGCCGCATGAGGAAATTATGGAACAATTAAAGACGGTGTTTGGCATTCAATCGTTTAGTTTGGCGATGAAGTGCGAAAACGACATCGAGCAAATAAAAACAACGGCATTAGCGGCAGTGCAACAAGTGGAAGGAAAAACGTTTAAAGTGAGCGCCAAACGGATTGATAAACAATTCCCGATTGGAAGCAATGAGCTAAACTATACGCTTGGCAGCCATATTTTACGAAATACGAATCATTTAACGGTCAATGTGCATGAGCCGGATATTGACGTGCGCGTGGAAGTGCGTAAAGACGGTACATATGTGACATGCCATGATATTCCTGGAGCAGGCGGTCTTCCGGTTGGCACAAGCGGAAAGGCGATGTTAATGCTGTCTGGCGGCATTGATAGTCCAGTCGCTGGGTATTTAGCGATGAAGCGCGGGTTGGAAATTGAAGCGGTTCACTTTTTTAGCCCGCCGTTTACAAGCGAACGGGCGAAACAAAAAGTAGTGGATTTAGTGAAAAAACTGACGCGGTTTGGTGGGAAAATTCGCTTGCATATCGTTCCGTTCACCGACATTCAACAGACGATTCACCAACAAGTTCCTAATGGCTATTCGCTCATTTCGTCGCGACGAATGATGTTGAAAATTACGGATATGTTGCGGAAAAAATATAACGGCTTAGCGATTGTCACTGGGGAAAGTCTTGGACAAGTGGCGAGCCAGACGTTAGAAAGCATGTTTGTGATTAACGATGTCACGACAACTCCTGTTCTCCGTCCGCTCGTGTCGATGGATAAAACAGAAATTATTGCGATTGCCAAAAAAATTGATACGTTGGATATTTCCGTTCTTCCATACGAAGACTGCTGTACCATCTTTACGCCAAGCGCACCAAAAACAAGACCAAAACGGGAAAAAGTGGTTTATTATGAAAGTTTTATTGATTTAGAACCGCTTCTTCAAGCAGCGGTGGCGAATACAGAAACGATTATTATTGATGAAGAATTCACGGCAGAGAAAGAGTTTGAACAGTTGTTCTAATCTCAAAATTTACCAAAATGATAAATGCATGAACGCATGTGTTTTCACACATTCTATAGCTACAAGGAGGTGAAAACACATGGCACGCAACAACTCGTTATTAGTATCTGGTGCACAACAAGCACTTGATCAAATGAAATACGAAATTGCGCAAGAATTTGGTGTCACACTAGGTGCAGACACAACAGCACGCGCAAACGGCTCTGTCGGAGGAGAAATTACAAAACGCCTCGTTGCAATGGCGCAACAACAATTAGGCGGTTCGTATCCAAAACAATTTTAATTTCATATTCATGGCTACAAGGGCGGGAGTATTTCCCGCCTTTTATTATGTTAAAAAATTATTCAAAAAATTAAAATTGTTTTGTATAATTATGATGAAAAAGAAAAAATGGGGGATGAGGATATGAAACGCGAAGATTTAATTGCGCCAGAACAGTACAATTTAACCGCAGAAATGGAAAAGTATGCACAACAAACTCCCGAACGAACAGCATTAAAATGGGAAAGCGAGGACGGCCAGACAAAAGAGATTACATATGGCGAGCTAATGAAAAAAGCAAACCAAATTGGAAACGCTTTACTTCGGGCAGGGCTGCAAAAAGGTGACAAAGTGCTCATTATGGTGCCGCGCTTGATTGAAGCGTATGAAGTATATTTAGCATCATTAAAAGCGGGATTTGTCGTCATTCCAAGTTCGGAAATGCTGCGGACAAAAGATTTGCAATATCGCATTTCCCACGGGGAAGTAAAGGCTGTCATTGTTTACGAACCGTATGTTGACCAATTTCTCCCGATCGAGAATATGGATGCGATATTAAAATTTGTCATTGGCGACAACGAAGTCGATGGTTGGACAAACTTATTAAAGGCAAGCGAAACGGAAAACGAGGAATTAACAGCTGCAAATACGAATCGCGACGATATGGCGTTTTTATCATACACATCAGGAACAACCGGCAACCCAAAAGGCGTCGTGCATACGCATGGCTGGGCATATGCGCATTTGCGTACCGCAGCGAAAAACTGGCTTTGCATTGAAGAAGGAGATGTCGTATGGGCGACGGCAGGGCCTGGTTGGCAAAAATGGATTTGGAGTCCGTTTTTGTCGACGTTAGGGTCAGGAGCAACAGGCTTTGTTTATTTTGGGCGGTTTGAGCCAGAAAAATATTTGCAGCTTTTAAGCAAATACGAAGTAAACGTTCTTTGCTGCACACCGACCGAATATCGGTTAATGGCGAAAGTGCCGACAATCGGAAATTATCAGCTCCCGCATTTGCATAGCGCTGTATCTGCTGGTGAGCCATTGAATCGTGAAGTGATTGATACGTTTGAAAAATATTTCCATGTACAAGTTCGCGATGGATATGGACAAACAGAAAATACATTGCTTGTTGGTGTGTTGAAAGGAATGGAAATTAAGCCAGGTTCGATGGGGAAACCAACGCCAGGAAACCGCGTCGAAATTATTAATGAGAACGGCGAGCCGTGTGCGGTTGGTGAAGTGGGCGACATTGCGGTGCATGTGGAAACCCCAGCTTTATTTAAGCACTACTACAAAGACCCTGAACGGACAGCGATGCAATTCCGTGGCGATTATTATATTACAGGGGATAAAGCGAAAAAAGACGAAGACGGCTATTTCTGGTTTGAAGGACGCGGAGACGATATTATTATTAGCGCCGGTTATACGATTGGTCCGTTTGAAGTCGAAGATGCGCTTGTCAAACATCCAGCGGTCAAAGAATGCGCAGTCGTCGCAAGTCCAGACGAGGTGCGCGGCCATGTCGTAAAAGCGTTCATCGTGCTTCGTGAAGGCGTCGATCCGACTGACCCGTCGCTCATCCCAGCGTTGCAAGAACATGTCAAACAATTAACAGCGCCATATAAATATCCACGCAAAATCGAATTTGTCGACGAATTGCCAAAAACGACATCTGGAAAAATTCGTCGTGTCGAATTGCGCGAGCGGGAAATGCGGCTGGCGCAAAAATAAAAAAAAAACGCTCCCTTGTTTGGATTAATTGCCTCCAAGCAGAGGAGCGTTTTTTTTTTTTATTATCAGAAAAATAAAAAAACTACTTGACGGAAAGTGATAACTCATGTACTATTCTTTTTAGAATTTTCTAAAAAATATGAATAATAAAGAGGTGATTTTCGTAAGCGTTTACATAAAGGCATTGTTTCTGTTTCGAATACCTATTGTACCTCGCTCTATTTGCTGCATAGAACGTTGCTTTCGCTCAAGCAAAACAAGTTACTCCATATCGTGCTTTTCCATATGAATATGCATTTCCACTTTTTATTTGAAATGAACGATATTTTGTCAGTCATAAACCGAAGCGATCCGCCATATACAATGTTATCAAAGAAATAACGTTAATGTTTTAGTAACATATGTCAATTTGTGCATATCGTCGAGCGATCGTTCAGGAAAAAAGGGGGCGTGAAAGTGGGGATATTACAAGTAAAAAACCTTTCGCTTCGATTCGGTGGTGTCGTTGCTTTAGACAACGTTTCGTTCGAAGTGAAGGAGGGAGAAATTTTTTCATTAATCGGACCGAACGGAGCAGGAAAAACAAGTATGTTAAACTGCATTAGTGGTCTATACAAACCGAGCGACGGGGAAATTTTGTTTAAAGGGGCATCAATTACTCGATTAAAACCGCATAGACGAACAGTGCTAGGGATTGCGAGGGCTTTTCAAAATATCGAACTTTTCCCGCATTTGTCCGTATTAGATAATTTAATGCTCGGCCGACATGTGCGCATGAAAACAGGATTGCTTGCAGGCGGCTTGTATTGGGGGAAAGCCCAAAAAGAAGAAGTCGAGCATCGGCGAAAAGTAGAGGAAGTTATCGATTTTCTTGAGCTGGAGCATGTTCGTAATGTGCCAGTCGGAACGTTATCCTACGGGTTGCAAAAGCGGGTCGAAGTTGGCCGAGCTTTAGCGCTAGAACCAGAACTGCTTTTGCTAGATGAGCCGATGGCAGGAATGAACAATGAAGAAAAAGAAGATATGGCTCGCTATATTATCGATATTCATGAAGAGAAGAAAACAACGATTATTTTAATTGAACATGATATGGGGGTAGTCATGGATTTATCGAACCACATTGCCGTTCTCGATTTTGGAAAGCTCATTGCATACGGTACCCCACAAGAGATTCAGACAAACCCGCGGGTCATCGAGGCATATTTAGGGGAAGAGCATGCTGTGTAGGGGGGAGAGTTGAATGGAGAACATGACGTTTCCGCAAATGCTTGTTGCTCGTGCGGAAAAAGAAGGAGAACGAGTTGCTTTACGTGAAAAAGACTACGGCATCTGGAATGAATATACGTATCGCGAATATTACGAACAAGTAAAAGCGTTTTCATTAGGACTTGCTTCTCTCGGATTTCAACGAGGAGATAAGCTGGCGATTATCGGTGATAATCGTCCGGAGTGGGTGTTTAGTCAGCTAGCAGCGCAAGGCTTAGGCGGTGTTTCTGTGGGGATTTACCAAGAATCGCTTCCAAACGAATTAGCCTACATTATTAACAACTGCGATGCCCGTTTTGTCGTTGTGGAAGACCAAGAGCAAGTTGACAAACTGCTTGAAATCGAAGAAGACATTACGCACGTCGAAAAAATCATTTACTACGATCGCCGCGGGATGAGAAATTATCATCACGCCAAACTGTTATATTTTGAGGAAGTACAAAAATTAGGGGAACAGTTTGCGCAAGAAAATCCGCTATATTTCCATGAAGAAGTGAACAAGGGCGATTATGACGATATCGCTATCTTATCTTATACGTCAGGAACAACTGGCAATCCAAAAGGGACGATGCTTTCCTACCGAAACTTATTGGAAATGGCAAAACACCTAGCGGCAATTGACCCGTTGCAAGAGCAAGATGAATACCTTTCTTTCTTGCCGCTTGCTTGGATTGGGGAACAAATGATGACAATTTCTATGGCGTTTTATAGTGGAATTATTGTCAATTTTCCTGAAGAACCGTCTACCGTTTTTGAAAATTTGCGGGAAATTGGGCCGCATGTCATGTTTTCTCCTCCACGCGTCTATGAAGACATGGTTTCTCGCTTCCAAGTGCGCATTCAAGATGCAGGATGGTTAAAGCGAAAATTGTACGAATGGTGTAAGCCGGTTGGAGAAAAAGTAGCAGAAGCCCATTTTACGAAAAAAGAATTATCATGGTGGACAAAATGTCTGTATTCATTGGCAGATTATTTTATGTTTAGCGCCATTCGCGATCATTTTGGCTTGTTGCGGATTAAGCGGGCATATACAGGAGGCGCACCGCTTGGACCGGATGTGTTTCGCTTCTTTCATAGTATAGGTGTTAATGTAAAAAGCATTTATGGACAGACGGAAGTATCGGGTATAGCTATTGTTCATCGAGACGGGGATATAAAATTAGATAGCGTAGGAATTCCAATTCCAGAAACAGAAGTAAAAATCTCAGAAGAAGGGGAAATTTTAATTAAAAGCCCGAGCGTTTGCTGTGGATATTACAAAAATGAAAAAGCGACAAACGAAACGATTGAAAATGGGTGGCTTCGCACCGGCGATGCTGGCTACATGGATGAAGACGGACATTTATATGTTATTGACCGTTTAAAAGATGTTATTCGTTTACAAACAGGAGAGATGTTTTCCCCGCAATTTATTGAAAATAAGCTGAAATTTAGTCCATATATTAAAGAAGCTGTTGCCATTGGACGCGATCGCCCTTATGTCGTAGCAATTATTAACATCGACATGGCTAACGTTGGGCGATGGGCAGAGAAAAAACAACTCGTGTATACAACCTATTCCGACCTTTCCGCTAAACAAGAAGTCATTCAACTTATTCAAGAACAAGTAAACGAAATTAATAAAACGTTGCCAGAAAAGGCGAGAGTGAAAAAATTTGTGCTTCTTTACAAAGAATTGGATGCAGACGATGAAGAACTAACAAGAACGAAAAAAGTTCGTCGGCAGTTTATTGCGAAAAAATACGCGTCCCTTATTGAAGGAATGTACTCAGAAAATGATCGTATTGACGTAGAAGGAACGATTAAATATCGCGATGGAAAAGAGCAAACGATTAGAACTACTTTGCAAATAGTTTGCATCGATCAAGGAGAGGGGGCGGCATAATGGAGTTTTTCCTGCAAATGCTTGTGACAGGGATTGTAGTCGGGAGTGTTTATGCTCTCGTCGCACTTGGTTTCGTTTTAATTTATAAATCAAGCGATGCTATTAACTTTGCTCAAGGAGAGTTTTTACTCGTTGGCACATATGTTTGTTTGACGTTAGTCGCTAGCTACAATATCCCATTTATCGCGGCGTTGCTCATCACATTGGCGTTCAGCGCAATACTAGGATTCGCGGTGGAAAAAGTAGTGCTTCGCCCGTTTATCGGTAAACCAGTCATTTCGATGATTATGGCAACGATCGGATTATCTAGTATTTTAGCGGGGATTGTGCACATTATTTGGGGACATGAAACGAGAGTGTATCCACCGATTTTTTCAGAAACACCGATTCGTCTTGGGAAAGTCATCATCACCCCTGTATACGCATGGTCGTTTGTCATCGTTATCGCTTGGCTCATTCTTTTAAGCGCATTTTTCAAATACTCTCGACTTGGCATTGCGATGAGGGCAACAGCAGACGATCAACAAGCAGCGCTGTCGATGGGGATTAGTGTAAAAATGGTATTTGCGGTAGCATGGGCGATTGCGGCAATCGTTTCTTCTGTTGGTGGCGTTTTGTTAGGAAATATTAATGGAGTAAACTCTTCTTTATCGATGATCGGGCTGAAAGTATTGCCAGTTGCCATTCTCGGTGGGCTCGACAGCATTCAAGGCGCCATCATCGGTGGGTTAATTATCGGCATCATCGAAAGTATGACAGGCGGATATTTAGACCCTCTCGTTGGCGGAGGATTAAAGGAAGTAGTTCCATTCATCATCCTTGTTCTTATTTTAATGGTGAAACCGTATGGCTTGTTTGGCAAGAAAGAAATTGAGAGGGTGTGAAGTGATGCGAAATCCGTTTGTAATGCAGTGTGGAGAGTTTCATGTAAACTACAGGCAAGATATGGCTATTTGGAAAATTGCTCGAGTACGTTGGCGGATCTTCTTTATCGTTCTTTGTTTTGCTGCTTTTCCTATGCTCGCAACAGACTATATAGTCGGTCTTGCGACACTATGTGGGATTGCAGCGATTGGAGCAATCGGGCTCAACATTTTAACCGGGTTCACTGGACAAATTTCCATTGGCGTCGGAGCATTTTTAGGAGTCGGCGGCTATACATCAGCGATTTTAACGACAAAGTTAGGTCTTAGCTTCTGGCTTGCTGCGCCGTTTGCAGGATTAGTGACGGCGATTGTTGGTGCTTTATTTGGCATTCCTTCTCTTCGATTAAAAGGGCTCTATTTAGCGATTGCTACTTTGGCAGCGCAAGTCATTATTTTGTTTGTCATTTCTCGATGGGATTCCGTTACAGGTGGCACAGCAGGGCTTGTGCTAAATCGCCCAACGATCGGGTCATTCGTATTTATGAGTGAAAAAAGCTATTACTATTTGACATTTGTTATCTTGCTTTTGACAACCATCTTTTCTCTCAATTTGTTCCGTACTCGCGTCGGTCGAGCATTTATTGCTGTTCGCGACAGGGACATAGCAGCAGAAGTCATTGGCATCGATTTATTTAAATATAAAGTACTAGCTTTTTTCGTAAGTTCATTTTTCGTTGGTGTGGCAGGCGCTTTGCTCGGACATTATACGATGATTGTGAGCCCAGAGCTGTATAGCATTTCTGTATCGATTGAATATTTAGCGATGATTTTGGTCGGTGGGCTCGGAAGTATATTTGGATCCATCTACGGAGCAGCGTTTATTACACTTATGCCGGTCGTTTTGCGAGAAGTGGTGAATTTATTAAGCGGAACTTTCCCAGGATTAGAAGGGATATTAGTCGGCATGAAAGAAGTGGTGTTTGGCCTCATTATCATCTTATTTCTTGTTTATGAGCCGGAAGGGCTTGATAAAATTTGGCGAAATATAAAAGATTATTTCCGCTTATGGCCGTTCTCTTACTAATGGAATAAGGCGATAAACATCTGTTTGTCGCTTTATGATAAAAAAACAAAGGGGGATGATGCAATGAAAAAAAGAAACGCATTGCTAGCGGCGCTCTTGCTAGCAGCGGGGACATTATTTGGCTGCTCAGGAGGAGAAAAACCTGCTAGTACAGAAGGAACAACAAAAACAGACAAAGGAACAATCAAAATAGGGGGGCTATTCGATATTACTGGCGCAACAGGCGATGTCGGCACCCCGTATGCAGAAGGGGAGAAAGCGTACATTGAGTACATTAATTCCAAAGGAGGCGTTAACGGTTACAAAATTGAACTAGTTGGTCAAGACTACGCGTACAAAATTCCAGAGGCACAAAAGCTGTATCAAAAATTTAAATCAAGCGACAAAGTAGCAGCAATTTTAGGATGGGGGACAGGCGATACAGAAGCGCTTCGTCAACAAGTTGCAGCAGACAACATTCCATATTTTTCAGCTTCTTATTCAGAAAACTTAAAAAATTTAAAAGAAAGCCCATTGAACTTTTTAACTGCTGCTTCTTATTCCGATCAGGCACGTTCCGTGTTGAAGTGGATTAAAGACAATCATCAAGGCGGAACGCCGAAAGTAGCGCTTATTTACAATGATACAGCATTTGGAAAATCTCCGATTCAAGACGCGAAAGAGTTTGCTAAAGAAATTGGCGTGGAAATTGTCGATGAGCAAATTGTTGATTTGAAAGCGCTTGATGCAACTTCACAACTTTTAAATATGCAAAAGAAAAACCCGGATTATGCGATTATTCAAGAAACATGGGGAGCGACTGCGACGATTTTAAAAGATGCAAAAAAACTCGGCATTAAAACACAATTTATCGGCTTAAACTGGGCGACAGGAGAAGGATTGCTTCCGATTGCCGGCGATGCAGCAGAAGGATTTATTGGAGTAGTAACCCACGCCTTCCCGTATGAAGAGTTACCAGGAATGAACGAGATAAAAGAATATTTAGCAAGCAAAGGAGAAAAGTTGGAGGATAAAAACCAAAAATTTGTTCAAGGATGGGTAACGGCGAAAATTTTAGTGGAAGGAATTAAATTAGCGGACGATCCGACAACAGGAGAGGGAATTCGGAAAGGGATTGAAAAAATTAACGGACTTGATTTAGGAGGATTGGCTGCTCCTGTGACATTTACGCCAGAAAACCATGCCGGAACAAACCAAATTCGTCTTGCTAAAGTCGAAAACGGAAAATTTAAAGTGTTTACAGACTATATCGGTTATTAAAAAACGAGAAAGGGTGTTTTCCATATGAAACACCCTTTGTTTTGAATAAAGGGGTGAGACGGTATGTTGACATTAAATAACGTAGAAGTGATGTATAACCGTGTTATTCTTGTGTTAAAAGGGATGTCAATGGTCATCCCGAAAGGAAAAATCGTTGCCTTGCTTGGCAGTAACGGTGCTGGAAAGACGACGACCCTTAAAGCAATTTCCGGGCTTTTAAAAAGTGAAGACGGGGAAGTTACGGATGGATACATTGAGCTGTATGGCGAGAGAATTGAGGGAAAAGATGCGGAAGAAATCGTAAAAAAGGGAATTTTTCAATGTATGGAAGGTAGAAGGGTGTTCGAACATTTAACGGTGGAAGAAAATTTAATTGTCGGTGCTCATACTCGAAAAGATCGCCAAAACATTAAAGCAGACTTACAAAAAGTATACCATTATTTCCCTAAATTAGAGATGTTAAAACATCGACAAGCAGGTTATTTATCTGGTGGAGAACAACAAATGCTGGCAATTGGACGCGGATTGATGGCAAGACCAAAAATATTATTACTAGACGAGCCATCTCTCGGAATTGCTCCATTATTAGTGAAAGAAATTTTTTCGATTATTAAAAGAATCAATGAAGAAGAAGGGACGACTATTTTAGTGGTCGAACAAAACGCCAATATCGCTTTATCTATCGCTCATTACGGATATATTATGGAAAATGGTCGGATTGTGATGGATGGACCAGTGGAAAAGCTGCTTGAAAATGAAGATGTAAAAGAGTTTTATCTTGGGATGGGGGATAAAGGAAGGAAAAATTATCGCGAAGTCAAATCATATAAACGAAGAAAGCGGTGGCTATAATGGATTGGAAACATATCGTCAACTATGCGTTTGAGCGGTCTTCGGAATTTCATGAACGGTTAAAACGTGCGGGTATCGGTGTTTCTGATATTCATACAATAGAAGACTTAGCGCGCATCCCCGTTCTTAAAAAAGACGAATTACCTGCTATTCAGCACAATCATTATCCATTTGGTGGAATAGCAACAATTGCATCGAATGAAATGGCACGCATTTTTATGTCACCAGGCCCAATTTATGATCCACAATCTATTGATGGAGATTATTGGGGCTTTTCCGAGGCATTGCAAGCGGCAAAATTTACAAGTAGCGATATAGTGCAAAATACGTTTTCTTACCACTTGTCCCCCGCGGGATTTATGTTTGATAGTGCTTTACGGAAAATCGGCGCTACCGTTATTCCAGCCGGAACAGGAAATCGGGAGTTACAAGTACAAATGATGAACGATTTACAAGTCACAGGATATGTCGGCACCCCGAGTTTTTTAATGTTGTTGTTTGAAGCGGCCGAAGAAAAGGGGTATCGTCTTCCATTAAAAAAAGCATTTTTTACAGCGGAAAAACTAACCGAGCAGATGCGTCTGTTTTTTGAAGAAAAAGGAATTTCTACGTCCGAAGGATACGGTACTGCTGATTGTGGTTGCCTAGCATTTACAGATGGGGAAGAACCAGGACTAAAAGTAAGTTCACGCGCACTCATTCAAATTTGTGATCCAGTGAGCGGAAATGTCACGAATGATGAAGAAGGAGAAATAGTCGTCACATTGTTTGATGAAACGTATCCTCTTATTCGTTTTGGCACAGGTGATATATCGAAATGGGTAGACGGATACGAAGGGACACGAATTGTCGGGGTATTAGGACGTGTCGGTTCAAGTGTAAAAGTTAAAGGAATGTTTGTACATGCGCAGCAGCTTGTAACCGTTATGAAAGAGGTCGGATACGAAAGATTTCAAGCGGTAGTAACGAATGAAAGCGGGCAAGATGAACTGAAAATTTTTGTTGAACATGCAGATGCCGTACCTGAAACGGTAAGAGAAAAAGTAAAAAGCGTCATTCGCGTGACGCCGACATTTATTCATGTAGAGCGATTATATACATGCACTTTAAAGTAATGACTTCTGTATGAACACCTTTTTTCATGGTTATACTGCTCCTAAATAATCATGTATAAAAGGAGCGGAAAT
>NZ_JACIDE010000009.1 GCF_014196205.1 Anoxybacteroides voinovskiense | reverse complement strand
TTAGAAAACGCTTACAAACACTGGGTTATTTAAACCAAATATATCCAGAGAATCGAAATATCAAAAAAAATCTCCCACAAACTCTTGACTCAATCTCCGGCTTTTCTTTCGTTGACTTCTTTCTACATATAAGGGATAATATTAGTTTGTTACTGTTATTTTTGTTGGAGGGTTTGGACGATGAGCCGGGAGCGATATCCTTTTTCATTAGAAAAAAACGAAAACTTTTTCGATAAATTAGGTGAATGGATTGGCGACGTATTTTACGATATTTTGCCGGAAGCAGGGTTTGAATTGCGCGATGAGCAAGTATATATGGCGTTTCAGCTCGAACGTGCATTTAAAGAGAAGAAAGTGATGTTTGCGGAAGCGGGAGTCGGAACAGGGAAGACGATCGTTTATTTGCTTTATGCGATTTGCTATGCCCGCTATACAGGAAAACCAGCGATTATCGCCTGTGCCGATGAAACACTGATTGAACAACTTGTCAAAAAAGAAGGCGATATCGCAAAAATTTCGCAAGTGCTCAACTTACATATTGATGTGCGTCTTGCAAAATCCCAAGACCAGTATGTATGTTTAAATAAACTTGACCAGGTGTTAATGTCCGATGACGAAGAAATAGAGGTATATGAACAAATTTTTGACGAACTGCCGGCATTTGTTCATGATCACAAAACGCTACAATCGTTTTATCATTACGGCGACCGAAAAGAATACGCCCATTTAAGCGACGAGCAGTGGGGAAAAATCGCATGGGATCCGTTTCAAGACTGTTTTGCTTGCGAGAAGCGCCATCGCTGCGGACAAACGTTATCGCGCGAACATTACCGAAAAGCAGCCGATTTAATTATTTGTTCGCACGATTTTTACATGGAGCACGTGTGGACGTATGAAGCGCGCAAACGGGAAGGGCAGTTGCCGCTATTGCCGGAAGCAAGCTGTGTCGTGTTTGACGAAGGGCATTTATTAGAATTTGCTGCACAAAAAGCGCTCACGTACCGCATGAAAGAAACGACGCTTGAAACGTTATTAACACGCTTATTAGAAAACGATGTTCGCGAAGAACTAGCGTACTTAATTGAAGATGCGCTCGAAGTGTGCGACCGCTTTTTTACGGAACTAGGAAATTGCGCGACCGAAGTCATTGGCTCCAATCGCCAAGAGCTAACATTTTCGGAAGACTTAATCCGCTTCGCGAAGCAATTGGCACACACGCTTGAAGCGATTGGCAATGAACTCGTATTAGAAAGCGAAACGTATACAATCGACCATTATCAGTTAAATATCGTCGACGAATATTTAGACCAAATCGAGCATTCGCTTCATTTATTCCTGCATAACCGCGAAGCGATTACATGGCTCGAAGCATCATCAGAAGGGAAAACGCTTGTTATTATGCCGCGTACTGTCCAAGAAGTGCTGCGGGAAAAAGTATTTAGTAAAAAAATGCCGTTTATTTTTTCATCGGCGACATTGTCCAACCAAAAATCGTTTACATATCTCGCCGATAGTTTAGGAATTGACGACTATTTATCGTTCAGTGTCGATTCACCGTTTGATTATGAAGAACAAATGGCGATTTATATGCCAACTTTTACAAACGACGAGACGCTATTTACGAAAAAATATCGCTATGCACTACAAAAAATTCAAGAAACGAACGGGCGGGCGCTGATTTTGTTCCCTTCTAAACAAGAATTGCATCAATTTAAACAAGCTGCGCAGCATGAACCGTTTTCTTTCTTATTTGAAGGCGATCGAGAAATTAGTGAACTTGTTGCCGAGTTCCAACGAGACGAAGAAACGGTGTTATGTGCGGAGCATTTATGGGAAGGGCTAGACATCCCCGGCCCGTCTTTGTCAAACGTGATTATTTGGTCATTGCCATATCCGCCGAACGACCCGGTCTTTCAAGCGAAGCGAAAAGCGTATGCCGATCCGTTTTGGCAAGTGGACGTCCCGTATATGTTGTTAAGGCTGCGCCAAGGGGTTGGACGCCTCATTCGCACCCATGAAGATCGCGGCATTGTTTCTATTTTTGTGACGACCGACGAAGACAAACGGGTCATCGAAGCAATCCGAAACGTACTACCAACTACGATTAGGGGAGAATAATTTCTTCCCTATTTTTGTTCAATCAAAA
Source organism: Anoxybacteroides voinovskiense (assembly GCF_014196205.1). Lineage (GTDB taxonomy): Bacteria > Bacillota > Bacilli > Bacillales > Anoxybacillaceae > Anoxybacteroides > Anoxybacteroides voinovskiense. The sequence continues at coordinate 122,459 of NZ_JACIDE010000009.1, read as the reverse complement.
GGAAAACGCCGATTCGGAGCGAATTATATAGGGCGAGCAAAGGAATAGGAGGATTGTTATGGTAAAAGAAGTAGAGCAACAGTTTTTGCGTTATGTCAAAAAAATGATGAGCTATAACGAAGCAATTCAAGTGATGTATTGGGATATGCGGACAGGAGCGCCGAAAAAAGGGCTTGAGCAGCGGTCGGAAGTCATTGGAGTACTGTCCGAAGAAGTGTTCAAAATGTCGACGTCAGAAGAAATGGCGGCATATATCGCTAAATTGTCGCCAGCTAGCGTACAAGCACAATTATCCGACGTTGCTCGGCATACGTTAGCGGAGTGCAAAAAAGAATACGAACGAAATAAAAAAATTCCAGTAGATGAATATAAAGAATACGTTATTTTACAAGCGAAAGCAGAAAGCGTCTGGGAAGAAGCGAAAGCAAAAGCAGATTTTTCGCTCTTTCGCCCTTATTTAGAAAAACTCGTCGCGTTTAATAAAAAATTCATCGACTATTGGGGATATGAAGGGAATCCATATAACACGCTGCTTGATGTATACGAACCAGGCGTTACGGTGGAAGTGCTCGATAACGTATTTGCGAAATTGCGCGAACGAATCGTTCCGCTCGTGCAAGCAGTTGTCGCTTCTCGTCATCAGCCTGACACGTCATGTTTGTTTCATTCATTTCCAAAAGAAAAACAGCGCGAGTTTAGTTTGCGGCTATTAAGTGAGCTTGGCTATGATTTTTCGGCAGGGCGGTTAGATGAAACCGTTCATCCATTTGCCATCGGCTTAAACCCAGGCGATGTCCGAATTACGACGCGATACGATGAACGCGATTTTCGCACGGCGCTATTCGGAACGATTCATGAGTGTGGTCATGCGTTATATGAACAAAACATTGCGGAAGAATTAACGGGCACTCCACTATGCACGGGCACATCGATGGGGATTCACGAGTCGCAATCGTTATTTTACGAAAACTTTATCGGTCGCCATTATTCGTATTGGAAGCGAAATTATCCGCTACTTCAACAATATGCGCCAGAACAGTTTGCTAACGTTTCGCTTGATGATTTTTATCGAGCGATTAACGAAGTAAAGCCATCGCTCATTCGCATCGAAGCGGACGAATTAACGTATCCGCTGCACGTCATGGTTCGGTACGAAATCGAAAAAGGGCTGTTTAACGGAACGATCGATGTGAAAGACTTACCAGATATTTGGAACGCAAAATATGAAGAATACCTCGGCATTCGCCCAGAGCATGATGGGGTAGGGGTATTGCAAGACGTTCATTGGTCTGGAGGCAGTTTTGGCTATTTCCCTTCCTATGCGCTCGGATATATGTATGCAGCACAACTACACGAAGCGATGTTAAAAGATATCCCGAACGTTGCCGAACTGCTTGAAACAGGAGAGTTATTGCCGATCCGAGAATGGCTAACCGAAAAAGTGCATCGCTTCGGAAAAACGAAAAAGCCGCTCGACATTTTGCAAGAGGCAACAGGGGAAGGGTTAAACGTAGATTACTTAATCCATTATTTAGAGGAAAAATATAAAGCGATTTATCGATTATAACAAAAGCGCAAAGCGCCCGCCTATCGGCGAAGATCGCACAAGCCCCACCGAGGAGGCTTCGCCGCCGCAGCGTGGGGCGGAGCGACTCGAGCCGATGGCGCTTGGAGCTAGACAGCGCTCCACCTAACGGTAAGATTTTATACTTTCTTACCTTTAAAAAAAGGGGATCCACGTAGGATCCCCTTTTCTTTTACCATAGTTTATACCCTTTAGAACCAGGCGGTGCGTTTTGAATCATATCAATGAACGGAATCGTATATGCGATTAAAATTAACGCAACGGTAATACCAATCCAAAGTTTCCAGTTTTCCATCGCAAGCGGTGTGCGTTCTGCTCCTTCTGCCACTTCGGCCACAGGGAACTCTGTTTCGCCTTTTGGAGCGAAAAACGCTAAGTTTGTAATGATGATAAGCACTAAAATAATACCGATGAACAAAATCGTTCCGCCGACCGCTTGGGCGATTTGGTACGGGATCCATTCAAGCGCCTGCGGCGAATTGCCGTACGTAGAGAATGCCGAGCGGCGAGGGGCGCCTAATAATCCTTCAAAATGCATCGAGCCAGACATAAATGTCATACCAATAACCCATACGATCGTTTGAATAATCGCCAACCGGTTCATCGCTTTTGTCATGACGCGTCCGCTTAAATGTGGCACAAGCCAGTAAGCAGCACCAAAGAATGTAAGGACAACTGTTGTCGCTAATGTTAAATGGAAGTGTCCTGTAATCCAAATTGTATTATGCACCACTTGGTCAAGTTGGTGAGAAGCGTTCACAAGTCCACCAGCACCAGCTGGGATAAAGAACACCATGCCGACAAACGGTGCAAAGAAGCGAGCATCTCCCCAAGGAAGTTTACGCAACCATCCGAACAGACCGGTTGCTCCTTTCGAGCGACCGTATAACTCAAACGTTGCGAACATCGCAAATGCAGTCATCAACGATGGGATTGCGACCATAAACGTTAACACAACTTGCACGTATTTCCAGAACGGATCAATCCCTGGCTCCATTAATTGATGGTGGAAACCGACTGGAATCGAGAAGAACAAGAACAAAATGAACGATAATCGCGCTAACGAGTCAGAGAAAATTTTCCCACCGATAATTTTCGGTACAATCGCATACCAAACCATATATGCTGGCAATAACCAGAAATAAACAAGTGGGTGTCCAAAGTACCAGAACAATGTCCGGCTGACAAGCACGTTGACACGGTCAACAAGCCCTAGCGACCAAGGCAATAATTGAATTAAGACAGTTGCTGCTACCCCGAGCGAACAAACAAGCCATAAAATCATATTTGCAACAGCCATAAAGGTAAGAAGCGGGCTTACTTGTTTTGGATGTTCTTTTTTCCAGCGAGCGTAATGGGCAAATATAGCAAAACCGCTCACCCAGCTACCGACGACAACAAGTGTTAAGCCGAGATAAAACCCTGGATGCGCTTGTAGCGGCGCATAAAACGTATAAAGCACCGACGCTTGACCGATTAAGATAAAGAACGCGGTGATTGCTGTACCGACGGTCATGAGCCAGAAGCCGACCCATCCCCAGAAGCGAACACGGTCAGAAAACGTTCCGGCAGTACGGCTAACGGCAGCGAATTGAAACCCGATAATGAAAAACGTCGTTAGTACAAGTCCGAGCAGTACACCGTGAGTGGTTAAAATAGTATAATAGCTAATATTTGCAGGAAGCTCAAATTTTCCAGAGCGGACTAGTGTTTGTAGTAGCCCGGCTAATCCGCCTAATCCCAATGCAATAAACGCAACATAAATATGAGCCAGCGCCAATTTGGCGTCGCGCCGATCGACTTTGACCATTTCGTTCATGTTAATCCACCACCTTAATTCGTGCTGTCATCATATGGTGACCAGCACCACAATATTCGTTACATAAAATCGTATATTCCCCTGTTTTATCGAATGTTTTCGTGAACGAGTTCACATATCCAGGTTCAACCATCATGTTAATGTTTGTTCCAACAACTTCAAATCCGTGGATGACGTCTTTTGTTGTAATGTTAATCGTTACTTTTGCGCCTTTTGGAATTTCCACTTGTGCTGGTGTAAATGCAAACGCAGCGGCAACCATATTTAACTGATACTCATTGTCGCCTGTTTTCACAAGTCCTGGTTTATTAAATGGCGGCGTTTGGTCTACTTTCTCCGGATCAATGGTTGTTAAGCAGCTAGGTGGTTGATTTCCTTTCGCGAATGCGCTCACACCGATAATGGTTAAAAAGACGAATAAACAGCCAATTCCGAAAACAAGCCAAATTTTTTCATATTTGTGTATGTGCATACGCCCATTCTCTCCTTTCTCTTATAGACGTTCTAAAAATAGATAATACACGCTTACCCACGTGAAAATGAGGAAAAACCCTAACAAAAAAACGGATGCCAGTGTCCCCTTCAAGTTGTCCTCTCCTGTTGCTTTTCCTTTCATTTTTTCTTTTGCCATCCTCCCATACCTCCTTTCTTTCTATCCCCCAAACGATTGTTTACACTTTCATAATACAAAACTAGCGGCATTTTGGTAGGGGATTTTCACCATTTCACAAATTGTTCATTACTTACTTTACCACTATAGTAACAGTAAGAAATTGATATAACAGTGATTTTCATCACAAGAGAGAGCAGAAAATTGTGAAGAAAATGTGAACGTATTCATTCCAAAAAAGGAATTGAAAGCGTTTTATTTGCTGTATAGAAAAGACTAGAAAGGGGATAGTATAAAGGGGGTGTTCATATGCCAGCAATTCTATCGGTCGGGACGGCATCATTGCCTTACAAAGTCACGCAAGATGAAGTACGTGAATATGTCGGACAGCTATTTGGCCGATCGTTTCCTGAACGGTTATTGACGGTTTTTGCGAATGGGGGCATTGAGTCGCGCTATTTTGTTCAGCCGCTCGAGTGGTACCGACAAACTCGAACGTTCGCGGAAAAAAATGAAATGTACATAAAAAGTGCGGTTCGTTACGGATGTGAAGTGGTACAAAACTGCTTACAAACCGATTCCTTCCTCGAACGTGCCATCGCCTATGAAGAGATTGAAGCGATTTTTTATGTTTCCACGACAGGGCTTTCGACGCCAAGTATTGATGCGAAAATGATGAATCACTTGCCTTTCTCACTGACGACAAAACGCATTCCGATTTGGGGACTAGGGTGTGCGGGCGGAGCGGCGGGATTGGCACGGGCGTATGAATATTGCTTAGCCTTTCCGAAAGCAAAAGTCATTGTCATTGCCGCCGAGTTTTGCAGTTTAACCTTTCAGTTATCTGATCGTTCGAAAAGCAACTTAATCGGCACATCGCTATTTGCGGACGGGGTGTCATGTGTTTGTGTCGCAGGGGACGAAGCGGTGGACAACCGTATTCGCCCACGAATCATAGCGACACAGTCCATTTTCATGCCACATTCGGAAACGGTCATGGGGTGGGATATACGCGACGACGGATTTTTTGTCATTTTTTCCAAAGACATTCCGACAATCATTCAGTCGTGGCTGAAACCGAATGTCGTCGCTTTTTTGCAACAGCACGGACTAATGATGAACGATATTGATCATTTTATTGCCCATCCAGGCGGAAAAAAAGTTATCGCCGCTTACGAGCAGGCGTTAGGGATCAATGAACAAAAAACAAAAATTTCATTCGATGTGTTGCGCAAATTCGGAAATATGTCCTCTGCGACCATTTATTTTGTTCTTGAGCAATTTATGAAACAGTCCATTCCAAAAGGGCAAGTAGGCTTAATGCTCGCGCTCGGTCCAGGATTTAGTGCGGAACTTATTTTGCTAAGATGGGAGTGAGAACGGTGTTTTATGCGTTCTTCTTTTTTCTTCTTTGTATGCGGGTGGGGGAGCTTTTGCTTGCCAAACGAAACGAACGCATCGTCAAAGCAATGGGGGCAAAAGAATTTGGGCAAGCGCATTATCGGTGGATTGTTTTATTGCATGTAGCGTTTCTCTTTTCCTTTTTCCTCGAAGCGCTGATGAAAGGAGCAACGCTTTCGTCATGGTGGCCATTCCTTCTTCCGCTCTTTTTTGCCGTTCAACTACTGCGCATATGGGCGCTTTTTTCGCTCGGGGTATTTTGGAACACAAAAATTTTCGTCGTTCCAAACGTCATCGTGCAAAAAGGCCCGTATCGGTTTTTACGCCATCCGAACTACGTTGTTGTCGTGCTTGAAATAGTGCTTATTCCTTTGCTGTTTCGTGCCTACATCACAGCAATCGTTTTTTCCTTGTTGAATGCCTATCTTTTATCCATTCGTATTTCGGCAGAGGAACAAGCACTCGCCACGATGACGAACTACAACGAAATCCAAAAACGCCCACGTTTTTTTCCTGCTAAATAGCTAGCGGGATTTTTTTTGCATTTTTTGTTGGGAAATGAGCGTAAATACAGTAAAATGGGTATATATCATGCAATAAGGGGTTTTGGTACAATGATGCAAGTGACACAACGTTCATCATTGCGTCCATGGTTAGAAAAATTAACGTACATGCATGACGAATGGATGAACAAAGGGGATGTGGAGAACGCCAAAAAGGTAAGGCAGCTATTGCGGAAGGTGGCGAATGAAGAATTTACGATTGCTTTTTGCGGCCATTTTTCCGCAGGAAAATCAAGTTTAATTAACGAGTTGCTCGGCGAACCGTTACTTCCGTCAAGCCCGATTCCGACGAGCGCCAATCTCGTGAAAGTGAAGGCAGGAAAGGAGTATGCGCGCGTTTTTTACAAACATGAACCACCAGTCGAGTACGCTGCGCCGTATGACTATGAGCAAATTCGCTCCTATTGTAAAAATGGGGATGACATTGAAGCGATTGAAGTTAGCCGAAAGACGACGCGCATTCCAGATGGGGTAGCGATTATGGATACGCCGGGCATTGATTCTACCGATGATGCCCATCGGCTCGCAACGGAATCCGCGCTTCATTTAGCAGACGTTGTGTTTTATATGATGGACTATAACCATGTGCAGTCCGAATTAAACTTTCAGTTTACGAAAGAATTGACAAGCTACGGGAAATCGCTCTATTTGATCGTCAATCAAATTGATAAACATCGCGATGCGGAATTGCCGTTTCGTTCGTTTCAGCAGTCGGTGCAGGAAGCGTTCCGTAACTGGGGAGTGTCCGTCTCACGCATTTTTTTTACGTCGTTAAAAGATCGAAACCATCCGTTTAATGAGCTGAACGAACTCGTCCATTTTTTACAATTGCTGTTTGCTGAACGAAACACACGGCTTCTAAACGGAATAGAAGTAGCGGCAAAACGGCTGTTAAATGACCATCTCGCCTATTTAGAAAGCGTGGACGCCGAACGAGAAGCAGTTGTAAACGATCGCCTCGCTCAACTAGCGGATGTACAAACAATCGAAATGTTGCAACAACAACAAGAAATGCTCGAAAAGCACATTCATGAAACAGAAGCGACGTTTCGCCAAGAGCTCGACAACGTATTAGAACATGCGTACATTATGCCGTTTGAGACGCGTGAATTGGCACATGCGTACTTACAGTCCGTACAACCGGACTTTAAAGTAGGATTTTTGTTTAGCAAGGCAAAAACGGAACAAGAACGAGCAGCACGGTTAGCGGCGTTTTATCACAATTTGAAAGAAAAAGTGACGTCCCAAATGGAATGGCACGTTCGCGAACAGCTCGTTCGTTTTTACAAACAACAAATGTTGCAAGATCCGGCATTAATGAACGAATGTCAATCGTTTACCGTTTCGTGGAACGAACAGTTATTAGCGGAACTAGTGAAAAAAGGAGCAGGCGTGACTGGAGAATATGTGCTAAATTATACGAACGATGTAGCTGCTGAATTGAAAAAACGATACCGAAACGAAGCGCTAAAATTGTTTGCGTTGATGTTTGCGACATGGAAAGAAACGATCGAAAAAGAATGTCAACAACTGGCGCTTGAACTAGAAAAAGCACGTGAAAAGCAGCAGCTAATCGAAGAACAAAACGCCCGACAGCACTATCGTGAACAAACGTATATGCACCAACTTTCGCTACTAGCGGCGGACGCACCGGCAATAAAAATCGCGGATAGCCGCCTTGCTGAACTCGTTTCTGACGAGATACTGGTTCGAACAGAAATTGCTCGTCGGGGAGAGCAAACACAACCGTCTGTTTCTTTCCAACCGGAAGAGAAACGTCCAGAACCGTCTACTAACAGCAAAAAAGCAGCAGAAACAATCCGTCATTTACGCGAAGCGGCTGATCTTGCGAAAGGTATTCCAGGAATGAACCGTTTCATTCATGAACTAACGGAAAAAGCAAAACGACTAGAATCTCGCACGTTTACGGTTGCATTGTTTGGGGCGTTTAGTGCAGGAAAATCATCGTTTGCCAACGCGCTAATGGGGGAACGTATATTGCCATCGTCGCCAAACCCAACGACGGCAACGATTAATAAAATTGTGCCACCAACAGAAGCGAAGCCACACGGCACAGTCATCGTTCAAATGAAAACCGAAAATCAACTATTCAAAGACATCCAATATTCGCTCCGTTATTTTCAGTTAAAAGCGGAAACGTTACAAGAAGCGCTGCTTGCTAGTGAGCAAGCGCTCGGAAAAGAGGTCGGGGCAAAAGAAAAACCGCACTACGCCTTTTTACAAGCTGTTATTCATGGCTATGAACAAATAAAACCGTTGCTTGGGCAAACGGTGCAAATCGACCTCGACGAGTTTCCGTCCTACGTCGCCGATGAAACGAAGGCGTGCTTTGTCGAATGGATGGAGCTTTATTATGATTGTGCACTTACTCGCCAAGGGATTGTGCTTGTGGACACACCGGGAGCTGATTCCATTAACGCCCGCCATACGGGAGTAGCGTTTGAATATATTAAAAACGCGGATGCGGTTTTGTTCGTTACGTACTATAACCACGCCTTTTCTAAAGCGGATCGGGAATTTTTAATTCAGCTCGGGCGCGTCAAAGATACGTTTGCGATGGATAAAATGTTCTTTATTGTCAACGCTGCGGATTTGGCGAATTCGAAAGAAGAGCTTGCGACAGTTGTTGCGTACGTAAAAGACCAGCTCGGTCAATTCGGGATTCGGTTTCCGCGGCTTTATGCGGTCTCGAGCCGGTTGGCGCTCGAAGAAAAACTTGGGGAGCGTTCTTCCAATGGGGTGTTAACTAACTCTGGCATTCAAGCATTTGAAGCGGATTTTGCCCGATTTATTATGGACGAATTAACAAACGTTGCAATTATCGAAGCGTACGCCGAAATCAAACGGATGCACGAAACGTTAGTAGACTACATTCGACAGTCTGAACAAAGCAATGAAGAGAAGGAAGCAAAAGTAAAACAGCTGTCTGATGAACAAGCGCTCATTCGCCAAGTAGTAGAGCAACTGAACGTCGAATCAGACATTCAAGCGCTCACGCAAGAAATTGCCGAACTGACGTACTATGTGAAACAGCGCCTGTCGTTACGAATGAACGACTGGTTTAAAGAAGCGTTCAATCCAGCAGTGCTGCGCGACGATAACCGAAATATACAACAAGCGCTAGTTGCCTGCTTACAAGAACTCATTCAGTCGGTCGGCTTTGATTTAGCGCAAGAAATGCGGGCGACAAGCTTACGAATCGAGCGGTTTTTAACAAAAAAAGCGCACGAACAGTTTCAGCTGCTTGCGACCGCTATTGCGCGCATTCATCCAATGCCGCTTTCCGAAGCGCAGCTTCCACCGTTTACAACGCCTGATTTCGCCCTTGCGCTCGAAACAATCGACTATTCTAGATTCAAAAAGGCGCTATCGCTATACAAAAATGCGAAATCATTTTTTGAACGCGATGAAAAACGGTTGATGAAAGAAGAAATCGAAAAGCAATTACAGCAACCAATCAACGAGTACGTATCGGAAAACGAGCAGTTGCTTCTTTCGATTTATACGGCGCAATATGAACAAGGCATCCGCTATTTAGCGCATTCGCTGCAACAACAAATCGATGACTATTTCGCTGGTTTGTTGACCGCGTTGACGACGATAATCGACGTCCCGATGTTGCAGGCGGCTGCTGCGCAATTGGAAGCGATCTTAGCGATAGGAGATTAAACATTATTTACCGAACGTGCGGCAAGGAGGGGATTTGGTTGACACGTTTTCACGCTTGCGCAACATGCATTCATTACCGGCAGCAAAAAACAGGCCACGGGATACGCCGCTATTGCCAGCGGCTTGGGTATGAAACGAAGCCATACTATCAGTTTCGCTGTTGGACGCCGAAGCCGCACGTTCAAGCACTCATCGAAAAAGAACGAAATCGAGAGGAGAAGAAAAATGAGTGAAGTACATCACGCGATTACGGCTCATTCTCAGAAACAACATGCGCTTATTCGCCAATTTTTGCAGTTAGACGCGCAAAGAGAACGATATATTGAAGAAGCGGTTTCGCTTTGTCGGAGTGGACAGCCGTTTACGGTCGACTTCATTAACGCGGTGACAAAGCAAATAAACGAGCTAGCAAAACAAGGCATCGTTCCGCAACGGACGTATGTAACGAGCGATATGGTAAAAGAATATGTCAACCGGCTAACGAAGGAGGCAAGCCAATGAGCTATATCGTTTCGTTTGACTGGTTGGCCGAGCGGTTAGACGCGGTGAGCATTATCGATTGCCGTTTTTACTTAGGGAATCCAACGCGCGGTTTGGAAGAATATATTCGCGAGCACATTCCAAATGCGCTATATTTCGATTTGGAAAAAGATTTATCAGGGAACGTGCAAACGCACGGAGGAAGACATCCACTTCCAGACGTTTCGGAATTCGTGGCGAAGTTGTCCGCTGCCGGAATCGATCAGCAAACAACGATCGTCGCCTATGACGACCAAGGAGGCGCGATGGCGGCCCGCTTTTGGTGGTTGCTTCGCTATTTAGGGCATCGACACGTCTATGTATTAGACGGTGGCTATACGAAATGGAAAGAACGTGGGTATCCGACGACAAACGCGATTGTTCCCGTCAAGGAGCGAACATTTCTCCCGCAATACGACCTATCGTTGCTTGCGACAGTGGATGACGTACGTAAAGCAATAGAAGACGAAACCGTCATTTTAGTGGACTCCCGTGAGCGCAACCGGTATTTAGGGATAGAAGAGCCAATCGATCGAGTGGCTGGACATATCCCTAGGGCGAAGCATTTCTTTTGGAAAGAAAATTTAACAGCCGACGGCTTTTGGAAAGAGCTGAACGAACAAGAAAAACGATTTGCTGCGCTTCCGAAAGATGCGCGAATTATTGTGTATTGCGGCTCAGGCGTAACCGCTTGCCCGAACGTGTTGGCGTTGTCAGAAGCAGGTTATTCGAACGTGCAATTGTACGTTGGAAGTTGGAGTGACTGGATTTCGTATCCAGAAAATCCAATTGCCAAAGGTGAAAACTAACTGCATATTTTTTCTCGCGCTCTCCACACTAAAAATGTACGTCTTAGCAAAGGAGTGAGTCGAGATGGGACGCACGAAGTTAGGAAATGCGAATGCGCAACGCAACAATAATGCGAAGCAGAAAAACGGGTTTAATAACGAATTTGCTTCTTATGCGGAAGTAGAAGCGAAAAAAATGCAAAACGAGCATAAAAATATTCGTTAGGCTTGCCATCTGGCAGCCTTTTTCTTTTGCTCATTTTATGGTTTAATGAGGGTGGGAGGGAAAAGACGTGAAAAAAGTGATCGCGATTATATTGCTTCTAGGATTAACGGGATATGGCATTTGGCAAGCGCTTGCTGCTGGACAGACGAAAGAAGTTGGTCTTGCGGTAGGCGATACCGCCCCGGATTTCGCTTTAAAGACACTACATAACGAACAAATTCGTTTATCCGATTTGCGCGGCAAACCAGTCATCGTCAATTTTTGGGCAACGTGGTGTCCGCCGTGCCAACGAGAAATGCCGGACTTAGAAAAGTTTTATAACGACTATCAATCGCATGTCGAGTTTTTGTCTGTCCATTTAACGTCACAAGATAGCCGCGAGAAAGTGGCACCGTTTATGGAACAATACGGGATAACGTTCCCTGTCGTATTAGACACGAAAGGGAAAATACTGAAGTTATATAACATCCAAACGATACCAACGACCTACATTCTCGACAAAAACGGCGTCATTCGTAAAAAAGTGCTCGGACCGTTGACGTATAAACAGCTACAAGAAGCAATAGCTTTACTTCCTTGAAGAAGTCTCGAAAAGGGGCTTCTTTTTACTTTTATGTAACCCAGTCGCCTTCACTTTTCTCTTTTTTTTTCGAAAATTTGTAATAAATTTCACTTATTTAGGGAATTATTAAAATTATAATAAAAGTGAGGGAGGTTGCGACATGAGAAAAATTCGGAAATTTACGTTTGAACAATTAGTAAATGAAAATAAACGTCAATTGCTAAATGACGAGAAAGAAATGGAAAAAATCGAGAAAAAGCTAGAAGAGCGCATTTTGAAAAAAGCAGAGTAATGTGCATAATAAAAAACGAATCGGGTACCCTAGATGGTGAGGAGGCGAGAGTATGAGCAACCAAAATGGGAAAAACGAACATTATGCTCCGAACCATCTAGGCACACAATCTCGTGCCGCCGGAGGAAACAAAGGGAAGAAAATGCAAGATCAATCTGGTCAACATGCTCAAGTAATCCAAACAAAGGGAGAATAGTATTGTTGACATAATATGATTATCAGAAACTTCTATTGTTGGCACGAAGGAGGAACGAGAATGTCTTACCAACGCCCAAATCCAGACGACCGCAGCGATAATGTTGAAAAACTGCAAGATATGGTTCAAAATACGATTGAAAATATCGAAAAAGCAGAAGAAACGATGCAATTTTCCTCGCCAGAAGAACGAGAAAAAATTAAAGCGAAAAACGAGCGACGCGAAGAAGCGATCGCTGCGATGCGCGAAGAAATTAAAGATGAAGCGAGAGCAAGGGAAAACGGCTATCAATAAAAAAGCGACCCATTCATTCGGGTCGCTTTCTTTGTGGGACAATTTCCCACTAATATGATAAGATAAAAGAAACAACAAACGAATGGGGGAACGACTTTGAAAGTAGCTGAAAAACAAGTCGAAGTTCGCTATGCAGAAACGGATCAAATGGGAGTAGTATACCATGCAAACTATCTTGTTTGGATGGAAATTGGGCGGGCAGCGTTAATTGAACAGCTTGGATTTCGATATACGGATATGGAAAAAGAAGGGGTAATCGCACCGGTAACAGATTTGCAAATTTCTTATAAAAAGCCGTTGCGTTATGGGGAAACAGCAACGGTAAGAACATGGATTGAGTCGTACGACGGGATTCGCGTCACCTATGCATACGAAATTTTGACGCCAGATGGAGAATTAGCTGCGACAGGAAAAACGCAGCACGTTTGCGTCAAACGGGATTCGTTTCGTCCGATTTTAATTCGCAAATATTTTCCCGACTGGCACGAAGCTTACGAACGGGCGAAAAAGTAAGGCGATACATATGGCGTTTGGCATTCGAAAGCAGGAATTGGAACAATGGAAAGAGAAAGTACAAAATGGAGAAATCGCGTTTCTCACCCATTTTTGGTACGATGCGCGCTTCCCACACTATACAACGGTAACGAAAGTGGGCTGCAGCGACTTAGAGAAATTGGTGGCTTGGGGAGCGAAATACAACCTTCGCCCAGAATGGATACATAAGCGCGATTCATTTCCCCATTTTGACTTATTAGGAGAGAGGCAAAAAGAAATTTTGCGCAAGGAAGGGCTTGGCGAACACGTCAAACGATTTCGTTTGTAGAAAGGGAGAAAAAAATGGACGCAAAGGAAATGAGGAGAGGTACGTTATTAGAAGCGCTTGGTATTGAAATTACAGAACTCGGGCAAGGACACGTTGTCGCCACGATGCCGGTCGACCATCGCACCCACCAGCCGTTCGGCCTGCTTCATGGCGGGGCATCCGTCGCATTAGCAGAAACGGTTGCGAGCATCGGGGCATATGCGCTCGTCGATCAAGAAACAGAAGGGGTAGTTGGGCTTGAAATTAACGCCAACCATATTCGCGCGGTTCGCAGCGGGACTGTTACGGCGACAGGCACGGTGTTACACCGCGGCAAAACAACGATGGTTTGGGACATTAAAATTACCGACGAACAACAGCGCCTCGTTTGCGTTTCCCGCTGTACCATCGCCGTCATCAAAAAAAGCTAGCGTAACGCTAGCTTTTTTATTGCACATGAAACACCGGCTCCGCAGCTTGTTCATTAAAATCGACAACTAAATGGCGCCCATCGAAATACCATGTGTCGCGTTCTTCAATAAAAAATGTCACACCGTCCACTGTTGTGACTACTTTTGCATCTAGCGGCGTTTCTTTATCGATCCCGAGAGAAAATCCTGCATGTACCGTACCACAGCCGCCGTAGCGCGGGAAAAAGCGGACAAAATCGCCTTGACGTAAATTCAACTCTTCTTTATACCATTCGAACGCTTTTGGTTTGATCACAATTTCCATCGCCAAAACCTCCTATACCTTCATTATAAACTATCCAAACATAGTCGACCAAAAAAAGTATAAACATTTCGTGACGTTGACTAAATTGTACGATGCTTGCGCAAAGTAAGCATAACGATTGTTGAAAGGAGAGATATTCATGGATAAAAAATCCCCCTCTTCTCCTTTAAGCTATGAATCCGATGGAGTGATGGGAAAACGTTCACCAAAAAAACAACCTGCCAACAAAAAGGAAATGAAACCATTCTTTAACACAACACCGTCGAGCGAATAAAAGCAGCTAACACCGGCTGCTTTTTCCATGACAAATTGAAAAAATTACTATACAAATAGTCGTTTCAACGTTATTATTAATAAGGACAGAAATTTTTGTAGAAGGGGTGACGTTTTCGTATATGAGTAGTCGAAGTTCGAACGAACCAGAACCGGAATACAGCGGGGAAGCATTGCTTTTTTCTTTTCGAATGAACGAGCTACTCTCGAAAACGAGCTCCATTCGAAAAGAGGAGATAGCAACCTTCCTCGCTTAGGAAAAGGAGGAAGTGTGCTTATGATGAAAATGTATTTGTCCAATGCCAACGGAAAAATCGAAGAAATCCACGAGCTAAAAAATGGCTGCTGGATTAATTTAATCGCGCCGACGGAAGAAGAAATTCGTTACATTGCGAATCACTTGGACATCCCGATTGACTCGATTAAAGATGCGCTCGATGACGAAGAACGGTCGCGCATTGAAAAAGAAGACAACCATGTTCTTATTATCGTTGATATTCCAATTATCACTCAAGACGAAGTCGATGGACCGATTTACGAAACGATTCCAATCGGCATGATTATTACGAACACATGTTTTATTACCGTTTGCTTACAAGAAAACCCGATCTTTCAAGAATTTGCGAACAACAAAATTAAGAACTTTTACACGTTTATGAAAACACGGTTTGCACTGCAAATGCTCTATATGATTTCCACGTACTATTTGCGTTATTTAAAGCAAATTAACCGCCGGACGAGCGAAATCGAAAAACGGCTACATCAGTCGATGAAAAATGAAGAACTATTTTCGCTTCTTAGCATGGAAAAAAGTTTAGTGTATTTTACTACTTCGTTAAAGGCCAACAACATCGTGATGGAGCGGCTCATGCGTCTCAATTATTTGCGCATGTACGATGACGATCAAGAACTGCTTGAAGATGTCATCATTGAAAACAAGCAGGCGATTGAAATGACCGAAGTATATAGCAGCATCTTAAGCGGCATGATGGACGCGTTTGCCTCCGTTATTTCCAATAACTTGAATATTGTGATGAAATTTTTAACCGCCGTGACGATTGTTTTGTCATTGCCAACAATGGTGGCTAGTTTTTATGGAATGAACGTGCCAATCCCGTACCAAAACTCGCCACACGCCTTTTTGACAGCGCTCCTTCTTTCTGCGCTATTATCAAGCGCTACAGCGTTTTTGTTTTGGAAAAAACGCTATTTTTAAACAAAAAGGGCTTTCCTTACATGGAAGGCCCTTTACTTTTTGACGATGCCATCCCACCAGACAGCACAAACTTCATCGCTTCTTCCGGCTTTACGTCAACGACTTCTATGTTCGTTTTTGGCACTAACAAAGTGATTCCAGCCATTTGAAACGTTTGCGGAATATATACAGCGACATGGTCTTCCAATGAATGAAAAAGCGTGTCGACTTCTTCGGTGGTAATAAATCCGATACACTTCATTTCCGTGTTCGGCCATTTAACAAGCACGACTTTAGCGAACGACCGTTTTTCCCCGACGAACGAAGCGATTGTATCTTTTAACACGGAATAAACGGTTTTCATAAACGGAATACTTTCAAGTAAACGATCGAGCAACCGAATGAATCGCCCGCTAACGTATTGCGTTGACAACCAACCGAGCACGGTAATTAATGCGATGGTGCATAAAATCCCAATTCCAGGAACATACGCATCCGCCAAATAAGGCTTTACATATTTTCCGAGCAACCCGTCGAGAAACGCAAATACTTCGACAAACACATAAATCGCTAAAATAATTGGCACAATTGTCAACACGCCATTTAGAAAATTTTTGACGAAAAACTTCACATGTCTCCCTCCTTCATTTTCCTTTATCACCTTATCAAGTTTTATGCAAAAAGACAAGTTGGTTAAAACACGAACATTATTAAATTTTATTAATAAAAAAGTTCGTTTTTATAGTTGACTCGCTCGCTTTTCCTTGCTATAGTTACAAATGGAAAAAATGATAGGTTGGAGGATTTTTCGATGAAATCGCATTATGATGTCATTGTTGTCGGGGCAGGCCCGGCAGGAATTTTTACTTGCTATGAATTAACGCTAAAGTTGAAAGAGGCAAATGTTCTTCTTATTGATAAAGGGCATGATATTTATAAACGGCATTGTCCGATTTTGCAAAAAAAGATTGAAAAATGTCCGCCACCTGCGGGAAAAAAAGACTATGCAGGCTGTGTACCTGCCTGTTCGATTACGAACGGATTCGGCGGCGCCGGAGCGTATTCAGATGGAAAATTTAATATTACAAGCGAATTTGGTGGGTGGATGACGGACTATTTGCCGGCATCCACAGTGCTAGAACTCATCCGCTATGTCGATGCGATTAACTTAAAACATGGAGCGACAGAGTCCATCACTGACCCGACGACAGAAAAAGTGAAAGAAATTGAGCGACGGGCCTATGCGGCTGGGTTGAAGTTGTTAAGGGCGAACGTTCGTCATTTAGGAACGGAACAAAACTTAGAAATTTTAAAAAGCATTTATGAATATTTGCGCGAACATATCGATATGGCATTCCAAACAGAAGTAGACGATTTAGTGACCGAAAAACAAGACAACACGCATGTCGTAAAAGGGATTTTATTAAAAAACGGCAATACAATCACCGCTGAAAAAGTAGTCATCTCACCGGGACGTGACGGGTCGGCTTGGCTTTCGAAGCTATTAAAAAAACGCCGCCTCCGCATGATTAACAACCAGGTCGACATCGGTGTGCGCGTCGAAACGTCGAATATTGTCATGGAAGAAATTAATGAGCATTTATATGAAGGAAAGTTTATTTTCAACACATCGGTCGGCACTCAAGTGCGGACGTTTTGCAGCAACCCGTCCGGTCATGTTGTCGTTGAAAACCATTCCGGCATTATGTTAGCGAACGGACACGCCTACAAAGACCCAAAACTCGGAAGCAACAATACGAATTTTGCATTATTAGTATCCCATAAATTTTCGGATCCGTTTGATAAACCAAACGAATATGCGCACGAAATTTCTCGCTTAGCAAACGCTTTATCAAACGGCGGCATTATTGTGCAAAAATATGGCGATATTTTAAAAGGAAGACGCTCTACCGAAAAGCGCCTAAAAGAAGGATTTATTGAACCGACATTAAAAGAAGCCGTTCCTGGCGATTTAGGGTTGGTGCTACCGTATAACACAATGAAAAGTTTAATAGAAATGACAGAAGCATTAAATCACGTCACGCCAGGGCTTGCTTCTGAACATACGCTGTTTTACGGGGTAGAGGCGAAATTTTATTCCGCTCGTCCGAAGCTAAATGACCGGTTTGAAACGGAAATTTCCGGATTGTATGTAGGCGGCGACGGCGCAGGCATTACTCGTGGGTTAGCGCAAGCAAGTGCATGTGGCGTTTGGATCGCTCGCGATATTGTTGAAAAACTGACGAGATAAAAGGATGGGAGAGCCTCATCCTTTTTTATTATAGTAAACTTATTTTTAAAAACGGTTGACAATTAAACACTCCTTGCCATACGATAAATGTAATCACACGTTGTGTGAAAGTGACAGAAGGGGGAGAGGCGTCATGCCAGATTGGTTAGCACTTGCCGACCGCGTATTAGCGGGAGAAGAAATTACGGATAACGAAGCAGAAGCGATGCTAGATTGCCCAGATAGCGAACTGCTTTTATTAATGCAAGGGGCGTATACGATTCGTCGGGCATATTTCGGCAACAAAGTAAAACTAAATAGAATTATGAACGCTAAATCGGGGCTATGCCCAGAAAACTGCGGCTACTGTTCGCAATCATCGATTTCTAATGCGCCGGTGAACACGTACAAAATGGTCGATAAAGACACGCTCGTTCGCGGTGCAGAAGAGGCGTACCGTCAACAAATCGGCACATACTGTATTGTGGCGAGCGGCCGTGGACCGAGCGATAAAGAAGTCGATGTCGTTGTGTCCGCCGTCCAAGAAATTAAAGAACGATTCGGGCTAAAAGTGTGCGCCTGTTTAGGAATTTTAAAACCAGAACAAGCGCTGCGGCTAAAAGAAGCAGGGGTGGACCGTTACAACCATAACATTAATACGTCAAAAGAACACCACCCAAACATTACGACATCGCATACATACGATGACCGTGTCCAAACAGTCGAAACGGTAAAACAAGCGGGAATGTCGCCATGTTCAGGGGTCATTATCGGCATGAAAGAAACGAAACAAGACGTGATTAACATGGCGCGCAGCTTAAAAGCGCTCGACGCAGATTCGATTCCGGTAAACTTTTTGCATGCGATCGATGGCACTCCGCTTGCGGGTACGAACGAACTGAATCCACGGTACTGCTTAAAAGTATTAGCGCTGTTCCGTTACATTAACCCGACAAAAGAAATTCGCATTTCTGGCGGACGGGAAGTGAACTTGCGCTCATTGCAGCCGCTTGGACTATATGCCGCTAATTCGATTTTCGTTGGCGATTATTTAACGACGGCTGGCCAAGAAAAGTCAAAAGATTTTCAAATGCTCGAAGACCTCGGCTTTGAAATCGATTTTGTTCCTCAGCCTGTTTGCTAAACTGCTTCCAATACGGAAGCAGTTTTTCTTTTTCCAATCAATCACTTACTTTCATGAAAAAGTTTTTCGCTGCATACTATCTCAATACAGAGAAAAAAAGGGGGAGCAATGCATGACGTATCTCATTAAACCGCATCTCCACCGCACGTATCCGACGGTGCGATCAGCGAAAGGAATATACGTGTACGATACCGATGGAAAAAAGTATCTCGACGGCTGTTCCGGAGCGGTAACAGCAAACCTCGGCCACGGGGTACAAGAAGTAATGATGGCAATGAACAAACAAGCAGAGCAAGTAGCGTTCGTGTACCGTTCGCAGTTTACGAGCGAAGCGGCAGAGAAACTAGCAGAAGCGTTAAGTCAACAAATCGGCCGCGGAACGACATATTGGACATTTCTTGTCAATAGCGGTTCGGAAGCGACCGAAACAGCAATGAAAATCGCCATTCAATATTGGCAAGAACAAGGGCGAAAAGGGAAAAACAAAATTTTATCCCGCTGGTTAAGCTACCACGGCATTACGATTGGCGCCCTTTCGTTATCAGGTCATCCAATGAGGCGTGCACGTTTCGTTCCGCTGCTCGAAGATTTTCCGACCATTTCGCCGCCATATTGCTTTCGCTGCCCGTACGGACTGACCTATCCTAGCTGCCAATGGCGCTGCGCGGATGAACTAGAAACGGCAATCGTTCGCATCGGTGCAGAACATATTGCTGCGTTTATCGCCGAACCGATTATTGGCGCGGCTGGGGCGGCAATCACCCCGCCAGACGGTTACTACGAACGCATTTATGACATTTGCCAACGGCATGACATTTTGTTTATTGCCGATGAAGTGATGACAGGGCTAGGGCGGACAGGAAAAATGATGGGGCTTGACCATTGGAATGTACAAGCGGACATTATTGCGCTCGGGAAAGGATTAGGGGCAGGGTATACACCGATCGCCGCAACTTTAGCAAGCGAGCGTGTCATGGCGCCAATTATGAACGGTTCTGGAGTCATTATGAGCGGGCATACGTTAAGCGCAAATCCGCTATCAGCGTCTGTCGCACTCGCGGTACTACAATACATCGAGCGACATCATCTCGTACAGCGGGCGCACGAGATAGGGACATATTTATTCACGAAACTGCAAAACTTGCAAAAACAGTTTGCTTGGATTGGCGACGTCCGCGGCAAAGGGCTGTTGCTCGGCATCGAGTTTGTCGTATCAGGAAAGGAAATGGTTCCAAGCGACCTTGCTTTCACTGATCTCGTCGTCACTGTCGCTCAACAGAAAGGACTACTTGTTTATCCAGCCGCTGCGGGTAACGGAAAAGACGGCGCAGCCATTATCATCGCCCCGCCGCTAACAATCGAACAATCGCAAGTTGATGAACTCATTGATTTGCTTGAACAAACGTTTCGGGAAGTACAACGGAGATGTCCCGGCATTTTAAAAAGGAATGATGACAATGGTTCGAAATGAGTATGGCAAAATTATTTCCATCGAGCAAGCTGCTTCTTACATTACTGACGGCTGTTCGTTAATGGTGGGCGGATTCGGTGGGGTCGGTTCGCCGCCGTCATTGTTGCAGGCGATTATCGAAAAAGGAGTTAGAGAGCTGACGCTCATTTGTAACGACACCGCGTTTCCCCATCTTGGCGTCGGTCCGCTTATTTGCGAAGGAAGAGTAAAAAAAGCGATCGTTTCCCATATCGGCTCTAATCCAATCGCGGGACAACGGCTTCACGATGGAACGTTAGACGTCGAGTTTTGTCCGCAAGGGGTACTCGTGGAGCGAATTCGTGCCGGCGGAGCGGGGCTTGGCGGCATTCTTGTCGATATCGGCGTCGATCACGAGTGGCTTGCGGCTGGGAAACAAGTCATTGAAGTGGATGGAAAGCGCTTTCTTTTAGAGCTGCCGCTCACTGCCGACGTATCGATTGTGTATGCGAAAAAAGCCGACCCATTCGGCAATTTAATATATGACAAAAGTGCGCGCAATACGAATCCGCTCGTTGCGATGGCGGGGACGATAACGATTGCCGAAGTCGAAGAAATCGTACCACTTGGTGCACTAGATCCGGAAGCAATCGTTACACCAGGCGTATTTGTCCACTATATCGTGCAAAGCAATGGGGTGAACTGGAAATGGATATGGGAAGAGAGCGCATCGCCAAACGGGCAGCGCAAGAATTAATGGACGGAATGGTTGTTAATCTTGGGATCGGCATTCCGTCGCTTATTCCAAATTTTTTAGGCGATAAACGCATCTTTTTTCAAGCGGAAAACGGAGTGCTTGGCATCGGAAAAAGTCCTTCCAAAGGAAAGGAAGACGCTAACCTTTGCAATGCAGCGGGCTATCCGGTAACCGTCGTTAGCGGTGCCTCCTATTTCGACAGCGCTACGGCGTTTGCGATGATTCGGAAAGGACTAATTGATGTCACGGTATTAGGAGGATTGCAAGTAAGTGAGAAAGGAGACTTGGCGAATTGGATGGTGCCGGGAAAACGAGTGCCAGGAGTCGGTGGCGGGATGGAATTGGCGCAAAAAACGAAAAAAGTGATTGTCGTTATGAGCCATGTCAGCAAAGACAATGAACCGAAAATTGTTTCGACGTGCACATTGCCGCTTACGGCAAGACGGTGCGTCAACTTAATCATTACCGATCGAGCAGTCATTGAAGTGACAGACGAAGGGTTATTGCTAACAGAAGTGATGGCTCCATATGATGTAGAAGATGTTGTGCGCTATACTGCCGCACCGCTACGTATTGCGGCTTCGTTAAAGCGTGTCGAGTGAAAGAGGAGGGGAAAGAAAATGAACGACCTTCATCGTTGGTTCATCAAGCAAAAAAAGGGGGGCATCGAACTATTGCGTCGGCTCGTCCAAGAGGCAAGTACGCAAACGAACGAAGCCACTGCCCAAGCGCTCATTATCGAAAAATGCCGCCAGTTGCAGCTGGAACTCGACATATGGGAACCAGAAATCGAACAATTGAAAAAGCACCCCTATTTTGTTTCTGCACGTACGAGCTTTCGTCATAGCCCGAATGTTGTTGCGGTATGGAAGGGAACGGGCGGCGGACGTTCGCTCATTTTAAATAGCCACATTGACGTCGTGCCAGAGGGGGATGTTACCCAATGGGCAGCAGATCCATACAGCGGCAAAGTGGAAGATGGCAAATTGTATGGGCGTGGTGCGTCAGATATGAAGGGCGGGACGGTCGCACTTTTATTAGCAATCGAGGCATTGCAAGCGCTTGGCATTCGTTTGAAAGGAGATGTGATTTTCCAAAGCGTCATCGAAGAAGAAAGCGGCGGGGCAGGGACATTAGCTGCTATCTTACGTGGGTATCGAGCGGATGGAGCAATCATTCCTGAACCAACCGATATGAAATTATTTCCAAAACAACAAGGTTCACTCTGGTTTCGCATTACCGTTCGCGGCAAATCAGCGCACGGAGGAACACGGTATGAAGGGGTAAGCGCAATCGAAAAAGCATGGACCGTCGTTCGTTGCCTTCAACAATTAGAAACAAAACGAAACGAACGTATCGACGACCCGCTGTATGCGCACGTTCCGATTCCGATTCCTATTAATATCGGCACGATTCGTGGCGGGACGTGGCCTTCATCCGTGCCGGATTGCGTCGTATTAGAAGGGCGAATGGGGGTCGCACCGAATGAAACGATTGAACAAGCAAAACAAGAGATGAAAGAGGCACTTTGTGCGCTTGGCGAACAAGATGCATGGCTGCAATCGAACATTGAACTAGAATGGTTCGGTGCCCAATGGCTGCCTAGCTCGCTTGAGGTGACGCATCCGTTGCTACAAACAATGACAAAAGCATACCGCCAAGTAAAAGGAGAAGATCCGATCATCGAAGCGGCTCCATGGGGAACGGACGGTGGGCTGCTTACCCAAGTCGGAGCGATTCCGACGATTGTGTTCGGGCCAGGAACGACTGCGGTCGCACACTATCCAAACGAATATATTGATATCGACCGCGTCTTAGAGGCGGCGGAAATGATTGCTTATGCCATGATTGACTGGTGTGGCGTGGCGGAACGATAGGGGGGAAATTTAATGGAGCAAGCGATTCAGACAGAGCGGTTTGCTGCGTCCGTTATTTTTGACGATTTCAATGAGCGGCTGCGCGTCGAAGACTACCGCGGTTACGTCCCTGCGTTAATTGACTACGTGACGGATGCAGCGCAGCAAAAAGGATATACAAAATTAATTGTCAAAGCAAGATATGAGCATTTGTCGATCTTTATCGAAAAAGGGTTTCAATATGAAGGTTGGATTCAAGGCTATTTTAACGGAAGTGACGCCCATTTTTTAGTACTCTATTTCCAACAAGAGCGAAAGACGAGCGAAAATGCCAATATGGAAGACCAAATCGTCGCGTCCATCCAAACAAAACCGCGTTTCGTTTCTTTAGCCCCGCTTCCGGCGGAATATACGATGCGCAAGGCAGAACCGGCGGATGCCGAAGCGCTCGTGAATTTATATCGATCGATTTTTGTTATTTATCCTTCCCCGCTTCACGACTTGGCATATGTAGAAAACGTGTTGAAAAAGGGAGCAATGTTTTACGTCATCGAACACGATAAACAAATCGTTAGCGCTGCCTCAGCAGAAATCAACGAAATGTACCATAACGCAGAACTGACCGACTGCGCAACGTTGCCTAATTACCGTACGCACGGCTTAATGAAACATTTATTAAAAAAACTAGAAGAAGAGTTGAAAAAGCAAACTATCTTTTGCGTCTATTCGCTTGCGCGCGCACCATCATACGGAATGAACGCAGCATTTCACCAGCTTGGCTACCGCTATAGCGGAAGACTAACAAATAATTGCTACATTTACGAAGACTTAGAAGATATGAATATATGGGTAAAAGACGTATCGAGTGCGTGACGCATTTTTATATATGGCATACATTGCTAATAAATTTGGAGAGGAGGAGTTAAGTATGTATCGCCCGAAACGCCATTGGAAAGAAATTGAGCTTTGGAAAGACGTCACGGAAGAACAATGGAACGATTGGCTTTGGCAATTAACGAACACGATTCGTACGTTAGAAGATTTGAAAAAAGTGATCCACTTAACACCGGAAGAAGAAGAAGGGGTGAAAATATCAGCGAAAACTATCCCATTGAACATTACTCCGTACTATGCTTCGTTAATGAACCCAGATGACCCGCGCTGTCCAATTCGCATGCAGTCCGTACCAGTTGCGAAAGAACAGCAAAAAACAAAATACGACTTAGAAGACCCGCTTCATGAAGATGAAGACTCGCCTGTTCCTGGCTTAACACATCGCTACCCAGATCGCGTCCTCTTTTTAATTACGAACCAATGCTCAATGTACTGTCGCTACTGTACGAGAAGACGTTTTTCTGGGCAGATTGGCATGGGGGTGCCAAAGAAACAGCTCGATGCTGCAATTGAATACATTGCCCAAACCCCCCAAGTGCGCGACGTGTTATTATCTGGCGGGGATGCATTATTAGTGAACGACCAAATTTTAGAGTATATTTTAAAGAAATTGCGTGCTATTCCTCATGTAGAAATTATTCGCATTGGAACAAGAGCTCCTGTTGTTTTTCCACAACGAATTACCGAAAACTTGTGCAACATTTTAAAAAAATACCACCCGATTTGGTTGAATACCCATTTTAACACATCGATTGAAATTACCGAACAGTCGAAGCGGGCATGTGAAATGCTCGTGAACGCTGGCGTACCTGTCGGCAATCAATCCGTCATTTTAGCAGGTATTAACGACAGCGTTCCGATTATGAAAAAGTTAATGCACGATTTAGTGAAAATGCGTGTCCGTCCGTACTATATTTACCAATGTGATTTGTCGGAAGGGATTAGCCATTTCCGTGCCCCTGTTTCGAAAGGGCTGGAGATTATCGAAGGATTGCGTGGGCATACTTCCGGTTATGCTGTACCAACGTTTGTCGTCGATGCGCCAGGCGGGGGAGGGAAAATTGCGCTACAGCCAAACTATTTATTATCACAAACGCCAGAAAAAGTCATTTTACGCAACTATGAAGGGGTCATTACGTTTTACCCAGAGCCAAAAGAGTACGTGCCGAATCGTGCCGAAGCATACTTTAAAGAAATTTTTCCTGATGTTGATGAAAAACAGTCGACAACTGGCATTGCAGCTATTGCCAACGAAAGTAAGTCTGTAATCGTTCCGGAAGGGCTCAACCGGATGGAGCGGCGGAAAATGTATGAAGCAGACCCAACCCATAAGTCATTAAAAGATTTGCGTGAGAAGCGAAACGAATTAAAAGAGAAAAAATATCGAGCAATGCTACAAAAAACGGAGGAGCGAACAAGCGAATGATCTGTCTTTGGTGTGGTTCTAACGAGGGGACGGCGACCAAGCAAACGGTATATTGGGAGCTTCCCGATGGATTGCGCGCGATTGAAATTACTTGTACACCAAGCGTCTCGTGCCATGCGTGCGGCATGATTTATCAAGAGGAAGAAATAGTAACAGCAATTGAAGACCAGCTTTTTCTTATCGACACGACCCATTTAGCGAAATCGATTACGTATGAGGCACTCATGAGCCAACCGCGGCGTTTGAAACGAAATTATTTTCGATAATGCTTCACAAATAACAAAAAAGCGATTAAAATGACAAACAACAAGAATAACGAAAGAGGCTGGGGCAATGATGTGTTCGTTTTATCGCTATTTACTTAAATTTCGCGACGGAAAAAAAGACGATCCGGTCGTTCGATTCGCAAATGGGGTGTATTACGACCATAGCTTTCCAAAAGCGTCGACCGATTATGATGAAATTAGCCGTTACTTAGAAATGAATGGCGATTATTTAGAAAGCATGTCTATTTTCGATGAAGCATGGGAGCGTTTTTTGCACGAGGTGTAAGCGAAAAAACGCTCCCTCTTTTTTTGAAAACGCTATCATAGGGCGCTTGCGTATGTGTCCGCTTGTTTTTCGTTGCATATAATTTAATAATAACACGAGAGGAGGGAGTAAGATGGAAGGGGCAAAATTTACGATTGGCGATGTTGTCGTAAACACGCTATACGGAACGGTCGGAGCGATTACAGATGTGCAATATATTGACGGGGTGTTTTTATATGAAGTGAATCATAGTGCGAGTTTGTTTATGGAGCAATCGTTAGTGCTATTATCGGAGTTCTCTGGAGATGTGTGGATTACTGATGAAGTAGAAATAGAATTGCCGTTTTTCCTCGGAGAACTTGTTCACGTGCACAACTACGATAACGACGTATTCAAAATTATTGGTGTTCGCACGGAAATTTACCGTTACCAAGAGGAAGGATGGGAAGAAATCGTTTATGAGTTGAAGAGGCTAACGGATGGACTAGAAATTGAGGCAAGTATTGAGGACGTCATTTCCATCGCTTCTTCCGAAGAACCATCGGTTGTTGTGCTGCAAAATATTGCGCTACTAGGATACATTGGCCGGCATGAGCCGTATCCTCTTTTGCCAGCGGCTCCGTCCGTACCAACGGAATCGGTCGACCAATTATTAGATATGTATAATGATTATCGGCGATTGTATGAATGGTTTGGCGATGAGCAATATAAACAACAGATGGAAATGACATTGATTACCTTGCAAAAGCTTGTCCACGAAAAAAACTCATCCGCTTAAAAATTGGGCAATCACGTAGAAAAAGTAAGGCACCCCAAACAAAACGATCATTAAAAACATGCCGTTTGTAATAAACTCCATCACATTGTCGATGATTTCATCGACTTTATTCATGGCCATCCCTCCTCATTTTGTTATTTCCAATGTATGACCGCTTCTTTTTTTCCATACATACGCACGGAAAATTTTTTTGACATAAAGCAATCGTTTGAAACATAAAACAGTAAAAAGGGGGCGATACAGTGAAAGAAATCGAAGTCGTTATTGATACGGAGGAAATTGCTGAATTTTTTCATCGAGAGCTCATCCGTCGCGGCTTTGTTCCATCGCAAATCGAACTCGAAGAACTCGCCGACATCACGTTTGATTACTTAATTGAAAAATGTATTATTGACGAAGAATGGGAAGAATAGGAACGACGAGAAGGCTCGTCGTTTTTTCGTTTTTTCATGAAACTCATCGATCGACGTGCACGTAGGATTCATGAATGCGTTGCTTGTTTTGCGGCGGTTGCGATTTTTTGTAATTTTTTTAGGTTGTCGACATAATGGGCAGTTAGCGAAGGATGGCTCATCAAAGGAATCGTTTCTGCCGCACGTAAAATCGTTAAGTCATAAAACCAGTCGTGTTTATCTGGAAACCGATGTTCTATCACAGGCCAAGCGTCGTTTAGCGTCGGACTGAAGATACGAACCCCGTCGTTCGTTGCCGAAAAGATGTGTGGCCAAAAATCTGCACGCGATCCGGTATGTTTCGTTTGGCAAGCAAAATGATACACCCGCTGAAACAGCGAGTTTCGATAAAAGAGCATTCCGTAAAGCGCTTTGCCGATTTCGATACGGTGCGAAACGTCCGCGAAGTCGCGAACGGTAATGCCGGTTAAGCGAACGCGGCGACCGTTTTTATAAGGGATGAGCACATCGTTGAATCCAAGCCATTGCTGGCATAAAAACGGAAAGGTTTTAACGACTTGTTCTTGAAAAAAAGGATGTTGTACGACACGATGTTGAATATATTGCTGTTCATTAATAATAAGCGCAACCGTCAACAACGGTGCATCGTTCGTTTCGTAAAAATGTTCCCAAAATGGCCGCATAAACGCGGAAACAGAAAAGGACGGCAATAAATGAAATAGTTTTTTCTTCTGTTCTTTACTTTTTTCGTATAAAAGAAGTTGTGGGTATGCGTCATGGAAAATAAGGGCATTGGCTCGTTCCAAAAACAAAAACAATGGCTTAATTTGCTCGGTTGCCACGACTACTGGAACAAGGCTTCCTTTTAAGTCCGTCATATTCCATCCACCATTGCGCGATACAAGGTGTGCTAAAAACGCCCAATGTATTTCAGGATGGCGTTGAAAAAAGGAAAAATATGCTTCTGTGCGGGTAATGTTATCCCGGTTTAGCCGTGTTGTTTCGTTTTTTATCGCCATCACTAATTTTCGTTCGTCATTTGTTAACGGTTTTACTAGTGTTTCCTCTTGAAATAGCTTTTGAAGCATGGCTGAGGAACTAATCGAAATGGACTGTCGATACAGCCAGTGACGATAGAGCGATTGAATCGGATGAGAAAGTGTAGCGAAAAGTCGAACGAATGCATTCATCGTAAATCTCCTCACCAATTTTTTGAAACCTTGCGACGGTTATTCCGTATACATAAATAGTTAATGAAAAAAAGGAGCGATGAGAATGTTGAAAAAAATTATTAAGTCCATTTTGAAAGAAAGCCTGTCGCACCAATACCATAAACCACACTATACAAGTAGCGACCGCTATTACAATTACAAGTATAAATCGATTCATCCTTCTCATTACGGCCATAGCCATTATAAAAAGAAGCACCATAGCGGCAGCTTTTTCTCTAGCTTTTTTGGTAGTTAACAATGTGTTTTTCTTATATTTCCCGATTCGTCGAACGGTTATGCGAGCGTCGTTATCGCTCTGGGATGATGTTGCGCGGTCGCTATAAAATAATGCGTGAACTTGGGATGGGAAGTTATGGGATTACGTATGTTGCGTTTGATAAACAGACGAATAACCAAGTCGTCATTAAACAAATGCGAACGATACGAAAGAAACAAATAAAGGAATCTTTTTTGCGAGAAGCCACTATTTTACAGCATCTCTCCCATCCGCAAATCCCTTCGTTATATGAAACGTTTTTGGAACGTGGGGTGATGCATCTTGTGATGGAATATATCGATGGGGAGACGGTGGAATCGCTTATTTTTGAAACGGGGAAAACATATACGGAACAAGAAGCGTTGGCGGTATTGTTACGCGTGTTGGAAATTGTTTCATTCATTCATGAAAAAGGCATCGTCCATCGCGATTTACGTATCCCAAACATTTTACTCAAAAATGACCGCGTCTATATCATCGATTTTGGCTTAGCTCGCTTTCTAGGAGAGAAGACTCCTCCAGAGGATACGTATCCGTTAGAAAAAAAGCTGCGCCGCGAAATTGACGTAAAAAGCGACATCTATGCATTAGGTCATTTCTTCTTATTTTTGCTTTATTCGTCGTATCAACCAGACACAAAGGAAGAGCGCAGCTGGGAAGAAGAATTAAATCTTTCCGAACCAGTACGGATAATGTTGCGAAAAATGTTACAAATTGACGAAATGTATCGCGATAGTCGAGAATTGATAAAAGAAATCGAACAAACGATGGAAAGGTGGAGAAAAGATGTCATTGTTTCATAAAATGTTAGCAAGCATCGGAATCGGTGCGGCGAAAGTGGATACGAAGCTTTTATCCGAGCGGTTGATGGCTGGAGACGAAGTCGAAGGAGTTATCGAAATTACAGGCGGTCAAGTTGCGCAAGCAATCGACCACATTTATCTTTCGCTGTATGCGACGTACACAGTGGAGGCAAACGACAGAAAAACGACCTCCCATGCGCTTATCGGGAAGTGGAAAGTGACTGAACAGTTGACGATTGGTGCCAATGAAAAAAGAAGCATCCCCTTTCGATTTACGCTGCCAATTGATACCCCGATTTCTGTCGGCAAGACGAAAGTGTGGCTTCACACCGGCTTAGACATTAAGCAAGCAGTCGACCCGACGGACAATGATTACATTCGCGTCGAGCCAATTCCGATTATGATGGCACTGCTCTCATCGATGGAAACACTTGGGTTTCGCCTTCGCGAAGTAGAGTGCAAAAAAGCTTCCTGGCATCATCGCTTACCGTTTGTCCAAGAGTTTGAGTACGTGCCAAAAAGCGGTCCGTTTCGCGGAAAACTCGATGAAGTCGAAGTCATTTTTTTCCCGCTTTCGAAAACAGAAGTCGATGCGTTATTACAAATTGACCGCCGCGCGCGGGGGATTGGCAGTTTATTCGCGGAAGCGCTTGATTTAGACGAATCATATGTGCGAATTCGTCTAACAACGGCTGATATCCCAAATCTTTCGCGAAAATTAACACAACTTATACAATCATATTGTTAAAGATTGGGTGATCACCCAGTCTTTTTATTTTATTCGACAAAACAACTGTCATTTTGCTAAAGGAATCGACACGGTAAAGCGCTAATATGTTGTAGAAAAGAAAGGAAGTGGATGGTAATGGTTAGTCTTTTGAAAAAAGTATTAAAAACAAAACAGACGTATGATGTGACATTGTTTCAAACACCTAAATTCGGCCAATGGAAAGGATATGAACAAGTATACCGGCTGACGTTAACAGCTTCGATGCACGATGAAGTGTTAGCCGCTGTGTATCGCACGTTTAATGTAGCAGATTTACTTCCAGAAGATTACAAAGCTCGCTACGTGAGCACTGGCGATATTGTGTTAATCGACGAAGGAGTGCGCGGGCAAACGTATTATAAGCTTTGTTCGGATGGATGGAAAAAAATTAATCGCCTCCATCTTCGATAAAAATAAGAAAATTCAAAATAATTAGTTTTATTCATAAGAGCAATGTGATACAATAAAGAAAACGAATAAAACGGGATGCACAAGGGAATGGTTAGAAAAAGAAAGGGGGGCGAGCACTTGGCAAAACAACACGAATTTCCAACGATTGCACTAGGAATCGATGATTCGGAAGAGCTCAATCGAAACGCCTCGAAAGAAGAAATCGCTCGCGGAGAGTATACGAAAGTAACGACATTATCGTTTGACGAAGTGGACACCGCAAACAAACCCTTGTAAATACAAGGGTTTGTTGTCAATCGGACGGGTTATCGTGGTGTCCAGGTCCGTTTTTTCGTTCCGCTGCCGAATATTCTTTCCCATGGGCAGCATCTTCTGACAGCAACGCTTCTTTCGGAATATGGTTATTTTTCTTCTGTCCGTTAATGCGGTTGCGATGTTTTTTTCCCATCGTTTGTTCCTCCCTTTTCGTTTGTCGGTTATTAGTATGCGCTCGTTGCCTTTTGTTATAGATAACTATTTTAGGAAATTTTCCAGAAAGGAGTAATGATCGATGACGGCACTATTTGTTTCTGCAGTTCTCGGTGTAGTGTTGACGGCGGCTTCGTTGTACGTAAAAGCAGCAATCGAGCGACGGTTTTATCGACGTAAAAAAATTCCTTCATTACATGCCGTCAACGTATTGGCCATCGGCGGAGTTATCGCTAGCGTGTATTATTCGCTTGCGAATATGTCGCTTCACGGAAAACAGCTGTTTTATGTCTATTTCGGGGCAATCGAGCTATTATTACCTCTTTATGTATTGTTCGGCATTTGGTTTGCCCGTTATGAGAAAAAGGAGAAAAAATATACGACAAGCGCGGACAAAAAGGTGCTATACATTAAACAAAAATATTTAACGCACCGGCGGCACGATCATTATCATTCCAAAACATCTTAAAAGGGAGTCCCCCTTTATTTTTTTGCCCCTTTTCAGGCGTGTTGATTAACCATTAAAAACCAGTTGAAATCGCTCTATTCCTAGCTTTTCTGCCGTAGTCGGCAAGCGGTTCGCTTGCCGACTGGGCATGCTGTACGCATGCCCTCCTCGAACAATGAACGCTTTGCGGGCAAATGACATTTGCCCGCCGGCGTTCTTGTTCGAGGGAAGAGGCAGAAAAGCTTGTGTTCAGTCAAATGATTCTGTGTTTTTTAGTAAAATAATGGATAATCAACACTCGTGGCCCCTTTTCGTTTGTTGCCTTTTTGACATCCATCCGTCCTCCCATTGTATCTAAACGATAAAGGGTGTACAATGAGAAAGGGAAATTCCCATGACTGAGAATGAAGGAGGACAAACAGATGAGCATTCACATCGAAGCAAAGGAACATGAAATTGCCGATAAAATTTTGTTGCCAGGCGATCCGCTCCGAGCGCAATATATTGCGGAAACGTTTTTAGAAGGGGCAACTTGCTATAACCGCGTTCGCGGTATGCTTGGATTTACGGGTACATATAAAGGCCATCGCGTTTCGGTACAAGGAACAGGGATGGGCGTTCCATCAATTTCGATTTATGTAAACGAATTAATGCAAAGCTATAACGTCCAAACGTTAATCCGCGTCGGCACGTGCGGAGCGATTCAAAAAGATGTGAAGGTGCGCGACGTCATTTTAGCGATGAGCGCTTCAACGGATTCGCAAATGAATCGGCTTACTTTCGGAGGAGTCGACTATGCACCAACGGCAAACTTCGATTTGTTGCGAACAGCTTATGAAGTTGGGGTCGAAAAAGGGTTGCAATTAAAAGTAGGGAACGTATTCACCGCAGATATGTTCTACAATGACAATGCAGAGTTTGAAAAATGGGCTCGTTACGGTGTGCTTGCAGTAGAAATGGAAACAGCGGCTCTTTATACGCTAGCTGCTAAATTCGGTCGTAAAGCGCTTTCTGTATTAACGGTAAGCGACCACATTTTAACCGGAGAAGAAACGACAGCGCAAGAGCGGCAAACGACGTTTAATGAAATGATTGAAGTCGCTTTAGAAGCTGCGATTCGTGTGTAAACAAAAACACCCTTGGTTCTCCAAGGGTGTTTCCAAGTAAGGTGAAGAAAGTGAAACGCACATTATTAATGCTCACTGCGGTTTGCCTTGCAGCCGGTTGCGCGCCCGTTGAACAACATGCACAACCAACGAAGCCGCAAGTAGAAAACAAAAACGAAAAACAACCTTCGACCGAAGCACCGACGACAGAAGAGCAACAGCCTAATATAGAGCAACCTAGCACAGAACAACCTGCCCAACACCCACCGGTTGACCAAGATTTATTTTTAGAGGCGAAATATTGGAACGTCATCGAAGTGAAAAACGGCCAAAAAATCATTATGAACCCAACGAATATATTAGCGCTCGTCAATAAAGAACAAAGTTTGCCAGCTTCCTATAAACCGAACGATTTAGTCGTTCCGAACGTGCCGTTTTCGTTTTCCGAAACAAATGTGGAAAAACGGTACATGCGCCTAGAAGCAGCAAGGGCGCTTGAACAACTATTTGCCGCAGCACAAAAAGAAGGAATATCGCTCATAGCGGTTTCCGGCTATCGGTCGTATGAGCGGCAAAAAGAACTGTTCGATGAAGAAGTGAAG
Organism: Anoxybacteroides voinovskiense; assembly: GCF_014196205.1. Classification (GTDB taxonomy): domain Bacteria; phylum Bacillota; class Bacilli; order Bacillales; family Anoxybacillaceae; genus Anoxybacteroides; species Anoxybacteroides voinovskiense. Next base: position 89,356 of record NZ_JACIDE010000009.1, on the reverse strand, counting down.
AAAAACGGGAAAGAAAAAGCCGTTCATGCAGTGGCATTTCCAGGACAGAGCGAACATCAAACCGGGCTTGCCATCGACATTTCAAGCCAAAGCATAAAAGCTAACCTTACTGCTTCATTTGGTGACACGAACGAAGGGAAATGGGTTGCCGTTCACGCCCACGAATACGGCTTTATTATTCGCTACCCAAAAGGAAAAGAAGCCATCACGGGCTATCAATACGAGCCATGGCACATTCGATATGTTGGGCAAAAAGCAGCAAAAGTCATTTATGAAAAAAACATCACGTTAGAAGAATATTTCCAAATAGTGAAAAAAGTATAACGGATGCTCAAGGCGAGCATCCGTTTATAGTTATATAGTTTACATAATAAAACTTATGTAAATAATTATTTTTCCTTTATCCAATAAATTTCGCTAAGGGAGAAAAAGTTTGTCGCCTTCTATAGTTGTTCGACGTCACAATTTTGTTGCTGTAGACTCACACGATCCGATGCTGGTAAACTAATACGTGCAAGCAAGAAAAATAAGGGTGAAAAAGATGAAACCAGAACTAGGAGCATGGGTGAGCATCGGCAGTTATATTAGTTTAGCAATGATAAAGTTAATCATTGGGTATGTTGCTCATTCCGATGGGGTCACAGCAGATGGCTGGAACAACTTCAGTGATATTATTTCGTCCGTCGCGATTTTAATCGGCATTAAAATCGCGCAAAAACCGCGCGACCATAACCATCCGTACGGCCATTCACGTGCGGAAAACATTTCATCGCTTATTGCGGCGTTTATGATGATGTCAATTGGTCTAGATGTCGTCGGCAAAGGAGGAATGTCGCTCTTTCATCGGAAAGAGGAGGTGCCACAATTTATTGCGGCATGGGTTGGGATGTTTTCTGCCGCGATAATGTTTGTCGTCTATTCGTTTAATAAACGGCTTTCTGAACGAGTGAACAGTCAGGCGCTTGCTTCTGCTGCCAAAGACCATCTATCCGATGCCCTTGTCAGCATGGGAACAGTCGTTGGAATTTTCGGGGCGAAATGGGGAATATGGTGGCTTGATCCGCTTGCCGCCTTGCTCATCGGCGTCATTATTTGTAAAACGGCATGGCATATTTTTTTCGAAACGTCACATTTGCTAACCGACGGGTTTGACGAACAAGCGTTAACGGCGTACGAACAAGAAATTGCATCGATTAATGGGGTGAAGCGAGTATCGGATGTGAAGGCGAGAATGGTCGGCAACCAAATTATTCTCGATGTCACTATTCACGTTGCCGCTGATTTAACGGTTGCCGAGAGCCACGAAATTGCCGACGAAATAGAAAAAATGATGAAAAACCAATACCACATCGAAACGACGCACGTACATATCGAACCAGACCTTAATCACTCATAAACGATTAAATGGTTTTTTAAAAGATAAGAAAAATGGTGGGGGAAGTCATAGAAATGCTTTTTCTTGGAAAAGCGATAAAAACCGTTTATAATAAAACTATTGCCAACTTGGAAAACAAGGAGATATAGTGATGAACGAACATGAACGAAAGCTTGGTATTTTTTATACCGCAGCAGCTTATCTTATGTGGGGGATTTTACCGCTTTATTGGAAACTGTTGGACAATTATGCAGCAGCAGAAATTTTGGCCCACCGAATTGTTTGGTCGTTCGTTTTTATGATTGGCTTGCTCGTTGTAACGAAGCAATTTTCGCTCTTTCGGGCACAGATTGTTGAGATATGGAAGCAGCCGAAACTAGCGATCGGGGTCATCGCGTCTGCCTGTTTAATTAGCGCCAATTGGTTTATTTACATATGGGCAGTCAATCATGACCATATCGTCGAAGCGAGTTTAGGGTATTATATTAACCCGCTATTTAGCGTTGCCTTAGGGATGGTTGTATTAAAAGAACGGCTAAACATATGGCAATGGGTGTCGTTTTTGCTTGCGCTTTGCGGTGTGTTAATTATTACGTTCCAATACGGAAAGTTTCCGTTCGTTGCCTTATCGCTTGCCTTATCGTTTGCTTTTTATGGACTAACGAAAAAATTAGCTTCATTTGAAGCAGCCATTGGATTAACGTTTGAAACAATGGTTGTCATGCCAATTTCGTTTGTTTATCTTATCATACATAGCGAACCGCTTTCATTATCCAATTGGCAAACATTTTTATTGGTAGGAGCAGGCCCAGCAACCGCTTTGCCGCTTTTATATTTTGCTAAAGGGGCAAAACGAATTTCTTTAACGATGGTCGGCTTTTTACAATATCTTTCTCCGACATTAAGCTTAATGTTAGGCGTTTTTTTGTTTCACGAACCGTTTACAAAAGCGCACTTATACGCGTTCAGCTGCATTTGGCTTGCCCTTATCGTTTTTTCATTTGCCAAAACAAAACGAATGCAAGGATGGCATCATAAAATTGTCCAACGAAATTCATTTGGTGCAAGATAACGGACTGTCCAGTAGGCAGTCCGTTTTTTAGTCGGCAAATACCCATTTTCGTAAAAATATCTAACCTTTTTCCCATTAGATGAATAGTCTACAAGTACAATAGTGAAGGAGGTGCTCAAGATGGGTGCAGCTTACGGCGGCGGATTTGCGTTAATCGTTGTGTTGTTTATTTTGTTAATTATTGTTGGTGCGGCATTTGTTGGTGGTTGGGGGTACTAATCCCTGCGCCTATGAAAACGTTACTTTGTAAAAAAGGGAGGGAAAGAGATGCCATTTGGATACGGATACGGTTATGGTTACGGCGGCTATGGATATGGTGGATACGGCTATGGGCGCGGCTTCGTGCTCATCGTTGTGTTGTTTATCTTATTAATTATCGTCGGTGCCGCATGGTGCTAATTTTTTAACAAAAAGGCGGAGAGGCTAACACGCTTCTTCCGCCTTTTGTTCGTTATGCTCTTTCTTTTGAACGCGCAATAAACGAAACGATAAAAAGACTGCACCGGCAGCTAATCCGGTAATAAGCCCGATCCAATAGCCGAACGCTTTAGCGGCAGTGTAATTAGCCAATACATAGCCAACTGGCAATCCGATGACCCAATAGGCTAAAAGTGCAGCAAGAAAAGCAGCGTTTACGTCTTTATATCCTCTAAGTGCCCCTTGAATAGGTGCAGCGACGGCATCAGAAAACTGGAAAAAGATCGCGTATAATAAAAATTGTTTTGTCAACTCCCATACAGGTTCATCGTTTGTGTAGAGAGCTGCTATTTCGCCGCGGAATACATAAAGAACAAGCGAAGTAATGACCGCGGTGCTGACGGCAATACTAATGCCAAGAATGCTATATTGCTTTGCATCTACATAACGTTTCGCTCCTGCTTCAAATCCGACCGCAATCGTTAACGCCATCGATACGCTTAACGGAATCATATAAAGAAGGGAAGCAAAATTAATCGCACTTTGATGCGCTGCAATTGTCACCGTGTTAAATTGGCTCATTAACAATGTGACGGCTGCAAAAATGCTCGTTTCAAAGAAAATGGCAAAGCCAATCGGTAGCCCGATTTTCAACAACTCTTTCCATGCGGCAACGGAAAGAGAAGGAAACGAGCGGAAAAGCCCGTAATGAGAAAACGGGCGACATCTCGTTGTGACGAATAACGCGACAACTAAGCAAAACCAGTACGTAATTGTCGTCGCGTACCCAGCGCCGACACCACCTAATGCCGGAAAACCAAACTTCCCGAAAATAAGCAAATAGTTAAACACAACATTGACCGGCAAAGAACTTAATGTAATGAACATCGTTATTTTTGTTTGCCCGAGTGCGTCCATAAAACAGCGAAGTGCGTGGTATATGAATAACGGAATGATACCAAGCGAAAGTGCAATTAAATAATGATAGGCAATATCCTTTACACTTTCTTCTAACTGCATCATGGCTAATATGCTTGGCAGTGTAAACGACCCGATAAACAGAATGGCGAAAGCAATCATAACGGCTAAATAAACCGCCTGCATGACCGAATATGGAATTTGTTCAGGACGTTTGGCGCCAAGATGGTGCGAAACGACCGGAGTAAGTGCAAGCAAAATACCACCTAGACCTGTAAAGATAGGAACCCAAATATTTGACCCAATCGCCACTCCAGCCAAGTCTTGTGCGCTAGCATGCCCCGACATTGCCACATCTGCAAAGTTCATCGCATAAAGCCCAACTTGTGTGACCAATACAGGCAACAGAAGATGAAGCAATTGCCACATCTTTTCTTTAGGTGAAAACGTCTGTCTCACGTAAAAACCTCCCTTCTCGCTATTACTATAGGTTACGAAAAAAATGGAAAATAAACAACCCTAAAAATAAATGAAACATTGTTCTAAATAAACAACCTATAACAAAAAAACGCCTCATAAAGAGGCACGAGGATAAACAGGCAATTCAAGTAAAAAGCATGTGCCGGTTTCATCGCTTTGCACTTTCATTGTTCCTTTATGTAGTTCAATGATTTTGCGCGACAATGACAATCCGAGTCCCGTTCCTGTTTCTTTTGTCGAGAAAAATGGGTCAAAAATATAATCAATAATTGTTGACGGAATCCCTGGGCCATCGTCGCAAAAGAAAATTTGCACAATGTTGTTATGCAGTTTGCTTGTAATCGAAATACGCATCGTTTTTTTTACTTTTGCTTCTACTGCGTTATGGAAAAGATTTAAAAACACTTGCAGGAGCTGATTTTTATCTGCTTCTACGTCGTAGTTGCTTAGTCGTTCATCCAACTGATAATGGACTTCCACATCACGAAGCAATGCCTCGCTATGCAGCAAAATCCCTAAATCTTCCGTAATGAATTGGTTAATATTCATCTTTTCTGCCTTTACTTCCGCTGGTTTCGCAATGTTTAAAAAATCGGTAATAATTCCATTGGCTCTATCTAATTCAGGAATAAGCAATTTATCAATAAGCGACACAATTCGGTCGGGAAGTTCGTTTTTAAAAAACTGCAAATATCCGCGCACCGTTGTCAGAGGATTGCGAATTTCATGGGCAATCCCAGCGGCGATGCGACCGGCGACAGCTAATTTTTCTGTTTCTTTCATTAAATTGAGCGATTGAAACATGCTAATGACGCGTTTAATCGAGCCATCTTCATTTCGAATAAAGCGCGTATTAATAATTCCGTAATAACGATCTAATACTTCTTGGTTGTAAATCGGCTCATTTTTTTCAATCGATTTAAGCGTCATAATGAGTTCGTCTGGTAGTTTCAGTAGTTCGCGAATATGTTTGCCAATCATCGCATCGCGGTCTACACCGGTATCGTTTGCAGCTTGCAAGTTACAAAGAGTGATAATGCCGTTCCCATCGACAAATACGATATGATGGGGAACAAGATCGAGAATCGGGGCTAAAAATGCTTCCACTTTTTCAAACGGCAAGTCCGAAATCGGATCAATATCTAGCTGAAGTTTTGCAGGTGCTTGATGAGTAGCCACGTCAAACCGAATTTCTGGCTCAGCTGTTCCACGTTTTTTCGTCATCGTCATTCCTAACGAATAGTCTGTGAATTGAAAAGGAAATGGCAACTGTTGAATAAAACGTTTATAAAATTGAACTTCTTTTTCCAATTCCGCGCTTCTTTTTTCTATCTTCCTATCCATTCGTCATTGCTCCTTATCTAAAAAAAACAAAGGTTCGTTAGTAGTGTACCGAAAATTTCGCCACTCGGCTAGAGGGGATTTTTTTATTTTTAGAAAACTATGTTCTAAATAATCAGCAAAATAAAAAAATATTTCGTTAAACGAAACATTATGATACAATAAATTGGCAAAGAAAGGGAGAGGTGTAATGTGGAAAAATAAAAATGTATGGATTATTTTAGCGGGCGAACTTGTAGCAGGGCTAGGGCTTTGGTTCGGGATCATCGGTAATTTAGAATTTTTACAACAACACGTCCCGTCTGACTTTTTCAAATCGCTTATTTTGTTTATTGGGCTATTAGCAGGAGTGCTCGTTGGGCCATTCGCTGGCAAAGTGTGTGACCGTTATAGCAAAAAAATTGTCTTACTGTATTCCGGTTTTCTTCGGATGATCAGTGTCACGTTTATGTTGCTAGCGCTTCATTTTTCATCCATTAGTTGGATGCTTGTTTTTACGGTAACGTTTCAAATCTCTGCTGCTTTTTATTTTCCTGCCCTTCAAGCAACGATTCCATTAATTGTAGAGGAAAAAGAATTGCTTACGATAAATGGGATTCATATGAATGTTTCCACCATTTCGCGAATTGCAGGAACAGCGCTAGGAGGGATGTTACTTGCGCTTGTAAGCCTTCGGTCGCTTTATATCGCGAGTTTCGTCGCTTACGTAATATTATTCGGAGTGACGTTTTTTCTAAACGTTCCTAATGATGAACATACAAACGAGTCCAACCAGCGTCCTAAAATGCGGTTTACAGAGATGATTCCGTTATTAAAAAAGTATCCACTTGTGAAAATCGCGTTGCTATTAACGCTCATTCCAATGCTATTCCTTGGGGGATTTAACTTAATCGTCATGAGCATTAGTGAGTTGCAGCACGATCGCGCAATAAAGGGATTGTTATACACGACAGAAGGAATTGCTTTTATGGTCGGTGCGTTTGCTGTGAAGCAAATGACGAGGAATCGTGATTTGCGAAAGCTGCTATATATTTTTTCCTTTCTAATTGCTGTTTCGCAAGGTTCGTTATATTTAGCAGCGATGAAAATCGCTTCATTAGCATCATTCGCCTTATTTGGATTCAGCGTAGGGTGCTTTTTCCCAATTACAGCGACCATTTTTCAAACGAACATCCCGAAAGAATATCACGGTCGCTTTTTTTCTTTGAAAAATATGTTAGATCGCGTATTATTTCAAATCGTCTTGCTCGGAACAGGCTTTTTCCTTGATGTCGTTGGTCTCGAAAAGATGGTAGTGTTATTTAGCGGTTTGTCATTGTTACTTCTTATCTATTTCTTCGTGCGCGAAACAGGTAATTCGGTTTCTTTGCAGCGAAACGATTCTTCTGCTGGATAAGGGAAGAGATTGCTTCCCTTATCCGATCGCATGGCTCTTTTGCTTGGCAACAAACAAATAATAGCAGAGAAAAGCCAGACTACATAAAGCGATGCCAAGCACATATGGCAAATAGGCGGTGATCGTAAAAAGCCATCCAGCAAGCGGCGGCCCGACTAGTCTGCCGAGTGAATCAAAGGAAGAAAGGAATCCAGCAGCGCTCCCTTCACTATCTGGTGCTTGCTTCGTGATGAGTGAGGAAAGACATGGACGGATGACACCGTTTCCTATCCCGAAAATCGACAAATAGAAAGCAGCAGTCCAAAAGTTATGAACGAGCAAAATAAGCGCAAACCCGAGCGCAGAAAGCACAATTCCGCTTTGGATAACTTTTCCTTCGCCGAATGTGCGAATCAGCTTGCCAATCAATCCACCTTGAACAAACGCGCTCGCTAGCCCCATCATCATAAAAATATAGCCAAGTTCAACGGAATGAAGCCCTGCCCGTTGCGCTGCGTAGTAAGCAAACGTTGCTTCTAAGCCCGCTAGCGAAAAAGAAACAAACCATTGCAAAAGGTATAAAAACATAACAGGCTCTTTCCATATGGATAATGCCAATCGCTTCGGTGCGCGATGTGTTCGCTTTTCTTTTGGCAGTGACTCCTTTAAAAAAACGAGTACAAGTAAGAAAGTGGCAAGCGAAAGACACCCAGCTAACCAAAACGGTGTATGTAAATCGTTTTTCGAAAGTACTCCGCCAATCGCTGGACCAAAAATAAACCCTAGTCCAATCGCTGCCCCAATCATTCCCATTCCTTTTCCGCGTTCTTCAACGGAAGTAACGTCTGCGACATAGGCGGTTGCTGTCGGCATCGTCGCTGCCGATAACATTCCGCCGATGATGCGTGCAATAAACAGCAGCGAAAGGGTATTAGCGATGGCAAATAAGAAAAAGGAAAGCGCCAACCCGCTAATGCCGAGCAATAAAAACGGTTTTCTACCGTATCGATCGGACAGGCGACCCCAGACGGGTGCAAACAACAGCTGCATCAACGAATATACCGCCATTAACAGCCCGAGCTCCGTCGGCGTAGCCCCTAAGTTTTCCGCAAAAAACGGAAGAACAGGAATAATAATGCCAAACCCGGACATCACAAGAAACATCACCATGAATAAAAGCGAGAGATTCAATTGCTATCACCTCCAGTAAAATAATGCTCTTCTTATCATAATCGAGCACCAACTTATTTTCAAAGGAGAAATACTCTATGTGGAAAAAATTAAACCGTATTAGTCTACATATCATTATCGGAACTTTTTTTGCAAGAGCGGCAACGTTTATGACGATTCCGTTTTTATCCATTTATTTAACAAAAGTAAAAGGGATAAGCGCAATAGAGGCAGGCATGATTATTGGCATAAGTTCGTTTGTCAGCATATTTAGCGGATTTATTGGCGGATATTTATCTGACCGTTTTGGCCGCAAAAACGTCATGATTGGCTCTGTATGGCTTTGGTCGCTTGTCTTTATCGGTTTTGCGATAGCAAACGATGTATGGCTCTTTTTTTTATTGAATGCTTTAAACGGAATATGCCGTTCTTTTTTTGAACCGTCTTCTCGGGCGCTTTTGTCCGACGTAACAAAGCAAGAACATAAATTGCTTGTCTTTAATTTGCGCTATGCGGCAATTAATGTCGCAGCGGCGATTGGTCCACTCTTCGGATTAAAAATGGGCAGTGCTTCTTCGACTTCAGCGTTTTGGTTGACCGCATTCATTTATGCGTTGTATGGGTTGTCGTTATGGTGGATGTCTCAACGTGAAACGGTTTCCTCTCAACCAAAAGAAACACGCGTTACTTTTTGGAACGCGTGCACGGTAATTGTTCATGATAAAATTTTTTTATTAGGAATGATTGGCATTACGCTAGGAGTAGCAGGGTATTCGCAATTTAACTCTACTATTCCGCAATACGTATCGTCCTACACCGATGGAGTTCAACTATTTTCTTATTTAATCGTCGTCAATGCAATTACTGTATTAATCGCCCAATATCCAATCACGCGCATCGGCAAACTGTATTCACCAGCAGTATCAATTGCGCTCGGAACAATAACTAGCGGTATTGGATTATGCCTATTTGGTTTATTTCACCACCCGCTATTACTAGTAACGGCGATGGTTGTCTTTACTATTGGAGAGGTAATGATGTTTACGATGACCGATTTATTTGTCGACCAAATCGCGAAACCGCAGATGAAAGGGCTCTATTTTGGCGCAATGGGATTTACCTCCATCGGCAACGCGTTCGGTCCCGTAGTCGGAGGTTTTTTACTTTCTTTTTTTGGCGTGTCGCAAGGCGGATATTTATTTGCTTCGCTAGCACTCCTAAGCTTTTTGGGGTTTCCTTTTCTTTTTTATGTCGCCTATTTAGTAAAAGAAAAAAAGCAGACAGTGGAATACAGTGCATAAATTCGCTATAATGGCAATGCAACCGTTTAACCTCATGATGAACAAGGTGATACACATGTTAACGCTTAATGATGTTTTGCAAGCAAGAGAAAAAATGAAAGGAATTGTTCACCAAACTCCATTGGAACATTCACAAACGTTCAGCCAGTTTTCCCACAACGAAGTATACATGAAATTAGAGAACTTGCAGAAAACTGGTTCGTTTAAAGTACGCGGCTCGTTTAATAAAATTATGTCGTTAAGTGAAGAGGAGCGACAGCGTGGAGTAGTTGCCGCTTCCGCTGGAAACCATGCCCAAGGGGTCGCATATTCGAGTACGATGATTGGTATTCCGTGCACGATCGTCATGCCAAAGGGAGCACCGCTAAGCAAAGTGCAGGCAACAAAAGGGTACGGGGCAGACGTAATTTTACATGGGGACGTGTTTGATGAGTCATTGGAATATGCGCTTGACCTGCAGCGACAACAGCAAGCGACGTTCGTTCATCCGTTTGACGATTTAGCGGTAATGGCAGGGCAAGGAACGATTGGTTTAGAAATTTTAGAACAACTTCCAGACGCAGAAGTAGTATTATGCCCAGTGGGCGGTGGTGGATTGCTTGCTGGCTTAGCTTTTACATTAAAGCAGCTAAAACCGTCGATTCAAGTATACGGGGTAGAGTCGACCGCTTGCCCAGGTATGACTGCAGCCCTTCGCCATAAAAAGCCAGTGACGATCACGTCTTCCGATACAATCGCCGACGGCATTGCGGTCAAAAAACCTGGCAACATTACGTACGAGTATATTGAAAAATACGTTGACGGAGTTGTATGCGTCGAAGAAGCGGAAATTTCGCGCACGATGCTTTATTTGTTGGAGCGAAATAAATTATTAGTGGAAGGGTCCGGAGCATGTTCGCTGGCAGCGCTGTTATATCATAAGCTTCCGTTTACCGGCAAAAAAGTCGTAGCAGTGCTAAGCGGCGGAAATGTCGACGTTACGCTCATTTCCCGCATCATTGAGCGTGGGCTAGTCGAATCAGGCCGGTTTGTGACATTTACGACCGTTATTTCCGATAAACCAGGACAGTTGAATAAACTACTGCGCATTATTGCTGAATTAGAAGCAAACGTGATGTCCATCCATCATCAACGAATCGGCGCAAAAGTGTTGCCGGGACAGGCAGAAATTCATTTTTCGCTCGAAACAAAAAACCAAGACCATATTCATCACATTCATCAAGTGTTAATAAAAGAAGGGTACGATGTGGAATTTTTCCAATAAAAAAGGGTGGCTACTAGGCCATCCTTTTTAATGGATAATCGATGGAGAGGAGAACCATTTCGTTTGTCCGATTCCTTCTTGTGCCATTTTTGCTTTTAACCTTTCGAGCATATACAGCCCAACCATGCCAACTAATTCGGCGTCGTCCATTTCTTTTATAAGTTCCAACAAATCTTCACGGCTTAACTCTTCTAATACGGACATTGTTAAAATCTCTGCGTCTTCTTCATCGCCACTGAGCCGGTCTTTATAATATTCGTATAATTCGTCGATAAATTTCACGACTGTCCCTCGCTATTGTCCGTCAGCGCCGTTTAATGTCACGCGGCGAACGTGCTTATTTTCTTCTGTCTGCGCTTTTTTCGCTTTTTCGTTGACAAGCGCTTTTTGGTCTACTTCGTTAGATGGGGTCTGTTTTTTCACCATTTGTTCACCTCCGAAAAATGTTGTGCATGCTTGACGAACGTTTCCGCATTTTCAATCAATCCGCAGGCAGCGCATTGCACGCGGTAACTCGGGCCGCGATAAGGAAGATGAAACGGATCGAGCGCTCCGTTCGTATATTCGGTTTCAATTTCCCCAGTTTGCGGATGAAGCTTGACTGCTTTTGGGTGCTGTTCAATAATATTAAACCGCGTTCGGTTTGTTTTGCATCCTGGACATAACATCGGTTCCAAACGAATCACCTCCATTTCTTATTTTTCAAACGAGAAGGATAATTATGCATGCGAAGAGAGGAATGAAGGGAAGTGCGGCGAAATAAAGATGAAGAAATGAAAAGTAACAGAAAGGGTGAGAAGAAGTGGGGAAGTATATAAAAGAATTTTTTTCGGTAAAGGACATTGTTTTCATGTCTGCAACCGCTTTCATTTCGCTCGTTGCCACAGCCGTTTTGGCGCAAAGTTGGTTTGTTTTCTTGCCGTTTTTTCTCGGGATCGTGTTGTATGTCGTAAGCGAATACTTGACCCATCGGTTTCTTTTTCATATGAAGCCGCCAAAACATCCGTTTTTCCTTTCGTTGCTGAAGCGGCTTCACTATGACCATCACGTGCACCCAAACGACCTCGAACTATTATTTTTGCCGATTTGGTACAGTTTTCCGCAAATGATCGCCATTAGCGTTGCAACGTATCTTCTTTTCCCACAGCTTGCCTACGCACTCGCGATATATGCTGGCTTAGCAGTAGCCCTCCTTTATTACGAATGGACCCACTATGTGGCGCACCGTCCGATTCAACCGCGAACAAGATGGGGAAAGTGGATGAAAAAAATTCACCTTTGGCATCACTATAAAAACGAAAACTTTTGGTTCGGCGTAACGAATCCATCCATGGACATCGTATTTGGCACGTTTAAAGATGAAAAAGACGTGCCGAGAAGCGAAACAGCGAAGCAATTGATGAACAAAAAATAGCCTCTTCCCATAATGGAGGGAAAGATAAACTACTCCCACTTAGCTTGAAGTGGGAGATTTTTCTCGGAATTAGGTTAAAAAGAACGAAACACTTTATTCCAATAGTTTGCTTGTTGAACTGCTTGTTGGTCATTGAGCGCCTCACCAGGTGCATTTCCTTTCCCGATAACATAACCGAGCCATTCGGTGCCGAAAAATTGAAAAATGTATTGGAACTGTTGTAGCAGGGGAAGTCCTTTCACGTACGGATCGTCACCGCCGCAAAGGACAACGAATGCTTTTTTCGTTTTCATTTCTTCTTTGAAGGAAAAGCGCGGATCGCGTAAACTTTGCGACCAACGATCGACAAACAACTTCATTTGTCCACTCATCCCATACCAATAAATCGGTGTCGCAAATACGAGTATGTCATGTTCGCGGACGAGTTGAATAAGTTTTTCATAATCGTCGGCTACCTCCGTAAATCCACCTGGTGTGTGACGTTTGTCCTCGATTGGCTGAATGAGAAAATCTCGCAAATTCACGTGCGTATGCGCCACATCTTGCAGTAATATATTGGTTAGTTGTTCCGTATTCCCATTTTCTCGCGAGCTTCCGTTTAGCAATAAAATGTTTGGCATACTATCAACCTCTTTCTATTTTCGTCTATCTTATTATAAATGATGATTGACATTTCATGCAGCGATTCCGTATGTTATAAATAGCGATATAAAAAATATTTAACTTTTCAAAAAAATTATGTTAACATGAAAGAGCAGGGGTTTCTCATGGCAGAAAAAACGTTAAAAGAACGAATTATTGACACAGCATTGCGCTTGTTTGAGCAATATGGTTACCACGGGGTCACAGTCGATCGGATTGTAACAGAAAGTGACGCTTCAAAAGGTGGATTTTACCATAATTTTAAATCAAAAGATGAGCTTCTTTACCATATTCACGACGTATTTATTACGTATGTATTAAACAAAGCACAAGACGCATATAAAAATTACCATACGCCAACAGAGCGGCTATGCGCGATCGTTCAGTCGTTTGTGAAAGTATTCCATTTATATAAGCCACATATTACTGTTTTTTATCAAGAGTCTACGTATTTACGGCCAGAATACTCGCAAAAAATTAACGAAAAGCGCGACGAGTTTAAACGAGTCATTTTCCAAGTCATTCGCGAAGGGATAGAAGCAGGAGAATTTCGTCCTGAACTTTCTGTTGAAATTACCGGCATGAGCATTATTGGCATGGTGAACTGGACGTATAAATGGTATAAACCAAACGGTCCAATGACGATTGAACAAATCGCGACCCATTTTATCGATTTCATTTTGCATTCCGTCTTGACGGAAGAAGCGAAGCAAAAAGTGGAAAACATATCCTTTTTCTTAGCGAGTAAACAAATGATTTAACAAAAAATTACAGATGAAATAAAGGTCACAGGTTAAATAACGTAAACAAACCAACTAGTCGGTCTTTGTGCTTTCTGTAAACCGACTAGTCGGTTCTAATATATTAAACAATGGGGGAGAGAAACGATGAATTTTGAACTGACAAAAGAGCAACAAATGATTAAAGAAATGGTGCGTGAGTTTGCGGAGAAGGAAATTGCACCAAACGCGGCGAAATGGGATGAAGAAGCGTATTTTCCTGTCGAAGTATTCAAAAAAATGGGCGAGTTAGGGCTTTTAGGCATCCCGTTTCCTGAACAATACGGTGGGGCAGGCGGTGACACGATTTCCTATGCGATTGCCGTGGAAGAAATTGGTCGTGCGTGCGGTGGAACTGGATTGAGCTATGCGGCCGCTGTTTCACTTGGCGCAAGCCCGATCTACTATTTCGGAACAGAAGAACAAAAACAACAATGGCTAGTTCCGATGGCAAAAGGGGAAACGTTAGGCGCGTTCGGATTGACAGAGCCAAACGCTGGTTCTGATGCTGGTGGAACGCGGACAAAAGCGGTGCTTGACGGCGACGAATACGTCATCAACGGTGAAAAATGTTGGATCACAAACGCAGGACACGCAAGACAAGTCATTGTCACTGCAGTTACAGGGAAAGATGAGCGTGGCAAAAACGTGATTTCTGCCATTATCGTTCCGACCAACACCCCTGGTTTTACGATTCGCTGCGACTATGACAAAATGGGCGTTCGTGCTTCTAATACGTGTGAACTTGTCTTTGAAAACGTGCGCGTACCGAAAGAAAACGTACTTGGCGACCCGACGAAAGGATTTAAACAATTTTTATACACGCTTGACGGCGGACGCATTTCCATCGCAGCACTTGCTGTTGGCATTGCACAAGCCGCGTTCGAGAAAGCGCTTCAATACGCAAAAGAACGTACCCAATTTGGGCAGTCCATTTCTAAATTCCAAGCCATTCAATTCAAACTTGCAGATATGGCGATGGAAATTGAACTTGCTCGCAACATGGTACACAAAGCGGCATGGTTAAAAGATCAAGGGAAACCGTTTACAAAAGAAGCGGCTTACGCCAAACTTTTTGCATCAGAAGCAGGATTTCGCGCGTGCAACCAAGCAATTCAAATTCACGGCGGTTATGGCTATATGAAAGAATACGGAGTGGAACGCCATTTACGCGACATTAAACTAATGGAAATCGGCGAAGGAACGTCGGAAATTCAACGGCTCGTGATTGCCCGTCAACTTGGATGCTAATCGGCTGGAAACGTACGCAAGGTGAAACAGGGGGGGTATTTTATGGTTGGCATGTTGAATATCACAGTAGGGAAATTGCTCGAGGAAAAAGCAAAAGCGCACCCAGACCATGAAGCGGTCGTTTATGCAGATCGCGGCTTACGAATGACGTACAAACAATTTGACGACTATTGCCGTTTCGTTGCCCGTGGATTGATGAAATTAGGAATTGAAGCAGGAGAGCATATCGCCATTTGGGCGACGAATACTCCCGAATGGCTTGCTTGCCAGTTTGCGACTGGCAAAATGGGCGCAGTGCTTGTCACGGTCAACACGAACTACCGTACAGCCGAATTAGAATATTTGCTAAAACAATCAGATTCTACTACGTTGCTTTTAATCGAACAATATCGAGATTCTTCGTATATTGACATGATCTATGAAATTGCTCCGGAGTTAAACGAATGCGAACCTGGACAACTAAAAGCAAAACGGCTACCAAAATTAAAAAATGTCATTGTGTTAAGCGACAAACGATATTCTGGCACTTACTCATGGAACGACTTATTGGCGATGGCCAACGACGTAACAGAAGAAGCACTAGACGAACGAATGAACTCCCTTGACCCGCACGATGTCATCAACATGCAATACACCTCAGGAACGACCGGGTTTCCAAAAGGAGTCATGTTGACCCACTACAACATTGTCAACAACGCTTACAACATCGCCCAATGCATGAAACTAACAAAAGACGACCGTTTATGCATTCCGGTTCCGTTTTTCCATTGTTTCGGTTGCGTTCTCGGCACATTAGCATGCGTCTCCGTCGGCGCAACGATGGTACCGCTGCAAGAATTTAACGCAAAACAAGTATTGCAGACAGTGCAAGACGAAAAATGCACCGCGTTGCACGGAGTTCCAACGATGTTTATCGCTGAGTTGAACGACCCAGACTTTGAAACATTCGATTTATCATCTTTACGTACGGGAATTATGGCAGGCTCGAACTGTCCAATCGAAGTGATGAAAGCAGTTATCGAAAAAATGGGGGCGAAAGAAATTACGATTGCCTATGGGCAAACAGAATCATCCCCAGTCATTACGCAAACGAGAACAGACGACCCAATTCATTTGCGCGTCGAAACGGTCGGTAGAGCCCTTCCGAACGTCGAAGTGAAAATCGTAGAACCAGGAACGAATAACGAGGTACCGCGTGGCGTGCAAGGGGAATTGTGTACGCGCGGCTATCACGTCATGAAAGGATATTATAACAATCCAGAAGCAACGAAAGAAGCGATTGATGAAGATGGGTGGCTCCATACAGGCGATTTAGCGGTCATGGATGAAAATGGGTACTGCCGCATTACAGGTCGGTTAAAAGACATGATCATTCGCGGTGGGGAAAACATTTATCCGCGAGAAATCGAGGAATTTTTATATAAACATCCGAAAATTTTAGACGTTCAAGTCGTCGGTGTGCCTGACGAAAAATATGGAGAAGAAGTGATGGCGTGGATCATTTTAAAAGAAGGACAAACGGCAACAGCAGAAGAAATTCGCGAATTTTGTCGCGGGAAAATTTCGCGCCATAAAATTCCGCGCTACATCGAATTTACCGATGCTTATCCAATGACAGCTTCAGGGAAAATTCAAAAATTTAAGTTGCGTGAACAGGCGAAACAGCGACTTGGACTTGTGACAGAATAGGGGGATTGTATGTTTAAAAAACTTTTAATTGCCAACCGTGGGGAAATAGCTGCCCGGGTCATTCGGACGTGCAAAAAGCTAGGCATCCAGACGGTCGCGGTCTATTCCGAAGCAGATGCCGACTCGCTTCATGTGAAATGGGCGGACGAAGCGTTTCTCATCGGGAAACCACGGGTGAGTGAAAGCTATTTAAATATCGAAAAAATGATCGAAATCGCTAAAGAAACAAAGGCCGAAGCCATTCACCCAGGATACGGCTTGTTATCAGAAAATCCAACGTTCGCTCGCCGCTGCGAAGAAGAAGGAATTGTATTTATTGGTCCAAACGCGAACGTCATCGCTAGCATGGGAAGTAAAATTGAAGCACGGAAAACGATGGCGGAAGCTGGTATTCCAATTGTTCCTGGCATTTCGTTTCCGCTGCAAGATGTGGAAGAAGCGGTGAAAACTGCGGAAACAATCGGTTACCCGATTATGTTAAAAGCATCTGCTGGCGGAGGCGGAATTGGAATGCAAATCGTCCGCAACGAGGAAGAATTGCGGAAAGCGTTTGAAGGAAACCAAAAACGTGCGGCGTCTTTCTTTGGCGATGGTGCGATGTATTTAGAAAAATATATTGAAAACCCAAGGCATATTGAAATTCAGCTTCTTGCTGACCATCACGGAAATTGCGTCTATTTATGGGAACGGGAATGCTCGATTCAACGTCGGCATCAAAAAGTCATTGAAGAGGCACCGTCGCCATTTTTAGACGAAGAAACGCGCCGGAACATGGGCGAAGCAGCGGTGCGTGCGGCAAAATATATTGGTTACACGAACGCTGGAACGATTGAATTTCTTGTTGATGAGCAAAAAAACTTCTACTTTCTCGAAATGAATACACGTCTTCAGGTTGAGCATCCAGTGACGGAAGAAGTTACAGGCATCGACCTTGTCGAAGAACAGCTTCGGGTGGCTGCTGGCGAACGGTTAGGCTACACGCAACAAGACATCCAACGGAACGGTCATGCGATTGAAGTGCGTATTTATGCCGAAGACCCGAAAACATTTTTCCCGTCGCCTGGGACGATTACCGCTTTTCAGCTGCCGGAGGGAGAAGGCGTTCGCAACGAAACAGCGGTAACAAGCGGCATCGCAGTCACGCCATTTTATGACCCGATGATTGCCAAACTGATTACAAAAGGTAACACTCGAGAAGAAGCGATTGCGCGGATGGTACAGGCGATTTCGCACTATCAAGTAGAAGGGATAAAAACGAATATTCCGATGTTAAAAGAAGTATTGAATCATCCGGCATTTCAAGCGGGACATACAACAACGAATTTTATTTCAACACATTTGTATAAACAGTCGGCGAAATAGCCAATTCTGAAGATGTCTTCCGCTTATCGAAGCGGAAGACTCGCTTACATAAAATACTAAAATGGGAGGAAATGAGCAATGAAACAAGTAGTAGCAACAATGGCAGGGAACGTATGGAAAATTGTTGTCACCGTAGGAGAACAAGTGGAAGAAGGGCAAGATGTCGTCATTTTAGAATCGATGAAAATGGAAATTCCAATCGCTGCAGAAGCAAACGGAACGGTACAAGAAATTCACGTGCAAGAGGGCGATTTCGTCAACGAGGGAGACGTTTTATTGACGTTGGAATGAACGAAAACATTAGGCTTTGGAAGTGGTGGCTTGTAAAAAGCTCTACCATTGTTAAGCGAAAGGAGGAATCGCCCGATGATGATGAAGTGGCCTGAGCATGTCATTATTAAAGAAGTCGGACCGCGCGACGGACTGCAAAACGAAGCGGTCACGGTTGCAACAGAAGACAAAATTGCTTGGATTCATCAGCTAGCGAACACTGGATTGCGATACATTGAAATTACATCGTTCGTGTCGCCAAAATGGATTCCGCAACTGTCGGATTCATACGAAGTAGCAACGAACATTGAACGAGTAGAAGGTGTAACGTATGCCGCACTTGTCCCAAACCAAAAGGGATTAGAAAAAGCGCTTGCCGCCAACGTCGATGAAGTGTCTGTCTTTATGTCGGCAAGCGAAACGCACAATCGGAAAAACATTAATAAATCCATCACAGAAACGTTTCCAATTTTAGCTGACGTCGTTCGTGAAGCGAAAGCAGCACAAAAAACGGTACGTGGCTATGTATCGACCGTATTCGGCTGTCCGTATGAAGGGACTATTTCCGTCGAACAAGTCAGCAATGTCGCCGAAAAATTGTTAGAAATGGGCATTGATGAATTGTCGCTTGGCGATACGATTGGCGTCGCCAACCCTCGCCAAGTGGAAGAAGTGCTGACAGTATTGCTTAAGCGATTCCCAAAAGAAAAGCTCGCGATGCATTTTCACGATACGCGCGGTACGGCGTTAGCGAACGTGCTCATGTCTTTGCAAATGGGCATTACTACGTTCGATAGTTCGCTCGGCGGATTAGGGGGCTGCCCATATGCTCCGGGAGCGTCGGGAAATGTGGCGACAGACGATTTGCTTTACATGCTACACAGCATGGGGATTTCTACTGGCGTTGACCTTGATCGCTTAACGGAAGCGGCCTTATTTATTCAAGAAAAAATCGGGCGAGCGCTCCATAGCCACCATTTGCAAGCACTTACTTCGTGCCGTACTTAATAGTAAAATCGACGCGCTCGCGGGCGCTGACGTGTGTAGAACATCATAGGAGTATTTACTTAATCAAAGGGAGATGGGAGAATGGAAGCCGTTCTTTATACAGTAGAAAATGGAGTTGCGTGGATTACGCTAAATCGACCGGAAGCGGCAAACGCGCTATCGGTCACGTTGCTGAATGAATTGCAACAATTGTTACGGGATTTGAAATTCGCGAAACATATCCGCACGGTCATTGTTACGGGAAGCGGAGAAAAAGTGTTTTGCGCAGGCGCCGATTTAAAAGAGCGCGCTGGCATGAACGAAACGGAAGTGCGCCAAACAGTCGCGCTTATTCGCGACACCATTAACGCATTTGAACAGCTTCCACAGCCAGTTATTTGTGCGTTGAACGGTTCGGCGTTCGGCGGAGGGTTGGAGTTGGCGTTGGCGTGTGATATTCGCATCGCTGCTGACCATGCGCTGCTCGGTTTAACCGAAACATCGCTTGCTATTATTCCAGGCGCTGGCGGAACGCAGCGGCTTCCTCGTTTAGTCGGGGTAGGAAAAGCAAAAGAGCTCATCTTCACCGCCAAACGCATTTCCGCTACGGAAGCGCTAGACATCGGGCTTGTCGAACACGTCGTCCCGCGTGAACAACTGTTGGCAAAAGCTAACGAACTTGCCCAACAAATTGCCCAAAACGGTCCAATTGCCGTCGTCCAAGCAAAACTTGCCATTAACCGCGGGCTTGACGTCGATTTATCGACAGGGCTAAAAATCGAACAAATGGCGTATGAAGTCACAATTCCGACAAAAGACCGTTTAGAGGCGCTAGCTGCTTTTAAAGAAAAACGAAAACCGGTCTATAAAGGGGAGTAGAACTATGAACGGAAAAACGTTAACGGAAACATTAATCGAACGCACAAAACAAATTGAGCAAGGTGGGGAACAAAAATATCACCGAAAAAACGCGGAACAAGGAAAATTGTTCGTCCGCGACCGACTAAAGCTATTATTCGATGACGGCATGCAGTTCGAAGACGCCTTGTTTGCGAATTGTCTTGCGGACGGCCTGCCTGCAGATGGCGTTGTCACTGGCGTCGGGAAAATTAACGGGCAAACGGTATGCGTCATGGCAAACGACTCAACCGTCAAAGCGGGGTCGTGGGGAGCGCGCACGGTGGAAAAAATTATTCGCATTCAAGAAACAGCTGAGAAACTTCGTTGCCCGATTTTATATTTAGTGGACTCCGCTGGTGCGCGCATTACGGATCAAATTGAAATGTTTCCAGGTCGTCGCGGGGCAGGGCGCATTTTTTACAACCAAGTCAAACTTTCAGGGAAAGTACCGCAAATTTGCTTATTGTTCGGACCATCTGCCGCTGGTGGCGCCTACATTCCGGCGTTTTGTGATATCGTCATTATGGTCGAAGGAAACGCGTCGATGTACTTAGGCTCTCCACGCATGGCAGAAATGGTCATCGGGGAGAAAGTGACGCTCGAAGAAATGGGCGGAGCGCGCATGCATTGTAGCGTATCCGGTTGCGGCGATGTGCTTGTCAAAACAGAAGAAGAAGCGATTCAGTTTGCGCGTAAGTATTTGTCGTATTTTCCAGCAAACTTTAGCGAGAAACCACCTGTTCATGAAGCAAGACCGCCAAAAATGTTTGAAAAAACAATCGAGGACATTTTGCCAGTCAACCAAAATGCGCCATTTAATATGTACGATTTAATTGAACGGTTCATTGATGAAGGCTCGTTTTGCGAAATTAAAAAATTGTTCGCGCCCGAACTTATTACAGGGCTTGCCCGCCTAAACGGCGAACCGATTGGCATTATCGCAAACCAGCCGCGCGTCAAAGGCGGTGTCTTGTTCCATGACTCCGCCGATAAAGCGGCAAAATTTATTACGCTTTGCGATGCGTTCCATATTCCGCTTCTCTTTTTAGCCGACATCCCAGGCTTTATGATTGGCACAAAAGTAGAACGCGCTGGCATTATTCGTCACGGAGCCAAAATGATTTCGGCGATGTCCGAAGCGACCGTTCCGAAAATATCGGTCATCGTCCGCAAAGCATACGGGGCTGGTCTTTATGCAATGGCAGGGCCAGCATTTGAACCGGATTGCTGCTTAGCGTTCCCGAACGCGCAAATTGCTGTCATGGGACCGGAAGCGGCGGTAAATGCAGTGTACGCCAACAAAATTGCCGAGCTTCCAGAAGAAGAACGCGCGGCATTTATTGAGCAAAAGCGGGAAGAATATCGCCGCGATATCGATATTTACCGTCTCGCTTCAGAAATGGTGATTGACGGGATTATCGCTCCGAATTCGCTTCGCGAGGAATTAATTCGCCGCTTTGATGCGTACCGTACAAAATACATGACGTTCTCAGAACGAAAGCATGGCGTCTATCCCGTCTAACTAACTTGCCAAAACGAAAAAGATTATGTATGATAATAATCACCGCTGCGGTGTACGTGAACGAATGAAGTTTCAACCGATGGCTGAAAAGAGGGAGTTCTACATCGAAACGGGAATGTCATGCCCTACAATGCGGAAACAGGGACGACAAGAACGTTTCTGCGAACACCCACGTAGTGGAGTGTGGTTGAGAAACTGCATTCAACCAACGGCAACTCGCGGCGTCAAACGAACCGATCGAAAAAAGGTCGGTTCGTTTGCTTTTTTCCTACAAACATAGTATAATCATGATTCGTACGCGAATAGTTCGTATTCGAATTATTTCAGTTGGAAGGGAGGGGAGAAGATGGAAACATTCGGGAGAGAAATGATGTACTCTGTGTTCCGAATTCGTAAAGCGTTATACACATTAATTCGCGAAGACGCTACAAGAGTAGGGATTACAGAGCTACAGCTAATCATTCTTTATACGCTATCGAAAAAGGACAACATTCGTTTAAACGATTTAGCAGAAAAACTGAACATGAGCAATAGCACGATTAGCGGGACGATTGAACGTCTTGTCAGTGCAGAATTGGTCATACGCAAACCATCCAAAGAAGACCGGCGCGCGGTCACGCTCCATCTTTCAGAAAAAGGGAAAGAAAAACTACAAGAAGCGTTCAATGACGAATCGCTCCTTCTTCAGCGATTGCAAAAAGTAGAGACAACGCTCGCAAAAGAGGAGATCGAAACATTACTAGCGCTACAACAAAAAGTAAGAACGATTTTATTAGGGGAGGAATAAACCAGTGAGTATGAAACGTTTAATTACGTTAAATATTATTGTGTTGCTTTTATTAGTAGCAGGGGGATTTGCGGCTTATTACTACGTCAATGAAACAACGAATTACATTAAGACAGACAACGCACGGATTGACGGGCAAGCAATTTCCATCGTGCCTCCAATGGCAGGAAAATTAGTTAGCTGGTCTGGCGATATCGGGAAAACATTTGATAGCGGCGACCAAATTGGCGCAGTGTCAGACGGGAAAAATACGTTTCCGATTACCGTTCCACATCATATGACAATCGTTCAGCAAAGCGCAGTCGCCAACTCGCTTGTTGCGCCAACCGTTCCGCTAGCGCGTGGATATGATTTATCGCATTTATGGGTCACTGCAAATATCGAAGAGACAAAAATCGAAGATATTAAAACAGGGCAAGATGTCGATATTTACGTCGACGCTTATCCAGACCGAAAATTTACAGGAAAAGTGGAGAAGCTAGGATTCGCTACTGCCAATACGTTTAGCTTATTGCCAAGCTCGAACACGACAGGAAACTATACAAAAGTGACACAAGTCATTCCGATTACCATTTCTATTGATAACTATAACGGAGCGGGACTTGTACCAGGAATGAACGTCACCGTTCGCATTCATAAGTAGGTGATCATGATGTCAACGTTTTTCACGGGGTACATCTTCTTTTCCCTTCTTGTGCTAGGGCTGTTTAATTATATGTTAAGAAAGAAAAAACAAAAAGACGTGCAAGAAGAGGAACAAGTAGCGGAAAAAGAAATGACTCCCCAAGCTGTGGGGGAAATGGCGTTAGGAGCGAGCCGGGCGAAAGTCGTAGCGACAATTATGCTTGGGGCGTTTGTTGCGATTTTAAACCAAACATTAATTAACGTAGCACTCCCGCATATGATGGGCGACTTTAACGTAGAAACATCTACTATTCAATGGCTCGTAACGGGATATATGCTCGTAAACGGGGTATTGATTCCCGTCAGTCCGTTTTTAATCGCGAAATTTCCAACGAAAAAACTATTTCTTTCGGGTATGACGTTTTTTGCCGTCGGGGCGCTCATTTGTTCGTTCGCCCCATCGTTTGCGGTCATTTTAACCGGTCGGTTAATTCAAGCAGTTGGCGCAGGAATTATTATGCAGCTCATGATGGTTGTTATGTTAACGATTTTCCCGCCAGAAAAACGAGGCGTAGCGATGGGGACGGTAGGAATTGCGATGATGTTTGCTCCAGCGATTGGTCCGACGTTGTCTGGGTGGCTAGTGGAACATTATTCGTGGCGTCTTCTGTTTGATATCGTTTTGCCGATTGCGATTATCGATATTGTCTTAGCCTTTCTTTGGTTAAAAAATACGCCAAAAACGACCAACCCGACATTCGATGTCCGCGGTGCTGTCTATTCTACCCTTGGCTTTGGCGGCGTGTTGTATGGATTTAGTGAAGCGGGAAGCAACGGGTGGGGGAGTACGGAAGTAGCGATTTCCATTGTTATTGGTGTCTTTTTCCTTATTTTGTTTACTTGGCGTTGTTTTACTGCCGAACATCCGATTTTAAATTTGCGTGTTTTTAAATACAGTGTATTTACACTTACGACCATTATTGGTTGTGTGTTAAATATGGCGTTATTTGCCGCGATGGTTCTGTTGCCTGTGTATTTACAAAACATCCGCGGCTTTACTCCGCTTGATTCTGGATTGCTCCTGTTGCCTGGAGCGATTGTGATGGCTATTATGTCGCCGATTTCAGGGATGATTTTCGACCGGATTGGCGTGCGGGCGCTCGCTATTGTCGGGCTTATCATTACCGTTGTGACGACATGGGAATTCAGCCAATTAACGCTAGATACACCATATCGGCATATTTTATGGCTTTATATTTTCCGGATGCTCGGTATGTCGATGTTATCGATGACGATTATGACGGCAGGATTAAATGTGTTGCCGCGCCATTTGTATAGCCACGGAACGGCGACCGCTAATACGTTGCGTCAAGTCGCTTCTTCATTAGGAACAGCGTTTCTCGTTACCGTGATGTCTAACCGGGCAAAGTTTCATGCGGAAAATTACCGCAACGAATTGACGAGCGATAACCCAATGGCGGTAGAAGTTGTGTCGCAATTGAAGCGGCTCATTCCGAGCGATGAAGCGGTTACTCAATTACTGTATGGACTAGTGCAGCAACGCTCGGCGGTAGAAGGCATTAACGATGCGTTTATTGTGGCAACCGCACTAGCGTTGTTAGCGCTCATTTTATCCTTTTTCTTAAAAGGGAAAAAGAAAGAATCTGTTCAAGAAAGCTGATTGGCGAAATGCCAGTCGGCTTTTTTTCATATGCATCCTATTTTTTTCATATGGATAGGACAAGGACGAAAAAAAGGGGATGATTGCAATGACTCCTGTTGGTTCAAAAGGTTGGCTAGTAGAGCAATTAAAAAAGAATGGAATTTACCGCCATCCTGTCGAGCGAAAAAAGCTCGAAACGTATAAAGCGGTGATTTTGTATGGACTATACGAAAAATATGTGAAAAAAGGACGTATTGCCCAATAACGAAAAGAACGCTACAATAGAAGAAGCAACGGATGACGAAAGGAGTAGGGAGATGATTCATCATACATGGCTAAACCGCCCAACGATCAAAAAAGTGACATGCGTCCATACGAATGCGGAAAAATACGTCGTGAATCGCGTATTGACACCAGGAAAAACATATGACGTGAAAAACGAAACAGAAGAATTTTACTTTATTGTGGATAATACCGGAAAAATCGGCGGGTTTTATAAAGAATATTTTAAAGAAGCATAAAAAACGGCTCTTTCGCGAAAGAGCCGTTTTTTATAGCTTCAGCTTTCCAGAAGTATCGATAGAAAGGTCGATTTGGATTTTGTCGAGCATGTCTTTCGTTAATGGGATTCGTCCATTTTTCGCTATTTTTTTCCATACTTTCGGATCTTTCCGATAAAGTATTTCCGACAGATTAAGAGTATCTAGCTGGTCGGTTAATCCTAGTTCAAACAAAGACCGAATTTCTTTTTCGATCGATTTTTTTCCGAGGCGAACTAACTCTTTTTCGGTAAATGGTCGACGCACTTCGATTACGCTTCCTTTCGCTTTTACTTTTATTTGGAAAATAGGACGTCCATTTTTTAGTTTGTACGTAATCTTTGCCGACGGGCGCAAAAAAACAATCGAAGCGACTGTTTTCTTCCTATCTCGAACATAAATTGGCGTTCGTTTCACCCCGGGCTCAACCCAGCGTAACCCAGATAGTTTATCACTTTGTTCACATAACTTTAGCTTATATCCTTCTAAAAAACATGCGCCTTCTGTCTTCAACATTGGTTTTGCTTTGCGATTTTCTTCCCAATCTTTTTTTGAGCTGTTCATGAGCGGAATGTGAACTGTTTCCGCTTTTTCATTCGCATAGGCAATAAATCGATTAAGACGGAGCGGTCGAATAAAGGAGCTTTGTCGATATACATCCCATGGATTCGACAGCCGCGAGTAGTAAGGAGAGCCGTTAAGAACAGGGATATTTTGCAATAGCTGCTTTAATGACGAATCGGTTGCGTATATCCAAATTGTATGGCGAATTTCATTATATCTTCCCAGTACATCGAATACGTCTTGGAAAACGTCTGGACGCAATGCGTTTTTACTAAAAATAATACTTTGGACATGTCCCCAAGAAACGCGTTGTTGCATCGCGGCATATAGTTTATCGGTGGCGATGTTAAACGTTTCGCCCGTTGCTTGTTCAATGGCTACCGACGATTCTTCTTTCCCACCCCCAGATTCGATTTTTGCTAAATTTTGGAAGTTGATAACTTGTACATATACGGTAAACTTGTTATTTTTATAATCAATGCCGATGGCATGAACGTACGTGAGTTGATCGACGTTTTTCGCGCCCCAACATCCTGATAACATGAACGATAGTAAAAGTGGAAGAAGTATCTTTATTTTCATGGCGTCTCACTCCTTCAACAGCTCATCGTCTGTTTTTAACATCGACGGTCGCTTTTTAAACTTTTTCCACCCGCTCGGAATAAACACTTTCCATATATCTCGCTTTTCCAATGGGGCAAGCGGGGTAAGGTATGGGATGCCAAACGTACTTAAATTAGAAAGGTACAGTAAAATGACAAATAGCGCGACAATAAACCCGAACATTCCTAAAAATGAAGCCATTGCGACGATAAAAAAACGAATCATCGTAACCGCACCAGATAATGCTTGATTGACGAGCGTATACGTCGCAACGAGCGAAATCGCTGCCATGACAACCGTTCCAGGCGCAGCTAACCCAGCGTTAATCGCTGCTTGGCCGACAATCAGTCCTCCAACGACGGACAGCGTCTGCCCAATTGCCATCGGTAAACGCATCCCAGCTTCTTTAAAAACTTCAAATAAAATCAAAATAAGAAACATTTCTAACGGGGTCGGCAACGGAACACCTTGCCGCGATAAAATGACCGTTGCTAACAGCGTAAACGGCATTTGGTCTTGATGGTATGTTTTTAGCGCCACCCAAAATCCAGGAAACGCAATCGACGAAACGAGCCCAGCAAACCGAATAAATCGTTGAAACATGACAAATAAAAACGAAGTGTTGTTATCTTCTGCCGTATTTAACACAAACGTTAAATTCGCAGGGCCAATAATCGCAGTTGGCGACCCGTCAACCAAAAGAGCAAACCGACCGTTTAATAAAGCGTTTGCGACGTGATCGGGTCTTCCTGTATACGTAAAAAGCGGAAAAATCGACAGCTTTGCTTCGGTAATTAACTCTTCTAATTGAGTAGAGCCTGTCAAGCCGTCGATTTTTAAATCGAGCAACCGCCTTGTCACTTTTTGAACGAGTTCTTCGTTTATAATATCCGCTATATATAATAAGCGAACTTTTGTTTGAGTTCGTTCACCGATAACGAACGGCTTTGCCACTAATAAATGCGATTTAATCCGTTTGCGCACAAGCGCCATATTTTTTTCAATTTCCTCAATAAACCCATCTTTTGAACCACGAACGGATACTTCGGTATTTGGCTCTTCCGGGTCGCGGTTTGGTTGGTTTTGGAGCGGAAAAGTGTATAGAACATCAGCGGCTTCAAAATAAACTAAAACGTCGCCATTAAAAACAGCAAAATTAAGCATATCGGCAGATACATGTTTACCAAGAAGCCGCATTGGAAATGTTCGATACGTTTCAATGGCGTCAACAGAATGAAAAAAAGCATTTTTCCCCATTTCATAAAAAACAGGCAAAATGACACTATGGAATTGTTGAATGTCACATAATCCTTCGCAATAAACAAAGATGACAGAAAATGGACAGTCGTCTCGTTCAGAACGAATTGTGGTTCGAAGGACTGCTACATCTGGGCAATAGCGAAAATGGTGACGAAGCATTTGTTCAGAAACCGCTAAATTACATTCCATTTTCTTTTTCCTCCAGTCGTTTTTTTCTCAGCTTTGAAAGAAGAGCAAGTAAACTAAGAAGGAGCGATAAAGCGAATAAATACAGCGCCCCTCGTGATGTATATAGCGATAGCCATTGAAAAAAGCGCGTATCGCTCATTGGTGCTAAGGAAAAAGCAACTATTCCTAGGTATATAGCAACAAGCATCCACGCTCTTCCTTTTTGACTGCGGACGTGAAATAATTCAAGAATAAGAGTAGTCGCTAAAGAAATGCGAATAAACGCTCCAGACAGCCATTGGTAAATTGACAAAAAGTCAAGATGCTCAATAAACGTTCCTAACGTCACAAGCCGCCATTGCTCAAAAGCAGGGTAGCGCAATTTTGTTGCTTCTTCTGGACCGAATTCGATAATGGCGCCAATCGTCGGCCCAATTGCTAAGCTAGCGCATAGCACGCCAATAAGCAAAAATGAACGAAAAGAAATGTTTGGGCGCACGTATTGTTGCATAAAAAGCAAAAGAACGAGTTCTGTTCCTCCTAAAAGGGAAGGTAATATCCCTTGAAACACAGGGCGCCATCCATCCTCTAAAAATGGGCGCAACAATGAATAGTCTTTTTGTGGGATGGTCGCTAGCGCGACGAAAACACCTAAACAAAGAACAACGGGTAAAATGACAAACGAGGTTTTCGCAATCGAATGAATGCCACAATACGCGTCCCAAAAACATAACAGCACAAGCATAAGTAAAATCACGATGTTTGGAGTTGTCGTTAAATATGACGTCGTTGTAAACGTTACTGTATCTTTCATCGTAATGCAGCTTGTCACCAATAAATAGCCGCTGCTTAATATGCTAAAAAAATAGGCGATTGACGAACCGAATTCGGTTTTCAACCAGAGAAAAAGTGGCGCTTGCTTTGACTGTTTCATAAAAAAATAAGGAACGATTAAGAAAACAGGAACAAATAAAAGCGCAAGTACTTCTGAAAGCCATGCATCACGGTGAGCCGTTTCAAGTAATACCGGAATGGCAACGACGTGGCTCGTGAAACCGATGGCAAGCATAAACATAAACAATAGCTGTAGTGTATTTAATCGATCACTCATGCAGCCATGTACACCTTTCTTTGCGAATGTTAGAATTAATATCCCCAAGAAAATCCATTCTATACCTATTGTTAATTATTAGAATAGTAAAAAAATACATGCATCTTCCTTCCTAGTTTGTTACAATAAGAAGAAATGAAGAGAGAGGAGAATGGAAAATGTTGTTTGAAAACGACCAACCAGCTGCTTGCTTCTAAGGCGGAGCAAGCGCTCGCTCCGTCTAGGAAAGAAAAAGAAAAAAGACGGAGGGAAAAAAGATGAAACAAACATTTTTCGGTTCGTTGTATTTATCGCTCGCTGCTAGCATTTGGGGTGGGATGTATGTCATTAGTAAATATGTGCTCGATTACGTTCCACCATTTACGCTTGTTTGGCTACGGTATGCGGTTGCCTTTTTTGTATTATGGATGATATTACGTGTGCAGCGCGTTTCTGTGCCGAAAGAAAAGAAAGATTGGAAGCTTATTATTTGGATTGGGATGATTGGTTACGTCCTTTCGATTTCTTTGCAATTCGTCGGTACGAAATGGTCGGATGCCCATACCGCTTCGCTCATCACATCGGCGACACCAGCATTCATTGTGCTATTTGCCCGCTGGATGTTGCACGAAATTATTACGTGGCGAAAGTTGTTTGCGCTGCTATTAGCAACGGCAGGGGTCGTTGTCGTCGTCGGATTAGGTGGCGGGGAGGCGACTTCTTTTGTAGGGAACGTATTATTAGTCGGTGCGGCGCTAACGTGGGCGCTTTTATCAGTGCTCGTAAAAATCGCGTCTGCCCGGCTGTCGGTATTAGTCATTACGACGTATGCGATTTTCGTTGCACTTATTGGCACAACACCGATGATGATGTGGGAGTTATGGGGAGCGATGCCGTTCCCATTTTCGCTGCCAGTAGTGCTTGGGGTTCTCTACCTGGGCATCGTGTCGACCGCGGGCGCGTTTTTCCTTTGGAATAAAGGAATGGAAATGATGGATGCTGGCATCGGTTCGCTCTTTTTCTTTTTCCAGCCGCTTGTCGGCTCAGTGTTTGGCTGGCTGTTTTTGCATGAACAATTAAATATTCCGTTTTGGCTCGGCGGGACGTTCATCGTTGCAGGGGTTGTCATTGCCGTCCTTGAAACAAAGCAATCGTAAGAGGAGGGGGAAAATGTCAAGTCGCGCGAAAGGATTAGCGATGGTCGTAACCGGCGCAGCGCTTTGGGGGCTGTCAGGGACAGCTGCGCAAATATTGTTTCAAGAAAAGCACGTCACTGCGGAGTGGCTCGTAGCAGTAAGAATGGTATTGGCTGGTTTTGTGCTCGTCGTATTAAGCGCTTGGAAAGGGATTGAACCATTTGCTATTTGGAAAGAGCGAAAAAGCCGTTGGCAGCTTATTTTGTTTGGGTTAGTTGGCATGCTTGGCGTGCAATATACGTACTTTGCGTCGATCGCGACCGGGAATGCAGCGACGGCGACGCTACTACAATATTTAGCACCGGTGTATCTCGTTTTATATTCATTAGTGAAAGAAAAACAAAAGCCGACGATAAAAATTAGTTTTGCGGTTTTTCTAGCGCTTGCAGGCACGTTTTTATTAATGACGAACGGCACAACGAATCAGTTCACCGTTTCGCTCGTGTCGGTCGTTTGGGGCGTGTTGTCTGGTGTCGCGTTAGCGTTTTATACCCTTGCTTCTGCGAAGCTATTAAAAACGTGGCAGACGACGCTTGTCGTTGGTTGGGGGATGGTTATTGGCGGCACGGCGATGTGTTGGCTCGTTCCATCGCTTGTCCCGACGAATATTGTATTCGGGGTCGATACGTGGCTATTAATCACGTTCGTCGTGCTTTTCGGGACGTTAATTGCGTTTTTATTGTTTGTTGAAAGCATCCGCCATTTGTCGCCGACCGAATCGAGCTTATTATCGAGCGTTGAGCCGCTATCTGCTGTCCTTGCCTCGATTGCGTTTTTGCATGTTTCGTTTGGCGTATTTCAGGCGATCGGGGCAGCGTGCATTCTATGGACGGTCTTTCTTCTTTCACAGCCATCGAAAAAACGAATGTACCGCAATATAGAAGGGGTGTAGCGACTTGCTACCCCCTTGTTTTTGCGGACGGAAATGTAATTGTTATTGTCGTTCCTTTTTTGATTTCGCTGTCAATTTTCCATGTCCCGTTCATCGTTTCAATCAGCTTGACAGCGACCATCGCTCCAAGCCCTGTCCCTTTTTCTTTCGTACTGAAATACGGCTCTCCAAACCGGCTAATTTGATCGACGGTCATCCCAATGCCGGTATCTGCAATCGTTACTACCACTTCTTCTCCTTTGCAGGAACAAGAAATAGTGACCGTTCCGCCTCGAGGCGTTGCCTCAATACTATTTTTCAATAAGTTTAAAAAACATTGCCGAAAATATTCGGCATTGCCGATAATGGAACACGGTTGGCACTTTTCGACGAGATGTACTCCATTCATTCGGGCGAACGGCTGCAATAAATGGGTCACTCGCTCCAACTCTTGCTCTACGAGGAGTGGTTCTTCTTTTTTCGGCGTCGGTTTGGCGAACGTTAAATAGTCGCTAATAATCGTTTCTGCACGGTCGATTTCTTCAAGGGCAATGTGCATGTATCGCTCTTGTGTTTCTTTTGGTATAGTTTGCGATTTCATTAATTGAAGAAATCCTTTCACGACCGTTAGCGGATTGCGCACCTCATGAGAAATGCTCGCGGCGAGTTGACTGACAATCTCCATTTTTTCTACTTTCACGAGCTTTGACCGCATGATGATTGCGTCTTTTAACGTTTCGATAATATAGACAACAAATAACATCGCAAAGGGTGGAATGAAAATAAAATCAACAATATACGAATCAATCACTTGGAAGTCGAAAAAGACAACGGCGATGATAGTGACAAGCACAGCAAGAAAAAACGTCAGCCATACCGATGTAACCAATTTATTTGTGCGATTCATCCGGCGGAAAAACGGGGATGCAAAAGCAGCGATGATAAGCATTGTGATATACACAGCGACCGTAATTGGTTGGAAGCCATAAAACAAAAAACGAACCGCTAACAAAAGAATGAGTAACGCACTGCCAACCGTCCACCCACCGTATAACGTTCCGATTAAAAACGGAATTTGCCGTAAATCATGCACGCAATTATCCGCGATATAAATCGGAAATTTCATGCATAATAGCATCGGAATCGCGGTGCAAACAATTAAAAACCATTGTTGGTGCCGCGAGTTTGTTTTCCACCATTTTCGGTGGTCATAAATAAAATAATACACAAACATGCTCGTTAAAATATAAAACAAGTTGTTTAATAAATTTTGGTTAATATAAGTTCCCATACACGTTCTCCTAATTGGCAAACATTCGACAATACAATTATACGAAAACTAAGTGGGTTGAAAATAGCTTTTTTCACTTCATCATAGGAGAAAAGGGTTGTTTTTTTGTATGATGTGTACTATAATAACTAATACAGTTAGTATACATCATTTGGAAAGGAGGCGGGGGAATGTTAGACCTCGATATTCGCAGCCGACAGCCAATTTATGAGCAACTCGTCGAGAAAATGAAAGAACTTATCATTCATGAAGTATGGAAGCCGCACGAGCAACTTCCATCGGTACGGCAATTGGCAAAAGAGGTAACAATCAATCCGAATACGATCCAAAAAGCGTACCGTGAACTCGAGCATCAAGGCTACATTTATTCCATTCCGGGAAAAGGAAGTTTTGTCGCGCCGCAATCCCCGTCTGTGAGTCAAGAAAAAGCAGCCACGATCAAACAGCAGATGCTCAAATTACTATGTGAAGCGCTTTATCTCGGAATAGGAAAAGAAGAGCTGTTGTCGCTTGTCGAAACAGCGGAGCAATTAGTGAAAGGAGCGAAAACGAATGATTGATGTTCGTAGCGTTCGAAAAGAATTTGCGGATATAGAAGCAGTGAAAGAAGTAAGTTTGCATGTCGCGCGAGGCTCGATTTATGGCTTGCTTGGCTCCAATGGTGCTGGCAAAACGACGCTGTTAAAAATGCTTGCTGGCATTTACAAACAAGACCGCGGCGACATTTTTATCGGGGGAGAACCGGTTTTTGAAAATACGAACGTGAAACAAAAACTACTATTTTTACCGGATGCACTTTACTTTTTCCCGCAAGCGACGATTCGGCAAATGGCGCAATTTTATCGCGACCTTTATCCGTCGTGGAGCGAGGAGAGGTTTACTCGCTTACAAGAAGCGTTTCCGCTTGCGCTCGATAAAAAAATTCACCGCATGTCTAAAGGGATGCAGCGGCAAGCGGCGTTTTGGCTAGCTTTTTCCGTAAAGCCTGAAGTGATGATTCTCGATGAGCCGCTTGACGGATTAGATGCAGTCATGAGGCAAAAGGTGAAAAACTTACTTGTGCAAGAGGTCGCTGAACGACAGATGACCGTTATCATTTCTTCGCACAACTTACGCGAAGTTGAAGACTTGTGCGACCATATCGGCATTTTGCACCAAGGGGAAATCGTTCTAGAAAAAGAAATGGATGAATTAAAAACGGACGTACATAAAATTCAAGTGGCGTTTCGCGGTGGCATTCCTTCTTCGTTTCTTACAGGGTTAGACGCCGTCTATAAAGAACAGCGAGGCAGCGTGCTTCTTTGCATCGTTCGCGGGCAAAAAGAGAAAGTAGAAGCGTATATTCACCAATTTGAGCCGGTTATTTTTGACGTACTGCCGCTCACATTGGAAGAAATTTTTGTGTATGAGATGGGAGGGGTCGGCTATGCGATCGAAAATATTCTCGTATAATCGTTCATTAGTGATGCAAAATGTCCGAAACGTCGGCTGGATTGGCATCGTTCATCTTCTGCTATTGTTCGCTGCTATTCCGCTAAGGATGCTGATGATTTATACGAATCAAAAAAATGGCTATTCACCTGTGATCCGCAACGTGTTTGAACTTTCAAACGCCTTTCAAGGGATGATTGCCTTTACCGTTCCGGTACTTTTAGCCATTTTTGTCTTTCGTTATCTCCAGACAAAACGGTCGGTGGATTACATGCATAGCTTGCCACTTCGGCGCGAAACGTTGTTTTGGCAACAAATGCTATTTGGCGTTCTTCTGCTTGTTATTCCTGTTATCGTAACAATGCTAGTAGCAGCGTTGTTGTGCCAGTTACCGATAGAAAATATGCACATCTCTGCTGGAGATCTCGTTTGGTGGACGGGAGAGATGCTCT
Source organism: Anoxybacteroides voinovskiense (assembly GCF_014196205.1). Classification (GTDB taxonomy): domain Bacteria; phylum Bacillota; class Bacilli; order Bacillales; family Anoxybacillaceae; genus Anoxybacteroides; species Anoxybacteroides voinovskiense. The sequence goes on along the minus strand of NZ_JACIDE010000009.1, from coordinate 55,288 downwards.
TAATGGAGCTATTTGTCTTTAGCGCAAGCGTGTTAGTCGGGATGCTGACTGGCATATCGGTCTTGCAAGGGGTGTTTGCCTACATTTTGTTTTTATTTCCTGCTGGCATTTCCGTACTGATACTTATGAATATGCGGTATATGTTGTCGGGCTTTTCGGCGGATTATTATTTAAGCGCGAATCTAGAGCGCATCGTACCGTTTGTCCGGTTTGTCGAATTGGTCGATAAACCGTTGGCTGCGTTTGAAATGGTACGTTATGCGTTGGCAGTTGTGGTATGTTGTGTGCTATCTATTTGGCTATACAAACGGCGCCATAGCGAAGCAGCGGGCCAAGCGATTGCGTTTCCAGTACTTCAACCGGTCTTTTCCTTCGGCGTGACGTTTTGTTTTATGCTCGTTGGCGGTTTGTACTTTGGCGAAACGCAACGGAGCATCGGCTGGATTTTGTTTGGTTATGTAGCGTTTTCTCTTGTTGGGTTTTTTATTGCATCAGCTATTATCGAAAAAACGTGGCGCATTTTTCATCGTTGGAAAGAATATGCCATCTTTATCGTAGCAATAATGGTCGTCGGCAGTTTCACTCGTTTTGACATCACCGGCTACGAAAAACGCCAGCCGGCATTATCTGACATTAAGCGCGTCTATTTTGGCGAATCGGTGTATCAGTTTGAACGGCAAGCAGAGGAAAACTATATTTCGTACGTTCAATCCGATCAATTTTTACAAACGACGCAAAATATTAAAAACGTGTACGCATTCCATCGCCAATTAATTGAAGACCGCCCGACGCCGTTTGCGTTTGGGGAAAACATCCGTTCCGTCGTCATCGGCTACGTATTAAAAAACGGAGAAAAAATGGTGAGAACGTACTCGATTCCAATCGACGAATACAAACCTTTTTACGAAGCGATTATGGAATCACGGGAATATAAACACAACTACTACTTGTTATTGCAAGACAACGTTTCTCCGATTCGTCAAATCACGCTTCGAACGGAGACAAAAACGGTTCAAATCGCTGACCCAAAACAAATCGAGTCGTTTCTTGCCGTATTAAAAACAGAACTAAAAGAAGAGCCGTTTACCGAGATGATTTCTCCAATCGATGAATGGGGAACGATAGAACTGTTGCAAAGCGATGGCGGCCAAATGCAGCTTTCGTGGAAAAAATCATATGCACGAATCGATGCGTGGCTGAAGCAACACGGGTTACTTTCGAAAGCACGAGTTACCGCGGACGATGTTGCGTACGCTATCGTCGTGAAAAACGATGCGCGCACCCCGCTTTATGACTTAGTAGAAAACCCGAAGTTTGTCAAAGAGCTAGAAACAAGAACTGACGTGTTGCGCATTACGGATAAACGGCAACTAGACGAGTGCTTGCAAAAAGCTTCTTCTTACGAAACGAAATCGCGCTATATTATCGCCTTTTACCGTACCGCCCATTCTGAACCAGAGTGGCATGTAATGGACGAAGAAACGCTTCCATCGCTTATTCGCAAGCAATTACCATAACGTGTCCCATCAAGGGGCACTTTTTTTCGTATAAACGAAGCGTAGTCCGATAGCGGTTAAGTTTTTTATTCAAATATTTATTTGAATGTATTGACACGTTGAAAGATGTTTTCATATACTATATTCAAACTGATATTTGAATATGGAAGGTGTGACGATGACAAAAGATATGTGTGAAGTCGTTTGTGTCGATGAAGAGAAGGTGCGCGCGATAAAAGCGCAAATGGAAGAGTTGCAAGGAGTGCAACAGCTGTTTAAAGCGCTTGCGGACGGTACACGGCTAAAGATTATTTATGCATTGACGTTAGAAGAAGAGCTGTGTGTGTGCGATGTCGCTAATATTATTGGTTCGACAGTGGCGACTGCTTCCCATCATTTACGCTTTCTTCGCGATATGGGGCTAGCGAAACATCGAAAAGAAGGAAAGCTTGTATTTTACTCGCTACAAGACGAGCATGTGCATCAGCTTGTATCGATTGCGCTCGTCCATGCAAAGGAGTTGAAAAGCGATGGACAATAAACAAGTATATCGGCTTCAAGGGCTTTCTTGTGCAAATTGTGCTGCAACATTTGAAAAAAACGTAAGGGCAATCGATACGGTCGAAGAAGCGTATGTCAACTTTGGGGCGGCGAAATTAACGGTCGTTGGCAAAGCGACCATTGACCAATTAGAAAAAGCAGGGGCGTTTGATGGGATTCATGTCATTCCAGAACATGAGCAAAAAGAAGTACCGCCCGTTCCTTTTTGGAGAAAGCGGGCGAATGTGCTTGCGACCATTTCTGCCATTTTTCTTATGATTGGCTCTCTTCTTTCGTTTATGAAAGGCGAGCAGCACGGACTAGTCATTGGAATGTTCGCCGTAGCGATTGTCATTGGCGGGTATGATTTATTTCGCTCAGGGCTAGCAAATTTAGGTCGCCTTCAGTTTGATATGAAGACGCTCATGACGATTGCGATTATTGGCGCAGCGCTTATCGGAGAGTGGAAAGAAGGAGCGGTCGTTGTCTTTTTATTTGCGGTTAGTGAAGCATTAGAACGATATTCAATGGAACGAGCGCGTCGTTCGATCCAACAAGTGATGGACCTCGCTCCAAAAACGGCGCTTGTGAAGCGAGGAACCCGTATCGAAGAAGTGGGTGTGGAAGAGTTACAAATCGATGATGTCATTGTTGTGAAGCCAGGGCAAAAAATCGCAGCAGACGGCATTGTTGTGAGCGGTGCTTCGTCGGTGAATGAAGCGGCAATTACAGGGGAGTCGATGCCGGTGCATAAAGCGACTGGCGATGAGGTATATGCAGGGACGCTCAACGAAGAAGGAGCGCTAGAAGTGCGTGTGACAAAACAAGTCGCCGATTCGACGATTGCTAAAATCATTCATCTTGTCGAAGAAGCACAAGCGGAAAAAGCTCCGGCACAGCAGTTTGTTGACCGGTTTGCCCGCTATTATACCCCAGCAATTATGGCGATTGCTATGTTTGTTGCGATCGTGCCGCCTATTTTGTTTTCGGAAGATTGGAAACTTTGGATTTATCGCGGGTTGGCCGTATTAGTCGTCGGTTGTCCGTGCGCCCTTGTCATTAGTACGCCGGTGGCAATCGTCACTGCCATTGGTCGAGCGGCTCGGCAAGGGGTGTTAATTAAGGGGGGCGTTTATTTAGAGACATTAGGTCGGCTTCGAGCAATCGCATTTGATAAAACAGGAACGTTGACAAAAGGAACCCCAGCAGTGACTGATATACACGCATTTTCCGGCTGGAGTGAGAAAGAAGTGCTGCACCTTTTAGCAAGCATCGAACAATATTCCCAGCACCCGTTGGCGAAAGCGATTGTGCATAAAGCAACGGAGCACTGCTTGCCGCTTGCTGATTTCCACGTGTCCGATTTTCGTTCATTGACGGGAAAAGGGGTCACAGCGGTCGTTAACGGAACGACGTATTACGCAGGCAGCCCTTTGTTGTTTGCTAGCAAAGAAATGCCGGAAGAAATTACCGACGTCATCCATACGTTGCAGCAAGCAGGAAAAACGGTCGTCGTCGTTGGAGATGACAAACAGATTTTTGGCGTGATTGCGATTTCTGATGAAATGCGTAGCGAAGCAGCCACTGTTGTAAACAAGTTACACATGGTCGGCATTCGCACAATGATGGTGACGGGTGACAACGAAGCGACGGCAAACGCCATCGGGAAAAAAGCAGGGATGACCGACGTATTGGCACAGTTGCTTCCGGAAGAGAAGCTTCGCATTATTAAAGAGAGAAAGCAACAATACGGGCATATTGCGATGGTAGGAGATGGGGTCAACGACGCGCCCGCCTTAGCAGCTGCAGACGTAGGTATTGCAATGGGGAAAAACGGTACCGACGCCGCTTTAGAAACGGCAGATGTCGTGCTCATGGCTGACGACTTAGAGCAGCTCCCATTCGTCATTCGTTTAAGCCGCCAAACGGTGCGAATCATTCAACAAAATATCACGTTTGCCTTTCTCTTAAAACTACTCGCCCTTATTCTCATCGTTCCTGGTTGGCTCACGTTATGGATGGCCATTTTCGCCGACATGGGCGCAACGCTCATCGTGTTGTTCAACTCGCTGCGGCTGTTGCGAGTTTCCTCCTTGCGGTAATCGCAAGGAGTTTTTTTTAGCAACGAACATTTCCAATCCCCACAATCCAATGATGAGAAAGAACATAACCATTTCCATTGGAGACATCACTTTAAACGGATTCACAATATCGATAACCGCTCTCTCTAAATTCATTCCTAATAACAAATTCATGCCAATGGCAATACAAGCAAGCAAAACAGAAATAAAAAATGAAATGGCTATAAGTTTCATTGTTTTTTCCTCCCACGTCGTGTTTATTTTATCTTTCCGCTTTTCTCGCATTTTATCCTTATTTGCATAATGAACGCCTCAACTGTTTATGATAACCATTAGTAATAGAGAATGGGGGCGGTAATATGTGGTTTCCGCGAACACGGCAAAAACAAGAGAACGGCAAAACAAACGAACAGAGCGGACAAGCAACCGAAGGGATTTCTGGGACAATTGCTAGCGAACTAGACAAAAATATCGGTATGATTCAACATACGACCGGCGATAGCGCGGATGTCGTTATTCGGCGCTTTTGGATCGGAAAAGAACCATCCTTCCCTGCGGCACTTTGTTTTGTGAGTGGAATAGTTGATGAGAAAGCGGTTCAGCAGCTACTATTCGAATCGATGATGCAATTAACGCTTCCATCCACTTGCTGTGATGAAATCGCTCACTATATCGAACAGAAACTTGCAGCAAATACTCTTAAGCAAGTAAGGCGTTGGGATGAACTGTTTCTATTATTAATGTCTGGGAGTGCCATTTTATTCATTGACGGCGTGCCGGAAGCAATAAGTATAGATGTCAAAGGCGGGGAATATCGAGCGATTGAAGAGCCAAGCACCCAACTTACGATTCGCGGACCACGGGAAGGATTTACAGAATCAATGGCAACGAATATTTCCATGGTTCGACGTCGCATCCAAAACCCACATGTGTGGGTAGAAGCATTGGTAATCGGCGAAGTAACGAAAACGAACATATCCATCATGTATATAAAAGGAATCGCAAACGATAAAATAGTTGAGGAAGTACGAAATCGTCTGAAGCGCATTCGTATCGATGGAATTCTTGAGTCGGGTTATATTGAACAACTCATTGAGGATCAACCATTTACTACGTTTCCGACCATTTATCATACGGAACGTCCCGATAGTGTTGCAGCCAATTTGTTAGAAGGACGCATCGCTATTTTTATGGAAGGAACCCCTTTTGTTTTAATTGTTCCGACGGTATTTATTCAGTTTTTCCAAGCCGTAGAAGACTATTACGCTCGTTTTGATATTGCGACTGCATTGCGTTTTTTGCGTGTGTTAATTTTTTTTATTTCGCTCATCGCACCATCGGTTTACATTGCAGCAACGACATTCCATCAAGAAATGATTCCGACACAGCTTGTTATCGCTATTGCTGCCCAACGAGAATCTGTCCCGTTCCCAGCTTTTATAGAAGCACTCATGATGGAAATCACGTTTGAAGTGTTGCGCGAAGCTGGGGTGCGCCTTCCGCGTACGGTCGGTCAGGCAGTATCCATTGTTGGGGCACTTGTTATCGGTCAAGCAGCGGTAGAGGCAGGGTTTGTTTCATCGGCGATGGTCATTGTCGTCTCCATTACGGCAATTGCTAGTTTTGCGACACCGTCGTTTGCGATTGCTATTTCAGCACGTTTAATCCGATTTTTATTAATGGTATTAGCAGCGTTATTGGGATTTTATGGGATTTTAATCGGACTGGTGTGGATGACGCTCCATTTATGTAGCCTTCGGTCGTTTGGTGTGCCGTATATGTCACCGCTTGCCCCACTTATTCCGAGCAATGTTCGCGATACACTCGTACGATTCCCATTATGGGCCTTAATCGATCGCCCACGTCTTATTAGCCAAACGAATCGTGTACGGCAAAGGGGAGAGCAACCAAAACCACCACATTCATCAAAGAAAGAAGGGGATCACCATTAAGAAACTCCTTTTTCTTATTGTAATAATTACTCATGCGATAGTTCTTTCTGGGTGTTGGAGTAAAAAAGAATTAACCGATTTAGCGTTTGTTATTGCGGTTGGAGTAGATAAAAAAGATGGGAAATATGTTATAACGCTTCAAGTTGTAAATCCAGGAAACGTAGCTGGCGCAACGCAAAGAGGGGGAGGGGGAAGTGGAGTTCCTGTCACTTTATATACATCAACGGGAGATACGTTAGTCGAGGCGAGCCGGAAGGTATCAAAAAAAGTTTCCCGGATTACATATTACGCTCACACAAACCTTGTTGTCATTGGCGAACAATTGGCGCGCGAAGGAATCAAAGAAATTTTTGATGCAATTGAGCGAAATCCGCAATTTAGAACAACTGCAAGCGTCGTTATTGCTCGCAAACAAACAGCGGAACAGTTGCTATCCGTGTTGACCCCGATTGATAAAATCCCTGCCAATCAAATGATTAAAACATTAGAGATGACAGAAACAGTATGGGGAGAAAATTTGAATGTTCATGCAGGCGAAATCATCGAGGATTTCTCGCTCGCCGGAAAAGAAATAGTCATGAGTAGTTTTCGGTTAGATAGGAATCTAAAGAAAGGACAGCAACAAGAAAACGTTCAATTCGTTCGACCACCTGCACGGCTTCGTGCCTCAGAATTAGCGATGTTTAAAAATGGAAAACTTGTAAGATGGATTAGCGGAGAAGAGGCGCGTGGAGTATTATGGATTCTTAATAAAATAAAACAGACAGCGATTACTGTCGATTGGGAGGGAAAAGAAGAATCCGTTTCCTATAAAGTAATGCGAGCGAAAACAGAAATAGCGGCGAAAATGAAAAAAGGGAAGCCGGTTCTTACGATTCATGTAGAAACAGAAGGAGACGTCGGGGAAGTGCTCGTTCCTATTGATTTCACTAATCCAGCCAACATTACTAACCTTGAAACAAAACTACGAAAAGAAATAAAAAAAGAAATACAAAAAGCGATTCAACAAGCTCAACGAGAAAAAAGCGATATTTTTGGGTTGGGGGAAGTGGTGCACAGATCATATCCGGAAAAATGGAAGAAGATGAAACAGACGTGGAATGAACAATATTTCCCAAACATTTCTGTCCATGTGACAGTAGATACATTTATTCGACGTACAGGATTGAGGAGTAATCCATATTTTCCATAAGGCGGTGAACGATATGGAGCAAGCGCGAATTAGTGCGCGACAATTATTGATGCTTGCTATTTTATTTGAACACGGCAGCGCCATGGTCATTCCGCTTGGGATTGATGCGAAACAAGATGTATGGTTGGCGATTTTGTGCGGCATGGTGCTTGGGGGAGGGCTGTTTTTTATTTATTATCGTCTGTTCACTTATTATCCATCACTTCCATTAACAGCATATAGCCAGCAAATTGTTGGTCCATTTTTCGGGAAAATAATTGCGCTTGTATACATTCTTTATTTTTTATATATCGCTGCCCGTGTATTGCGTGATTTCGGTGAGTTATTGCTAACATTCGCCTATCCAGAAACGCCGCTTTTTGTTTTAAATGCTGTGATGATGTTAACCGTCATGTACGCTGCCTATAAAGGAATAGAAGTGCTGGCGCGAACTGGCGAATTATTTTTCTTTTCACTTTACTTTACAGCATTTTCTGGTATTGCGCTAGTAGTGGCCGCTGGGTTGATCGATATCCATCGGTTACAACCGGTATTAGAAGAAGGATGGAAACGAGTGTTTCGTATCGTATTTACCCAAACGTTGTACGTTCCGTTTGGAGAAACGGTCGTTTTTACGATGTTGTTGCCGTATATTCAAAAGCATGAAAAAGCAAAAATGGTTGGCTGGCTTGCCATATTGTTGAGCGGGTTAAATTTAGCATTTATTATGGCAATCAATATCGCTGTATTAGGGGCAGACACGGTTGCTCGTTCGACTTTTCCGTTGTTAAATACAATTCGAGAAATTCGTGTAGCCAATTTTTTAGAGCGGTTAGATGTATTGTTTATGATTGCATTGGTTGTCGGTGGCTTTTTTAAGATTAGCCTCTTTTTTTACGCTGGAGTCATTGGTGCTGCGGACTTATTTCGTATGCCACAGCACCAACGGCTTGTATATCCGTTAGGCATTTCTGTGTTGTTATTGTCCATTGCAATTGCCAGCAATTTTTCTGAACATATTAAAGAAGGATTAAATATCGTGACGCTCTATATGCATATCCCGCTACAAGTTGGTATTCCACTGTTGCTGCTTTTGTTCGCAATCATTCGTCATCGTTCATCTTTCTTGTTTAGGAAGCAGGAAAAAAAGTAGGAGAGGACGAAATAAATGAAGAGTATTCTGAAAAGGAGGAATATTTCGTTTTTCATGATGAGCATTTGTTATCTAAATACTAGTAAAAGGGTTGAACAAACGTGGACGTAGAGTTGAATGTGGTGGAGAAGCTGGAGAATGTGTATGCGCAGGAAGGGGTTGTCATTACGACCGACAAAGGAACGATTATTGCGATTAGTGAACGTATATTGTCGGTCACTGGCTATGCAAAAGAGCAAGTCATCGGACGGTCGCTGCGAACGTTGTTTTCGCATTCGTTTGCCGTAGACGATGAAGCGATATGGACGCATTTGCAAACGCACGCTCGATGGCAAGGGGAAGTTTGTCTTCATTCGCCAACCGTTTCCCGTCGAAAACAGGTGACTGTCGATGTAGTATGGTGCGAAGAAGTTCGCACCAAACTATACGTTTGGCAGCTTGCGGATGTTCCAGAAGCAGAATATGTCGTCGAAGCGATATATAAAGCATCGCCAATTGCAATAGTTGAGCTCAGCCGTACGATGAACGTCCGCTATTGGAACGAAGCGGCGGAACAACTTTTCGGATGGAAAAAAGAAGACATTATCGATCAGCCGCTCTTTTCTTTCTTGCAATGCCATCCGAGTTATATGCAAAGCATGTTTGAACAAACAGCACAAGGAGAACCGCTAACGTTTGAATGTACGGCGAGGCGAAAAAACGGGGAGGTGCTTTATCTCGCTTGCTCGGCGCTTGCAATCGCTTACAACGAACATATCCAAGGATATATCGTAACGATTAACGATATCACGAAAATGAGGCAAAAGGAGATTGAACACGGAAAACAAGTAGAACTAGCGAAAAAAATTCAACAAAGTGTACTCACTCCTCTCCTTCAACATGACACAATTACGATGGACGCCATTTACATTCCATCGGAAGAACTGTCAGGCGACCTTTATGCGTGTTACCAAATTGACGACCATCGTTTTGGGATGATGATTATTGATGTCATGGGCCACGGCCTTTCTTCTTCCTTAATCAGCATGTCGTTACGCTCGTTATTAAGAGGGTTAATCCTTCGGGTAGTAGACCCGGTTTCCGTTGCGTTGGAACTAGAAAAACATTTGCAAAATTTGTTCCCAGAAAAAGAACTAGAGATCCATTATTTGTTTTCCATGATTTATTTAGTCATTGATACGAAGCAGAGAAAAATTGAATACATTAACGCTGGTCACCCGTTTGGGCTGATGCTGACAAACGACGGAGAAATAACGGAACTAGATAAAGGCGGTCTTGCAATTGGCAGCCCATTTTCTGCTCCGTTTGAAAAAGGGGTGGTTCATTACGACAAACGAACGAGGTTGTTTTTGTACACCGATGGCATTTTAGAAGCAATCGATTCGTCCATTTTAACGAGCCTTACAAAAATCCGACGATTTCTAAAAAACTATCACCATCTATCCGATCAGCAGTTTTTGCGGCTACTCGTCGATCACCATGTGCGTCAGCCTCATCCTGCAGATGATATTTGCTTACTTTCCATTACAATTCAAGAATGGTAGGTGCAAGGAATGTACGAGATGGTGCTTCACTGCCCAGCAAATGTAGAAACGATCGAGTTTTGCGATCTAGTCATTGATTCTCTCGCCTCATTTTTCGCTGTCCGTGACAGGCAAGCATTCGTTTATCCGTTCATGAAGCAATCATTAACTCGATCGAAGCAGTTCGAACGCAATGCAATAAACACAATGCTGCTCTTACCCTTTCGGTGCGTATTACAAAAGACGATGTGACTGTTTTTGTTTCGGATGCGGCGAATGGTCTTTCAAAACAACTCATCGAGAGTCGACAAACGAAACGGTTAGAAGATGTACTGCTAGAAGAATCGGGACGAGGACTTCTGTTGATGAGAGAATTGATGGACGCTCTATGGGTGGAGCCGTTAGCCAACGGCACATACGCACTCGGGATGAAAATGGGGAGATGAAATGATGAAGATGCCAATGATTCGGATTGAAGCAACCTCCACTGCTCGTTATGAAAAAATTTCGTTGAAAGGGAAATTAGTCTATAGTACGCAACAAACTGCCAAACAAGCGCTGATGGAAATATTTAAGCACGCAACGAAAGATGTGTATTTGTTTGATGTGAGCGAGCTAACGTTTATTGACAGTACAGGGCTTTCGGTGTTTATTCATTTGCTTAAGCAAGAAACGGATAAACAAAAAACTTTTCTTTTTGTTTTTTTAGAAAACGAAGCGATTCGACGGCTGTTTACCATCGCCAAGCTCGACCGTTTGTTCGTATTCTCCCAAACAGAGCGGGATGCCATTCATTGGCTAACAAACCAATCCATGCAAGCGGTAAATCGTTAACGATTTTGTCATATGTTTTTGACAGTTTTTTGAAAAGAACTATTTCCCTCTTCTTCCTTTTTAGGAAAGCGACTATGATAAAAAGTGAGCAAGATGTTTCTTGGAAATAATGGGAGGGAAAACGATGAAAGCAGCAGTTGTTCATGAATTTAAAGCACCACTAGAAGTAAAAGAAGTAGAAAAACCATCTGTTTCCTATGGCGAAGTGCTCGTGCGCATTAAAGCATGCGGCGTATGCCATACGGATTTGCATGCAGCGCATGGTGACTGGCCAGTAAAACCGAAACTTCCGCTTATTCCGGGTCATGAAGGCGTTGGGGTGATAGAGGAAGTAGGACCGGGCGTCACTCACTTAAAAGTAGGAGACCGCGTCGGTATTCCTTGGCTTTATTCCGCGTGTGGTCATTGTGACTATTGTTTAAGCGGACAAGAAACATTGTGTGAAAATCAATTGAATGCAGGATATTCGGTAGACGGCGGATATGCAGAATATTGCCGGGCGGCTGCCGATTATGTCGTAAAAATTCCGGATAACTTGTCATTTGAAGAAGCTGCACCGATTTTTTGCGCAGGTGTTACAACATATAAAGCGCTTAAAGTAACCGGCGCGAAACCAGGTGAGTGGGTGGCTATTTACGGCATCGGTGGATTAGGTCATGTAGCGGTGCAATACGCGAAAGCAATGGGGCTTAATGTTGTTGCCGTTGACCTTGGCGATGAGAAACTTGACTTAGCCAAAGAACTTGGGGCTGACCTGGTCGTGAATCCACAAAAAGAAGACGCTGCGCAGTTTATGAAAGAAAAAGTCGGCGGAGTCCATGCGACGGTCGTAACAGCCGTATCGAAACCAGCGTTTGAATCCGCGTATAAAGCGCTTCGTCGCGGCGGTGCGTGCGTGCTTGTCGGGTTGCCACCAGAAGAAATGCCAATTCCAATTTTCGATACCGTATTAAACGGCGTGAAAGTCATCGGTTCCATTGTCGGAACGAGAAAAGATTTGCAAGAAGCGCTTCAATTTGCCGCAGAAGGAAAAGTAAAAACAATCGTTGAAGTGCAACCGCTTGAAAAAATTAACGACGTGTTCGATCGGATGTTAAAAGGACAAATTAACGGTCGTGTCGTGTTAACATTAGAAGAATAATAGCGAACTAGGATGTCTCGGATAACGAGGCATCCTTTTTCTGTTTGAGCACCAAAATTGTAAAAGGCGCTTCTTCCGATGTAAAATGAAAGACATCAGGAAGGGGAGAAAAAAGATGTGGCGTGTGCTTTCCCTCTTAAAACCTTATCGAAAATGGATGGGAATCGCTTGGTTTTTAATGCTCATTGAACTTATCGTTGAACTTTGGCAGCCGTTATTAATGGAAAAAATCATTAACGAAGGTATTATAAAAAACCATTTTCCCGTCATTTGGAAATGGGGAGCGGTGATGATTATTGCATCCTTGCTAGCATTTGCCGCGGGAATTACTAATTCATTTGCGGCAGCGTACGTCGGACAGCAATTTGGCTTTGATGTACGCAAGCGGTTATTTATGAAAATCCAATCATGCTCGCTTCCGCAGGTCGAACAATTTTCCACCGCTTCACTCATTACGAGAATGACAAACGATGTGACGCAAATGCAAAACATGGTGTTTATGAGTTTGCGTATTATGTTGCGAGCACCGCTATTGATTATTTTTGGCATGGTCATGGCGCTCATCGTCCAAGCGAGGCTTGCTTTTATTCTCGTAGTGATTGTCCCGTTTTTGCTCCTTTTTTTAATTTGGGCGATGAAAAAAGCAGCCGAACGATTTTCCCGTGTCCAACAAGCGCTAGATCGAGTCAATCGCATTATGCGGGAAAATATGGCGAACATGCGGCTCATTAAAGCGTTCGTTCGCAGTACATATGAACAACAGCGCTTCCGAAATGAAAACGAAACATTAATGGCGCAAACGATGACTGTTTCGCGGTTTGTCGAAGCGATTACGCCCGCTTTGCTTTTTTTTATGAATGTGGCAATTGTCGTCATCTTGTTCATTGGGCGAAAAGAAATTCCGACAGGAGGAGTAAATGCAGGCGAAGTAGTCGCGGTCATTAACTACACGACACGAATGACCGCAGCGTTATCGATTTTTACTTTCGTAACGATGGTGTTTTCACGGGCGCGAGCATCCGGACGGCGCATCGCCGAACTACTCAAAATGCCGACGAATACAAAAGAAAAAACGCATCACGCCATGATTACGCGAGGAGAGCTCGAATTTGTACACGTCTCGTTTCGATATCCTGCGAGCGAATCATTTGTGCTGCGTGATGTTTCTTTTTCTGTTCGGGAGAATGAAACGGTTGCTATTTTAGGAGAAACGGGTGCAGGAAAATCGTCGCTACTGCAGCTGATTCCGCGATTATATGAGGTGACGGAAGGGACAATTTTTATTGATGGCATCGACGTTCGTCATTGGGACGAAGCGACGCTGAGAGCATCGATCGGGTTTGTTCCACAAGAGTTGTTGTTGTTTTCCGGAACGATTCGTGAAAATATTTGTTTTGGAAGGAACGTGTCAGAAGAAGAAATGACTCAAGCGGCAAAAGCCGCGCAAATTCACGATACGATTATGTCGTTTCCCAACCAATATGATACAGTAGTCGGACAAAAAGGGGTGACGCTATCAGGTGGACAAAAGCAACGGATTGCCATCGCCCGCGCGCTTATTCGCAAGCCGAAACTATTACTCTTGGATGATTGTATGAGCGCACTAGACGCCAAAACGGAAGCGAACGTTTGGCGAGCATTAAAAGCATACGACTGCACGACGCTTATCGTGACACAAAAAATAACGACAGCGATGGAAGCAGACACCATTCTTTTATTTAAAGACGGAAAATTGCTCGCAAAAGGAACGCATCAACAGCTGCTCAATAACGAACTATATCGCCAAATCGTCCAATCACAGCTTGGAAAGAAGGGGATGAGCTATGCGCCACGCACACCATAGGAAAGTCATAAAAGAGAAGCGCCCAGCGAAAGAAAATATTCGAACGTTAAAGCGAATATGGGCATTTCTTGCTGAAGAGAAACGTCGGTTTTTATTGGTCATTGGCTTAGTAATCGTTAGCTCAGCGCTTAGCCTTCTCGGTCCGTACCTTGTCGGGAAAGCAATTGACACGATCATCGCGAAAACGGCGAACGGATTTATGATGATTGCTGGTATGCTACTAGTCGTTTATTTGGCACTTTCTCTTTCTCTTTTTTGGCAAAACTACTGGATGATTGGCATTGCCCAACGAACAGTATCTTCGCTTCGCCTGCGGCTATTTGAGCAGTTCCATCAGTTGCCGCTCGCTTTTTTTACCCGCCGGCAATCAGGGGAGCTAATGAGCCGAGTAACAAACGACATTGACAATATGAGCCAAACGTTCGATAGCACAGCCATTCAAGTCGTTTCTAGTACGCTTACGTTGATGGGGGCAATTGTTGTAATGCTTTCGTTAAGCCCCATTTTAACGGCAGTCACCCTTCTAATTGTCCCGCTGTTGTTTGGTGGCATGAAATGGATTACGAATCGAACGCAACCGCGCTTTCGCGAGCAACAACAACAACTAGGCGACTTGAACGGGTTCATCGAAGAAGTCATTTCTGGCCAAAAGGCAATCCAATTGTTTGCACAAGAAAAAGAAATGATTGCTCGATTTTTGCAAAAAAATGAGCAATTAAAACATGCCGGTTTTTGGGCGCAAGCGTATTCTGGATTTATTCCAAAGCTAATGAACGTGTTAAACAACTTAAGCTTTGCGCTTCTTGCCGGCATCGGTGGAATACTCGCTTACGAAGGAATGGTGTCGGTCGGAACGATTGTTATTTTTACCGAATACGCGCGGCAATTTATCCGTCCGTTAAACGACTTGGCAAACCAATGGAATACGCTCCTATCTGCCCTAGCCGGAGCAGAGCGAGTATTTGCGATATTAGATGAACAAAAAGAAGAAGAGGAAGAAGCGCTAGATTTGCCGGTGATTCGTGGAGAAGTGGAATTTCAGCACGTGTCGTTTTCCTATGACCAAGCGAAAGAGGTGCTTCATAACGTCGATTTTTCTGTGAAACAAGGGGAAACCGTTGCGCTTGTCGGTCCGACTGGGGCAGGAAAAACGACGATTCTTCAACTATTGACACGATTTTACGATCCTACGAAAGGGAAAATTTTGATTGATGGCCATGACATTCTCCACATTAAACGAGAGAGTTTGCGCCGGCAGATGGCCTTTGTGTTACAAGATGTCTTTTTATTTCAAGGGACGATTCGTGAAAATATTCGGTACGGCCGGTTAGAGGCGACCGATGAAGAAGTAGTAGAGGCAGCGAAACAGGCGAATGCACATTCGTTTATTATGAAACTGCCAAATGGATATGATACGATGTTACAGCAAGACGGGGGTGGCATTAGTCAAGGACAGAAACAGTTGCTTGCAATTGCCCGCGCGATGATTGCTCGTCCAGCCATTTTAATTTTAGACGAAGCAACAAGCAACGTCGATACCGTAACAGAATTGGCGATTCAAGAGGCATTAACGCGATTGATGAACAATCGGACATGTTTTGTGATCGCCCATCGGTTAAACACGATTCAACATGCCGACCGCATCCTCGTGCTTCGGGAAGGAACGGTAGTTGAACAAGGGACGCACGATTCGTTGTTACAAGCAAAAGGGTTTTATTATGAATTGTACCACCGTCAGTTTCAGGAAGTATCTTAAAGACTTGTACGAACAATCGTACAAGTCTTTATGATTGCTCCAGCCGCTTTAGAAATATGCGGCGCCAATCTTCTGACAACGCCGGCTCAGCCACAATTGCGTGCATCGCTTCTTTATTATTTTTCTCGACATAATAAATGTGGTTGACATATTCAATAGAGAGCGGGCGCGCGCTCCGTTCCATTAATTGAAGCGGATGTCCCGCTTGAACCGTCCCTTCTTGTAACACGCGAAAATAAAAGCCAGTGTAGCCAGTCGTTTGTACATGAAGCGGTAAGTCGGTAAGCCCGTGCCGTTTCGCTAATTTCACACACGGCTGGCGCGGCTGGGAAACTTGAAGAATAGCGGTACCGGCTTCAAATATATCGCCGATGCAGACGTCTTTTTCTACTAAGCCGGAAAGTGTCATATTCTCTCCGAACGCTCCGGCGGGAAAGGATCGACCATACAGCCGTTCCCACGCGGAAAAATGTTCTGACGGATATGCACATACCGCTTTATCTGGCCCGCCGTGATGGAGTAAATCAGCTTGTCCATCGCCTACAAAATTTGTTTTTGTCAGCCAAAGCGGCGTAGTCACTGGTTGTTTGTAAATGCCGGTCGTTATTTCTGTTCCATCCATGGCGACCGTTTGCGGTTGACCAATGTTCAGCGAAACAATATACGGTTTTTTCAACACCTTCAGCCCCCTCAAACGCTACTTTACCACGATTGTAGTCGGAAAACGTGCAAAAATCTACCACGTTTTCTATAATAAAAATGAAAAAATTTGTGAAAGAAAGGGTGTTTACAATGCCTGCAGTGGAATCAACGATGTTTCCGTTAGGAAAACAAGCGCCGTCTTTTGCATTAGTCAACACAGTAGACGGCAATGTCGTACGGTTGGAAGACATTAAATCGGACGTGGCGACGGTCATTATGTTTATTTGCAACCATTGTCCGTTTGTGAAGCACGTGCAGCACGAACTCGTTCGTCTAGCGAACGATTATCAGCCAAAAGGGGTCACGTTTGTGGCGATTAATTCCAATGATGTCGAAAAATATCCAGACGATTCTCCGGAAAATATGAAAAAAGTAGCGGAAGAGTTCGGGTATCCGTTCCCGTATTTATTTGACGAAACGCAAGAAGTTGCGAAGGCGTATCAAGCGGCATGCACGCCAGATTTTTACGTCTTTGACCGTGAACTAAAATGCGTATACCGTGGGCAATTGGACGATTCAAGACCTGGAAACAATATCCCGGTGACAGGAGATTCCATTCGTGCAGCGTTGGATGCGTTATTAAATGGCAATCCAGTACCAGAACAGCAAAAACCGAGCATCGGCTGCAGCATCAAATGGAAAGAGTAACGGAGTTGGCATTTGTCAGCTCCTTTTTATTTTTTTGAGCAGGTACATTCTTTTTCATCCATACGTATATATACAATATGGATGCCCCTTATGGATAAAAATACAAGGAGGAGTGTTGGGATGTCGTTATACGACTATAATCAACCGAATGATGAATTGAAAGCGTTAATTGGGAAAACGGTGACCGTTTATCGTGGAGGACCAGAGTCAAAAACGGGGAAACTAGTAGATGTTCAAGCAGATTACCTTGCGCTTGTGAACGAAAATGACGCTTCAATCGTATATTATGCGCTGCACCACGTTCAAAGCATGAGCGAAAACGCTAAGACGAATTCGCTGCCGTCCTTCTCTGCCAACTTCGCAGCAATAGAGCCAGTGCGAGCAAATAGCTTTTATGAATTGTTAAACAACCTCGTTTCCAATCCGATTAAAGTCAACCAAGGTGGACCAGAGTCGAAACAGGGAACGTTGTTAGCAGTCAACGACGATCATATCGTCTTGTTTACAGAAGATGATGGCGTTGTCTTTTATCATCTTCAGCACATAAAAAGCATTTACGTGCAAATGGAAAAAGAAGAGGATATAACCGAGGAAAGCGACGGAACAACGGAGCCGGAAAACGCAACGAACGATTACGAGCCGGTTGTTCCGCCATATGTGAAAACACCTAATTTTTCCTCATTATTCATGGAACTAACGCATACATGGGTTTCGATTAATCGCGGTGGACCGGAGGCAATTGAGGGCATTCTCGTCCCAGGAGGAAACGGCTATTGCACCGTCGTCAATCGGGATGAAATTATTCGAATGAATCCAAACCATATTAAAAGTATAAGCTGTGGACCAAAAGGAGCATTTCAAGTCGTGATCCAGCAACAAAACGAACAACCGACCGAGAAAACGGAAGAGAAGGCTGACAAAGAGGAGAAAAAACAAGAAGCGCACGGCGACAAGAAAAAAGACGAAGGAAAAGACAAAGGCGAAAAAGAAGGGAAAGCGCAAGAAGCAAAAGGCGGGAAAGAAGAAGCGAAAAAACAAGAAGCGCACGGCGACAGGAAAAAAGACGAAGGAAAAGGCGAAAAAGAAGCGAAAGCGCAGGAAAAGAAAGGGAAAGAGGGGGAAGGCAAGAAAAAAGGCGAGGACGCAAAAGGAGAAAAACCGAAAAAAGATGAAGAGAAAGGGGAGAAGAAACACGATAAACGAGAGTAATGAATGTTCTCCACTTGCCTGAAAAAAAGGATGAGAAACATGGATCAATTAAAAACATTACTTGGAAAGCAAGTACGAGTAGAAGTGTCGGGGGGAACGATTGTTCAAGGGGTGCTTGTGGATGTTGGACCCGATATCGTTGTCATTTACACTGGGAAGGAATATTTGTACATTCCTCATTTACACATTCATCATATAAAGCTTCATATAGATCCAGCGAACCAAATTTCTAGCCCGTTCCCAGAAATTCCTTTGCAGGAAGAAACGAATATTTCTTATCGCAAAACGTTAGTAAACGCCAAGGGGCGATTTGTGGAAATTTACGTCATCGGGAATAAAACGATTCACGGCTATATTACAAGCGTGCTAAACGATTATTTTGTCTTTTATTCCCCCGTTTATAAAACAATGTTTATTTCTTTGCAACATTTAAAATGGCTAATCCCATATCAAAAAAGCATTACCCCTTACACACTAGGAAATGATTTATTGCCTGTACAGCCGACGACGCTTGCTTTGCAACGCTCATTAGAGGAGCAACTCAAAAAAACCGAAGGACAACTCGTCATTTTTGACATAGGCGACCATCCAATGAAAATCGGGTTGCTAAAACAAGTACAAAACAATATGGTGGAACTTGTGACAGCTAACGGAGAATCGGTATATTGGAAAATCCATCATTTAAAAATCGTGCATTTCCCATAACAAAAACAATCCCTCCTTAAAAACGAACGAAGGAGGGATTTTTTATAGAAAAAACAGCGCGAGCCAAAGATACAACATTATAAGCGTAAACAACACCGTGAGCGGGATGACAAGAATCGTCGTTTTTATATACATCGCCCAAGGTACAGGAAAGCGATATTTTTTTAGAATATGCAACCAAAGCAACGTTGCTAACGTTCCTGTTGGCAATAGAAGCGAGCCGATATCACTGCCGATAATCATCGATAAATAAGCGGCTTTTACAAGCGGAGGAGCTATATTCATATCCGTTAGCGCCAATGTTCCAATCATTAATGCAGGATGATTATTAAAAATATTGGCCAGTATCGTCCATGCACCACCCATGATGAAAACAGCGTGAAACGTATCGGAAATATACGGCTGCAATAATTGGACAAGGAAATGACTAAGTCCAATATGATTTAAACCATAAATAATGACATACATCCCGAACGCAAAGACGAGAATATGCCACGGTGCTTTGGATAATACATCGTACGGTTTGATTTTCAATGCGTATGAGCGCCAGCTTAATAATAAAATAGATCCCGTGAGTGCTACGATTTCAACGGGAATATGGAAATACGAGGCGACAAATAAACTTATTCGCACCGCTAATACAAAAAGAAGGATTCGTTTCATCTGCTTTTCTGATACTTTCATGCCGCTAGGGCGATCTTTGAGAGGATGGTCAAAAAGCGAACGAGGCGTGATTGGAACGATTAGTGAAGGCAATGTCCTAGGAATATCGTCGGAAAACACGAAAAACAGCATACTAAGCAAAAACAAAAGCCCGAGCATCGAAGGAATAAACATCATTGCTGTTTGTAAATATAAATTCATCTGAATAATATTCAACGAAATTAAATTTACCATATTGCTGACACCGATTGGAGCACTTGAGGCAGTGGCAATCAACGCCCCGCTTAATAAATACGGAAGTTTTTCATGTTTTTTTAATTGAAAATTGTTTAAAAGCAACAACAAAATCGGGGTAGTAATCATAATGCTTCCGTCATTGTTAAAAAACAATGTCATGAGAAAGCAAAGTGCATTCGTATACCAAAAGAGCCGGAGACCAGAACCGTTTGCTCGTCTGGCAAGCAGCGTTGCGATCCAATGAAAAAAGCCGATGCTTTCTAGCACAAGTGCCATAACAAGCGTCGAAATGATTGTGACCGCTGCTCCGCTTACTTTTGTCGTAATGTCGAGCAAATGAGAGGAGTTCACGGCTCCGCCAAGGATGACTAGTACGGCGCCAATCATTGCTGGAATGGCTTCATTGATTCCTTTTGGTCGCCAGTAAACGAGCATCATCGTAATCAAAAATGCTAATATCGTTATTCCTGTTGTCATCATATCCCCCTTTCTTTCGCGAAGTCGTTGGCGGTTGTCGGTATGGTTGATTCGTACTGTATATATACGAATCCCGCCAAGAACTTGTACTACGCGATTCACTCAATTTTTCCAAAATCCGCTGTTGTTTGCTATTGACTTCTGGGAATTTATCATGTAATATGTAGTAAGTACCATTCAGTTCGTTATATCAAGGATCGTTGTAAGTCGCGCCTCATCGGAAGAGAAGGCCCTCTTAGCAAGCCTTCCTTACGATGGTAGCGCGGCTTTTCTATTTGTGAGTAATGAAGGATGGTCAATTTTCAATTTGTTTTGGAGGAATTCAAATGAACACAGGTACAGTAAAATGGTTTAATGCAGAAAAAGGATTCGGCTTTATTGCGACAGAAGGTGGAAACGACGTATTCGTTCACTTCACTGCAATCCAAGGCGACGGATTTAAAACGCTTGAAGAAGGGCAAAAAGTGACATTTGACATTATCAACGGAAACCGTGGTCCACAAGCGGCAAACGTTCGAAAAGGATAAATGTAAGTACGAAAAGTGGTTCTGCTTTCGGGCAGAACCATTTTTTTATGATACCAAACTCCTAAAGGGAAAATGGATGCTTCGCCAATAAGCAGGCATTTTACGCAAGAAAAACGAGATTCACACTGGCGCAGCTTCGGAGCTGCAAGGATGGACGAGAGGTAGGGCTTCCATTGTTTTACGTTTTTCGGTATGGTATAGGAGAGGGGGGAAGGAAAATGTATCGTGTGTTTGTTTATGGAACGTTGCTTGTTGGAGAAACAAACCATCATGTTGCTGCGCCGCATTTGCAACATATACAGCCTGGAAAAGTGAAAGGGCAGCTGTATGACGTCGGTTCGTACCCAGCGCTTGTGCTCGGAGGAGAAGAAGTAGTTGTTGGCGAATGGCTGACCGTGACAGAAGAAGGAATCAAACAAATGGATCTTTTGGAAGATTACGAAGAAGGGCGAACCAACAATGAATATGAGCGAGTATGGGTGAAAGACTGTGAACAAGACATCGAAGGGTATGTATATATCTATACACCCGAAAAAGTAGCGATTCTTCCGCGAATCCAATCTGGCTCGTGGCGAGAATACCGCCAAGCGAAGACACGCTAAAAGTGTTTGGGATATACCAGACACTTTTTTTTATTCATCAAAAATCATAAGTATACAAATTATTTTTTCGGCTCCTCCGTCATTTCTCTCTCCCTCTACGCTTGCTAATCGTATAACATCTGTCGATTGAAAGCGTTTTCTCAAAAAATTATAAAAATACAAAAAGATTGATAAAAAAAGTATTGCCAAAACGAAAAAGGTTCCATATAATAAAATCATGTTAGAAAAACAAACGTACGAATGTGAGGTTATGTAACATGTCGAAAGTTTTAGGTTCGCAAACGGATGTATTGGCGCAAATTAAAGAAACGATTAAACAAAAACACGTAGAGTTGTTGCATTTACAATTTGTCGACATTGAAGGTATTTTAAAGCACGTAACAGTCACAGCAGAACAGCTCGACGATGTCGTCGAAGGAAAAATTATGTTCGACGGTTCTTCTATCAAAGGCTTTTCACCAATTAACCGTTCCGACCTTTACCTTCTTCCAGACTTAAATACGTTTGCAGTTCTTCCTTGGACGGTCGAAGAAGGATATGCAGAAGCGCGCTTCCTTTGCTCGGTCACTAATCCCGACGGCACGTTATTTGAAGGGGATCCACGCAACGTCTTGAAAAAAACAGTAGAGCGTGCAGCGCAAAAAGGGTATACGATTTCAGTCGGTCCAGAGCTAGAGTTCTTCTTATTTAAAACAGACGAGAACGGAAATCCAACAACAGAACCACAAGACAACGGTGGCTATTTCGAACCATCACCAAAAGACCTTGGCGAGCGCGTCCGCTTAGCAATTTATCGCGCGTTAAAAGCGATGGGCTTTACGATTGAAGCATCACACCATGAAGTAGCGGAAGGCCAACACGAAATTAACTTTAAATATGCCGATGCGTTAGGAGCAGCAGACAACGCAACTACTTATAAATGGGTCGTAAAAACAATTGCAAGCCAATACGGTCTTCATGCGACGTTTATGCCGAAACCGGTATTTGGCATTAACGGTTCTGGCATGCACGTGAACATGTCGTTATTTAAAGATGGCGAAAATGCGTTCTTTGACCCAAGTGATGAAAATCAACTTTCAGAAACAGCCTACCAATTTATCGCAGGGTTATTGAAAAACGTCAAAAGCTTTGCGGCGGTAACGAACCCATTAGTGAACTCATACAAACGGCTTGTGCCAGGATATGAAGCGCCATGCTATATCGCTTGGTCGGCATCAAACCGTTCGGCGTTGATTCGTATCCCAGCAAAACGCGGCGTAGCTACTCGCGTCGAGCTTCGTTGCCCAGACCCATCTGCAAACCCATATTTAGCATATGCAATTATCGCTGCGGCAGGGCTTGATGGAGTCGAAAACGGGTTGCAAGCACCAGCGCCAATTGATGAAGACATTTTCCATATGTCCGAAGAGCGTCGGGCAGAGCTTGGCATTGAAAACCTTCCAGGCAGCCTAGGAAAAGCTATCGAAGAATTAGAGAATGGGACAATCGGTCGCGACACGTTAGGCGAACATGTCTTTAATGAATATGTCGCAATGAAAAAAGCAGAGTGGGACAGCTATCGTACTGCTGTACATGCATGGGAAATTGAACAATACCAAGGAAAATTTTAAAAAACGGGCGATACGCCCGTTTTTTTGTTTCTTCTCTCGCTAACATTTGGTAAAATACTAGAAAACAATAGGATAGGGGAGAGGGCTATGAGAAAACCAGTCGATTTAGGGCATGACATCTCTTTAATTGACGTCTTTGATTTAAAGACACCTAATCGCACCGGTACATATGTGCTTCACGAAAAAGAATTAACGATTATTGAAACGAGTGCGAGTCCGTCGATTCCATATTTACTCAATGGCTTAGAATCACTCGGAATAACCCTAGCAGATATTCAATACATGATTGTTACCCATATTCACTTAGACCATGCTGGCGGTGCGGGGTTACTTCTTGAAAAATGCCCGAACGCCCGCGTCATCGTTCATCCGAAAGGGAAGCGACATTTGGCTGACCCTTCCAAGCTCATTCAAGGGGCAAAAGCGGTGTATGGCGAGAAGTTTGCGGAACTGTTTGAACCAATTGTTCCGATTCCAGAAGACCGGCTCGTTACGATGGAAGACGGGGATACGTTAGCGCTTAGCAACGAGCGCACGCTCACCTTTTTCGATACACCAGGACATGCAAACCATCATTTCTCCATTTATGATTCAAAAAGCAACGGCATATTTACAGGCGATACGATCGGTGTCTATTATCCGCAATTGCTCGCGTATGGGGTAGAATTATATCTCCCGTCCACTTCGCCAAGCCAATTTAACCAAGAAGCGATGCTTCATTCAGCGAAGCGGCTCGAGGAGTTGAACCCATCGCGTATTTACTTCGGTCATTTCGGTATGTCTGAGCATCCAGCGACCGTATTCCAGCAATTGCGCGAGTGGCTGCCGAAAATGGTAGAAGTGGGCGAGCGCGTCATGAAAGAACAGCCGTTTTTGTCGTTTGAAGACAAAACAAAAGCGGTTGCCGACGGCTTTATGAAATTAGTGCAGCCGTATTTAGAGGCACGTGGTGTCCCACGGGAGGAAAGCGTCTACGAACTCCTTCGGCTTGATTTAAGTGTTTGTGCCATGGGGATGGTTGATTATTTCCAAAAACAAGAAGAAAAATGAAAGCGGTCGCCTCGATGCGCCGCTTTTTTCTATCATGCCTGATTCGGTTTATAATAGTACCATGGAAGCAAAGAAAGGGTGATTCGGTGAAGATCAACAGCGTGAAAATTATCGCGATTCTTTCTGTCCTCGCAAGCATTTTATGGGGATATGGGCTTGTGGCAATGGTGCAAGACCAGTTTTTTCATCCGGCCGCATCTGCCCCACTAAAAAACGTGGCGAAAACGAAAAACGACCATGCGCTCCACCTTGTGGCGCTTGGCGATTCGTTAACGCGCGGTACAGGGGACGAAACGGGAAAAGGCTACGTCGGCTACCTTGTCGATGACTTGCGGACAAAAACGAAACAACCGCTCCAAGTCACTAATTTAGCGGTGAAAGGGTTGCGGTCTAAAGAGCTTGTCGAACAACTGAAGCAGCCAGAAATCCAACGGCAGCTAAAACAAGCCGATCTTGTATGTTTAACGATTGGTGGCAACGATTTATTTCAAGGGGGAGAATCGTTGCGGAACTTTTCGCCTCAGCGTATAAAACAAACGGAGCATGCGTATTTACAGAACTTAGAAACGATTTTCCGGACGATTCGAACCGCCAATTCACAAGCGATCGTGTTTTATATTAGTCTTTATAACCCGT
Source organism: Anoxybacteroides voinovskiense (assembly GCF_014196205.1). Taxonomy (GTDB): domain Bacteria; phylum Bacillota; class Bacilli; order Bacillales; family Anoxybacillaceae; genus Anoxybacteroides; species Anoxybacteroides voinovskiense. The sequence continues at coordinate 30,732 of NZ_JACIDE010000009.1, read as the reverse complement.
TTCAACAGCTAAACAACGGGCAAATAACATCGAAAATCGTGCGGCAATGGAACTACGATTCGGCAGAAGTAGCGGCACGCTATCCGAACATCATTGCGGTGCCGACGTACGATTTATTCGAACTGCATACAAACGAGTATTTATATAGCGACCAATTCCATCCGAACAAAGAAGGATACAAGCTCATCGGCGAACGGGTATCCGCACTTATTACGTTTGCGAAAGGGGAGGGAAAATGACTGACACATTAGTCGTACAAAATTTGCGAAAAACAATTGGAAAAAAAGAGATTATTAAAGGGTTGTCTTTTTCGCTACGTGAAGGGGAAGTGTTCGGTTTTTTAGGTCCGAACGGTGCAGGGAAAACGACGACCATCCGCATGCTTGTTGGCTTAATTAAACCAACCTCCGGGCGTGTTTCCATTTGCGGGTACGACCTTCAACGCCAATTTGCTGACGCGATTCGCCATGTTGGCTGCATTGTGGAAAATCCAGAGTTGTATCCGTATTTAAGTGGGTGGGAAAACCTTGAACATTTTGCCCGCATGCTTCCATCTTTTTCAAAAGAACGGCTTCAGGAAGTGGTTCACTTAGTCGGGCTGCAGCACCGCATCCATGACCGTGTCCGTACATACTCGCTCGGCATGCGCCAGCGGCTTGGCATCGCCCAAGCGTTATTAGGGCAACCGAAAGTATTGATTTTAGACGAACCGACGAACGGGCTAGACCCGGTCGGGATTCGCGAAATGCGTGAGTTTATTCGCCTTTTAGCGGAAAAAGAAAAGCTTAGTGTGCTCGTTTCTTCCCACTTACTAAGCGAAATTCAGCTTATGTGCGATCGAGTGGCGATTATGGCGAAAGGGGAAATTATTCGGATTGATGACGTTGAAACACTATTGAAAGAACAAGCGCGCGTCTACTGGAAAGTAGACTCGTTAGAGCGGGCAAAAAACATCTTAGCGAATGAAACGACCGTTTTGGAAACGGACGGCATGCTCGTTACTGGTTACGAAGCGAGTCAGTTAGCTGTTTGGAACGAAAAACTCGTGCAAGCTGGCATTCGTGTGAGTGAAATTCAGCCGAAACTACCGACATTAGAAGATTTATTTATCGAACTCACAGGAGGGGAAACGATTGATTAATCTCGTCTACAACGAAATGCTGAAAATTGTTCGCAAAAAGCGGCTGTTCATCATTTCGGCCATTATTGCTGTCCTGGTCGGGCTGTTTACATATGCGCAATATAAACACGTCCAAGACGTACAAAAGCGGCTAGGAACAACCGATTGGCGCACACAGTTGCAACAACAAATTATCGATACACAAAATCGACTCAACTCAAGTGGCATTTCCGAAGAATGGCGGAAATTTTTAAAAATCCGCCTCCAGCAACAACAATACTATTTAGACCATAACATTAACCCATCCGCACCAGGCGCTCCGACGTTTATGCGGATGTTTGTCGAAAATTCAATTGAATTGTTTTTGCCGTTAATGGTCATGGTCGTCGTTGCTGATTTAGTGTCGTCAGAAGCGAGTGGCGGGACGATGAAGCTATTATTAACGCGGCCAGTAAAACGATGGAAAATATTGCTTAGTAAATATATTGCGATGGGGGTATCGATTTCGTTTATTATGCTGGCGCTTGTGGTGCTCTCCTACGCTATTTCTGGTGCTGTTTTTGGGTATGGTGGTTGGAATTTACCGCTGTTAACAGGATTTACGGTACAGGGAGAAGAATTAAATACAGCAAATGTTCATCTCATTCCACAGTGGAAGTATTTACTGATAGAATTAGGGCTTGCTTCGTTTGTTGCCATCGTCGTCGGAACGTTGACGTTTATGTTGTCAGTCATCATGCGCAGCACGGCGGCTGTCATGGGAATTATGCTAGCTGCGCTTATTTCTGGAGCGATTTTATCGAATATGGTGTCTTCTTGGGAGTCAGCGAAATATTTATTTATGGTCAATCTTCGCTTGACGGATTATATTAGTGGAGCAGCACCGCCAATCGCTGGGATGACGCTTGGATTTTCGATAGGTGTATTGGCTGTTTGGGGGTTGGTGGCGCTCATCGTTTCATTTTTCGTTTTTATCACTCGCGATGTGTACTAGAAAGGGAGATGGTATGGAACAACTATGGGAAAAATTACGGAATCGAACCCCTTCCCCGATTGGGATGACGACATTTATGAAGTATGCCGTGCTTGTGCCTTTGGTAGAAAAAAACGGGGAAATGCATCTTTTATTTGAGGTTCGTTCCCTACAATTAAGAAGACAGCCGGGAGAAATTTGTTTTCCGGGTGGGAAAATTGATGCAGACGATGCAGACGCGCAAGCAGCGGCGATTCGCGAAACGTGCGAAGAATTAGGCATACAGGAAACGACTATTTTGGACGTCTTCCCGCTTGATTATCTTATTTCCCCGTTTGGCATGATTGTTTATCCGTTTGTGGCGCGTTTATCTCATCCGGAGCAAATTCAGCCAAACGAGGAAGAAGTAGCCGCGACGTTTACCGTCCCGCTTACGTTTTTCCTCGAAACAGAACCGGATGTGTATCGTGTTCATTTTCAAGCGCAGCCGGAACCGGATTTTCCGTTTGCGAAAATTCCTAGTGGAAAAAACTATCGCTGGCGTCCGCGGCAAATCGACGAATATTTTTATGAGTATGAAAACAACGTCATTTGGGGCTTAACCGCAAAAATTGTGCATCATTTTGTGGAGATTGTCCGCTCTGTCGATTGAAATCCCTCTTCTGTCCAAGAGGGAATTTTTTTTCGCGGCATTTCTGCGTATAAAATCCCCGTAAGCACGAGCGCAGCGCCGATATATCCTTTTAACGGCAACACTTCTCCTAAAAACATGTATCCAAATAGCGCCGCGAATACAGGCTCAAGGGAAAAAATAAGGCCGGCGTGGGCAGCGGTCGTATACTTTTGCGCGACGGTTTGCACAACAAACCCGATGGCGCTGCACAAAATCCCTAAAGCGAAAATAGCTACCCACGCGCTTGGTGTCGGAAGTGTTGGTGACTCTAGCCAAAGCGAAATGACCAAGCTAATGATTCCGCAAGCACCGAGCTGTAAAATACCGAGTGCAACGGAATCGGAACGCTGAGTTAATTGACCGGTGACAACAATATGCATTGCATAGCAAACAGCGGCGAGTATGCAGAGTAGATCGCCTTGTCTTATCGTCCCCCCGCCTTTTAACGTTAAAAGGGCAATCCCGACCGTTGTCAAAACCACTCCGATAACGACTTGGCGGGAAAGTTTTTGTTTGAAAAACAACGCAGAAAAGAGCGGGACGAAAATCACGGTTAAACTAACTAAAAAACCGGCGTGGGAAGTTGTCGTCGATTGGACGCCAATCATGACGAACGCAAAAACGAGAAATAAAAGCGTACCTAATAGAAACGCATGTTGAATTGTTCGTCGATCTACGCGCCATAACCGCTGATGAAAAATCGCCCCTGCTAATAAAAACGCAAGCAAAAATCGCAAGGCGATAAAATAAAACGGCGGAAGGGAAGAAAGCCCCATTTTCATAAATAAATACGACGCCCCCCAAAAAACCGTCACGATGGCGAGCATTCCGTTCGCTTTTGTTTGACTCATGGCTCAATCGTCCTTTCATTCGGTTCGTTGTAAAATAGTATACATGGATGATTAAAATAAGAAAAATGAATGTTTATCATCTGTTATATGAAAAAAATTCATATTAAAGGAGAGGGAAAGATGTCGCTAACTAAACTGGAAGTGTTCCAGACGGTAGTCGAAGTAGGGAGTGTATCGAAAGCTGCAGAAGCGCTCGGATTGACACAATCGGCCGTTAGCCATGCGCTAGCGAGTTTAGAAGCAGAATGGGGGTTTGCGTTATTGCAACGAGACCGTTCCGGCGTACGATTAACAAGCAATGGCGAGCATGTGCTAGCGCATGTTCGAGAAGTGTTGCATTCGTACGAACAATTAAAGCAACAAATCGCTGCGATTAACGGATTAGAACTCGGAACGGTTCGCATCGGGACGTTTACGAGCGTATCGTCCCAGTGGCTGCCGCCAATCATTCAAACGTTTCGTGCGGCCCATCCTTCCATCCGTATGAAATGGTTCGAAGGAGACTACGATGAGATTCATCATTGGATTGTAAATGGCATCGTTGATTTCGGTTTTTTATCATTATCCGCTTCGAAAGCGCTTGACACAATTCCGCTCAAAAAAGACCCGTTCGTTTGCGTCGTACCAATGAATCATCCGTTTTCCCATCAGCAAACGGTCACTCTTTCGCAAATTGAACAAGAAGCGTTTATTATGCCGAAATGGGGGAGCGACCACGACGTACGACGCATCTTAAAAGAAAACCGTATCACGCCGAACATTCAATACGAAGTGGTCGAAGAGCAAGCGATTATGGCAATGGTTGAGTGCGGACTTGGCATTAGCATCTTGCCGAAAATGGCGTTGTATCGTCCGCCGGAACAGATTCGCTTGATTGAGGTAGCAGGGGAGCATTACCGAACGATTGGCATTGCGGCAACGTCGTTTTCGCATCTTTCTCCAGCGGCGAAAACGTTTATTCATCGTCTTTTAGAATGGCTGAACGAGCGAGGAATGCTTGATTTTCCAATCGAACGCCGCTTTATGTTGACATGAAACCAAAAGGTTTCGTATAATAAAAAAGGAAACCTTTTGGTTGCGAAAGGAGAGACAGCACATGATGTTACCAAATATTTGCCAAACCGCTCTATTTCAAGCACCGATTCAAAAAGTATGGGAAGCAGTCGCGACGTCCGAAGGGTTAGCTGCATGGTTTATGCCGAACGATTTTCAACCGGTTGTAGGGCATTCATTTCATTTGAACGCTGGTCCATTTGGCATGTCGCCTTGCCAAGTGACGGAAGTCGACCCACCGCACCGGTTGTCGTTTCGGTGGGGAAAAGATTGGACGATTACGTTTGAGCTGAAAGAAAAAGGAGAACAAACCGAATTTACGCTCATTCATTCCGGATGGGATAGCGAACAAGTCACGGAATTTGGCGAAGCCCATACGGTAGTGCGCGACCGGATGGATCAAGGTTGGAAAAAACTTGTCCATTCGTTAGGCGCTTACGTCGAGGGATAAGAGGCTATGCTCGCAAAGCATGACGTATTTCATGCTATCGCTGATCCGACCCGCAGGAAAATGTTGCAGCTGTTAGCGGAGAAAGAATGGTCCGTAACAGCCATCAGCAACCAATTCCCGATTAGCCGGACAGCGGTTTCGAAACATTTGCGCATTTTAGCGGAAGCAGGGCTTGTCCAAGAACAAAAAGTCGGCCGCGAAACGCGGTATCGCCTTGACCCAAATCCACTGCGCGAACTAAAGCAATGGCTCGCCTTTTACGAACGGTTTTGGGAAAATAAGCTCACGATGCTTCAGCATTATGTAGAAGCAGACATAAGCGAAAACAGGCGTGTTGATTAACCATTAAAAACCAGTTGACATCGCTCTATTCCTAGCTTTTCTGCCGTAGTCGGCAAGCGGTTCGCTTGCCGACTGGGCATGCTGTACGCATGCCCTCCTCGAACAACGAACGCTTTGCCGGCAAATGACATTTGCCCGCCGGCGTTCTTGTTCGAGGGAAGAGGCAGAAAAGCTTGTGTTCAGTCATATGATTCTGTGTTTTTTAGTAAAATAATGGATAATCAACACTCGTGAAGCGAAAAAAATAAAGGAGAATTATAATGATTATTACAAACGAAGCGAAAGAGGCACTAGAGGAAATATTAAAGGAATATGGGAAAGCAGGGATTCGGTTTTCGGCAGCGGACGACACTCCGGTTGCGCTGTCGCTTGACGCACCAGAAGCAACGGATCGAGTAGAAATCATTAATGGCATTCAAGTCGCGATGGATGAACAGGCGCTTGCTTTGTTAGAACAGGTGACGCTTGATGTCGAAGAAACAGAAGAAGGCTTGCAGCTTGTTTTAGTTGGGCTATAATCCACTACTTTTAGCAGGAAGGTGTTGTGATGGCGATTCCTAATCAACGTGTAATGTCATTGGAAGAATTTTATCAGCTACGCGAATCGACTGAACAACGGCTAGAATATATGAACGGGGTTGTCTTGATGTCTCCTTCCCCTTCGACGAAGCATCAACGAATATCCGGACGAATGTATGTGTCGCTTTTTCATTTTTTTGAAAAAACAAATTGTGAAGTATTCCATGCACCGTTTGATATCGAATTGAAAAAAGAAGGGATCGAGGAAACAAACATTGTCATTCCTGATTTATCGGTCATTTGCGACAAAAGCGGACTAACAGAACAAAAATATATTGGAGTCCCGCCATTGATTGTGGAGATTTTAAGTCCTTCTAACCAAGCGCACGATTTAGTGGTTAAACTGAATTTGTATATGCGCTATGGCGTACAAGAATACTGGATTGTCAATCCAATGTTAGACAGTGTACAAGTATATGCATTAAACGGACAAGGGCAATATGAACAAATAGCGATTGCGAAAGAAAAAGGAACGATCGACTCGGCGGTTTTTCCGTCGTTTTCTGTCGACATCGAAACACTTTTTTTGTGAGTAGAAAGGAAGAAACCGTTGGATTTTGTAAAAGGAATACTTATTGGGTTATCCGTTGCCGCGCCGGTCGGACCGATTGGGCTATTGTGTATCCAGCGGACGATGACGCACGGAAGGGTTATCGGGTTTATCTCCGGGCTAGGAGCGGCGACAGCGGATGCGCTTTACGGCTTAATTGCAGGGCTTGGCTTTACTGCCGTTACGCACGTTCTTCTGGAGCAACAAACATGGATTCGCTTTATCGGAGGGCTGTTTCTCGCGTATTTAGGAATCCAAACGTTTCGCTTGAAAGCTGCTCGAACACCGGCGCAGGCGCGCGGAGGAAATGCATTTACCGCCTATCTATCAGTGCTTTTTTTAACCCTTTCTAACCCGATGACAATTTTATCGTTTCTTGCCGTTTTTTCTAGTCTTGGAATCTCGCCATCTTCCGTTTTTCTTTTTCTTTGTGGCGTCTTTTTCGGCTCGGCGTTATGGTGGCTTTTTTTGAGCGGAATGGTCGGATTGTTTAGGCAACGACTCGAAGAACGGTATTTAACGATGATTAATCGGTTATCCGGACTGCTTCTTTTAGGATTTGCGGTATCGGCGATATACGGCATATTTTAGCCAACAGCGATTTTTGTCCGACACGCGCTGTCGAACGGAAATCGCTGTTTTCATAAGAAAAAACTCTTGTTTTTTCTGAAAGTTCTAAATTATAATACAAGTAACATACTAACCGGTTAGTATAAAATGTGTACATCATTTTTTGAATGGGAGAGGGGATTATGTTTTTACGTCTGACCGACGAACAGAAAATGGTGCAAAAAGCGATTCGCAAATTTGTCGAAAAAGAGTTAATGCCGCTTGAAAACGACGTGTTGCGCAACGAACGAGAAGGACGACCAAGCCTTCCGAAAGAAACGTTGAAACAATTACAGTTGAAAGCAAAAGAAGCGGGATTTTGGGGCATTAACACACCAGAAGAGTACGGCGGGGCAAATTTAGGACACGTGATGATGGCAATCGTCATTATGGAAGTATCGAAAACGTTCGTTCCGTTTCAGTTTGGTGGTTCGGCGGATAATATTCTTTATTATGCGAACGAAGAACAGAAGAAAAAATATTTACTTCCAACAATTAACGGCGAGAAAAAATCGTGTTTTGCGATGACGGAACCAAGCGCAGGTTCCGATACGCGCAACATTAAAATGACAGCGGTGAAAGATGGGAATGAGTGGGTATTGAACGGCGAAAAAACGTTCATTACCGGTGGAAACGACGCTGATTTTGTGATGGTCATTGCGATTACGGATAAAGAACGCCATCAAGCAACGCGAGGGCGGGAAGGGGTGACGTGCTTTATCGTCGATCGTGACATGGGATGGCGCTCTGAACCGATTTACACGATGGGATCCGCGACACCAGCAAGCCTTATTTTCGAAAACGTCCGCGTGCCGGAAGAAAATATTTTAGGAGAATTGCACGGAGGCTATAAACTAGGGCTCGAATGGATTGGCTATGCGCGTTGGGTAGTCGGCGCAAGAGCGATAGGAGCAGCTGAACGATTGTTGCAAATGGCCATTGATTATGCGAAAGAACGTGTCACGTTCGGCAAACCGATTGCAGAAAGACAAGCGATTCAATGGATGATTGCCGATTCCGCTACCGAAATTGAAGCAGCAAAATGGCTCGTGTTGAATGCGGCATTTACGCTTGATCAAGGAGAAGACAATCGCCATTTGGCGTCGATGGCGAAACTGTTCGGAGCAAACATGGGCAACCGTGTCATCGATCGCGTCTTGCAAATTCATGGGGGAATGGGCTATACGAAAGAAATGCCGATTGAACGTTGGTACCGCGATGCAAGGCTTTGGCGCATTTACGACGGGACGGACGAAATTCAGCGGATGGTAATTGCACGAAATCTATTAAAAGGGCATGTAAAACTCGGACAATTTCTATAAAGGGGGAAAACCGATGGGAAGATTCACAGGTAGAGTGGCATTTGTCACAGGCGGAAGCAGAGGGATTGGCAAAGCGATTGTCGAACGTTTTGCACAAGAAGGAGCGAGCGTTGCATTCGTTGATTTAAACGAAGAAGCGTTGCATAAAACTGCTACGGAGCTAAAAGAAAAAGGCTATGCCGTATATGCAAAAATCGCAGACGTTACGGATGCCTCTCAAGTCGAAACCGTAGTACAAGAAATTGTCGATGCGTTCGGAGCGGTAGACATTCTCGTGAACAACGCTGGCGTCATCCGCGATAACTTATTGTTTAAAATGACAGATTCCGATTGGGAGACGGTCATGAACGTTCATTTGAAGGGGGCTTTTTATTGCGCGCGTGCCGTGCAAAAATATATGGTCGAGCGCAAATACGGACGCATCATTAACATTTCGTCTACTTCCGCACTCGGCAACCGCGGACAAGCAAACTATGCGACCGCAAAGGCGGGGCTGCAAGGGTTTACGAAAACGTTGGCGATTGAGCTAGGCAAATACGGCATTACGACGAACGCCGTCGCTCCAGGCTTTATCGAAACGGATATGACGAAAGCAACCGCAGAGCGCATCGGCATTTCCTTCGAGGAACTCGTGCAAGCAAGCATCGCACACATTCCGGTTGGAAGAAGCGGAAAACCAGCTGATGTCGCCCATGCCGTCGCGTTTTTTGCTGACGAAAACTCATCGTTCATTAACGGTCAAGTGCTTTACGTTGCCGGTGGGCCAAAAAATTAAACACATCACCCTAAAGGAGAGATGGCGGTGCTTGCTTCATATGTTGGTAAATGCTCGAAGAAAGTGAAAAATGTTGTGGAAAGAGGCGCGGTGAAAAAATTTGCCGAGGCAATTGGTGATTTGCATCCGATTTATTGGGAGGAAGAAGCGGGCAAAAATTCGCGCTATCAAACGAACATCGCACCACCAACGTTTCCGCGCGTGTTTGATTATGGCGTCATTGAAGGGCTGAATCTTCCGGCGAAAGGGCTTATTCACGGCGAACAGTCCTTTCATTACGACCGACCTCTTTTGGTTGGGGAAGAGCTGTTTTGTTATGCGAAAGTGGAAAGCTATGACGAAAAGCAAAGCAGCATGGGGAACATCGGACGGCTAGTCATTACAAGCTATGGGGAAGATGTATTAGGAAATATCATTTTCACTTCTACAGCGACGATTATTCTTACAGAAGCGGTCAGAAAGGCGATGATGGTATGACCAAGCTAGTTGCATTACAAGTCGGTGACTCTTTAGAAGAAATTCGGTTACGCCCTGTATCAAGACTCGATTTAATTAAATATGCCGGAGCATCGGGAGATTACAACCCGATCCATACGATTGATGAAGAAGCGAAAAAAGCAGGGCTGCCAGGAATTATTGCCCACGGCATGTGGACGATGGGCAACCTCGCCAAACTATTCACCCCATATGTCGAACAAGGTTTTATTCAAGACTATTCCGTTCGATTTCAAGGGATGGTCTTTCTTGGCGACGTTATTACGCTTCATGCGACGCTAACTGAAAAAAAAGATAACCAACTTCGTTTTCGCGTATCCGCCACCAACCAAAACGGCAACGAAGTCATTCAAGGGGAAGTGGTGTTTTCCTTATATGAAAAAATCTCGATTCCTTAGATGGGATCGAGATTTTTTTTGGGACACTATATGTGACGAGGCGCACTACAGCAGCGACTATTTTATGATTTACTACCAGTGGAGGGAAAAACATGGTATATTACGTTTGGCTTGTCGTCAACAGCTTACTTCTTATTAGTTCGCTTCTTGTTATTTGGGTGTCTCACCCGTATGACTCCGCGACTGTACTAGCAGGAAAATGGTTCGCACAATTAGCCATTCTTTTGTTTTTTATTAACGTCAATATGTACTTTATTTTTCTTGTCATCCGCAAGTCTAAAGCCCGACATGTGAAAGTAACATTAAGCAAACGGGCACGAAGCATGATGAAAGCGCACATTCCATTCGCGCTAGTCGGTACGAGCATGATTTTATTTCACGGAGCCATTATGGCATGGAAGGTAGGGGCGACGATCGGGTTTATCCATCCGAAAATGGTCACTGGTTACGGGAGTGTCGGCTTACTAACCATCACGCTGCTTGCTGGATTTCTTCGCCATCGAAAAGCGTCTGGGTTTAGAAGAAAATTTCATCTTATCGCTGCCATGCTGTTTGCTTGCTTGTTTCTTATCCATTTATTTTGGCCGATATAGGAGGGAAAAAACGTGGATGTATTGCCTCTTTTAACGACATACACGAACCGACAAGTGATCGTGAACACGTATGAAGATGACGAACTCGTGGCACGCGACGGTTTTTTCTTTGACACGATTGAACGGTCAGCGGTCGCCTTAACCTTTTTAAAAGATGGCAAGCCTTGCTTTATTGTTTCTCTGCAACAATACCCGCATAGCCGCATCTTATCCGATTTTTCTGGGTATTTTCAGCTATATAGCACTGAGCAAAACCAAAAAATAGAGCTTTATTTTCCCGCCACCTAACATGAAAAGCTGGCCTACCACAGACCAGCTTTAGCTTGTTTTGATATAAAGCCATGTGTCAAAGAGAAGGGCAACTAGAAGTGTCGCCACCGCCAAATGGAGTACTGCCCATGGAATTGTGATGCTCGTCACAATCGTCCATACGCCAATGGCGAGTTGAGTAGCAACGACTACCCCTGCGAAAAATAGCCGCATTTTTATAGGTGTTTCCCATTTTCTAGACAAAAAAACAAGCACGATCACGTATCCGCCAACCACTGTGGCTATTAGCCGATGAAGCGTTTGCCAAAGCTGTGCGCGGTTGGTCGGAAACAACGTATCGCGGCAATCAAGCCAGCTACACGCCAAGCCGTAATGCTCGTGTTTCACATAAGCGCCGAGTGCAAACGTCAACGCAAGCAAAAAAAGAAGAAACGTTAAGTGGAACATAGCGGGATGTTTTGTTCTATTGTTGATTGACGTCCATCGCCACGAAAAAAAACGCCAAATCCAAAGAATACAACAAAAAAAAGCAATCGCAATCACTAAATGGATCGACACAACAACCGCTGGAAGATCAAAAATAACGACTACTGCCCCTAGCAGCACTTGTACAATCATGAGCCCCATCATCCAGAAAGCAACCGCGCGAATCGTGCGGTCAGGTTGTTTGTACACGTAAATAGACAAAATGACTGTCATTCCTGCTAACACCGCACCAATAACACGATGCGCATACTCCACTAACGTCGCTCCTTGCAACACCGGAACGATTACTCCGTTACATAACGGCCAGTCCGGCCCACAGCCCATGCCAGACTCGGAAGAAGCGACATACCCTCCAAATACAATTAACAAATAAGCGATAACTAACGTAAGAAACGCGAAAACTTTTCTTCCCACAACATCTCCCCCTTGTCCATCCGTCACCCATATAATAACAGACAACGAAAGAAAGGGGCTGTGGGCTATATCACATTTTTCTCATTATTTAGAAAATAATGCATAATTACCAAAAAGTTATCGAGAAGGAAGGGCGCGATAAATTCGCTTAATCGTTTCGATATGCATCGCTTCGTGGTAGAAGCTAAACAATAGCGTTTCTCCGACCGTATAAAACGTAATTCCTGCTCGATTGGTAAACGGCGTCGGGAGTTTGTCATGCCAACGTCCAGGGATAAACTGCGCAATTCTTCTCTTTTGCTCTTTTAACACTTCCGCTATTTCCGCTAAAGTCGGCGGTGTTTCTTTCCATTCTTCCGGTTTTGTGCTAGGCGCAAAAAACGTTCCGTATGCTTCTGGAAGCCCCATTTCTTCCGAAAGAACGCCAAGCACGAGCTTTTCTTGCACAACCGCAATATGCCCGAAGTTCCAACGAATATTGTTGGCAAAACCCGGTGGAACGATATCCGCGATCGCTTCTGGTATTTTTTCAATCGTTTTTTCCGTAATCCCACGCACCGTTTCCATATGGCGCAAAATCGTTTGCTCCATGACATATCCCTCCATTTTCCTGTGATACCCATCATTTCGCGACAGTGTAGCCGTTTTCCTTGTGAGAAAAAAATTTTTCTTTTTAGTTGCAAGATGCAAATAATAAGCTATAATAAAAGCAAGAGGTGAGAAAATGGAAAATGTTCGCGAGCTATTCCACACGATGACAAAACGGCTTGGGCTGTTAGACCGAAATTGCTGCACCGTTGGCGGGATGGAACTATCGCTTGTGCAAAGCCATATTTTATACGAAATCGACCGCATGAACGAGCCGTCAATGCAACAAGTCGCCGACGCAATAGCGATGGATATTACAACATTTAGCCGACAAATTCAAACGCTAATGAAAATGAATTTAGTGAAAAAAACACCGTACCCGCAAGACCGCCGTGTCTATATTTTATCGTTAACGCCGGAAGGAAAATACGTCACCGCGAAAATTGACGCAGAAGTGAACGAATATTTAGCCGAAGTATTTTCGCATATGAGCGAGTTTGAGCGCGAAACCGTCCTTCGCTCCATTCGCTTACTCAATGAATGTATGGCAAAATCAACCGTCTGTTGCAAACCATTGTTTTAAGGCAAGAGAAATCTTGCCTATTGCTTGAATAAATATTTGCATATTGCAAATAAAGGAGGAATTCGTTTGGAAACGATTCAATCGTTCGCATTTTTAGCATTAGAACTAACGGTGCTTTTTCTTACCATTTCGTTTTTCATTAACATCATCGAAGGATACATTCCGTACGAGCGCATGCAACAGCTATTGGCAGAGCGCCATCCGCTCATTGGGGCATGTATCGCGGTATTATTTGCGTTTGTGACCCCATTTTGTTCGTGCTCGACCATCCCAGTTGTCGTTTCGCTCTTAAACAAAAACGTTCGTTTCGGGCTTGTCATGATTTTTTTATTCGCTTCTCCTGTACTTGACCCGACGATTTTAACGTTAATGACCGCTTTACTTGGTGTCAAGGTAGCAGTCGTATATACGCTATTGACGGCGATACTTTCGATTCTCATCGGTTTTATGCTGGAAATGTTCGGATTTGAACACGCAGTCAAACGCGTGATTGTTAAAGGAAACGTCGCCATTGGGAAAAAGCGGACATTCAAAGAAGCGTGGCACGAGACGCTTCATCTCATGAAAACCGTGTATCCGTATTTGTTGTTAGGAGCTGGCATCGGTGCATTCATTCACGGCGTTGTGCCAACAGAATGGATTTCAACCTATATGGGAGGTGATACGTGGTGGCTTGTTCCGCTTGCGGCGATTTTAGGCATTCCGCTATACATTCGACTATCGACTATGATTCCGATTTCGCAAATGCTGATCGCAAAAGGAATGGCGCTAGGTCCAGTGATGGCGCTTATGATTAGCTCCGCGGGCGCAAGCTTACCAGAACTTACGCTACTGCATAGCATTTTTCAAAAGAAACTCGTCTGGACGTTTATCGCTTCAGTCATCTCAATGGCCACGTTATCGGGATTTTTGTTTTACATTATCTAAATGGAGGAGATTTCTATGTTCAAAAAATTATTTACACAAAAAGAAAAAGGTTGTTGCGATGTGCAAATTATGGAGGTCAAAGACGACGAGAGAAAAGAGGATTGCTGCGAAGAGGAAGAAGCGTGTTGTGAAGAGAAAGACCACAAACAAACATGTTGCTAGCAACGGAGCACCAGGGAAGCCTGGTGCTTTTTGCATGGGATAGGAGAGGCTATAGGTGTTGATGTATGATTTGACCGAATAACAATGTAAGAATAAAATATATAATAAGAAAAATGAAAAAATAAGTACGCTTGGAATTGCAAAAATAGAAAGGAGATGGAGTTATGAGCGCTATGGAGTTTGCAGACCATCAACCAAATGTTGTCGTAAAGGCGACCAGCAAACTATCTAGTCGCGGACAAATCGTAATTCCGATTGAAATACGGAAGACACTAGGTCTCACAGAGGGGGACGATTTAACATTCATTTTAAATAAGGATGGCGAAATGAAAGTGGAAGTTTTGAAGAAGCAACGTTTATCGGAATTGCTCGGCATTCTAAAAACAAATAAGCCATTTCAACCAGTTGATGAAGTTCGGAAAGAAGTATATCGGAACATGGCAGAGAAGGAGTTAAAGGATGGGGAGGAAGATTAATTGGCACGGAAACTTTGGATAGATACGAACGTGATCATTCGGATTGTAACGGGCGATCCAAAAGCATTAGCAGAAGAAGTGGGGGAAATGCTTCAAAAAGTGGAAGCTGGGGAATTGATTTTACGTATAACCCCCCTTGTTATAGCTGAATGCTGTTGGGTATTAGCATCTTTTTATGAAGCAGACCCTAAAGATATCTCGGATGCTTTACTCAAATTCACCAATAGTATTGGGGTGGAAACGGAAGAAAAGCCGGTCATTCAACAAGCACTTCGGGATTACGCCGAAAAAAACGTTGACTTCATTGATGCCTATATAGCAGCACACGCTAAAGCGAATCCACCTGAGGACGTAGTCACTTGGGATAAGCACTTCAAACGATTGGATATCCGTCATGATAGACTAGGAAATTGGTAAAGGCTTAGAAGTCCAGTCTCCCCCCCTTTTTTCGTTCTCAAAGCAGGAATAGTATTGCTTTTGTCGAAAAATATATAGCAAAATCAGGTGGTTCATTTGTCAATAAAAATCCATGCCTTGACAAATGTCAAGAAGCTAAAAAAGCGGGACATGTCAGCACATTGTTAATCGAAGGGAGGAACTGCCCGATTATGATGAATATACAGAAAATTGTTCAGCGGCTTTCCCGTGACGAATTGTTAGAGCTTGCGCTGAACTTAATTCGCTCGGACAAGCGTGTTCAAGAACGGGCGCTTGATTTTTTGGAACGAAGTGGGTGCTTGACTGCCAAAGAAACGGCACAAAAACATAACCGCGAATATCGAGAGAAATTTGCGGAAGCAATCGGTATTATTAAGCAGTTTAATATGTACGGCGGTGGACCTGAGGAAGAAGAAGATATTGTCTACGAACATATGGAAACGGTTCTTGCGCTCCTTCAAGATGGACATCTTCCGGAAAGCGCTAGAGAGGAAATGATTCATGCGTTAATGGAGCAATATTTAGAGGGTAACTCAGGATTTGAGGACGCGATATGGGACTGGATCGGGCAAATCGCTTCTACGGAAACACATTGGCGCACGATCGTCGATTATTTAGAACCATTGGGGGATAGATACTATCAATCGCTCATATTAGATATTTATCGCTACAAACTTGGCGATACACATACATATGAGCAAAGACGTGCTCATCAGCTTCGCTATGGAAGCGATTATGCCGAATATGCTTTATTTTTAGAGGAAAAAGGCGATCGTGATAAAGCATTGGAAATTGCGGAGAAGGGACTGAAAGAGGGAGAAGGGGCGCTAGACGGCTTGTATGCCTATTTGTTCAAGCGGTACGATGAAATGGGGGAGAAGGAAAAAGCGCTTCAATTATTGAAACAACACTTTTTCCATCGTCCTTCTTATGAACTGTATCAACAAGCGATTGCATACGCACCGCCAAGCCAAAAAGAAGCAGTGAAACAAGAATTGTACGATTGGCTCGAAAGTCACCCTGTGCACGCTTTCATCAAAGCGAAAATTGACTACACTGAAGGAAATAACGAAGCGTTGCTTCACTATGTGACAAAGCGTCTGCGCGCTTTTGATTATTCCAGCCTATCAACATATGAACGGTATTTGAACAAGCACTATCCCCTTGAAATGATTGCGCATTATAAACGAATCGTCGAATCGTTGCTTGCGGAACGAAAGCGTTCTGCTTATCGACGCGCCATTGGATTTATTAAAGAAATCGAGCATGTATACACGAACATTCTTAAAGAGCCGAACAAGTGGTCTTTCTATTTTCAAAGTTTCATCGCTCCGCATCAGCAGCGCCTCCCTGCCTTTTTAGATGAGTGGAAGAAACATTGGGATTAGAAAGTGATTGCTAAGGCGGTGCATATTCGCACCGCCTATGTTTGTCCAACAATTGTTTTCGTAAACTCGGTAAAGTCTGTTAAATGGTCGTCGAGTATTTTTTGTAAAATCGTCAAGTTCAGTTCTTGGTAGTCATGCACAGCGATATTGCGAAATCCGACCATCGCTTTCATTTTTTGTGACAAGGATGAAGAGATGATGCCGTGTTGTTCTAAAAGAGTGAAAGCGTCTCGGCTTGTTTGTGGAAGTCCGAGCTTTTTTTGTGCAACGATGTGCATCGCTAAGTCAATGCTCGCTTCACACGCTCGTTGGAGGTTGAGAACAATGGAATCTTGCTTTGTGTAATTCTCCAAATGTTTTGGGTTGTTTTCATATTCTTCATGAATACGTTTCATACACCGTTCGATGACACTTATTTTATTTAAGATCACATCATTCATCATAAACCGACCCACTTTCCACAATGTTTCGCAAAATTTCCGCCCGTTCTTCGTTTAGTTTTGCATACATTTTCAGCACTCGCCATTCATACTCTGCTTTTTTTTGTTCGTCTGCACAATAGATGACCTTACCGCTACTGACGATTTGTGCTTGAAAAACGGTGCTCGCTTGTTTTAAATCAATGAGATCGACGTCCCGTTGCAATCGCTCTGCCAATTGTTGCGCGAGCATAAAGCGTTCATAATGATCCAACGATCGTTCATCGCTCAAAAAAGCAATATCGATATCGCTATCGTAACGAACGTGTCCTGTTGCTACTGATCCGAACAAATAAATGACAGAAGGGGAGACCGCATCTTTTAATGTTTCAACAATGATTTGTTCCATCTTGTCACCGTCCTTTTATTTCCATGCTATTACAATTATATTATTTTCATTTGTGCCTGTCACATCTGTCGAGTTCATTGAGCGAAACTTTTGCTTTTCTTTGTTTCTTCCTTTTTAATGGAGTTACGGGGTATTTTTTGTAGAGGATAGGAGAGAAACAAATGAGGATTCAATCGATTGAACCGACGCCAAGCCCAAATACAATGAAAGTGTTGCTCGATGAAGAGCTTCCATTTGGCACGAGTTATAACTATAAACCTGCGCAAGCTGCACATGCGCCTGCCATTATCCAGCAATTGCTGCAAATCGAAGGGGTGAAGGGCATTTATCATGTCGCTGATTTTTTAGCTGTCGAACGGCATGCGAAATACGACTGGAAAACGATTTTAACAAAAGTGCGCGAAGTGTTTGGCGAACAGGTGGATGAACTCCAAGACAATGAACATGTATGCAACGAGCATTTTGGAGAAGTGAAAGTGTATGTGCAAATGTTGTATGGCTTGCCGATGCAAGTGAAGTTAACGGACGGTCACGAAGAGAGACGAGTTGGCTTGCCGCAACCGTTTGTCGATGCGGTGTTAGAAGCGCAAAAACACGCGGGGAATATTGTCATGGAACGAAAATGGGTGGAAAAAGGCGTTCGATACGGAACGTTTGAAGAAATCGGTGCTGAAATAGTCGAGGAGTTGTCTGCCGCTTATCCACCCGAACGGCTCGAGCGATTCGTGCACATGTTTAAACAAGGTGAGCAGGTGAAAACGCAAAAACGAACGAGTTTTCAAGTGACAGAACAAATGCTAGAGGATCCGGACTGGACGAAACGATATGCGGCGTTGGAACAAATGATAGAGCCAACGGAAAAAGATTTGCCGGTGTTGGCAAAGGCATTAAAAGACGAAAAAGTCGCCATTCGTCGCTTAGCGACCGCGTATTTAGGAATGATTGGCAGCAAAAGCGTGCTTCCGTATTTATATGAAGCGCTAAAGGATCCAGCTGTTTCTGTGCGCCGTACAGCGGGCGACTGTTTGTCTGATATTGGTGACGTGGAGGCCATTCCTGTCATGGTCGAAGCGCTAAAAGATGCAAGCAAGCTCGTTCGCTGGCGTGCCGCGATGTTCTTATATGAAAATGGTGATGAATCGGTTTTGCCTGCGTTAAAAGCAGCCGAAAACGACACGGAATTTGAAGTAAGCATGCAAGTAAAAATGGCAATTGAACGAATCGAAGGTGGCGAAGAAGCGAAAGGATCCGTTTGGAAACAAATGACGGAGAGTAGAAAAGGATAAATATGGTTATTTTACTAGGGAGGGAAAATTTCATGCGAATACGCAAATGCGCTAGGGCAGTAATCACCAATGAATATCATGAAATTCTTCTTCAAAAATTTGAATTTACGGATGTCATAGGAAATGTCGTGTTATGGGTAACTCTCGGAGGTGGCATCAAGGGAAAGGAAACCCCAATCGAAGCTTTGAAAAGAGAACTACGTGAAGAGCTTGGAATTGTTGTTGATATTCATGACGAGCCACTATTTGAAATCGATGTATTCATTGAAGGAAAAAGCGATTCTTTTATAAGCCGGGAGATTTATTATAAGATAACGATTCAATCCGACACGATATTATCGATTGAAAATATGACTGAAAAAGAGAAAGATACGTTTATTGATTTAAAGTGGTGGAGTAAGGAAGAGTTGAAGAAAATAAAAAACTTTGCGCCGCGTGAAATATTGAACTATTTTTAGAAGGTAAGCACACATTTAGATGTGATGCCTGTCACACCTGAGAGACAAATGATTTGAAGAAAGAAAAACATGTTCGTTACAATAAGGAAGAAAATTCCCTCCAATCTGGAGGAAAAAACCGAGGTGTAACGATGAAAATTGAAGTATGGTCCGATTTTGTTTGCCCGTTTTGCTATATCGGCAAGCGGCGATTAGAAGAGGCGCTTTCGTCTTTTCCGCATCGGGAGAATGTTGAGGTCGTCTTCCGTAGTTTTGAACTTGATCCGAAGGCGAAAAAAGAAACTTCGCTCAGCATTCACGAAATGATTGCGCAAAAATACGGCATTTCCGTAGAAGAAGCGAAGCGGGCGAACGCCGACATCGGCAAGCAAGCGGAGGAAATCGGTCTCACGTTCCGTTTTGAGACGATGAAACCGACCAATACGTTTGATGCCAACCGTCTTGCGCAATATGCGAAGGAAAAAGGGAAGCTTGATGAAGTAGTAGAGCGGCTGTTTTACGCCTATTTTACCGAATCGAAGCGAATTAGCGACCGCAACGTGCTACTGGAGCTCGCCGAAGCAGCAGGGCTTGACCGGAAAGAGGCGGAAACGGTGCTTGATGATGGTCGTTATGCAGAACAAGTGCGACATGAGGAAGCGATAGCGGCTCAACTCGGCGTCCGCGGCGTTCCGTTTTTCGTATTGAATCAAAAATACGCCATTTCTGGCGCCCAGCCTGTCGACGTATTCCGGCAAGCGCTAGAGAAAGTGTGGACGGAAGAACAGCAGTCATCATCGCTGCAATCGCTAGCAGAAGGAGGAAAAACGTGCACGGACGGAAATTGCACTATCGACTAAATTTAAGCAAATGAAAAGCCGGCTAGGGAACCCTGACCGGCTTTATCTTATTCCACATCATCCATATGCAAGATGGAATCAAGCGAAATTGCTAAATCTGGATACAAAAAAGACGTTAACACATCTTTCGGGCCGAATACTGCTCGTTTTTGAAACCGCCCGTCTTCTAAGCCGATGACTTCAATCGTTCGATTGCTTGGGTCGACCATCCAATACTCTTTCACGCCGTTTGTTTCATATAAATAATACTTTTGATTTCGATCTTTAATTCCTGTGCTAGCGGATAATACTTCGATCACGAGATCGGGTGCGCCTTGTACTCGGTTTTTCTTCAGTTGATTTAAGTTACAAATGACGAATAAGTCTGGCTGTACAACGGTTTGCGCTTCTTCTTCATTTTTAGCTGTATCAAATTGCACATCAAATGGAGATAAGATGAGGCGGCATCCTTGTGCTTTGAAGTAAGGAGCTAAGGCGAGATACAGTTCGCCAACGACATATTGGTGAACATATGAAGGCGATGCAAGCAAATAAGGGACACCGTCAATCAGCTCCCAATTTCCTTCCCATTGCTGAATATCTTTATATGAATACATACGACCGTGTTGTGCTTTTTCCATCTCTCCCACATCCTTTTTTGCTTTTTTCTACATTATATCGCAACGAGAAGACACATTTTTGCTTCGCCACTTCGAAGAACATTGCGCTGAAGTCAACTACCCCCACTTAGCTAACGCTTGAAGTGGGGGCTTGCAACTCCCCAGAAGTGCGAGCGGACTTCGTCCTCCTTCCTTGACTTGGGGTTGCATCAGGGGCAGGTTGACGACTACCCAACGACGCAGGTCATGCCTGTGTCGTTCCTTCAACGATGTACTCTATTCCTTTTCGTTGAAGGTTCATGGCACCAATGCGGTCATCGTTTGAGGTGTATCCACATGTTCGGCAACAAAAGGTGTGTGTACGTTTCTTTCGATTGGCTTTTTCCGTATGCCCACACTTTGGACATGTCAAAGAGGTGTAATGCGGAGCAACCACAATCACTTTTGCCCCATGCAAACGTGCCTTATACTCTAACATGTGACGGAACTGATAGAAAGCCCACGATACGGTTTCATATCGGTCATGGATACGTACACGTTCTGTTTTTTCACGAATGCCTGTTAAATCTTCTAATACAAAAAGGGTACGTTCTCCATATTGACGAACGAGTGCCTTCGTGATCGTATGGTTCACATCCGTCATCCAACGGTTTTCTCGTTGTCCGATTGTTTTCAACTTCCGACGCGCAGAAGCCGTCCCTTTTTGCTGGAGGGTTTTTCGCATTCGTTTGTACTTCGCACGCATATGCTTGATTTTTCGTCCGTTAAAAAAGGTGGTTTTCCCTTGCGAATCATAAGCTACTGCAAGAAAGTTAACCCCTACATCGACACCGATCACTTGGCGAATGTTGTGTTCATCCACGGTTGGAATCGTTTTGGTCATGGGGATGTGCAAAAAGAATTGGTTATGCTTATAGACGAGTTTGGCTGTACCAAACGTCCATGAGCCATCAAAATATTGTTCCATGCCTTTTGGTTCGAACGGCACTTTAATCCGTCCTTCTAGTGTATTGACAGAAAATAATCCTTGAACAAGCGAATAATCTCGATTCCAAACGAGATCATATTCAGGTTTTTTAAAGCGAACCAATGTCCATTCATGACCATTGCTTTTTAGGGAACGGTATCTAGCGATAACAGTCTTGATCACAGATTGCGCCATTTGCGAACGCAACGCGTAGTTTGCTCGAAGTGGACGATAGGTCATGTCGTGCAACTTGGCTTGTACAAGCACTTTTGTGTCAAAAATCACAACAGATACAGCGTTGCATGCTTGTCGATAAGCGGAAAGGGTGGCTTTCAATACTTCTGCCTGTTCCGCCGTTGGGTAAATTTTTATTTTGGCTGTTAACGTCACGTCCATTTGTCTCACCTCTCTTTCACTAAATATATTATATCATATTTTTTAGTGATACAAAAACACACAAAAAAGCGATTCCTCTCCCACTTACTCCCTTTGGTCGTTGAAGTGGGAGTCTCCTCGCCAAAGACGATGAACAGAAGAAGGAGGAAAATTTTATCTTTTTACAAGTTCCGACAAGTTTTTTTGTTTTTTTTTTGCTATAATAACCTCAACTATAGGATTTGCATTTGTTGGTGAAAATGAAATGTTGCTGAACAGTTGCAAGCTGAAGACCGAAACGAACGGAAAGGTTACCCAATTATTTCTAAACATTTTCGATTTATAGACGAAAGGAATGGTTAAGTGAAAAAATGGTATCTTTTTGACGCGGTTTGTGCGACGCTAATTTTATTATTTTCTTTCCTTTTTCAATCTTTTAACGTTGGATATTACTCATATCGTTCTTTTTTAGGTGTTGCAATCGGTTCGATTATTGTTGGTGTCATCAGAAATCGACTTAACCAAAAGGCGTCATTTCGGCGTTCTTTAGTTGGCGCTATGCTTAAGCATCATTATGTTCTCTATCCTCGTTCGCGATATTGGGGATGTAGTAATGGCTTATATCAACACTTGCATCAATGCATTTATTTATTTATTGGCTACGAATATGATAAACATATTGCAAATGAAGGGCTTTCTATTTCATGCCGATGGAGACAAACTGACTTCTCTTTTTTGTTTTTTCATTACAAGAACAAAAAGACTTGCGAATAAGCAAAATAGACCAGCAAGCGTAAAGGCCCACGAATAAGAGTCGAACATTTGGTATATAATTCCTGCACCGCTTGCGGCGACCGCAGAACCTAATTGGTGAGCAGCGAAAATCCATCCGTAGACGACGACGCTTTTTTCCATTCCGAACACTTGCCTTGAGATATTGACGGTGGGAGGGACGGTCGCAATCCAGTCCAAGCCATAAAAAATAGAAAAAATCACAAGCAGCACGACAGAGCCTTCGGAAAGCGCAAACGGAAGAAGCAAGAGTGCAAGTCCTCTTAACCCGTAATACCAAAACAACAACCAGCGGTTATCGAATCGATCCGACAGCCAACCAGAAAGCGTCGTTCCGACTAAATCAAACACGCCCATTAACGAAAGCATCGAAGCGGCTGTGACCGCCGTAAATCCAAATCCCATACAGTAAGAAATAAAGTGCGTACCGATTAAACCGCTACTCGAAAGCCCACAAATAAAAAAACTTCCGGCAAGCAACCAAAACTCTTTTACGCGCACCGCTTCTCCTAACGTTTGAAAGGCAATAGCAATCGGATTTTTCTTTTCGCTTGTTTCGCTAACGCTCCAATCCTCTTTTAATCCATACGGAAGAAGCCCGATTTCTTTTGGTGAGTTTTTCATAAAAAGTAAAATGACAAGCAACATAAGAAAAGCAAGTAGGAAAATGAGCCCCATCGCCCATTTCCACGAATATGTTTCGACAAGCATCGCCAATACAGGCAATAACACTAGCTGTCCTGTCGCTGTGCTTGCAGTTAAAATACCAAGTGCCAATCCTCTTTTTTCGCCAAACCATTGATTCACTACATGGGAGCTTAATACGGTTAAAAACAAACTAGAACCTAAGCTAATAATTACTCCCCAAAGCAAAATCAACTGCCACGATGTTGTCATCCAAAAAGTAAACGACACTCCCACTAATAGCGTTGCCATCGCCAACCCCATCATTTTCTTTAGACCGATGACCTCTACTAGCGCCGCCATAAACGGACCAGATATCCCGTATAGAAAAAGGCTAAGTGCAAACGCAAACGAAATCGTCGACCGTTCCCAGCCAAAATCCGTTTCGAACGGAACGATAAACACCCCTGACGAAGATCGGACAATACCGGCAACCAGAATCGAGAAAAAAGCGATCAGTAAAATAACCCAGCTATAATGAATGCGAGCCAATCTTTCTCCACCCCTCTAGTAATGAAATAGACTATCACATATGGTATACTTGATTAACCTTCATATTAGCGGACTTCTATATAACAGTAAATGCCATTGTATAACACTGACGTTAAACAAGTAGGGAGGAGGGAATGGTTGCGATGGAATGGGTATCGTGGTTAGAAAAGCGCAATTTTTTAACGTCTTTTTTGCAAACGTATCGTCTAAAGCATCCAGATGCCCGATTTGTCTTGAAATATTTGCTTCAACATTCCCATTTGCTTCAAAACGTCCATTTTACGGAAACGGAGAAAAAGCAGGCGCGATGGCTCATTATTTCGACTGCGATGGCCGAGGAAGAAGGGCTCGTATTTTATCAACATGGTCAAAAAAGTACGAGTTTGGCGGCGATTATGAGTGATTTGGCGCTGCATCCAAACGAACCACTGTATTTAACACTCCATTTTCCTGGAAAGTCGCGAAATTTTTCCTACCTTCGGCTCACCGATCATCGGGCGTTTGACAACGTCAGGCGGTACGAACTCCATGAGAAAATGGCGAAAGCGGCAGAAGAAGTGTTGGATGAATCATTAAAGCGCCATGAAGTGGCAAGATTAAAAATGCAAATTGACCAAGCGCTTGACCGGAAAGACATCGCATTGTTTCAACAGTTGACAGAGCAGCTGAAAAAATACGAAGGCCAAAGCTGACCACTTGTCTGCTTTGGCCGTTCATTTAATATAAAAAGGATAGCGGATGGCCGAAAGGAGAAATGATGACGTGCATTGATAAAAGAGAAGAAATATGATAAAGTAGAATAGAAACACGTTTTTGTATTTTATTAAATAATATCCCTATTATAATTATACAACAAAATATCGTTTCCGTCAACTATCATTTTTTGAACCTCCGCTAAATAAGGAAAGTGGGGGGACTCATTTTTACAAGGAGTGATCGAAATGAAAGAACGCGAGCAAGAGCAAGCACGATTGGATAGGGTCATGGAGACGATTACAGAGCAAATCCATATGCTTGAAAAAGAGACCATCCAACGCCGGAAGGAAGTAATCGATATTCGCAAACATTTTTGGGATGACGTGAAAGTAAATACCGATACTTTTGACGATTATCTTGAAACGATCATCGGCTTAAGGCAACAGGCACAAGCTTTGTCTGTCAGCCAAAGCACCCATAGGCACGCTTTCAAAAAATTGTCTACGCTACGCCGTATGCAGGAAGTGCCTTATTTCGGACGCATCGATTTTCTCGAAGAAGGAACTTCCGTCGCTGAGCAAATATATATCGGCATTTCTACGCTCATGGATGGAGAAAACATCCTCATCTACGACTGGCGGGCGCCAATTTCAAGTGTCTACTACGATTATTTGCTCGGTCCGGCCGAATATATGACCCCTGAAGGGATTGTGCGTGGCTTGTTAGAGAAAAAGTGGCAATATATGATTCGGGGTGGCGTAATCGAAGCGATGTTCGATACAAGCCTCACCATTGGCGACGAGATTTTACAACAAGTGCTCGGGAAAAATACAGATAACTATATGCACAACATAGTAGCCTCCATTCAACAGGAACAAAACCGAATCATCCGGCACGATCGGGGGAAATTGCTTATTGTTCAAGGTGCTGCTGGAAGCGGAAAGACATCGGCTGCGTTGCAACGAGTAGCTTATTTGCTTTATAAGTATCGGAATATGACATCGGATCAAATTATTTTATTTTCGCCTAACTCGATGTTTAATCACTACGTGTCAAATGTACTGCCGGAACTTGGCGAAGAAAATATGCAGCAAGTCACCTTCCAAGAATATTTAAATCATCGGCTAAGTAGCGAGTTTCAAATAGAGGGACCTTACGAGCAAATGGAAGATGTGTTGACCGCATCCGATGACGCAGCTGAGATTAGGAATGCGAGTATCCGGTTCAAGGCATCGGCACGCTTTTTTGAAACGATTAAAGCATACAGCCGATCTCTACAATCAGCTGGTATGTTGTTTAAAGATGTGGTTTTTAGAGGAAAGCCGATAATTACTGCTAAACAAATCGAGGAAAAGTTTTATAGCGACACGTCGACTCGTCTTCCTCATAGGCTAGAAAAGTTAGTCGAATGGCTAATGAAACAAGTAGATGAAGTGGAGAAATGGGAACGAACGAAACCGTGGGTGCGAGAAGAGATGGAGTTGCTTAGCAACGAGGATTGCCAAAAAGTTTATGCCCACTTACAAAAAAAGCGCGGTTTTGAAGCTTCGTTTCATGCTTATGAAAAGGCGCTTGCTCGTTTGGTCGTTCAGCGGAAAATGAAGCCGTTGCGCCAATGGATTCGGGCGCTTCGTTTCATCGATATGAAAGGAATATACAAGCAACTTTTCGTTCATCCAATGTTGATCAAGCAATGGATGGAAGGGGAAGTGCCGAAAGAATGGGACGATATTTGCCGACTGACTGTGAATATGCTAGAGGAAGGCAAATTGTGTTATGAGGATGCTACGCCGTATTTATTTTTGCAAGAGCTCATCCATGGGTTTCAAACAAACCTTTCCATCAAACACGTGTTTGTAGATGAAGCACAAGATTATTCTCCGTTTCAATTTGAATTTTTAAAACGTTTGTTTCCTTCCGCACGAATGACGGTGCTTGGCGATTTTAACCAAGCGATATTTGTGCATGCGAGTGATATGGTCGATTTTCATACGCTTACTAACTTATACGGCTCTGATCAAACGGAGATCATCACGTTGACCCGTAGCTACCGCTCCACCAAACCGATCATTGAATTTACGCGTCGACTCGTGCCGGATGGTGAACGGATTATCGCTTTTGAGCGCGATGGCGAACGACCGGTATTGACACTAGTGGGGAATCATGCGGAATTACACCGTTCGATTGCTTCGAAAGTGGAAGACTTGCGGAAACAATATCACACGATTGCGATTATATGCAAATCTGCTGCAGAAAGTACGTTAGCATACGAATCATTGCGCCATCTTGAAGGAATAAAGCTTATGACAAGTGAATCGACTTCATATGAACAAGGGGTGATTGTCATCCCGGCGTATTTAGCGAAAGGGATTGAGTTCGATGCCGTTATCATTTATAATGCATCCGCACAAGTATATGGCGACGAGCGCCTACGCAGACTGTTCTACACCGCCTGCACGCGAGCGATGCATTACTTGCACCTATATAGTGTAGGCGAACCGAGTCCGTTTTTGCATCATGCTGAACGGAATTGATGGGAAACAACTATTTTGAAAATTTTTCCTACACCATATACATTCTTCTTTCCTGCTTTCCGAAAACATATGGTGAAAGTAGGAGTTCGGGCAATTTTGGCGAAAAAAATAGGGAAGTAATAAGGGAAAATCGATAAAAGCGTTAAAAACGAAGGGGGGAGTAAGCGGTGGGGAAGGTGTATTTTTTCACCGGATTTCCGGGATTTATTGCCTCGATGTTGCTTGAGGAGCTAATCGGGAAATGGGCTCCAGAAAAGATATATACACTGGTGCTTCCTCATATGAAAGATAAGGCGATAGCAGA
Source organism: Anoxybacteroides voinovskiense (assembly GCF_014196205.1). Taxonomy (GTDB): domain Bacteria; phylum Bacillota; class Bacilli; order Bacillales; family Anoxybacillaceae; genus Anoxybacteroides; species Anoxybacteroides voinovskiense. Next base: position 3,362 of record NZ_JACIDE010000009.1, on the reverse strand, counting down.
AAAAGAGAGAATTTGTTCTGCCACTCATTTTCCACACGAAAAATGGGAAGTGGTCGAAGGGGATATTACCAAACCGCACCTTGCACTCTCAAGAGAACTTCTTCACATGTTGGCACCGTCGGTCACCCATGTGTTCCATCTTGCAGCCATTTACGATTTAGCTGTTCCTGAAAACATCGCTCGAACCGTTAATGTCGAAGGAACGAAACGAGTAAACGAATGGGTATCATCGCTTCCGAATTTGCAGCGCTATGTGTACTTTAGCACTGCCTACGTATCAGGAACACGGCAAGGGGTGATTTTCGAGCACGAACTTGACAAAGGGCAAGCGTTTAAAAACCATTACGAAGAAACAAAATTTCTTGCTGAAGTAGCCGTACAGGAAGTAGCGCGTCACGTACCAACAACCATTATTCGCCCAGGTATTGTCGTTGGTCATTCGAAAACGGGGGAGACGATAAAATTTGATGGGTTGTACTTTATGCTCAATATGTTTGAACGTCTCAAATTTCTTCCGATTATTCCGTATCTCGGCAAAGGAGAAGCGCAAGGAAATTTTGTTCCAGTGGACTACATTATTGAAGCGACGCTTTATTTGGCTCATGCGGACGAAGCGGTTGGGGAAACGTACCATTTAACCGATCCGAACCCATACAAAATGAGAGACATTTATCAAATGATGATGACCGAGTATCTTGGAAAAGAACCGAAAGGAACGTTGCCGCTTCGTCTTGCTAAATGGGCGATGTCGTTTTCGTTTATCCGCCAATGGCTGCGTGTGGAAAAAGAAGCGCTTGAATATTTTGAATGTGCCTCTATATATGATGCGACAAACGCACGCAACACGTTAATAAAAGCAGGCATTGCTTGCCCCGATTTCCGCGACGTCATTCCAGTGATGGCGCGTTATTACCGAAAACATCGGCATGACGACACCAAACAGCTGGTGATTCGCTAAATCCAATAAAAATTCCCATGAATGCGAGGGGACTTATGAAGAAAAGTTTTATACTGGTCATTGGGTTGTTGTCCACCATCATGGGCAGTCTGCCATTCTATTTTGCTTATCCGTTTAGCAATGACCCAAATTCCGGCCCGGCAAACGGGTGGGAGCTTATTCTTATGCTATCGTATGAGGGGCAAAAGTGGTATCTACTTGGCGGAATCGTTTTATTTCTTGCTTTAGGTCTTTCCTATTTTAGTCAGAAAAGAGTCCGTTAAGAAAGTGCCGCCGCTACAAGTTTTCGTGTTCGCTCATCTTTACGATTACAACGTAAAACGCGCTGAATAATCAGCGCGTTTGCCCTAATAGCCATTTTGCATATGGGGAGTTTGCCGGCAAAATCACGACAGTGTCTTTGCCAATGGTTGTTTTGTACGATTCGAGCGTACGGTAAAACGAGTAAAATTCAGGGTCTTTTGCAAACGTTTCATTGTAAATGCGTGCTGCTTCTTGTTCGCCCGATGCGCGAATGCGTTCGGCATCGGCTTGCGCTTTTGCGAGCATTTCTTTTACTTCGCGGTCTGTTTGAGCGATAATGCGTTGTTTTTGCGCATCTCCCATCGATAAATATTCTTGCGCTTTCGATTCGCGCTCTGAAATCATCCGTTTGTAAACGGACTGTTCGTTTTCTTCAGGCAAGTCGATGCGTTTCATACGCACATCGACAACGCGAATGCCGTAGCGGTCTTGTTGTAATAGTTCGTTCACTTTCGCTGTCACTTCATCGTTGAGGCTACCGCGAGATGATTTTTCATCGTTAATGATTTCATCGTAGTTTAACCGTCCAAGTTCGGTGCGAACGATAGAAAAAATAAATTCGTCCATTTTTGATTCCGCATTTTCTAACGTACGGGCGTTTTGAATCATTTCTTTCGGATTGGTAATTTCCCAAATGGCGTAATGATTGACGAGAATACGCTTTTTATCTTTTGTGTTAATTTCCGCTTCCGCGACATCGTAAAAAATTTGCGCTTTCGGCAGCGATGTCACGGTTTGAATGAATGGAATTTTAAAACGTAACCCTGGTGTTTGCTCGATCCGAACAATTTCCCCAAACTGGCGAACGACTTTATATTCATTTTCGTGAACGATATAGACGTTTGTTAAAACGATAATAAGCAAAAGAAGTCCGATGCCGCCGCCGATAATCAACCGGAACCATCTGGTCGGTAGTTTCTTTTTCAATGGGATGACGGTTTGATCGTCTTGGAAGGTTGTCATTCGTTTCCACTTCCTTTCTCTGTCTTTTTCTCTGTCGTTTGTTTTTCGATCGGTTGAATCGGCAAATATTTTAACGTGTTGCCATCGTCGTTCATAATGTAAATGTGCGTGTAAGGAAGCACTTGTTCAAGCGTTTCAAGCATTAGTCGTTGTTTTGTAATGTCTTTTGCGTTTTTGTATTCTTCATATAATGCATTAAATTTCGCGACATCTCCACGTGCTTTTTCGATGCGTGCGACTTTATCTGCTTCTGCTTGAGAGAGTAGGGCATCTTTTTCTCCTTCTGCTTCTTTTGTTCGTTTGTTTCGATATTTATTTGCTTCGTTAATTTTTGTATTCATCGTTTCTCGTGCATCGGTCACGTTGGTGAACGCTTTGCGTACATTGTCATTTGGCAAATCAACGTCTTGCAGTTTTACCGCCAAGACCGAAATACCAATATCATATTTTTTCATTAATGAGGTTAACGACTCGCGCACATCAGCTTCAATTTTTGCCTTTCCTGACGTTAGCGCATCATCGATTTTCGAACTACCGATGACGCTGCGTAAAGAAGCAGATGTTGCGTTGTATAAAATTTGTTCCGGTTCGTATGCGCGATAAAGAAATTTGGCAGGGTCGGTAATTTTCCACTGCACGACCATATCGGCGAGCACAATATTTTCATCGCCTGTAATCATTTTCGTGTCTCCTTTATTGGTGGCGACTACTTTTCCGTTTTCTTCTTTATAGCCAAACTGTAGACTGAACGTTTCGCGCGATAACGTTTCTACCGTTTGAATCGGCCATGGTAGTTTAAAATGTAGTCCTGGTGTGCTTACTTCTTCGTCAATTTTACCAAATGTTAAAATAACGGCTTGTTCGGACTCATCGACGGTATACCATGACGTTAATGCAGCGACAAGAAGAAAAGCGCCGGCAACCGTACCAACGATGATTCCTGGAAGGGAACGTTTCCCCATACAATCCCGCCTTTCGTTGTTATTTATATGTATATACGGGAAAAAAAGAAAAAGGTTTCATCATCTTTGGGGAGGAGACCATGGAGTGAGCCTTTAAAAGTAGACATGTATAAATCGGGAAAAAGATGTCCATACAGAAGACAGGAAGGAGCCGATGAACATGTCGAAAAAACAAA
>NZ_JACIDE010000008.1 GCF_014196205.1 Anoxybacteroides voinovskiense | reverse complement strand
AATGTAAGAGGAATCGGCAGAGGAGCATAGGAAGAAAATGATCGAATGGTACCATTTCTTTTGAAAAAAGCCAACATCGCAAAAAGCTCGTATAATAAAATCCTTGTCCATTTCAGGATGATTTCTAACTTTTCGTTTTAGTCCTACTTCCCCGTACATTTCATACTGATCTATCCATTTATAAATATAGTCAGGATCTGTAATCTCAAGATGATGTGCAATGACTTTTACACTCTCTCCCGCCAAGGCTCTTTGAACGGCTTCCAGCTTCAATTCTGAAGAATAGCTTTTATAAGTTCTTTGTTTTTTCGACATGTTCATCGGCTCCTTCCTGTCTTCTGTATGGACATCTTTTTCCCGATTTATACATGTCTACTTTTAAAGGCTCACTCCACTGTCACGCCCCGAAGATTGTCGAAGATTGGTAGAGACAGAGAGCTACTGAACGGCTCTCTGTTTCTTTTTTTCCGCATCAACCAGCATTTGAAACATATATTATACTTTTGAACGCCTCTGTTTCGTTTTGGAACAGGGGCGATTTTTATTTTAGGAGGGAGTCGTATGCAGTCTGCAAAGCGCGTGAACATTGTGAGCTTGAAGCTCGTTCGGGAGGGGAGTGTGTTGTACAGGGGGCGGCGCGTTCAGTCGCCGGAGGATGCGTATCAGTTGTTGAAGCCGTTTCTTGCCGATGCGGATCGGGAGGTGTTTGTCGTCGTTTGTTTGGACACGAAAAATCAGCCGGCTGCCGGCTGCCATCCACGTCTGCCATGTCGGGAGTTTGAATGCAAGCATTGTTCATCCACGCGAGGTGTTCAAGTCGGCGATTTTGGCAAACGCGGCGTCGGTGTTAGTGGCGCACAATCATCCATCGACCGACCCGACACCGTCAAGGGAAGACATTGACGTGACGAGAAGGCTCGTCGAGGCAGGGAGAATTGTCGGGATTGAATGTTGTAAATTTGCAAATTATTTGTTTTGCACATTAGCTAATTATTTCATATTGGAATATATTTACAAAATCAGAAGCACAGGCTTTACATGGAGTGGCGGACATATTAGGCTAGTTGCCTAGCGAAACAAGGGCTCCTGCTCGCCCCTTTCGCTAGAAAACATGTCCGCAGAGGCTCCATGTCAAGCCACCAAACGGTTTTTCTGTAAAGAGAAGGGAGGAAATTTGCACAATACTCCAGATTTTTGCTGGATTAACGCGCAAAAACCCGTTTGAATTTGCAAAAAAATGGCCATTTTGTTCCGAAATAACGTGCTAATTTACAGTATTGCCTCAACATGGCTTGGTATTCATTCGATGCATACTGGCTCCCTTGATCCGAATGGTGAATCAGACCAGGTTGAGGATTTCGCCGATGGATGGCTCGTTGGAATGCTTTGCTCACTAACTCCTTTGTCATGCGCTCGGAAAGATGCCATCCTACAATTTTACGAGAAAACAAATCCATGATGGATGCTAAATACAGCCAGCCTTCTTTCGTCCAAATATACGTTATATCCGCCACCCATACTTGATTCGGCTCATTCACTTCAAACTGCTGATTCAATCAGTTGGGGTACACAGGCCAATGATGCTTCGAGTTCGTGGTTGTCTTATATTTTTTCTTTGTTTTTGAACGAATGTTCCCATCTTTCATAATTCTGGCGACCGTTTTTTGAGATACCTCGATCCCTTGTTTCTGAAGGATTTTTGTGATTTTTGGACTGCCGCATGTTTCGCTTGAATCTGATTTGCTTTTTCAGCGCTTCCAGTCTTTTCTTTTGTTGGCTCTCCGGCCGTTTGAGCCAAGCATAGTATCCACTTCTTGAAACGCCTAAGACTTCACACATCTTCGCCACGCGAAACTCCTTTCTATGCGTATGAATTTCTGGTTTTTGGCGAAGATGCTCATGGTCTTTTTTGAAATAGCGTTTTCCTCCTCAAGGTCACTGATGCGTTTTTGGAGTTCGCGCTTTTCTTGATCTTCTGGTTTGAGGTTTCCACTTCCGACAAAACTATGTTCGGCATCTTTTTTATAATCTGCGACCCATTTATGAAGAGTTTTTGGCGAAATATCGAGTTGTCTTGCGGTTTGAGCGACCGCTTTTCCTTCCTCGACCACTAATTGTACGGCATGTATTTTGAATTCTTTATCAAAACGTCTTGTCATTATAGACACTCCTCATCATTGATAGATTTACTATACATTTCTCTATTCGTTGTGTCTATAATCTAAACTAACATCAATAAAAAGGCCGTGAAAAGTACAAAAAGGTCTATAAAGGTCTTTTTTTATATTATTATGTTTAAAATTAGTGATGATTAGGTTAAAATATTAGTATTAAGATATATAAAGGTGTGAAAAGGAGGGATATGGTTTGAGAAAGCTTCGTTCTAATGAAGTGTTCAAACCGGGATCATTTCCGAAATACACATACGTTTCTAGAAAGTCTTCGGGTTTCGGTTTTACGTATGAAACACGTTTGAAGCAAGCTCTTAATACACCGGGATATTTAACGTCCATTATTGGTCCATCTAAAACAGGGAAGACTGTTTTATGTGAGAAAGTGATCGAACCGCAAAATATGGTTTCTTTAACAGGTAGTGATTTTAAAAATGCAAAAGACTTTTGGGAAGTTGTTGCAAATAAAGTTGGTTTGCCTCTTGAAGGAGAATACTCAGAAACGACTGTACTAAAAGGCACTGATAATAGTCCAGAAGATAAATCATTTTCTACTCGAGAAAAGTATGGATCAAACAAGGATAAGGTGATTGAATTTTTTAAAAAAAGTAACCTTGTGTTAGTTCTAGATGATTTCCATTATGCTCCTGAAGAGGTGCAGTTAGATATCGCTTATCAATTAAAAGATGCCATTAGAAGAGAATTTAAAGCTGTGGTTATATCACTACCTCATAGAGCGGATGACGCCATTAGGAAAAATCCAGATTTGAGCGGCAGATTAAATTTAATTAATATCGAACCATGGCAAGAAGATGAGTTAAAGGAAATTGCGATTACTGGTTTTGAGCAGCTTGGCATCAAAATAAGTGATGAATTGGCTTCGAAAATGGCTTTAGAAAGCCTTACATCTCCACAGCTAATGCAGTCAATTTGTTTGAATCTGTCACTTATTTTAAATATTGATGAAAATGAAAGTATAAAGGAAATAAATGACGAAAAAAAATTGGAAGAAAGTTATCGGTTCACTACTATTAACTTACCGTATCAAGAAGTGGTGAAAAAGTTAATGGCCGGTCCATCCACAAGGGGACAAGAAAGAAAAAAATATCAATTAAAAAATGGAGAAAAAGCGGATATTTATCATATTTTATTAAAAGCAATTGCTCAAAATCCACCTGTTGTTAGCCTGTCAGTGGACGAAATGAAAGAGAGAATCGATCAGCTGCTAGTAATTAATTCAAAGGAAAAAATCGAGAAGAACAAGATTAGAGATTCTCTTCAAAAATTGCATGATATCATGTTTTCTAGTGAGCCTATTTATCAAGTCTTTGAATGGAAAGATAATCAAATATTCATTCTAGATCCCCTGTTCCTGTTCTTTTTAAGATGGGCTACTTATTGATCGTGAAGGGGGATTTATATGTCGATGATTCGAAAAGAGCCGGATATAGTTATAAAAAAAATAAATGAAAGAATAGATGATCTCGAAAAACTTATAAGCCTCTATGAGCAAAAGCAAGATGTTTATGACTCTTTTAACGCTTGGAGGAACGATGTAAGGAGAACGTTGAGTGAAAATTTTTCTAAACCATTGATAAGTAAAGATTTTCTGATTGAAACGAAAGTGGTTCCAAATAAATTCTCGAGAGCGGACACTATTAGTAAAGTCGGAGAAGCTCTTCAAAAAAGTAGAGATATTTTGAGTAAATTAAAATCTGACGTTGAGTCCGGTAAATACTTACCAGAGAAAAGTGCTGAGGATCATATAGACAAAACAATAGCTGTAACAATTATCCGAAAGATTTTAAAGAATTTTCATAAACACATTGAGGCAATGTATCAAAATAAAGTTCATGGTAATGGTACGATCAAAAAGGAAGATTTAGACAAGATTAAGATTGGAAATGAGTACGATGTTCAGCGGATACTATATTCGCTAATCAAACCAATATTTCCAGATGCTAGATTTGAGGTTGTGGATGATGCTGGTTACGCTTCCGTAAGATATGATATCATACTAGATGAATATGGAATTGTAATTGAGATTAAATGCACAAGGGAAAACATGACTGAACGTAAATTGACGGAAGAGTTAGGCGCAGATTCATTTCATTATAAAGCCGATCATCTTTTCCTGTTTATATTTGATAAAGTGAAATTAATAAAAAACCCTGATGCTTTTGAGAAGTCTTTTCGAAGAGAAAAACAAGGTTTTGATAAAGAACTTGAAACAATTATTATTCGAGAAATCACTTTCTGATTTTCAAAATGCAAAGAGTCTTGCTAAGGTGAATGGCATGAATGCTCACAGATGTTTATTGCAAAATAAAAGTGGGTTGCATGCCTGTCACAGTCACGCCCCGAAGATTGTCGAAGATTGGTAGAGACAGAGAGTCATACGGCTCTCTGTTTTTTTTTTTGCATCAAACATGATTTGAAACATATATTATACCCTTGAACGAATGCCTCCATTCCTCTCAAGGAATGGGGGCGATTTTTATTTTAGGAGGGAATAGAATGCAGTCTGCAAAGCGCGTGAACATTGTGAGCCTGAAGCTCGTTCGGGAGGGGAGTGTGTTGTACAGGGAGCGGCGAGTTCAGTCTCCAGAGGATGCGTATAAGCTGTTGAAGCCGTTTCTGGTGGATGCGGATCGGGAGAAGTTTGTCGTCGTTTGTTTGGACACGAAAAATCAACCGACAGCCATCCACGTGTGCCACGTTGGGAGTTTGAATGCAAGCATTGTGCATCCAAGGGAGGTGTTTAAGTCGGCAATTTTCGCAAATGTAGCGTCGATTTTAGTGGTGCATAATCATCCATTGAATAGGTGGACAGTCACGCCCCAAAATATGTTAGGAATGTGAAGAATTAATGTATTAACAAATGGAATATAGGTAATAAATGTGTTGTTTTTTGTGTAAATTTATGTGTATAATATAGATAATAATGCATATACTAAAGAAAGGAGGATGGAAAGTGGGTGTTCATACATTGACAAAAGAACAATATCCTATTGCCAATACAAACACATTGAATTTTTTGAAGACGAATGTTTTAAGTGTTACGGATCTTTCTAGAACAAAAAAATTATCAGAGATACTTGATCGTTTTTCAAATGGAGTCTCAGATGAAGTATTTGTTATTCAAAATGCAAAAAAGAAAGATGCACTGGCTGTAGTTGTTGACATAGATTATTTTGAGCAGTTGCTTCAAATAAAAGAAGTTGTAGAAGAAGCACTTGATCAAATCGTTATGGAAGAGGCATATGCACGTAAGAATAAACCTGTAAATCAAACTTTATCAGATATTTTTGATGAAGCAGATATTAATGTAGACGAATTAATGAAATTATTAGAGGAAGATTGATGTGAAAACTCTTGAAGATTTGCAGGAGCTTATTTTAGAAAAATATAATGTTGAACTGAGGTTTGTTGAGGATGTAAAGCAAGATATTAAAGCGATTAATAAAGGACATAGACAAACCATTTTGTTAGAAATTTTAAGAAGGGCAAAGCAAGGTTCCCTATTTAAGCCGGATGGAGTTGCTGAATCGCTACATGGGGACTTGCATGGTTTTGCAAAGATTAAGTCGAAGTCACTAAATATTAGAATTATTTATCGCCCGGTTGAAGGACAGCCGATAAGAATGGAAATAATTGCGATAGGTCCTCGTGATAAGGAAAAGGCATATCGAATGGCTGCGGAACGTTTACAAAAATTCTTCATGGAAATGGGATAGCGGCTGGCAGCGTGCCTGTCACGCCCCGAAGCTTGCCAAAGACTGATAGAGACAGAGAGTCATTGAGTGGCTCTCTGTTTCTTTTTCTGCATTTTTGTTGATGTGCTGTGGCGTTTTTTGTTGCAACTGTCGTTGAAATTGCGAGAGTGATAGAAAAATGTTACAATCTCCGTAGCAACTACATAAGCAGGGTGGGCGGTTGACCACTTCCCTGATGGAGGGAGGTGGGAATATGACGACGTATGAAGCATTGAGTCTTATTGCGCAATTCAGCTTAGTGTTCATCGGCATGCTAACATTGACGGTCACTATCGTCGTCTATATAAACAAAAAGAAATAACCGTCCCCCTCGACCAAAGGTGCGAAACGGTTATTTCTTTTTATCTGTTACACAGCTAAAGGTCAGCCGCTCCTCTTGCGGCATGTAGTTGCTTGCTGAGCGTTTGCGGCGCTCAGCTTTTTTATTTTATGAAATATCTGTTTATAGTATACAAATGATATGGTTGGTTTGGCAAGTGGAACGAGGGATGGTTCCTGTTTTGTTTAAAAAAACCCTTTGAACATGCAGGAGTTTCGCTATTTTTGTCGAAGAAATGTGTGAAAATCCTTCAAAAGGGGTGAGAGGTGTGGGACGAGCAAGGCGGATATGGGTGCCGCGTTTGTTTTACCACATTGTGTGCCGTGGAAATCGGCGTGATCCGCTGTTTAAAGAAGCGAATGATTTCCTTGCTTTTTTGCATATCCTCGAACAGCTTCATGAAAAAACTCCGTTTGAAATCGCTTCGTATTGCCTCATGACGAATCATTTCCATTTGCAGCTCCGTTCGCAACAGGAATCCATTTCTAAAGTGATGGCACTTATTAACAAACGATATGCCAACTATTATAATACACGTTACGGGTTAACCGGTCATGTGTTTGAGAAGCGTTACTTCAGTAAAATCATTGGCGATGACGCAGGGATGTTAGAGGTCAGTCGCTATATTCATCTCAACCCTGTCGAGGCACGTATGATGCATCTCCCCGAGCATTATCGCTGGAGCAGTTTTCGCTTTTATCACCAATCTACCTCAATTCCTTCATTTATGAACATCGACGCACTTCTCCAATATTTCTCAGGAACCATTGTCGAGAAAAAGAAAACATATGTACAGTTTGTGAATCAAGGAGGAATAAAATGAAAGTTTGTAGCATCGGTTTGCGCGGGATGGAAGGGTACCGCGTGCAAGTGGAAGTGAAAGAACTGCCGGGGATGCCTTCCGTTGTGATTGTTGGATTGCCTGATACATCGGTGAAAGAAGCAAAGGAGCGAGTCATTGCGGCATTGCATGCATTTGGGTGCGATGTGATGAAGCAAAAACTTGTCATACATCTGTCACCGCCAGAGCGGAAAAAACAAAGCCCGATGTTTGATTTAGCAATGGCGATTGGCATTTTAAAAGTAAAAGGAAAACTCAAGCAACCGATTCCATCACATATCGCATTTTTAGGTTCATTGTCATTGGACGGAACGATTCAGCCAGTAGATGGGATGTTGCCAGCTATTTTAGCTGCCAAAAAACTTGGATTTCAACAAGTATATGCCCCATATGACCCCACATTTCCCTTCTATCACCTGCAGCATGTTGATTGTGTTTTTGTTCAAACATTAGATCAAGTGGTGCAATGTCTACAAGGTCAACAAGTGTTATTTTCGATGAATCATCTTCCTTCAGCTGTCGATCCACCTCGAAAAACTCATCGTGATTTTGAACATATCATCGGACATGAAGACGCCAAATATGCACTTGAAGTTGCCGCAGCAGGGGAACATAATGTGTTAATGATCGGACCGCCAGGGTGCGGAAAAAGCTTGCTAGCCGAGACGTTTCCGACGATTTTGCCGCGCCTTTCCCATGAAGCGCAGTTGGAAGTGCTTAGTTTATACCAACTAGCAGGAGAACCGAAAAACGATTCCTCTCCACCGTTTCGTCATCCGCATCACTCTGCATCATCGGTTGCGTTGATTGGGGGAGGAACACAGCCGAAGCCCGGCGAAGTTTCACTTGCTCATCGTGGGGTATTATTTCTTGACGAAATGGCGGAATTTACGAAAAAAACGCTCGATATGCTTCGACAACCGCTAGAAACAGGAAAAGTGACGATTAGTCGTGTTTCCTCAACGGTGACGTATCCAGCACATTTTATTTTGCTCGGGGCGATGAATCCATGCCCATGCGGATATTTCGGTTCAAAAAAGCGATATTGTCTATGCAGCCCAAAACAAATCCAAGCATACCGCCAGCGCATCTCAGGGCCGATTTACGACCGCATCGATATATTGTTATCGCTAGAAGTGGTTGATTTGACCGAAACGCCGAAACGACTAGAAAGTTCGGAAACGATTCGCAGCCGAGTCGAGACTGCACGTTTCAGGCAATACGAACGATATGGGGAAGAAATAACAAACGGTCACGTGCCAATTGACGTACTGCTTGCGAAAAGTCCGTTAACGAAAAGGCAGCAGCAACTGCTTCAACATTGGGCGGCTACATACGACTGGAGCAACCGCGTCCAAACAAAAATCATTCGCCTCGCTCGAACGATTGCCGATTTAGCGGGAGTTGACAGCATCACCGACGAAGCATTATGGAAAGCGATGGCGTTTCGGAGAATAAAAGAAGGACGTCAAGAAAGGAATATGAAGGGAGGGTGTTGAGCGGAGATAGGGAGAGTGATTGGCTGCCTATGTTTATTTCATGAGAAAGTTGTAGTAAAATAAAGGGAAAGGAAGTGTAATGATGAGCGAGCAAACGGATATTGCATATAATAACTATGATATCATATTCCGTAACATGACTGCTCAATTTAAAGAAAAGGTTCTGGATTTCTATGGGATTCGGACTGCTCCGATTGTTCGGGTAGAAGCAACGGATTTGCCGACTATTGCGGTTAATGATCGAAGAATGGACTTTCTATTTTTGCTTGCAGATGATACGTATTTGCATCTTGAGTTTCAAACGACGTTTGATGAGAAAGATTTGGATCGATTTCTTCAATATGATGTGAGTGCATATGAAAGGTATAAAAAGCCTATTAAGACAGTAGTCATTTATGGAGCCGATGTGGAAAAAGTGTTAGAACAAAAAAGCTACGGTTCTGTTCAATATGAGGCACAAGCGGTGCTGATGAAAAAATATAATGGTGATGCCACTATTCAAAGTTTGTGGACGAAAGTCGAGAATGGGGAAGAGCTTACGGATCTAGATGAGCTGCATCTCATTTTTCTTCCATTAATGCGAAGTTCCCTCAATCGTTCCGAACGAGCGATTGAAACAGTAGAAATTGCGAAACGGATCAAAAATGAGGAAAAACAAGTACGTTTATTGGCAACGATTATTGCGGTGTCCGACAAGTTTATTGATAAGGAATATGTAGAAAAACTAATGGAGGTGTTGAGCATGGCGCGGGTGATTAAAATGGCGGAAGAAAGAGCAAGAATCAATGAAAGCCAGCAGGCAATAAAAAAATATTTAAGCGCAAGATTAGGTTTGGAAAGTAAACCGATGCAAAACAAAGTAGAGCGTATTACTGATTTGTATTTGTTGCATCACTTATTAGATGATTTGTATCGAGCGGAGAAGAAAGAAGAAATGGATGACTTAATTGATGTCGTATTAGAAAAACAAAAGAATATGGGGTAGGGTAGTGTGCCTGTGCACTGCGATCGGAAGTTTGTCGAAGTTTTATGGAAACAGAGAGTCGTTGCGTGGCTCTCTTTTTTGTATTTTTGTTGCAGCTGTCGTTGAAATGGCGAGGATGATAGAAAAATCTTACAATTTACGTCACAACTATATAAATGCACGTTGAAAATTTAACACTTTTCGACTACCGGATGACCGAACAACACCGCTCTCAGACAAATTCGTTTGTCTGGGAAGCGGCTAGTTGTTCGCTTCTCAACAGTCAAAAAAAATAAAGTTAAACTTCCCAGTTGTATCTATATAGTAGGGCGTGTACATTGCTTTAGTTAGCGCTGCTAACGGTTACCACTAATCCCTCCGCATCATAGGAAAGTGAAATAATAAGGTGATCTTTCTGGAAGATGAGTGTAGGCGGATACCCTTTATTAGAATCGGATTGTTCATACTGATTTTCGAATATATTGGTTAGCTGTTGTTTTAGATTGTTATATATTGTTGTTAATTGATCGCTCGTATACTTTTGTTCTGGGTCGAAAGAATAACCGAAAAAGGCTAGCTTTTCATTTTTAAATCCATATACTAGAAATGCATCATGTCCGAAGAGAGAAGTGGAATAGACCAATGTTTTCGTGCCGTCCGCATTTTCTTGTTGCAAAAATTTTGCTGTTTCTAGTTTTTTAATTTGAGAAGGCGACATGCCTATTTTTACACCTCTAAATAGTTGCTCCATTTTTACTTGATTCAATTTAGTTTTTGAAGGAGTTTCATATTTTACTCGATCGTCGCGATCTACATAATATTCCCCCCCTAAACCTAGCATGCCTGGTTTAAACGTATAAATACGGTATACACTACCTGCTTTTAATGTTTTGGAGTAAACTTTTTTGTCCCCTTGTAGCTTATAAAGCTCGGTGTCTTTTAAAATGGTTACCCTGCCGATTTGTCCGTTTACTAACTCCATTCCATTCCACAAAACTTTTGCTTGCGCATTGCTACCATGAAACGGTGAAATAAGTATACCTGCACTTAATACTGAAACTGTGAGTAATTTTTTTATTTTTTTCATATATTATCCTCCTTTTTTGGAAAATATCTTAATATCTCACATTCTAGCATAAACTTTCTTCTATTGGAAGCGTAGTTGAGTAGCGTGCCTATGCACTGCGAACCGAAAAGTAGGTAGTATAAATTTTCAGTTAACGTGAAGGAATCAGAGTAATAAAGCTCTCGTTCCTTTCCTTTTCTCGTCTTCATGCACGATTAGCCGCGTGTCGTCGACGGTGACGTATCCAGCACATTTTATTTTGATCGGGGCGATGAATCCATGCCCGTGCGGATATTTCGGGTCAAAAAAGCGATATTGCCTATGAGTCCGAAACAAATCCAAACATACCGCCAGCGCATCTCAGGGACGATTTACGACCGCATCGATGTATGGTTAGCGTTAGAAGTGGTTGATTTGACCGAGCCACTGAAACAACTAGAATGTTCGGAAACGATTATCAAACAAAAGATGTGAAGCAGCTTTAAAAATTTTTAATCACTTTTAATGAAGGAATATCCTCTGCTATGTATGCTAAAAATGTTATATACAAATAGCTCAGGAGGATATTATGTGCGGCATAGCAGCTGTATTTTCGAATAGACCTATTCCGTTTGCAACGATAAAGAAAATGACGGATATTATTGAGCATAGAGGACCGGACGGAGAAGGACATCAATCGTTGTTCGATGACAAGTTGTGGCTAGGGCATCGACGGTTAGCGATTGTCGACCTTTCCAATAACGGCTCGCAGCCGATGAGTTATAAAAACGGGAGATATTGGATTGTATTTAACGGGGAGATTTATAACTACATCGAAATCCGAAAAGAGTTAGAAGCTTTAGGGCATCGGTTTGTATCGACGACGGATACGGAAGTCATGATGGCAGCGTACGATGAATGGGGAGAAGCGTGTTTGCACAAATTTAACGGCATGTGGGCGTTTATCATCGTCGATACGATGGCTAAAACGCTGTTTGCGTCCAGAGACCGGTTCGGTGTAAAACCGTTCTATTATGCCGTTAAAGACGGAACGATTGCCTTTGCCTCCGAAATTAAGCAGTTGCTTGTAGAGGACTTTGTTAATAAAAAAGCCAATCGGGATAAAGTCGCTAAGTTTCTCCTGTTCGGGGAAGTGAATATCGAAAAAGAAACATTTTTTGAGGGAGTAAATCAGCTTCTTCCGAGTGAAGCAATGCGCATAAATTTAGATGAAGGGGTAGGTAGTTTAAAAATTTGGAGATATTATCAACCTCCGTTGAATCAATCGATGAAACGAGACGGCAACTTGACCGAGTATCAGCGTCAATTTAAAGAGCTGTTGTTTGATTCGGTTCGTTTGCGGCTTAGAAGCGATGTGCCGGTTGGCTCTTGCTTGAGTGGCGGGATGGACTCTTCTTCAATCGTATTAGTGATGCACGAACTGTTTAAGCAAGACGGTGTTCGAAATAATATTAAAACTTTTACGTCGTGTTTTGCCAATAAAAAATATGATGAATGGGAGTTTGCGGAAACCATTGTCGAGCAGGCAGAAGCAGATAGCTATCGAGTATATCCAGATATGAATGATTTATTTAATGAAATTGAAGATTTAATTTGGCATCAAGACGAGCCGTTTAAATCCACGTCGATATACGCCCAATGGAATGTGATGAGGCTCGCTCGGCAAAACAATATCACGGTGCTGTTAGATGGACAAGGGGCCGATGAAACGATGGCAGGCTACCATCCATATATCTCGGTATATATGGCAAATTTAATTCGAGCCGGCGAGTTCCAAACGGCGGCTGAAGAGTTAAAAAAATTACAAGAAACAGGACTGATTTCCGCTACAGAGCCGCCAGGAAAAGTATGGTTAAAAATTATCTATCATGCGTTAGGGATAAAAATTCGCCGCGGGAGCGATGTCAAGGAACTACTGAAAAAAGAATATCAGCATATCAACAGAACGGAAATTCCAACCAATTTTCAAGAGTACTTATATACAGAAATTTTTGGCTCCTTGCAGTCGTTGTTACGATACGAAGACCGAAATTCGATGGCGTTTTCTATTGAGGCACGAACACCATATCTTGATTACCGGTTAGTGGAGCTAATGTTGTCCATACCGGGAGGATACAAAATTTATGATGGATATACGAAACCGTTTTTGCGGCAAGCGATGAAGGGGATAATGAACGATAAAGTTCGCCTGCGAGTCGATAAGAAAGGATTTGTGACGCCGGAGGACATTTGGTATAGAGAAAAATTTGCAGAAATTAAATCCATTCTTTTATCCGACGATTCACCGCTTGATTTATGGATTGACAAAGCACAACTAAAAAACTGGCTAAACGATCCGGTGAAGCCGTTCGGCAAATACCATTTATGGCGGTTGCTATCCGTCCATTTTTGGATGAAAAAATTTAATTTATTATAAGGTACCCGCCGCATTTTATCGAAACAGAGAGTGGAATGGCTCTCTGTTTTTCTATAAAAGTAACTGCTCATGCTGACGAACAAAACTTATTCATAGACAAACCATATTTTTCTTATTGCCTCTCCTCCATTCGTCTCTTATAAAATGTGGATTTTCCTAGTATGATAGAAGTAAGTCCACTTCGAAGGAGGCGAACTTTATGGGACTGGTGCGAGTTTTTGCTGTAGTATTCGTAGTGCTTAGCAGTTTGTTCGCTCCGTTGTCTTTTTCGCAAGCGTTGGCTTCAGAAAATTGCGCTTCGTATACTGGGAATGAAAAAGTTTTTTGGGATGGCGCAGAATTAAAACCGGGACAAATTGGACGTTTAACCATCATAAAGAAAACAAGTTTACTAACATTCAATGGAAATACTCCCGTTGTTGTTCGAACGTTATCTCCAGGCAGCTTTTATCGAATTTATACATTCCAATCGTCATATCTAGGGCTTGGCGGCGGCTATTACGTCAAGCGAGACGCGAACGTGAAATACGAAACGCCGTCGAAAACGAAATTAACGATCCTCGCCTGTATCCAGCAAGCAAAGCAAACGAATGCAGCTGTTTCGATGAACGGTGTGGCTATTGGCGATTCGCGGACGAAAGTGGAAGCGATTTACGGAAAAGCGAAGCGGAAAACGGTGAACGATTACGGATTGTACTGGGAGGCATACGATAAAGGAAGCTACCGTGATTTTCTTATGGTCAGCTACGAAAACGACCGCGTTGCGGCAATATATACAAACCAGCCGATCGTGCGAACGAAAACAGGATTGACGCTTGGGGCAGCAAAACAAGAAGTAGAAGCAAAATATGGCACTCCTCTTTCGTATATTGAAAAAGGAAATACGCGCTATATGATTCAAGATGACGAATACGATACGTATTTGCTCGATGGCAATTATGTGACGTTTTTTTATGACAAATACAACAATAACCGCTTAACGGCTGTGCAAGTCGTCCGACGGGAGTTAGAAGAAACGAAGGCAGGTTTTTATGGCACGCCAAGTACAACGTTGCGCACCGCTTATGAATATCAAATTTTTGACTTAGTCAATGCGATTCGTTGGCGCAACCATTTATCGCTTCTCGCATGGGACGGAAAAATTGCTGGCACGGCGCGAGCGCATAGCGAAGATATGGCACAAAACGGCTATTTTGACCATACAAACTTGCAAGGGCTTTCGCCGTTTGACCGCATGACGCGAGACGGCATTTCCTACCGCGTTGCTGGCGAAAATATTGCTTACGGACAGTTTAATGCCATTTTTGTGCACGAAGCATGGCTAAATTCCCTCGGACATCGGCAAAACGTCCTGTACCCTGATTTTCAACGGCTAGGCGTAGGGGTGGCCTTCAGCAACTCCGGTCAGCCGTACTACACGCAAAACTTCTATATCCCATGAACGGAGAAGACAGAGAGGCTAGGACTTTCTGTCTTCTTCATAAGATAGGAAAGTATAAAATTTTACGATTAGGTGGAGCGTTGTCTAGCTCCAAGCGCCATCGGCTCGAGTCGCTCCGCCCCACACTGCGGCGGCGAGAGCCTCCTCGGTGGGGCTTGTGCGATCTTCGCCGATAGGCGGGCGCTTTGCGCTTTTCTTAATAAATGCAATTAGGAGATGGAATTTGTAGCAAGTGAAAAGAAAAATTTTTTTCGACATATAACTAACTCGAAATAAGCAGGATTTTTAAAAATATTGTCGAATAATTGGTTTTTGTTATAAAATTTTGTCATAAAATGAAATTGGTTTTGGTGATAGGTATGAAACGAGTGTTGGATGTTATTGCTTCCTTTATTGGGTTAGTCGTCCTGTTTCCTTTATTTATTGTTTTATCCCTTCTTATTCGTTTCCGACTAGGTTCCCCCGTTATTTTTAAGCAGAGAAGAATTGGCAAAGGGGGAGAGCCGTTTTGGTTGTATAAATTTCGAACGATGACAAACGAGAGGGATGAATGCGGGGAATTGCTCCCGGATGAAAAGCGGCTCACGCCGTTTGGCATGTTTTTGCGCAATACGAGTCTAGACGAATTGCCGCAGCTTTGGAATGTTCTAAAAGGTGATTTAAGCCTCGTTGGTCCTCGCCCTTTGTTGTGCGAATATTTGGCATTTTATACTCCCGAACAAGCACGCCGTCACGAAGTAAAGCCAGGAATTACTGGATGGGCACAAATTAACGGAAGAAATGCGATATCATGGGAAGAGAAGTTCCGATTGGACGTGTGGTACGTGGATCACCAATCGTTTTTATTAGATATGAAAATTCTTGCGCTAACCATCTTTAAAGTTTTCAAGCGCGAAGGGATTCAGCAAGCAGGATGCGCAACGGTCGAAAAGTTTAATGGTTGCTCAGTTAGCCAAAGTGAGGGCGGAAGAGAATGAAAGAGATTGTTATTTATGGAGCTGGCGGGTTTGCTAGAGAAATAGCTTTTTTCATTGAACAAATTAATGAAAAGCAACCGACATGGTACATAAAAGGGTTTGTCGATGACAATAGCGATAACGTCGGAACGTATATCAATGGATATCCTGTCATTGGTACAGGACAATGGCTAGCGTCTTTAGATGAAGAAATAAGCGTCGTCATCGGCATTGGTTCATCACGAGTGAGGGAAGCGGTAGTTCAGCGGCTAGCGCGCTGTTTGCATATACAATATCCGAACATTATTCATCCGAGCGTCATTCTCTCGAATACAACGAAGATGGGCGTTGGAAATGTCATCGGTGCAGGAAGTGTGCTTACTTGCAACATTAAAATCGGCAGTTTTGTCACGATTCATTCGCACTGCACGATTGGGCATGATGCGACTATCGATGATTTTGCGACTATCCTTCCCCGTGCTGCGATTGCAGGAAATGTCCATTTAGGTCGGTGTGTTGATTTCGGGACTAATGCAACCATTATTCAAGGGCTTTCGGTAGGAGAATACTCGGTCATCGGTGCGGGAGCGGTTGTAGTCAGAAATATTCCGGCATACTGCACGGCTGTCGGCGTACCCGCGAAACCGATAAAATTTCAGACGTAGTGCAGGAGAAGAGAGATGAGTACATATAACATTTATTTATCTCCCCCGCATATGACGGGGCAGGAGCAAAAATATATTAACTTAGCATTTTCCACTAATTGGGTTGCTCCGCTTGGACCGAACGTTGAAGCATTTGAATGTGCATTGGAAAACTATGCCGGGGTAAAAAAAGCATTGGCTGTTAGTTCTGGGACAGCAGCGATCCACCTTGCTTTACGGCTGTTAAATGTCGGGAGAGGCGATGTCGTATTTTGTTCTACGTTAACGTTTGTCGCTAGCGCCAACCCTATTTTATATCAAGGAGCGACCCCTGTTTTCATTGATTCAGAGCCAGAGTCGTGGAATATGTCCCCGCTTGCGCTTGAAAGGGCATTGCGCGAAGCAGCTCGAAAAGGACGTCTTCCGAAAGCGGTGATTATCGTCAATTTGTATGGACAGAGCGCAAAAATGGATGAATTGCTCTCCATTTGCCAACAGTATGATGTTCCTGTCATCGAAGATGCTGCGGAATCACTCGGCTCAGAATATAAAGGAAAAAAAAGCGGTTCTTTTGGCATGTTTGGCGTTTACTCCTTTAATGGAAATAAAATCATCACTACTTCCGGAGGTGGTGCCCTTATTTCCAATGATGAAGCAGCCATTGAAAAGGCTCGCTTTTTATCGACGCAAGCTCGCGATCCAGCCTTGTATTATCAACATCATACGGTTGGATACAACTATCGGATGAGCAATATTTTAGCAGGAATCGGGAGGGCACAATTAGAAGTGCTTGATGAACGAGTGGCAGCAAGACGTGCGATTTTTGCTCGCTACGTTCAAGCGTTGCAGCATATAGACGGTGTTTCGTTTATGCCGGAACTTCCCGATTCACGATCCAACCGATGGCTGACGGTTCTCACAATTGAGGAAGAGAAGGTCGGTGTTAATCCGCTTGCTATTATTCGAGCATTAGCTGAACAAAAAATCGAGGCGAGATGTGTTTGGAAGCCGCTTCATCTTCAGCCGTTGTTTCGAGGGGCTATGTACTATCCACATGAAGAGGACGTAAGTGTGTCTGAGAATCTTTTTGCGAACGGATTATGTTTGCCGTCTGGGTCGGCTATGACAGCAGAAGAACAAAACAAAGTAATCACTGCCTTTTTACAGAAATTACAAGTAAGGAGTTGTTAAAGGAGAAACGGAGAGATGAAGGTGCTTAATAGAAAAATAATGTTGTTTTTCGTTGCAGATACGGTTTTGTTATTCGGAAGTTTAGTAAGCGCGTACCTTTTGCGGTTTGAATTTTCTATACCAGAAAAATTTTTACGGCCTTTTCCTTGGTTAGCTTTGCTTTTTATTGTTTGTCATGTCTTGTTTTTTCATCGGTTGAAACTTTACCATCGCGTGTGGCGTTATGCGGGCACAGAAGAGCTTTATTCTGTTGTTCAAGCGGTTACGCTTGGAAGCATTAGCTTTCTTTTGCTGAACGGACTATTATTCGACTTCCTTATTCCACGTTCTATATATGTGATGAGTTGGTTTATCACGATTTGTTCTGTTGGACTGATGCGACTTGTTCCTCGTTGTATATATGAATTTTACTTTTTCCAGCAGCGGAGTGCCGAGCAACGGAAAAGAACGCTAATCGTCGGAGCAGGAGAAGGTGGAAAATTAATTATTAAAGAACTAAAAAATAGCAAATTAAGCTGTTACTGGCCTGTGGCGATTGTGGATGACGATCCGCGTAAGCAACATCTCGTCATTAACGGGTTAAAAGTGGTTGGCGACCGCTTTTCCATTCCTTATATCGTAAAAAAAATGAAAATTGAAACGATTATTGTTGCTATTCCTAGCGCAAGCGGGAAAGAAATAAAGGAAATCGTCCATATATGTAGGCAAACCCCATGCACAATAAAAATTTTACCTTGCGTCCGTGACTGGATTAGCGGGAATGTGTCTATGGACGTGCTCCGCAATATCGAAATGGAAGATTTGTTAAAGCGTGAGCCGGTAGATCTTGATTTAAAAGAAATCGTCCATTATATTCGCGGAAAAGTAGTGCTTGTCACAGGGGCAGGTGGTTCCATTGGGGCTGAGTTATGTCGTCAAATTTCCCGTTTTGAACCGCACCAACTTCTTTTGCTCGGTCATGGAGAAAACAGCATTTATGAAATAGAACAACAATTGAAAACGTCGTTTCCTCACTTGCATGTCGTTCCGATTATTGCCGATATTCGCGACAAAAAAAGACTTACAGACATTTTTGCAACTTTTCGCCCGCACATTATTTTTCATGCAGCAGCGCATAAGCATGTCCCATTAATGGAACAGCATCCGATCGAGGCGATTACGAATAACGTGTTTGGTACGAAGCATTTAGCAGAGCTGGCAGATTGGTTTCAAGCAGAAAAGTTTGTGATGATTTCGACGGATAAAGCAGTTAATCCAACAAGCATTATGGGAGCAACGAAGCGAATTGCCGAAATGATTGTGCAAGCGATGAATGGCTCGAGCGCTACTTGTTTTTGTGCGGTGAGATTTGGCAATGTGCTTGGCAGCCGTGGAAGCGTCCTTCCTACATTTAAACAACAAATTAAACGAGGAGGTCCAGTGACGGTCACTCACCCGGAGATGATGCGGTATTTTATGACCATCCCAGAAGCGGTTCAACTCGTGTTGCAAGCAGGAGCATTGGCGAAAGGAGGAGAAGTATTTTTGCTCGATATGGGAGAGCCTGTGAAAATTGTGGATTTGGCAAAAGACCTTATTCGTTTATTTGGGTTGGAACCAGACGTCGATATTCCAATCGTTTATACCGGCATACGGGAAGGAGAGAAACTTTTTGAAGAATTATTGACGGAGAAAGAAAAAGCAGCAGTGACGAAAAACGACCGAATCTTTATTTCTCCATCGGAGTCGATGAGCGTTATTCAATTATTCTCGCTATTAGAAAAGTTAGGGGAGTATGTAGAAAAACGCCCTGATGACGTGGTTGACATTTTAGGAGAGCTAGTGCCTTCTTACCAGCCAGCTGCCTATCGCAAAAAAGACGATCGAAACGAAAAAGATACTTCATTATTTGTGTAAATAAAGGTGGGTTATATGAAAGTTTGTCATCTAACGTCTGTTCATCCATGGGATGATCCGAGAATTTTTTTAAAAGAGTGTTGCACGTTAGCAGAGGCAGGACATGACGTTCATCTTGTTTCCCCATATGTTGACAAAGAGAGAGCACACGGTGTTGTACTGCATTCAACCGGCAAGAAAGCCGTGACGAACAGGTTGCTGCGCATGGTTAAAACCGTCTATCAGCTTTACAAAAAAGCGATAGAAATTGATGCACAAGTCTATCATTTTCACGACCCCGAACTGCTGCTTGTTGGATTGTTACTCAAAAGAAAAGGGAAGCATGTTATTTACGACGTTCACGAAGATGTTCCACGCCAACTGCTGTATAAAGAATGGATTCCTTCCCCTTTACGAAGAGTAGTTTCCTTTATGTATGAATGGATCGAAAATAGGGTGGCAAAACGGCTATCAGCAATTGTCGCCGCTACCTCTGTTATCGCGGAGCGATTTCTTCGGCTTGGTTGCCAGACCGTCGTAGTAAGCAACTATCCTATTTTACGAGAATTATCGTTTGCTGAGGATGGATGGGAACAGAAAGAGAGGGCGGTTTGTTATATTGGCGGGTTGACGACTGCTAGAGGAATTTTTCATATGCTAGATGCCATGAGTATCATTCATGGTGTTAAGTTATTGCTTGCAGGACGTTTTTTCTATTGGCGTGATCGGGAGAACGCCATTCATGCGGATGGTTGGAAGTGCGTAGAAGAGCTAGGTTTTTTAGATCGGGAAGGGGTCAAACGGACGTTGCAGCGGTCGCGTGGTGGGCTTGTTTTGCTCCACCCGATTGCCAATTACGTTGATTCGCTGCCAGTGAAAATGTTCGAATATATGGCCGCGGGCATTCCTGTTATTTGTTCGGATTTCCCTTTATGGAAACAAATTGTTCAGCAGCATCAGTGTGGGATTTGCGTCGATCCGTTAGATGTCCAAAGCATTGCAAACGCTATTCAATTTATCATCGAGCATGAAGAAGAGGCGAAAAAGATGGGAGAGAACGGGAGAACTATCGTAAGGGAAAAATATAACTGGAACCAAGAAGCAAAGAAGTTGCTTCATTTATATAGCACTCTTTCGTCCGAAAAGGAGCGGAAGTGAGGATGAATATATGGATATTGAACCACTATGCATTAAAGCCAAATGAAGCGGGAGGAACACGGCATTATGACATTGCACATGAGTTAGTGAAAAAAGGGCACCGTGTTCGCATTATCGCAAGCAGTTTTGTTCATTACACGTTCCGTTTTCGGAGTAACAAGAAGTTTTTTTCCGAAGAGGTGAACGGTGTTTTATTTGATTGGATATGGACGTTCCCTTATAACGGAAATAGCATTGGGCGAATGATTAATATGATTACGTATTGTTTCGTTGCAATTGTAGTTGGGGGGATGAGAAAGGAAAAACCTGATGCCATTGTTGGCTCTTCCGTACATCTTTTTGCTTGTCTTGCAGCATATGTGTTAAGCAGATGGAAAAAAGCGACGTTTGTTGTTGAGGTTCGCGATTTATGGCCAAGAACGTTGATTGATATGGGAGCAATTACAGAAAAAAGCTTATTAGCGAGGCTGTTTTTCTTTATTGAGGCATTTGTGTATAAAAGAGCAGACCGGATTATTACATTGTTGCCTGGAGCGGTGGACTACATTGTTTCAAAAGGAGGCACTCGAGAAAAAACGGTTTATATTCCTAACGGCGTTGCCGGCACACAGGCGCTTTCGCAGGCCAATAATCCTCTCTGCCAAAAGCTAAAGGAAATTCGAAAAAAGCATAAAAACATCGCGATGTACGCAGGAGCGCACGGTCATGCCAATGCACTCGAAGTGGTGGTGGAGAGCGCGCGGTTGCTGAGCGAAGAGGAAGTAGCTTACGTTTTTATTGGGAATGGACCGGAGAAAGAGAAGTTAGTTCGATTAGCTAGCGATATACACCACTGCTATTTTTTTGACCCAGTCCCGAAAGCATCTATTGCCGCTGTATTATCAGAAGCAGATGTTCTCATCGTGTCGATGAGAAAGTCTCCGATTTATCAATATGGCATTAGCTTGAATAAATTGTTCGACTATTTATTAGTTGGAAAGCCGGTGCTGTTTGCTGGCGAGGTTTATAACGATATTGTCCAAGAGGCTGCGGCAGGAATTACAGTTCCGCCTGAAGATGCCGAACAAATGGCGCATGGATTAAGAACACTTTTGCAGCTAGAGGAACAAGAAAAAGGGAGAATCAAACAACGTAGTACGCGTTATATAGAACATTACCGCATCGACAAAATAGCAAATCGCTTTTTGGAGGCATGCCGTGCGGACGTGTCGAGAGAGAAAAGAAAGAGGTGGTGATTGTGGCAAACAGTAGCGAGAAGGAAAATGGCATCACGGAACGTTTCTATAAACAGAGAAAGACGATGAAGCAATCAGCGCCTGTAATGAATAGAGTAGCGATTAGTACGGTATTGATTGTGTTCGTTGGGCTAGTAAGCAAAGGGCTTGGTTTTCTTCGGGATATGTTTCTTGCGTTGTTTTTAGGGGCAGGGATGGAGAACGATGCATTCCAAATTGCTCAGTCGCTCCCATTTACTATTTTCGGAACGATCTCGGTTAGTATGACGACGTTATATATTACTATTTACGAAGAAGTAAAGAATCGCCACGGAAAAAGAGAAGCGTTATCTTTCAGCAATCATTTGTTTATCCAATTAGTTTTTTATGCGTTTTTCGTTAGCATATTAGGCAACCTATCAGCACCAATGTTTGTTTCTTTTTTTGCGCCGGGGTTTTCAGAGGAAGGTCGCCAACTGGCGATTGAAAATACGAAAATTAGTTTTTGGGGCATCGTTCTTCACGTTTACATTGCGGTTGTATCTGGGTATTTGCATAGCGAGAAGAAGTTTTTTGTCACCTCGCTTAAAGGAATTTTTATGAACATTGGTACACTGTTGCTCTTTTTCGTTCTTCTTTTTTTACAGAAAGATACAGTTTCTATTCATATCATTGCTCTTACGATTTTAGGAGGCTTGCTTTTTTATGCGCTACTTTTAACGATAGAAATGAAGCGGAGCGGATATGGATTTGTAACAGAAAAATTTTCACATTCCAATGAATATGTAAAAAAATTTTTTTATTTACTTTTACCGATTTCGTTTGGTGCAAGTGTAACACAGCTAGCCCCTATATGCGACCGCATTATTGCTAGTTTTTTAGGTGAAGGGAGCATTTCCGCACTTGCATATGGCGGACGTTTAACACTGTTTGGAGGAGCTGTCATTGCTTCGGCGGTGATTACAGTTGTTTATCCGAGCGTTGTCCAATGGGTGCAAGCAAGGCAGGAAGCAAAAGTATGGGACTTGATGAAGAAGTATATGATTTTGTTGCAAAGTGTCATGGTTCCGTTAGTGGTATTTATTTTTAGCGAAAGTGAACTATTAGTGGAAGTGTTTTTTGGGAGAGGCCGATTTAGTAAGGAAGACGTGTTCATGACCGCTAGTGTCGTTCGATGTTTAGCGCTTGGGCTGATTGTGTATGGCGTGAGGGAAGTATATATTAAAATTTTTCATGCGCTCCAAGATACGAAAACACCGGTGAAGAATGGGATGTACGCCGTTTTGTTCAACATCGTTTTTTCTTTGTTGTTAATGTTTCCGTTCGGAATAGCAGGAATTGCGCTCGGCACATCCCTTTCTTTAACGATCATGACTATATTATTGCACAACAAGCTAAGAAAAAAATGGTGTTGGATTAATATGAATATACCGTGGCGGGAGATGGGGTACATTTTTTATTGCTCGCTTGCGGCTGCTCTTGTTTGCCAAATCGTTCAATGGCAAGTAACAATCGTTCCTTTTGTACGTCTGCTTTTGCTAAGCGTATTGTTTATGTCTATTTATTGTCTTTTATCGATTGCTACGAAGCGGATGTGGGTCATTTATGCAAAACACTTATTGGAAGGAAGGTGAGAAGCATGGATATTTATACTGTTTTAAGAATCATTAACGACCATAGAAAGAAAATTGTGCTGACTACATTGTTAGCAATGTCTGTTTCAGGAATTGTGTCTTTTTTCTTTCTTCCCTCTATCTATATGGTGGATGCGAAAATACTCATTAATAAGCAATCGGGGGAGGGAGTGATTGAGTATAACGATGTATTAACAACGCAGAAGTTAGCCAATACGTATGGAGAGATTATAAAGTCAAAACGAATCGCTAAATTTGTAGTGGACGAACTGAATTTGTCCATTTCACCGAAAACGTTACTTGATAGTATTACAGTCACCCCGTTAAAAGATTCGCAAGTGGTAAAAGTTTCTGTTACAGGCACTGACCCGCAGCGTGTCAAACTAATTCTTAACAAATTACTAGAAGTATTTCAAAATGAAATCGGCAATATTATTCGGGTGGAAAATGTCGAAATACTCGATGATGTATCGTTGGAGGAACAAATTGCCCCTGTAAAGCCGAAACCGTTATTTAACATTATCGTTGCTGGGGTTGCTACTGCGTTTGCTGCCATAGGGTTAGCGATATTTCTTGATTTCGTTGATCCAACGCTTCGGTCGTTATATGCCGCGAGAAGGGAATTCAAAGGAATGGTGTTTGGACCGATTCCATCGACGGCACTGATTCGAAAAGAGTTTTCGAAAAGGATGATAAAAAAATTAGTGGAAGGCGATAGGCACGACCGTTATAAAGATGCGCTGCGGAAAATTCGCGCCCAACTTATCGCTACAGAAGGGCACGGTGCTACATATATGATTGCATCGCCGCAATGTGGGATTGCGACGCAACGTATTGCCTTTGATATGGGAGAAACTTTTGCAGAAGCAGGAGATAAAACACTTTGTGTCATTTTTAACGGTAGCAACATCGCCGCCTTGCTTCAGCAAGAAAGCGAGCCTGTCATGCTTCCACATTTTTTGAACCATAACATGAAATCGATTGAAGGGGATATCGGTCATCGGTACGACTGCGACTTTCCGGTCGAGGAAATACGTCCTTTTTTCTATTGCACTACGAAGAAAAATTTGTATTTTTTAGGGTTATCGGTAAATGTATTAGAGAGAGAGTTTTTATGCAACCAGCAATTTATTAAACAAATGCTAAACGAATTAAAAAAGGAGTTTAACACGGTCATCATTGCTCCTTCGATTTCGATGATGGAAGTGAGCGATGCGCTATTATTCCTTCCATATACCGATGTATTTATGCTCATTATGGAAAAAGGGCACACGCTGAAAGAAGTGATAAAAGAAGTAATGTATCAAGTTCGTCATCTTGATAAAGTAAAGACATACGGATTATATTTCGATATTGATTTTCGTCTAAATGTAAAATATAAGAAAAAGAAAGAAAAGCCGGTTGCTCTAATAAAGCGTGGGAAACAACATAGGAGGATGGAAGATTGAAACAATGGATAATTGCACGCCGTGAACTGGTGACGTGGCTGTTGTTTACGTTATTCGGGATTGTTGCGGGGCTATTTACTTTTATTCATGCCGCAGGTATACTTATCCCGTTTTTTCTTGCTGTTGGATACGTGATGTTTAGAAATTATCCAGAAATGCTTCTGCCGCTTTATGTGTTTTCTGGATTTTATAAATCAGTTATTCCTGGACCGGATTTAACGGTTGTTTTATTTGGGCTTGCTCTTTTAGCGGCATTTTTTAAAATGTACCGAGAAAGAGAAGATGTACTGCCTCGTTTCCGTTCTGTTTCAATCTTTACTATGTTGCTATTTTTATTTTGGATGATGTTATCTTTAATATATACAGATTCAAATGGCCCTGCTATTGAAAAGGCGGTCAAAGTGCTGTTGTTAACAGGAGGAGCGTTTTTTTTACCGCTCATATTAGTCGATAGTCAAAAAAAATATGCGAACGTTTTGTTAGCGATTGTTTCGCTTGGAACAATTATGTCCGTTGTATCGGTAGTGACAGGGGCAAGAACTGTTTTTGGAAGCAACTACTTATCATTAGGATTTATTAGTAGTTTGTCAGTTCTTATTTTCCTATTTTATTTTTATCCAAAGACGAAACATTGGCTAGTTTGGATAGCGATTGTTATCAACGTTGTTGGAATGGTGCATTCTGCGGCTAGGGCGCCTATTTTCTTTTTACCGTTGACGGTAATTGTAGTAGTGGCAGTTAGCAAGCTTAAATTGCAAAAGAAAATGAAATTATACGTTGGTTTCGTTCTTTTGTTTTTTGTTTTGCTTACTGCTTTATATGTTGCTATTCCGAGCAGTTTTGAATTGTTAATTACGAGATTAAGTGCAATAGAAGATGCACAAGGCGATGACAATGCGCGCTATCGTACGTATCATGTGGAGCAAGCGATGAATTTGATTCGTACGCATCCGCTTACAGGAGTTGGCATCGGAGCGTATGGAATTGAGGTGGAGGGAATAGATGAGCGGCTTTATCCTCATAACATTTTTTTAGAGATTGGCGCTGAACTAGGGATACCAGGGGTTATTTTATTTACACTCCTTTTAATTCAAGTCATGTCCTACTATTTTTTTCATCGTGGAAACGTAGCATATGTTGATCATACGCTATTAGCATGTGTCCTTTATAGTTTTATCAACACATTGAAAGCTGGGAACCTTGTTGATAATCGTATATTTTTTCTTTTCTTAGGGATTGTTTTGATTACGGGCAATATTTTTACAGAAAGGAGAGGAGAAGAGTGAATGGCACGTTTAGAGTATGGGTATTATCGACAGCATTCTTGCTCGCTTTGTTTATGTTTTGTGTGAACGCTCGGGCGGCTGTTCATGATTCAGTACTCTCACATCATTTTTTATACAAACCGGTTGTACTAGATCCAAATGATTCTACGAAAAAAGAGTTTTATACAACTATAGAATTTTTTTCTCATTCCACTATGAAAAGTGTTCCAACATTAATCGTTGATTATGAAGTGTCTTCGTTAAACCATTCATTGACTGGCGTGACGGTACTTGTCGATGACATACCGGTTTATACAATACCAGCTTCTCCAGCAGATACGGGAGGGAATTTAGAGAGGAAAGCTGTCATTCCATTACGCCATTTAGAAACCGGGAAAAGGATTCATTCCCTCCAGTTTGTTGCGGGAACGGGGAAAAAGCGAAATGTATGTGAGAAAAAAGGAGAAAATGAATGGATCGTTATTCAACCGTCTTCTCGCATTGAGATTACATATGAAGATCGTGCGAATGTAGAGCCAACGCTGACGAATTTTCCGTGGAGTTTACGGCAACCGCACGCATCGCCGATTGTACTCGTGTATCCAGACAAGCATACGAAAGAGGACGACACCTTTCTCATTCAAACGATTAGCTTTCTCGCGAAAAAACTATCGTTATCGCCAGGAGATTTACACATTGTTCAAGAAAACGAGTTTTGGGAAAAGCCATATGGAGAAGCTGTATTATTTGTCGGATTACTTCCCCATTTTCAAGAAGAAACAATTAAGCAGTTTTCACATGTTAAAAAAGACTTGCAGCAAGGAGAAGCTTCGCTAGTAGTGACACGTTCGTTCATTCGCCCACAACA
Source organism: Anoxybacteroides voinovskiense (assembly GCF_014196205.1). Taxonomy (GTDB): domain Bacteria; phylum Bacillota; class Bacilli; order Bacillales; family Anoxybacillaceae; genus Anoxybacteroides; species Anoxybacteroides voinovskiense. The sequence continues at coordinate 126,219 of NZ_JACIDE010000008.1, read as the reverse complement.
ATATTTTTATATGTTGGCTGCAGGAGGATATGACGGGGTAGTAAATGCTAATAAGCAACTGAATCGGAATGCTTTTTTAAATGCATTGAAAGGAAATGAAACATTTATGGATACACAGCTTTTAAAAAACACTTCCCCACAAGACCAAATAGTAAAAACGTCGGTTCCTATTAGCGAGATCGGTTATCCGGATGGTTTATATGCAAAAAACGTACAAGAGCAGACCACATTATCGTTTCGGTTGCGCCTGCAACCGGGGATGGTGTTGGAAGAAGGTTCGCGAGTTGTTATTTATTATAGCTATAATGATACCTTTGATGAAAAACGTTCGACATTGACTGCTTCGATTAACGGAATACCTGTAGAAACGGTGTTATTAGCGAAAGGAGGGGGAGAAAAATCAAGCGTTTCCCTTAAAATTCCTTCGACCGAATGGACGAAAGAAAGTATTACGGTCGATCTCACATTTTCGTTTAAAGAAGGGAAAGAAACTTGCGATGGAATAGCGCGAAAAGACGGATGGGCAAAAATTTTGCCAAACACTCATTTTGAACTTTCTATAGAAAAACGTGCGGAAACAAATTTTAACCATTTTCCATATCCGCTCGTGAAAAATTTTGCTTGGAACAATCTGCAATTTGTATTACCGGTAGAAGCCCGTTCGTTTCATTATGAACAAGTGGCAAATATGATTGTAAAACTTGCTAAATTTATTACACATGATGATACAGGACTATCTTTAGTGAGAGAAAATGAAGTAACAGACGACGACTTGAAAGGGAAAAATCATATTTTTTATGATGTATCATTTGCGAATAACGAGCGAATGAGGGCTATAGAGAAAACCTTTCCTATCGCTCCGAACTCAATTCGCAGCAAGTGGGAGCTTCGAGGGCAAAATCAGTTTCATTTAATGGATACGTTAACGAACAAAAACGCGGTGATTATGCAAATGGTGAAATCCCCGTTTCAAAGTAGCAAATTTTTCTTGGCGATTCATGCCACAAATCCTTTATTGATGGAGCAGTCTTATGAACTAGTAGATAGCGAAAGTTGGAGAGAGGAAATTATTTCCTTGTTAAGAAAGATGAAAATAACCACTAAACGCACGTTCCCAATCAATGTGCTGATGTATACCGACCGAAAAGAACGAATCGGAGAAAGTATCGTTGCGTCTAACCAAAAACAGCCTTCATTAATGACGCAAGCGAAACAAGTAACTACTAGTTTGTTTCATATGGACGTGTTGCGTATTTTTTTGCAAAGCCTGCTGTTTATTGTAACGGTTATTTTGTTTATGATGATTTGGTCTGGTCGAAAAAGACGTGATTAGGTGAGTGGAAATGAAAAGGAAGAAAATGGTTAAATGGTTTATATGGCTATGGATTTTATTGCTATTAGCCAATGGGGCGCTGATTATCATTTCTCCTAGTTTTTTGACAGCTGTAGGACAAGGATTGGTGGTAGAGGATGATCTGAACGATGCAGATGTCATTATTGTTTTCGGTGGTGGAGAAGGAGTAGAGCGGGTGAAATATGCTGTAGACTTATATGAAAAAGGGTATGCAAAACGAATTATGTTAAGTGGAGGAATGGGGCATGCTTTGACATCGGTTCCGTGGGCGGTTCGGATGAAAGAACAACTAGTCACAATGGGGATACCGGAACAAAACGTTTATGTTGACGATCGAGCGGAAAGTACTTACGATAATGCGAAAAACGCGGTGAATTTTATGAAAGAGCACGGCTGGAAAACCGGGATTATTGTTACTTCGCCATACCATATGAAAAGATCGCTTTCTATTCTTTATCGAATAACGAAGAAAGAGAGAGCACCGATTAAGTGGTATCACAGTTCATCGACGTATAGTTCCTTTATGGTAACCCAATGGTGGAAAGACCGATGGATGCGAAAAATTGTGGTCGAAGAGTATATGAAGCTACTCGCTTATAAATTGAAATACATGTATTGACGGAAAATTTTATAATTAGGTATGATGAAATTATTAAGCGCATACATTTTTGCTTTCTGCTAATCAGTTTACGATATATAGGGGAGATGGCGATGAGGAACGGAAGGAAATTTTATTATTTGTTGTACATTGCGTTGATTTTTGCACTTTTCTCTAGTTGGAAAGTAACGGCGCTAAATGCAGCAGAGCTAAAGCCGCTTGACAAATTCGAAGTAATTCCTAGTTCGAATGTTGCAGGCGAACCTAATGTAGAATATAAGTTTATATTGAAACTTCCAGAAGGGACAACATTGAAGAAGGGAAGTAAAGTGAAGTTTTACTTTCCAGTAGGAATAGTTCCAACAAATGCGATTCCGGCTGGAAAAATTACAGTGGACGGTGTGGCCACGACGGTAGAAAGCAAAGGAAACGGTGTGAGCTACATCGAGGTGACTGTTCCAGTAGCGCTAACTTCCGGTAGAGATGTAGAAGTCGTATTCACTGGTGGCAGCGATGGAGCAGGATTAACGAATCCGACGTATGGTGCTAAAACGTTTACATTTATCAGCAGCAATCTAGCAAAAACAACAGCAAATTACAGCTTTGTTGGCCAGCCGATTAACAGTTTGGCAATGGGGGTTTCTTCTGAACAAGCTGGAGAGATAAATGTTGAATATAAATGGAGCTTTAAAACGAGCGAATACGGAAAATTAGCAGAAGAGCAATTTATTTATATATATGCACCAAAAGGCGTATTTACGCAGGAGATAATTCCAGCAGGAAAAATTATGGTAAATGGTGTACCAACGAAAAAAGATAGTACAGTCAGTAGAGGGTTAACGGTACGTATCCCAAGTCCTGTGAACATCGAGGGAAATCAGCAAGTAGAAGTTGTGTTTTTAGGTGGGGAAGATGGGGCTCATCTTCGGAATCCGGGTTTTGGTATGAAACGTTTTCTTCTATGGACGCAAATGAACGAAAAAGAAACGGTGTACTATACATTTACAGGAGTTCCAGTGCAGGAGGCATCGGTTGTTTCCGTGTCGAAAGAGGCTGGGGAAAATAATGTTGGCTACACATTTAGTTTTGCAACAAGTGCATACGGTGCTCTTTCTGCAGGAGATATGATTAGTCTTTATGCACCGCCAGGAGTGTTTCCAGACGCGATTCCGGCAGGAAAAGTACTCGTGAATGGTGTGACAGTTGCTCAAGATTTGACGGTTTCCAATTATACCGTGCTGAAAATACCTACTCCTGTGAACATCGGAAATAGCGAGAAAATAGAAATCACCTTTTTGCCAGAAGCAGGCTTGCGCAACCCTAGTATGGGAGAAAAGAAATTTTTAATATGGACAGATATGGACACTCGCGGCACAGCGGTTGCCACATTTGACGGAAAGACCGTCCAAAGCGCCCTAGTATCCAGCTCGTCTAACATAGCTGGGGAAACGAACGTAGCATATACGTTCGAATTTACGACAAGTGACAAAGGCTTTTTGCGTAAAGGAGATTGGATTTATGTTTATGCGCCGAGCGGAGTTTTGCCAAACCAGCAAATTGCTCCAGGGAAAATTACGGTGAACGGTGTTCCGACAACGTTTGCAACAAAAGGAAACGGCTTAACATATGTCATTATTTTTTCTCCTGTTTCCGTAGGAAACAATGAACGCGTCCAGATTGTTTTTCAAGGTGGAGAAGATGGCGCAGGATTAAAAAATCCGGATGTCGGAGTGAAGAAGTTTATTGTATGGACATCTTTTGATGGAAAGGCAGCGCTGAATCAAGAGTTTGTGGCGACAACCCCTGATGTTCCGCCGGCTAATCCTGTTGAGGAAACAGTGCCTCCTTCGGATCAGCCGGATGTCATCGACGATCCGGTAAACAACTTACCGCCTGGAGAAGGGCAAAATGATAGTTCAGACAAAGAGAAAGACAAAGAGAAAGATAAAGAGAAAGATAAAGAGAAAGATAAAGAGAAAGACAAAGAGAAAGATAAAGAGAAAGACAAAGAGAAAGATAAAGAGAAAGACAAAGAGAAAGACAAAGAGAAAGATAAAGAGAAAGATAAAGAGAAAGATAAAGAGAAAGATAAAGAGAAAGAAAAAGATAAAGAGAAGGATAAAGACAAAGATAAGAACAAAGGGAAGTAACATTTGTTTGCGATGTGAGTTAGTAAGACGACTACTTATGACTACTTATCATGAGGTGGTCGTCTATTTTCACTTTTCTGTAAAAATAATCAATTCAAGAACATCTATTTTTACATGTGAGCAGGGAATAATAGAAATCCACAGCTGCTTTGGTTTGAAAATTTTTAATTATTAGGAGATAAACATATCGACTTTATGCAACTTTTTGTTTAGTATAATGTTATGAATATTCCATTTTTTATTTTTATGACCATTATATCGCAAATAAACAATTAGCGGTAAGTATCACCTCAAATACTACATATTACATAATACATTAGAAAGGAATGGACATCGTGGATGTATATGTTGCAAGGCAGCCTGTGTTTGGCATTTACCAAAATGTCATAGGGTATGAGCTGTTTTATCGAAGTGGACAAAATAATTTTTATGATAGCATCGATGGTGACCAAGCGACGGTAGATGTGTTAATCAATAGCTTTATGAATATTGGAATTAATAAACTTGCAAACAATAAGCCGTGTTTTGTCAATTTCACGGAAAATTTATTAAAGGAGAAAGTTCCTTTGCAGTTTCCGCCATCTTCGGTGATTGTGGAAATATTAGAGACCATTCCTGTTTCAAGTTGGATTGTTGATATGTGCAAAGAGCTGAAAGAAAGAGGGTATACAATCGCGTTAGATGATTTTGTGTTTGATCGCTCGTATTTACCGATACTTCCATATGTTGATGTTATCAAGGTGGATTTTCTCCGAACGTCAATAGATAAGGTGCAATCATTTATAGAAATTTCTAAATTTTTCGACATAAAACTTTTGGCGGAAAAAGTCGAAACACCCCAACAATTTCGCCAAGCAGCAGAGATGGGGTTTACATACTTCCAAGGATTTTTCTTTAGTAAACCAATTATTTACGAGAACAAAACAATACCAGCTACTTTCCGTATTTCTTATCTTTCGTTATTAGAGAAGCTTAACGAGGAAGAACCGAATATAGAGAAAATTTCTGAAATAGTCGAACGAGATCTTTCACTAACGTATCGCTTGTTAAAATTCGCTAATTCCATTGTGTTTCCATCGCAACCGAAAATTAAGTCAATCCGCCATGCAATTGTACTTTTAGGGTTGAATGAGTTAAAAAAATTAGTTTCTGTATTGGCGCTGCAGGAAATTTATCATCTTCGTTCTAAAGCGTTGGAAAACCAACAGTACAAAGAAGTCGTTAACCTTTCGTTTATTCGGGGGAAGGCATGTGAACTGCTTGCTAGCAAACTAGGATATGAACGTGAAAAAGCTAGTTTCTTTTTAATGGGGGCATGTTCTTTGTTAGATGTTCTTTTAAATCAACCGTTGTCGAAAATTTTAGAAGAACTTAATATTCATCAAGACATCCAAGAAGCACTGAATGGAAAAGAAGGTCGTTATTATGGGGTGTATCAACTTGTGCAGTATATGGAGAAGGGGGAATGGGCGTTAGCAAGTCGTGCTTGTCACAATATCGGTTTATTAGAAAATGACGCTTTGTCAAGTTATCAACAAGCCATCGAATGGGCAGTGGTGGTGGAGGAATCGGTACAAGAATTTTAAGGTGGAACAAATGACGATTGCAAATCTTTTACTTTTTTCATAGAGAGAAAAATGTAGCTTGAGAAAATTTTGTAAAAAACGTGGAAACTCTCGCCTTTTTTGTCGTATAATAGAAAATGTATGTCGAAAGGAGTCTATGAAACTAGTAAAAGGAGCGTTTGTCATGTTTCGCAAGTGGTTGGCTAGTCTTTTCTTTGCAGCTTTGCTTGTCGGGGCATTGTCGGTGTCAAATGTTCAAGCAGCAACGACCGTGTACTGGGAAGGAGAAAAGCTTGTAAAAGGACAGATTGGCAAAATTGAAATCGTTAAACCAATTAATCTATGGAAAAAAGCGAACGGAACATTGCAATTTGTGCGCGTGTTGAAACCAAAAGAGCATTATCGCGTCTATTCTTATGACGGCAAGCAATACGGGCTTGGCAGTAATCTTTATGTCACGAACATGAAAGGATACGTCCTATATAAAACGCCGCCGCAAGAAAAGTTAAAGCTCGTCAATCCAGAATGGTACAGCATAAAAAAACTATCGCTTGGGCATGTGATGAGCGAATCGTCCACTGTGATGGTGCCAGGAGTGGAAAAATCAGAATTAGAGATTAATAGTGCCAGAGGCAAGCAGCACGTCTATAAACTCGAGATTAAAACAGGCGCGACCAACATCGGTGTGGAAACAGCACTATCGAACGAGCAGGTGCTTGGCATTGAACCCGTTCTTCAACAAGCGAACCGTGCCAATGTAGACGGTCATTTTGTGCTCGGAGCGGTTAATGGTGATTATTTTAAAGACAATGGCTCGCCGACCGATTTAATGGTGCATAACGGGGAGATTATCATAACGAATACTACTCCTGTTGACGAACGGGTCATTTTCGGCATTGATACCAACGGAAAACCGCTAATCGGCAATCCAGACGTGACGATGGAAATGACGATTAACGGGACAAACAGTCATATTATTCATTCGATCAACAAGCGGCGCGATGCGAATCACCTTGTCTTGTATACGCCATACTTCGCTGCTTCGACGCAGACGAATTCACTTGGGACAGAAGTCGTGTTAACGAACGTTCAGGGCAAGTTGAACGGAAACGGCATAGTTACGGGAACGGTGAAAGAAGTCATTGTCGGCGTCGGGAATGAACCGCTCCTTCCAGGTGAAATCGTCTTGTCTGGTCACGGAGAAGCAAGCAGTTACTTGCAACAAGCGAAGGTCGGCGATACGGTACAAATTTCGCTTCAATATGACCAACCGGCATGGAACGGCGTAAAGGAAGCGCTTGGCGGTCGGTATTATCTCGTGAAACACGGTGTCGTACAGTCGTTTGCCATTGCTGGGGTGCATCCGCGCACGGCGATTGGCATTGACCAAAACGGCAACATCTTTACTGTCGTAGTCGATGGACGAAACCCAGACTATAGCAACGGTGTGACGTTAAATGAACTAGCCAAGCTGATGAAAGACTTCGGTGCGGTGGAGGCGATGACGTTAGATGGAGGCGGTTCGTCCACATTTGTTGTCCGTCAAAAAGACGGAACGCTTGTTGTCGCGAACAAACCATCCGACGGATTTGCTCGACCGGTAGCGAACGCGTTGCTTGTTGTGTATAAAGGACAAGCAACGGAAGTGAAACAGCTCGTTATCACCCCGCAAGACATCACCGTGTGGGCAGGAGGGACGTATTCGCTCGGGTTAACGGCTAAAGGAGTGACGATGCTGGGGACAACCGTTCCGCTGCAGCAGCCGTTGACATGGACGTCCAATGCGGGGATGTTTTTGCAAGACGGTTCTTTCGTTGCTGCGAAACGACCGATAGACGGAACGATTACTGCTTCTTCCGGCAACGTCTCTGGAACGATGAACGTACATGTCGTTACCGACGTCGATAAGCTTGTCGTACAACCGAAGGAAATTTATGTGCGGGAAAATAGTGAGCAACCGTTGACGGTTGAAGCGGTTTACAAAGGAAAAAAAGTCATTGTGAACGAAAGCGCCTTTTCGTATACGGTATCAAATGGATTAGGAAAAGTGGAAAATGGCGTATTCCGAGCTAGCAATAAAAAAGGGGCTGGAACACTGACAATTCGCTTAGGCTCGCAAACGGTGACAATCTCAATTACCGTTGGCGTTCCGGATACTTTGCTACTTGATGATTTTGAAAAAAGTAGCCTCTCTTGGTTTACGTCCGGGGCAAATTACACTTTTGCCAACGTATTATTAACAAAGGAAGTCGTTAAAAACGGCAAGCAAGCGCTACAAATTGATTACGACTTCAGCGGCAAAACCGGAGTATCCGGCGTGTACGTAGTCGCGCAGACGAGCATTCCTCTAAAAGGCCACCCGACGAAAATTGGCATGTGGGTATATGGAGATGCAAAAGGACATTGGCTGCGAGCACAAGTGAAAGATAATAGCGGCAAACGGTATTGGCTTGATTTTTCCAAAAGTGTCGACTGGACAGGATGGAAATATGTCACGGCTGACATTCCAGCGAATGTCGAATGGCCAGTAGCACTAGAAATGCCTATTCGCTACATGGAAGTGAACGAAACAAACAAAAACGCAGGCACGATATATATTGATGACATTCAAGTGATTTACAACTAGGGGCTTATTTTTACGCCCCTTTTTTCTTTCTTGAACAGGTGGGATGACTTCAATTTCCAACGAAAAACGTTTGCATTTCTCGCGAAAGTATGTATATGATAAAACAGAATCGCTTGAAAAATTGTAGGAAAGCGGAGGGGGTTACACGCTTATGACAAATCAAGAAGTATGGAAGCAACTACAAGAAAACCCTCCTAAATTAATCGGAGGTTATAAAAAGCAAGGCTGGGTTGTTAAGATATTGGAAAAAATCGAAAATGATGACGTGGAAATAGAAGGGGATGGCTTAGTAACGGCGAAAGCGGTGCTCGAAGCAAACGACGGAACGTATTATCCGGCGTTCCTCACGTTAGATTTGTCGAACAAAGGGCAAGTTGTTGGGTTATACTTGATTGCGGAAAACAAAGAACAATTTGATTTAATTCCGTTTGAACTCGCCAAACCATTTTTACATAAGACTGACAAGGAACTGCTTCCGTTCCGTTATCGGACGTTAGCGAAAATTGAAGGCGATGAACAGCAAATAAACTGGCCAGATTTTACGTAAAAACAAGGGGTATTCCCCTTGTTTTTCTATTGTTGCCGCTTATTTCAAAAAATAAAAAACAATTGTTGTTTTCATTTGGCAGATATTCTATTAAAATGAAGTATATATTTACAAGAATAGTAGGTGAATGTCATGAACCACTCGAACATCCGGCGAATGTTCGCTGCTTTGTTTTTGCTTGTTCTCCTAGCGGCAGCGTTTCCCGTGCGTGCTGTCGAAGCAGCATCGTTATCTTCAGATATCGGGAAACTAGAACGCTATGCCGAACAGTTAGAACAAACGATCCACTCCCGCCAATTGTCCAAACCGTATGCCTTGTATAACAAGGCAAAGAAGAGCTATTACGAAACAAAACGGCAAGTCGAGCAATTAAAGGAAGGTGAAATGAAACAGCGCTATCGTGAGCGGCTAAAAGCAGTAAATCGCACGATTGTTCAAGCGTCGTACTATATTCGTGCGATGGAAAGCGGAGAGCGGCTTTTGTCGGACAAATCGCACATCGAGCAGTCACTAGCATTAGGAAAAGTAGAAACGGTGTATGATGCGTATGCTTCTTTTGACCAACAATTGAAAAAGACGAAGGCGCTCATTCAAAAGGTGAGCGGGTCTTCTGTACGCCAAAAGATGACAAATACGTTCGTTCGACCAGCGGAAGCGGCAAAACAGCGAGCGTTTTATCCGATGAACATTATGTTGGCGTTTGATGGCATCCTCACAGCTTATGAACAAGAGGATATCGCAAAAGCGGAGCGGTTGCTTTTGCTTTGTGAACAATGGTTGCCGCATGTAAAAGATGCAAAGGCAAAAGCTGCCCTAAGTCGTTATTTAGAAGAGTTTCAAGCACCAGTTATTTTAGAAGTACAGTAAACGACCTTGCGAAAGAAGGGGAATAGTGATGCGGGAAATGATGAGAAAATTTTTTATTCCGTTTGTTTTTTTATTTTCATTGACGACGTCTGCGTTCAGTGTTTCAGCGGAAACGACATCGACAAGTACACTTGATGAAATTCGCCAGTACATTCGCGATTATTATGTGGACGTTGTCAACGAAAACGTATTGAACGGCTCCACACCGCAAGAAATCGTCCAACATTTAGACAAATATTCGACGTATATGACGGCACAGGAATATCAACAATTCCTTGACTCCATTAACATGGATTTCGTTGGGATTGGTATTACGTTTGATATGGATACCGCAGGAATCAAAGTGACATCTGTGCTAAAAGGGGGTCCGGCAGAGCGTTCCGGCTTGCGCGCAGGCGATGTGATTACAGAAGTAGATGGTCAATCGTTAGCAGGAAAAACGAGCGAACAGGTGGTGGCGCTCATCACTGGGCAAGAGGGAACAACGGCTCATCTAAAGGTGCTTCGTCCAACCACAAACGAAACGTTAACGCTTGATGTCACGCGCGAGAAAATTAACTGGCCGAATGTTGAGTTTTCTAGATTAGCAGGTAATATTGGCTACATTCGCTTGTACAGTTTTGATAGTGGTTCAGTGGACGAGATTGCTCAAGCAATTCGCTCTCTTTCTGGGGTGAAAGGATGGATTTTTGATGTGCGCAACAATCCAGGAGGGTACGTAGATGCCGCTCAGCAAATTCTTGGCTTTTTCCCAAACGTGACAAAAGCGTTTCAGCTGCGCGACCGTTCGAACGTCCCAGAAGTATATGACGCCATTGCACAATCCGTCAAAATGAACGGTCCAATTGACATGCTTGTCAACGCTTCAAGTGCTAGCGCTTCTGAAATGGTCGCAGCGGCTGTGAAAGATCAGAAGGCAGCAGTATTATACGGACAACGAACGTTCGGAAAAGGCTCGATGCAGCAAATTTTTCAATTGACCGATGGAAGTGTTTTGAAACTGACAGTGGCTCGCTTCTTCTCTCCGAACGGAACGACGATTCACGAAGTTGGAGTGAAGCCGGATGTGTGGACGGCAGTGAATAAAGAATTGTATGCGGCGCATCGTGATTTGCTTTTAAAACAGTATCGTGCGTATCAATCGCTAGGGAAGTTACGAAACGTACCGACGAATAAACAATTCACGATGAAATTTTCTCGTAAACTAGCAATTAGCGATACAAGCAAACTCGGTATTAAGCTATATGAACTAGGCGGGCAAGAAGTGCCGGTAACGGTGCAAGTGAGCAAAGGAACGCAGCTTGTCATGAAGCCGAAAAGCTTGTTGAAAAAGGGGACATCCTATTTGTTAGTCGTTCCGCCGACGGTGAAAAGCAAAGATGGCGTTTTGATGAAAAAAGGAGCGTATGTCGAATTTAGTGTGGCAAAATAAGCGTTACAGCCGGTTCTCGTACGGGAGCCGGCTTTTTCTATTAAAAAATTTGTAGAACTTTGCAATTTAATAGTAAATGTTGTAACGAAAATGTAATATAACCATGAATTTTTAATAGGAATGAAACACAATAACGGAAAGAAATAAGGTAGAATTTTGGTGAGGTGGAATGAAACAACTGGATTTGCAACCGATTTCAAAGGGAAAGAGCGAGTTGCTTTGATAGGGGGAGACAAATGAAACAACGGCTGGCGATGGTAATCGTTTCACTTTTTGTGTTTTTGAGCGGGCATTATGCGTTTGCGGAAGAATTAGACATCGTTGCATTTAGCAAGCAATACGTCGGCGTTCCGTATAAATGGGGCGGAAAGACGCCGAAAGGTTTTGATTGTTCTGGATTTGTCACGTATGTATACCAAGAGTTTGGTGTTTCCCTTCCGAGAACAGCAGAAGAGCAGTACCGGCGCGGAAAGAAAGTGTCGAAAGAAGAGTTGGCTGTTGGCGACTTAGTCTTTTTTACGACGTATAAAAAAACGGCTTCTCATACGGGCATTTACATCGGGGACGATAAATTTATCCATGCAAGCGATAAAGGGGTCATTATCTCTGATTTAGATGAGTCGTATTGGCGAAAAACATATTTAGGAGCGCGCCGTTACTTCGACAGCGACGAAGAAGTGGCTGCGTTACAAAGCTATAACCGCCTTGGCTGGCATTAATACATAAAAAGATGCTGTTTGAAGCAAGGAGTTTTCCCTGCTCGAAACAGCATCTTTTTTGTCTTTAAAGCTCACATCGGTGGAATTCGCTCCGTCTAGCGCTGGGACGGTTAAACCTATTTAGCGAAGTTTACGCGCTTTTCTTATGCTTTTGGCGGGTATACTTTCCATTTCGTTAAATTCACATCTTCTTTTAGCAATAGAGTAGCTGGGAAAATAAACGTCCACGGTTTACTTGTATTCGCTTTTACTTCGAATTGCTCTAGCTGAAATACCCCTTTGCAAATGACATCGCCAGACGCATCTTCCACGACGAGCGGGATTTGCTCGAGCTGAATATGTTTGTCGCTTCCGTTGCGAATGAGCAACGTGACGACTAAATCGCGCTTTTCATTGAGTTTTGCTTCAAGCCCCATAAAGTTAATTTCTCCGACAGAAAGCGGCGGCAATGTTTCGATTAATTTTTGTAAATGTTCGCGTTGCTGCGTCGATAACGCTTGTTCCCAGCTTGCTTCTAAATCGAGGCGATGGTCTTCGCGCTTCGGAGCTTGTTTTAGTTCAAACGCAATCTTCCACCCTTCCTGTGGAATTTTGTCTACGAGTTTATCTTCCGCCGAGAAGAGGAAGCGCCACGGTCTTGCGGTCATCGGCGGAAGCTCCCCAAAGCTGTCCATCGCAAATGCCCGCTTGGCGATGGCTTGTCCGTTCTCATCTAAAAGCAGCAAGTTGATTTGCTCAAACCGGACTGGTTTCGGCAGTGTGCTTCGTAAAAAGGCGACGACAACAAACCCGTCGTTGTATTCAATCAGCTTCATTCCCGAAATGGAAAGTTGATTCGGTTTTAGCGGCGGAAGCTGCTGGTGATGAAACTGGTAGACGTATCGCTCCTGTGGCGATACGTCCCAGTCCGGATGGAACGATAGCGTTGTCTTTACTTCCTCTATCGTTTGTTCTTCCTTAGAAGTCGAATGAGAAAGTGCTTCTGCATTCGGTGCTGCTGTTTTTGTTTTTCGTTTAAAAATCATTCCGTACCCTCCTCATTGCCGTCTAACTCAAATTGGTTTTTGACGTAGTTCATAAAGCGAATCGAAATATCGGCTTGAATTTCTTGCTGGAGATGGACAAATTCATGAAACGCCTCGATTTCAAATAGGCGGTACGGGTCTTCTTGGCCGTATCCACGCAAATGGATGCCATCTTTTATGTTCGTAATCGTATCGAGATGACGAATCCAGTGCGAATCGATTGTTTGAATCATAAATCGTTTGAGCTGAGCGGCAAGCGACTCGTCGTCTTTTAGTGTGAATAAGTCTTCTTTTAGTTTCTCATATTCTTCGAAAACGATTTGTTCGATCTGCTCTTTTTCTAGTTCTTTTAAATCGTCGCACGTTTTATGGAAGCGTAAAAATACGAACGACAATTCTTCATACAAGCCTTTCGTGTTCCATTCCTCATAAAAAACGTCTGGCAAACAATATTTTTCGATTGTTTGTGTTAAATAGTTTTTGATATACTCCAGTATTTCTGCCATCATCTCTGTCGGTTCACACGCTAAAATGCGGTCGCGCATTTGATAGATGATTTTGCTTTGTCGATCGATGACAGAGTCGAGCTTTAATAAATGGGCGCGAGCCGAATAATGTGCGTGTTCGACTGTTTCTTGCACTTTGCGGACAAATTTTACAGGGTCTGGAGAAATAACGAGCCCCTCGTCATTTGTTTTCACTTTGCTAAGCCATTTTTCTAGCTCTTCCTTATCATATGATTTGAACAGTTCATCTTCTAACGAAATGATAAATTGCGAAGAGCCTGGGTCTCCTTGTCGTCCCGCACGACCGCGCAGCTGCATGTCGATCCGGTTGCTTTCATGACGTTCAGTGCCGATAATATGCAAGCCGCCAAGCTCTGCGACGCCTTCTCCTAATAAAATATCTGTTCCTCGTCCTGCCATGTTAGTTGCGAGCATCACTTGCCCTTTTTGTCCAGCAAGGGCAATGATTCGTGCTTCGTCTTCTTCTGTTTTCGCATTCAAAATTTGGTGTTGAATGCCATGTTTCGTTAAATACTTTGACAATCGTTCCGACTGCGCAATCGATGTCGTCCCGATTAAGACAGGGCGACCGAGATCGTGCATTTTTTTTACTTCAGCAACAATTTTTTTCGCTTTCGCTTCATATGTGCGATAGACGAGATCGTCCATGTCCACACGGCGCCGTGGCTTGTTTGTTGGAATGGTGACGACATGCAAATGATACGTGTCCCAAAACTCGTCTTTCGACGGGGTTGCGCTTCCTGTCATGCCGCATAATTTTTCGTACATGCGGAAGTAGTTTTGGATGGTAATCGTTGCTTGCACGTCGTTTTCTTCTGTAATCTCGACACCTTCTTTCGCTTCAATTGCTTGATGAAGCCCATCGCTGAACGTCCGTCCTTCCATAATGCGTCCAGTGAATTGGTCAACGAGAAGCACTTTTCCGTCTTTGACGATATAGTCGACATCGCGTTTCATAATCACAAACGCGCGCAGCGATTGCATAACGTTATGCAACAACGCTTGATGCTCGGCATCGTATAAGTTATCAATGCCAAACGCTTGTTCAATTTTTGCTGCTCCAGCGTCGGTTAAAAAGATTTGTTTTGTTTCTGGATACAATTCGTAATCTTCGTCTTGCTTAAATTGCCGAACGATTTGTGCGGTTACTTGGAACAATTCAGCGCCGATGCTCGATTTGTTTGCGATAATGAGCGGCGTGCGCGCTTCATCGATTAAAATGCTGTCAATTTCATCGACGATGGCGTAATGAAGCTTGCGCTGCACTTTCTCGCGAATATCATAGATCATATTGTCGCGCAAATAATCGAAGCCAAATTCCGTCCCTGTTCCGTATGTAATGTCCGCTTGATACGCTTCTTTTTTCGCTTGCGGAGAGATTTGCGAAATGTTTAGGCCGACAGACAGCCCTAAAAATTCGAACACTTTCCCCATTTGTTCTCGGTCGCGCCGCGCTAAATATTCGTTGGCGGTAATAATATGCACCCCTTTTCCTTCAAGGGCGTGCAAATAACTCGGAAGCGTCGCAACTAACGTTTTTCCTTCTCCCGTTTGCATTTCCGCAATATTTCCTTCATGTAAAACGAAGCCGCCGATTAGCTGTACGTCATAATGGCGAAGTCCAAGCACGCGTTTTGCGGCTTCGCGCACGACAGCAAACGCTTCAATTTTTAAATCATCTAATGTTTGTCCTTGCTGGAGACGTTCTTTAAACTCCATCGTTTTTGCTTTCAACTGTTCATCGTTTAACGAAGCGACGTATGTTTCTTGCTCGTTCACTTTGTCAACAAGTTTGCGCAACCGTTTGATATCGCGGGCACTTTCGTTAAACAGCTCTTTCACTTTTGTTAGCATAGTTCCCTCTCCTACTTAAATTCATTCCTAGACGAATTATAACATACTATGGCAAAGTGCAACTGCATGGAATTGTATTAGGAAAAAAATACAAATATCCATTGGATTATCCAAACTTGCCGAATGTTTTGAAGCAAAAAAAGATTGATTTACGCCGCTTATGTGGTAACATAAAAATGATGTGTAACTATTTATAGGTCAAAGGTGATCTGTTTATGAACATGCAAGCAATTTTGGCGTTTTTTGTGTCATTTCTGACAGTTATTGCTGTGACGCCTTTGGTGATAAAGTTTGCGATTAAAATCGGTGCAATCGACAAACCGAATGAGCGAAAAGTGCATACGCGTATTATGCCGCGTCTCGGGGGATTGGCGATTTTTATTGGTGTCACCGTCGGTTATTTTGTCGGAGGGGTGTATCACGAGAAAGTGACAGGCATTACGGTTGGCGCCATCTTAATCGTTTTGATTGGAATGCTGGATGATTTGTACGAGCTTTCGCCAAGGGTCAAGTTTCTTGGACAGTTATTGGCGGCTTGTCTCGTTGTCGCGTCAGGATTAAAGGTGGAATTGCTATCGATTCCATTTATAGGTAAATTTGATATTGGGCTATGGAGTTATCCAGTGACTGTTTTTTGGATTGTTGGCATTACGAACGCAATTAATTTAATTGACGGTCTTGATGGCCTTTCGGCAGGTATTTCTGCTATTGGGATTGCGACGATTGCCACGCTAGCCGGAATGGCGGGCAAGATGTTGATTTTTACTTTATCCCTTATTATATTAGGCAGCATTATTGGCTTTTTATTCTACAACTTCCATCCAGCGAAAATTTTTATGGGCGATACAGGCGCGTTATTTTTAGGGTACGCCATTTCTGTATTGTCGCTTCTTGGTCTGTATAAAAGTGTGACGTTGTTTAGTTTTGTCGTACCCGTTATTATTTTAGGGGTACCAATTTTTGATACGACGTTTGCGATTATCCGCCGCATCGTCAATAAAAAGCCGATTTCGGCGCCGGATAAATCACATTTGCACCACCGATTATTGGCACTTGGGTTTTCGCACCGAAACACGGTTCTACTTATTTACTGCTTTGGCATTATGTTTGGCGTTAGTGCGATTTTATTTTCTTCGTCGACGCTATGGCAATCGGTGTTAATTCTTTTCGGGTTGCTCATTTTAGGAGAAGTATTGGCAGAAGTAATCGGGCTTGTCAATGAACAGTACAAGCCGTTTATGACAATTGTTCGCAAACTTGTTCGCGGCGGAAGAAAAGTATATGGCGATCACCGATAAACAACAGGTTGACCGTTTGTGTCTTTCGTAGGTACAAACGGTTTTTTCGATAACAATATACGAATTTTGTCAAAAAAGAGCACTATATGAAGAAAAAAATGTGATAAACTAAACGTGTTATAAATTGATACCAACTTATTGGAGGAATTTTCATGAAAGTACCAATGTTAGACTTAAGCGAGCAATATCAACGTTTACGCGCAGAAATGTTAACGGTATTAGACGAAGTGATGAGCTCGTCGCGTTTTATTTTAGGCGATCATGTCAAAAAGTTAGAAACCGACGTCGCGGCCTATAGTAACGTCAAGCACGGCATTGGCTGCGGGAATGGAAGCGATGCGATACATATAGCATTACAAGCCGCTGGGGTAGGGCCTGGGGATGAAGTAATTACAACGCCATTTACATTTTTCGCAACAGGCGGTGCGATTGTCCGCGCAGGAGCGAAACCAGTATTTGTCGACATTGACCCAGTCACGTTTAACATCGATCCGGCAAAAATTGAAGAAGCGATTACGGAAAAAACGAAAGCGATTCTTCCGGTTCACTTATACGGACAAATGGCCGATATGGATCCAATTGTAGAAATCGCGAAGAAGCACGGGCTTTTTATCATTGAAGATGCTGCGCAAGCGATCGGCGCAAAATATAAAGGGAAAAACGTTGGTGAGCTTGGTACGGCGGCAACGTACAGCTTCTTCCCGACGAAAAACTTAGGTGCTTACGGGGACGGCGGCATGATTGTGACGAACGATGATGAAATTGCGGAAAAATGCCGCGTCATTCGTGTGCATGGAAGTAAACCAAAGTATTATCATCACGTCTTAGGATACAATAGCCGCTTAGACGAAATGCAGGCAGCGATTTTAAACGTGAAATTCCCGCACCTGAATGAGTGGTCGGAATTGCGTCGTGAACGCGCGTCAACGTATACACACCTATTAAATGAAATGCTTGGTGACGTTGTCGTAACGCCAGTGGAAGTAGAAGGTCATTACCACGTTTTCCATCAATATACGATTCGTGTACCGAAACGCGACGAGCTGCAAGCGTTCTTAAAAGAAAACGGGGTAGCGACAATGGTATATTACCCGCTTCCGCTACATTTACAACCAGTATTCCAAGAGCTCGGCTATAAAGAAGGAGATCTTCCAGAAGCGGAAAAAGCAGCAAAAGAAGCGGTATCATTGCCGATGTTCCCAGAATTGAAAGTAGAGCAACAACAATACGTTGTCGAGAAAATTGCCGAGTTTTATAAAAAGTGATTACGGGCGTATTATTTTATAAAAAACATAGCCGCTACATACAAGCTTTTCGGCCAGTCGGTAAAAAAGCTAAGGTAGCGTCCACTAGTTTTTATTCATTAATAAACACGCCTAAAAAGTGATACGATGAGAAAACGTCGCCGCTTGCGTGCAGGGGGCGTTTTCTTACTGAATATCTGCAGATGCGAAAATAGTTAGAATAAGGACGGTGAGTCTTTTGTCAGCGGAAAAACAAAGGTTCGTGTTATACGAATATCTTTCGTATTTTTGGAAAAAGAAAATTTGGTTTGTGATCATTCCACCGGTGATGGCGCTACTAATGTTTTTCGGTGTACAACTTGTAATGAACCACGCTAAATATACCGGAAAAGCGCTCGTGTTTACCGGGTCGATTAACGTATCAGATTTAACAAACCCAGATAATATTATGGCGCAACTGCCGAATGTGAAAAATACTGTCGATATTGTGGTGCCGGAAGAAAAATACGTAAAAATCACGGTAAAAGGAAATGATGAAAAAAGCGTGCAACAAGATTTGCATACGATTGTTGCAGATTATAACGAAAAACTGCAACGACATTCGAAAGAACGGCTTGATGTGACAAATACGTATTTGAACTCGTTAGACGAGCGGACGAAGACATTGCAGGCATTGATTGACCGCTATAACGAAAAACTCAACTCATCGTCTCTCACCCCGCAGCAAATCGAAAGTACAACCGATTTGCTAGTGGAGGCACAAAACGATTTAACGAAAACGATGGAAACGGCAAATCGTGTTCGCGGCGATTTAGCATTTTATGAAAAGCCATCGGTTCTTTCCGAAGTAGTCGCTCCATCGAAATCGTATGCAAAAGAATCGATTGCGAGCGGTCTTGTCTTCGGCGTGTTTTTGACTTTTATTTTCCTTACTTTGATGAAGTATGTGTTCGATGCTAGGAGGTACTATCATGGTTAAATTTGCGATTGTCGGGATGGGGCACATCGCTAAAAAACATATTGAAGCGATTGAAAACACCGAAGGAGCGGTGCTTGCCGCGGTGTGCGACACGAACCGAGAGCGTTTAACAGGATTTCCAGAAGAAGTGAAAACATATACCGATTTAGAAACGATGTTAAAAGAAAATGAAGATATTGCTGTCGTTAACATATGCGTACCTTCTGGGCTCCATGCGAAGCTGACGAATATTGTAGCAAACTATAAACGCCATATCATTGTCGAAAAACCAATGGCGTTAAAAATAGAAGACGCGGAAGAAATGATTCGAGTGGCGAAAGAAAACGGCGTGAAGCTTGCCGTCGTTCATCCAAACCGTTTCCGCCCAGCGATTCAAAAGTTGAAACAAAAAATGGAAGAAGGGGCATTTGGGAAACTGAGCCACGCCAACGCTACCGTTCGTTGGAATCGCAACCAAGCCTATTACGACCAAGCGCCATGGCGCGGGACGAAAGAATTTGATGGCGGCGTGCTGATGAACCAAGCGATTCATGACCTTGATTTAATGCTTTGGTTAATGGGGCCAGTCGAATCGGTGCAAGCGATGGCGGCGACAAGGCTGCGCCATATTGAAACAGAAGATGTGGCGGCAGCCGTCGTGCAGTTTAAAAACGGAGCGCTCGGAGTCATTGAAGCGGCTACTACGATTTATCCGAAAAACTTAGAAGAGTCGATTGCGATTTTCGGCGAAAAAGCATCGGTGAAAATTGGCGGTCGAACAGCGAATTTTATTGAGACGTGGGATATCGAAGGAGTAACAGAAGAAGAAAAAGCACAAGTCATTGCCGAAATTAATAACGACCCATTTGGAAAACCAGGACATCAGTGCATTGTGGAAGATATGATTCAAGCGATACGAGAAGATCGCGAGCCGATTGTGACAGGAGAAGACGGTCTTGCGCCTGTGAAGCTTATTTTAGCGATTTTAGAATCAGCAGAAACAGGAAGAAAGGTTATACTATCATAAGAAAGGAACGGTCACAATGAACTATTACGAACAATTATTAAATAAAATTGAGAAAAAAGAGGCAGTCATCGGAGTAGTCGGGTTAGGATATGTCGGCTTGCCGCTTGCGGTGGAAAAAGCAAAAGCGGGCTTTAAAGTTATTGGTTTTGATATTCAACAAAGCCGGGTAGACCAAGTAAATAGAGGCATTAACTATATCGGTGATGTCGTCGATGAAGATTTACATGAAATGGTGAAACAAGGTTATTTACAAGCAACAACGGACTATGCGCGCATTGCGGAAGTGGACGCGGTAGCGATTGCTGTTCCGACACCGCTTGATGAGCATCATCAGCCAGATACGTCCTATGTGGAAAGCTCCGCGAATGAAATTGCTAAATATGCACACGAAGGTATGTTAGTCGTCCTAGAGTCTACGACGTATCCTGGAACGACAGAAGAAATTGTTAAGCCAGCGTTAGAGAAAAAAGGATTGGTCGTTGGAGAAACAGTATTCGTCGCTTATTCTCCTGAGCGCGTCGACCCAGGGAACAAGGTGTTTAAAACGAAAAACACGCCAAAAGTGGTGGGCGGCGTGACAGAAAAATGTACGAAAGTCGCTTCGGCACTTTATCGTTCGGTACTAGAAGGCGATGTTCACGAAGTGTCAAGCCCAGCAGTCGCTGAAATGGAGAAAATTTTTGAAAATACGTTCCGCCATATTAATATCGCCTTAGCAAACGAAATGGCGATTCTTTGCGAACGAATGGGCATCGATGTGTGGGAAGTCATTGAAGCAGCGAAAACGAAGCCATACGGCTTTATGGCGTTCTACCCAGGTCCAGGGTTAGGCGGACATTGCATCCCGATTGACCCGTTCTATTTAACATGGAAAGCGCGCGAATATAACTACCATACACGCCTTATTGAATTAGCGGGGGAAATTAATAACGCGATGCCTGAATACGTCATCCATCGTACGATGCACATTTTAAACGAAGAAGGAAAAGCACTTCGCGGTTCAAAAGTGACAGTACTAGGGGTTGCGTATAAAAAAGACATTGACGATGTGCGAGAATCCCCAGTATTAAAAATTGTCGAGTTATTAGAGCAACATGGAGCGGAATTTACGGTCGTTGACCCATATGTTCCATCGTTCCGCGCGTGCAACCGCGTCATTGAAACGGTAGCACTGACGCCAGAATTGTTGCAGCGGTCTGACATCGTACTCGTTACAACCGATCATTCGACCTTTGATTATGAAATGATTGCACAAAATAGCCCAGTCATTTTCGATACGCGTAACGCGTTAAAAGATGTGGAAAAACCGAACAAGTACGTAAAACTATAACGGTGAGGAGAAAAGACAGATGAACTTTATTGATCCTTCAGTTATGCTTGATGAAACAGTAGCAGTCGGTTATTTTACGGTCATTGAAAAAGGGGTAAAAATCGGAAAAAATGTCACCATCGGCAATCGCGTGACCATTCATGAAGGAACGGTCATTGGCGACGGAACGACCGTCGCCGATGGCGCTGTGCTCGGGAAACCGCCAAAACCAGCCAAAACGAGTACTGTCAAACTTACCGGCGACGTACCTGCACTTGTTATCGGTGAAAATTGTACGATTGGTGCGAATGCGGTCATTTATCGCGGTGCGGTAATTGGAGCAAATACGCTCGTAGCGGATTTAGCAAGCGTGCGGGAAAACGTGGAAATCGGCGAATACGTCATTGTTGGGCGCGGAGTATGTATAGAAAACTATGTAAAAATTGGCGACCGGACAAAGATTCAATCGAATTCTTATATTACTGCGTATTCGACGTTAGAAGACCACGTGTTTATCGCGCCGTGTGTCACAACGACAAACGACAATTACATGGGGCGAACAGAAGAACGATTCTCGAAAATTAAAGGCGCAACGATTAAACGCGGTGCGCGTGTCGGTGGAGCTTCCATTATTTTGCCAGGTATTACAATTGCCGAAGAAACGTTTGTCGCTGCAGGTGCGCTTGTAACAAAAGATACCGAACCGAAAACAGTCGTTAAAGGGCTTCCAGCGAAATTCAGCAAAATGGTGGATGAACGGGAGTTGTTATAATTGCTATCACAAATTAAGCGTTTAGGAGCGGATTCGCTCCTTTACGCATTCATGAACGTAGGCACTAAATTGATTGCGTTTGTGATGTTGCCGGTGTACACGAGTTTTTTATCGAAGACGCAATACGGAGTAGTGGATATTTTAGATCGGCTGACATCGATGTTAACGTTTTTAGTAATTTTCGGAACGGACTCTGCTTTGTCTTTTTATTATTACGACACGAAAGATGAGGACAAGCGAGTGTTGTACGTGCAAAACGTCATGTATTTTCGTCTGTTTGTTGTTGCAGTGTTATTTTTGCTTGTCGTCATCGCTGGTCCGTGGTTTTCGGAAAAAATATTAGAAAATCCACACTATGTCGATTTGCTATATGTGAATTTATTGACATTGCTTTTAGATACGATTTTTCTTGTAGTAACAACAGTGATGCGCTTCGAGTTTCAAACAAAGCAAGTCGTGCTGTTTACTGTGTTGAAAATGTTGCTTGTTGCTGTTCTTTCCTATATGGCGCTAAAGTTTTTCTCGCCTACTCCAAGCGCTTTGTTTATCGGAAGGCTAGTAAGCAGCGTTGTCGTGTTTATCATGATGTTGCGCATGACATGGAACTATTTGAAGTTTCGCATCGATTGGTCGGTGTTAAAAGAGTTATTGGCGTATGCTGCGCCGTTAGCACCGACATCGATTGCGTTTTGGGTAATTGCCAATTCCAGCACATTTTTCATTCAACGGTTTGCTTCGCTTGCAGAGGTTGGCGTGTTCGGGGTTGCCCTCCGTTTAGCGATGATGATTACGCTTATTACAAGCGGGGTGCAGATGGCGTGGCGTCCGTATTCGATGTCGGTAAAAGACAAAAAGGATAGTCCGTATATATTTGCAAAAATTTATATGGCGTTATTGCTTTTAGGGCTTGTTGGGGTGATGGCAATAGCGACAGTTAGCCCGTGGGTCATGAGAACATTTTTTACTTCTGACTATTATGAAGCGTATCCATATATTCCTTTTTTGTCGTGTGTCACCTTTTTAAACTTCTATTACTTAATTATTTCAGTCGGTCTGTTCTTTAAAAAAGAAACAGGTTATATTACTCGTATATTTATGATTGCAGCGCTCATGAATATAGTGCTAAACTTTACGCTCGTGCCGTTTTTCGTTAGTTGGGGGGCAGTCATTGCTAACGTCGTCACATACGCCTTTGCGGTATGGTTCATTTTTCGAAAAAGCCAACAAGTATATTATGTGCCAGTGTCATTTGCGAAAATGGCTTTTTTATTTGTGAATATGATGATTAGTACTGTTGCCATTGTTTATGTGCAGGAAAAACATTTGAGCATGTTATTTATTTTAGGAAGTTGGGTTTATTTTCTTGCAACGGTAGCTATAAGTCGTGTCGATCGTGATTTTCGGCGGCAATCGGTGATGGAAAATGTGTCATAATGGAAATGCTAACTACGAGGAGGATGGGCTATGAAAATTGTTACTATTTTAGGGGCGCGCCCGCAGTTTATTAAAGCAGCTCCTGTGTCGCGCGTCTTGCGGAAGAAGCATACGGAAATTATCGTTCATACTGGGCAGCATTACGATGCGAACATGTCGGATATTTTCTTTGCGGAATTGAACATTCCAAAACCAGACTATCATCTTGGCGTTGGCTCAGGTACTCACGGCAAACAAACGGGCGAAATGATGATTAAATTAGAAGAAATCGTCCTAAACGAGCAGCCGGATTATGTGCTCGTATATGGCGATACGAACTCGACGCTTGCTGGGGCGCTTGTCGCTGCGAAACTCCATATCCCTGTTATTCATGTGGAAGCAGGCTTGCGCAGTTTTAACAAAAAAATGCCGGAAGAAATTAATCGAATTATGACTGATCATGTATCCGAATTTTTATTCTGTCCGACAGATACCGCAGTGGAGAATTTAAAGAACGAAAATATTACTCGCAACGTCTTGAACATCGGCGATGTCATGTACGATGCGGTGTTATACAATAAAGAATTGGCACAAGAAAAATCAACGATTCTTGCTGATCTTGGATTAGAGGCGAAGCAATACCACCTCATTACCATTCATCGTGCCGAAAACACAGATGATGTACAAAATATGAAAAATATTTTGGAAGCATTTGCGCAAATCGAAGAAGTGAAAGTATGGCCGATGCATCCGCGCACGAAGTATAAATTAGCGTCATACGGCCTGAGCGTAGAAGCGATTCCGAATTTAAAAGTGATTGAACCGGTCGGATATTTAGATATGCTGACATTAGAAAGCAATGCGAAAAAAATTATTACTGACTCGGGCGGTGTGCAGAAAGAAGCATATTTTATGCAAGTTCCGTGCGTCACTGTGCGTGAACAAACGGAATGGGTCGAAACGTTAGAAACAGAAGCAAACATTCTTGTAGGCACAGACGTCGAAAAAATTGTTGCTGCGGTAAAGAAAGATGTTCGTCCAGTGTATTCCGACGTATTTGGCGACGGAAAAGCAGCCGAAAAAATTGTTGAGGCAATTGAGCACGTATAAGGGTGCATTAGGATGCTATATGTTGTTATTTGGTTAATCGTACTAGTGGTGTCGACGGGATTGTTTCGATATGTCTCTGGCAGTTTGTCGGTTGTAAAACCAAATCTTGTGTCGCTTGTGTATTATTATTCGCTACTTATTTCTAGTTTTATTGGCTCTTTATTGATTGTGCTAGGAATCGATCATTACTATATGACGGAAAAATTATTTCGACCGGAAGAGTACCGAGTGATTGGATTTGCCGTTGTCTGCTTCGTGATGGTCTGTTTGCCGCTTGCGATGCTATTTATTTCGCGAGTATGTGGCTTTCATCCGAAACATGAATTTCATCGGTATTTACAGAGCCCTGTTCAACCAATAGGAGCGAATGGAAACGAGTTTTTTTATTGGTTTCTTGCCTTATCGATTGTAAGTGTATTAGCGATTTTATATACGATTTGGAAGACGCCACAAGTGCCTATTTTCGCACTACTGGTAGGGCATGGAGATACAAGTTTAGCAGAACTGCGAATTGCTGCTTCGATGCATTTTAAAGGAAATGTATTGTTTCGTAACATTTTCGCTCTCTCCTTAACGCCATTGTTGTCGCTAATAGCATACATTTTTGCTGTGCTTACAAATGAAGCGCGTTGGAAATTGTTATTTCTTGTTTTGTTTGCCGGGGCCGTCTTTGTCAGTATATATGATTTGGCAAAATCGCCAATTTTCTTCTATTTGATTATGTTTTTGCTTGTGCGCATTTACATTGGAAAAACGAAATTATCGGCTGCAAAAGTGCTGGCATATAGTGTAGTGGGCAGCATTGCCTTAGTCGGAATGTATATTGTTATTCAAGGAGTACGTGATGCCGAATCGTTTTTGTCATATAATAAAGGACCAATCGGGCGAATGATTTTCGCACAAATCGCTCCGACATTTTTACATTTAAATTTGTTTGGGGAGGCGCTTCCTTTT
This sequence comes from Anoxybacteroides voinovskiense, assembly GCF_014196205.1. Taxonomy (GTDB): domain Bacteria; phylum Bacillota; class Bacilli; order Bacillales; family Anoxybacillaceae; genus Anoxybacteroides; species Anoxybacteroides voinovskiense. The sequence continues at coordinate 100,870 of NZ_JACIDE010000008.1, read as the reverse complement.
TTGCATGGAAGAAGCTTGCCTTCTATTTTGACAAGCTTGTTTGATGTGGATAACGTTCGTTCGGCACGGATAGTGATGGCGCACGTGTTTCCAGAGAGGATTGAAGACGGTACAGGTGGGGTGCTCAACACGCTATTTGTCGCGGAGGCATATGCAAACTTTGGTTATCTTGGAATCATCGTCGGGACCGTTTATATTGGGATGATGATTCAGCTGTTATACATTTGTTTTCTTCGGTTGCCGAAGAATCCGGTGTTTGTTAGCTTGTTCATTTATTTTTCTGTCAACATTCCACGAACGATTGTCGGCGGATTTACGGACTTTTTATTTAATCCGATTTGGGTGTTGCTTGTCATACTTTTCGGTGGAATAGTGCTGTTTTTGCGTATAAAAGAAGACGTCTGGCCATGGCTTGAAAAAAGAGGGATGTTGAAAAAAATTCGTGTTCGATGAGGGATTGCGATGAAAAAAGTGCTCGTCTATTATCCGTTTACGCTGGCGGAGCAAGCAAACAGCGGCTCTAAACTAAGACCGCATGAAATGTATAAGGCGTTTTGCGAATGGGGAAGCCGAAATGGAGTAAATATATTGTTCATTTCTGGGACGTCAGCCGAACGAGAGAAACAATTTCGTCAGCTCGTCAATAGCGGGGAACTAGAAGACATTTGGTTTTGCTATATGGAAAACCAAACGATTCCGTTATGGTTAACAGACCCAGGACATAAGCCGAAAAAACCGTTTATCGACTGGACGATATTGCGCTACTTAAAAAAACGAAACGTACCTGTCGGCGTGTTTTACCGAGACGTTTATTGGAAATTCGACGAGCTTTACCCGTTAAAAGGTTGGAAAAAGAAAGTAATGCAAACGATTTATCGGTTGGAAGAGCGGTTTTATGAAGCATATTGCGACGTCATTTTTTTACCGAGCAATGAAATGGGGAAATATGTAGCGATTAACCGTCCGATGACCGACCTTCCACCGGGAGGGAAACAACGGGCGATTGAACGAGAAACACGAAACGATTCCGTTGCGTCAGCCGTATATGTCGGGGGCATTAATAACGAAGACTACGGGTTGTTTTTGCTTCTTGATGCATTGGAATTAGTGAATGAACCAACACCGCTTCTTCATTTAACCATTGTTTGCCGGAAAAATGAGTATGAAGCGTTGCCCGAAGAACAAAAAGCTCGTATTCACCGTTTAGGTGTCGATGTCCGACATATTAGCGGTGCCGAGCTAGATCGGCTATACGAGCAAATGGATTTTGCGTTTATTCCTCGCTTGCGCAGCGAATACAACGATTTCTCCGTACCGGTAAAGCTGGTGGAATATTTATCGAATGAATTGCCGGTAGTGGCGACGAATTGCTTAGCGCAGCAGCGGTTTATTGAAACGGATGAATACGGGGTTATTTGTGAAGATACCCCACTGTCGATGGCCGAAGCGATTCGCACGATGATTGAACGAAGCGAATATTATCGTCAGCGAATTTCGGAAACATTTATGCAAAAACATTCTTGGCTTGCGAGAGTGGAAAAAGTGAAGCAAACGTTAACGAGGGAGGACACATGAAAGTAGCGCTGTTAGCCCCAAGCAAATCGATTCACACCCATAAATGGGCCTTGTTTTATCAGCAGCAAGGCATTGATGTCAAAGTGATTACGTTTAAAGATCATTATTCGCCAGAGAATGCGAAAGAAGTCGAAACATGGGTATTGCCGAAGTGGTTTCCCGGGAAATTCTCCTATATTTCGAGCGTATTCGCCTTAAAAAAACAGCTTGCTTCGTTCCAACCCGACATTTTACACGCGCATTACGTGTCGAGTTATGGATTTGTCGGGGCGTTAGCGAATTATCACCCTTTTTACGTTTCGGTGTGGGGACGGGATATTTACCAATTTCCGCAGCAACATGCGATCAATCGCACTATTGTGGAGTTTACGTTGAAAAAAGCGGATGTGATTTGTTCGACAAGCCATGTGATGGCAGTGGAAACGAAAAAATATACGAATAAGCCTGTAGAAGTGACGCCATTTGGTGTTGATTTGTCTATTTTTCGCCCGATGGAAAGACAGAAAAAGGATACGGTGACGATTGGAACGGTAAAAGCCCTTTCTGATAAGTACGGCATTGCAGATTTAATTAAGGCGTTTGCGATGATTCATCAACAATATCCGAACACGAATTTGTTGATTGTTGGGGATGGTCCGCAGCGCCAAGAGTACGAGCAACTAGTAGAAACGCTCGGAATTTGTCATGTGACGACATTTACAGGACGTGTACCAAACACCGAGGTGCCGAACTACATTAATCAAATGGATATTTTTGCTGTACCGTCTACAGAAGATAGCGAAAGTTTTGGTGTAGCGGCTGTAGAAGCGATGGCGTGCGGCGTGCCGGTCGTTGTCTCCAATGTCGGTGGGCTTCCCGAAGTGGTGAAAAAAGATATAACTGGTTTGATCGTCCCGAAAGAAAATCCAGAAGCGTTAGCGGCGGCGTTCCAAAAACTTCTCGGCGATACAGATCTTCGTCACCGAATGGGGAGAAACGGCATACAACATGTGAAAGAACATTATGATTGGATCGATAATGCGAATGGCATGTTGAAACTATATGAAAAAACGTTGAACGGGGTGTGAGAGATGATTAAAAAGGCGGTCATTCCCGCGGCGGGATTAGGCACGCGCTTTTTGCCGGCGACAAAAGCGCAGCCGAAAGAAATGTTGCCGATTGTCGATAAGCCGACCATCCAATACATTATTGAAGAAGCTGTTCATTCAGGAATTGAAGATATTATTATCGTGACAGGCCGCAATAAACGGGCAATCGAAGATCATTTTGATAAGTCGGTAGAACTTGAAATGTTACTAGAGCGGACGGGCAAGCATGATATGTTACAAGTTGTCGAGTCGATCTCGAACTTAGTTGACATTCATTATGTTCGGCAAAAAGAGCCGTTAGGGTTAGGGCATGCCGTATTGTGTGCGAAAAAATTTATCGGGAACGAGCCATTTGCTGTACTATTAGGAGACGATATTATCGACAGCGATGTCCCAGCATTAAAGCAAATGATCGACCAATACAACCGCGTGCAATCAAGCGTGCTTGGTGTAAAAGATGTTCCGCGCTCGGAAGTGAATAAATACGGAATAGTTGATTACAACGGGCAAGATGGGGAATTGTTTGCTGTGAAAGGATTAATAGAAAAACCGCCAGTAGAAAAAGCGCCTTCTACACAGGCGATTATCGGTAGATATATTTTAACTCCTGCGATTTTTGAGATGCTTGAAGAAGTGCAACCAGATGCGAAAGGAGAAATTCAATTGACCGACGCTATTGACCGGTTGCTTTCGAAAGAATCAATTTATTCGTACATTATTAAAGGAACTCGGTATGATGTGGGGGATAAGTTTGGATTTTTGCAGGCCTCGATTGATTTTGCGTTAAAGCGCCCAGATTTAAAAGATAAATTAGAACATTACTTGCGGGAAAAATTGCAGCCATGATGCGAATTATTTATTTATGTCAACATTTTCCACCAGAGACGGGCGCACCGCAAATTCGGGTGTATGAGGTTAGTAAAGAGCTTATCAAACGTGGACACCAAGTGGAAGTGTTGACTGCGTTCCCACATCATCCGAAAGGGGTTATTCCAGAAGAGTATCGCGGGATGTTTTATTTATTTGAGGAATGGGACGGGATTCCTGTCCATCGAACGTGGATTTACCCATCGCCAAAAGGTAGTTTTTGGAAAAGGTTGGCATCGTATTTTTCGTTTACGTTTAGCGCGTTTTATTCGCTTTGGAAAGCGAAACCGACGGATGTCATCATTTGCAATTCTCCACCGTTATTTTTAGGGATTACTGGATATATTGGCGCAAAACTGAAACGGGCGAAATTTGTATTTAACGTAGCCGACATTTGGCCGGAATCAGCGGTCGAATTAGGGATTTTAAAAAATAAAGCGTTCATTCGGATGGCGACATGGCTGGAACATTTTTTATATAAAAAATCGTGGAAAATTGCGACGGCAACCGAAGGGATTCGCGAATACATGATTAAACACGGTAAACCGGCAAGCGATGTGTTTTTATTGCCGAATGGCGTCAATACGGACGTGTTTCGTCCGCTTCCAAAAAGCGAAGCACTCGTGAAAGAAATTGGACTCGAAGGAAAAATCGTCTTTACGTATGCAGGAACGATGGGGTATGCCCAAGGACTAGATGCGGTGTTAGAGGCAGCTGCTTTGTTGAAAAACGAGCACCCGAATGTTCACTTTTTATTTGTTGGAGACGGACAAGAGCGAGAGAAGTTAATCGAGATGAAGGAACAGCTTCAGCTTGATAATGTGACCTTTTACGGTTCAGTGCCGGTTGCGAAAATGCCGGAAATTTTTTCGATTTCTGATTACAGCATTGTGTCGTTGCGCAACATTGATTTATTTAAAGGGGCTCGTCCGTCAAAAATTTTCCCAGCGCTTGCGACAGGAACCCCGGTGCTTTATTGTGGGGAAGGCGAGAGCGCGCAAATTTTATTAACGCATCATTGCGGTCGGATTGCGCCGCCGGAAAATCCAGAAGGAATCGCAGCGGAAATTCGCCACTTGCTTGCCATTTCTCCTGAAGAATATAAGACGATGTCAGAGAGCGGGAGAAAATTAGCCGTTGAGGAATATTCGTGGATTCGCATTGTGGATGATTTACTACAACATCTTACGGAATAGAAAGAGAGCCTAGGATGATCGCCTAGGCTCTTTTATTTAGAAACGACAGCCCCTTTGAAGTAGTATTGCAAAATTTGTTCGGCTGTCCATCCGCGTTCTGCAAACGCTTTTGCCCCATACTGGCTCATTCCAATGCGATGTCCCCACCCTTTTCCATTAACGATTACTGAAGTGACAGTACCGATTGTCGAAGGAATAGTAGTTACACCATCCGTCGTTTGGACTTTGACGTTTCCTGCATCTGTAATGGCTTGAACACCAGCTGTTGTTTGGACTTGCTGTCCGCTTAATGAATATAGCGGGGTTTTTCCTGCCAAGGTTTGTACGTATAACCCCCCGTCTTTATTAACGGTAATGGTAAACCAGTTCGAGAGCAGTTTGTTGTAATAGCGAGTATCGTTAATCGGAAACAAGCTACGAATCGTGCTTTCGTTGCCACTAATCGTTTTTTCCCCAGCAGAAGTCATCACGGTAACCGCGCCAATTTCGCCATTTACTCCTTTTTTCGTAATGGATACGTCATATAAAACGGTGGAAGAGGCAGTAAAGCCGAACGACTGTAAAATAGTAGTTGGTGTAAACGTAAACGACCAGTTGCTATACGGCGATGATTCGTACGGATCGCTCACGCTTGAAAGGTAAGGGAATAAGCTTTGGTTAGAGTTCCATACGTCCCCGACATTTGCAGTTTTCCCACCACTTGTGGAGTGGAAAAACGCTTGAATGACTTGACCGTTATATTTGACGTACAGCCCTTTCGTTTCATCGACTGCTTGGTTCGTCGTCGCTTTTTCGCTGCTATATCCGCCATATACTTGTGTATTTGGGTTCGTTGTTAGCGTGCCTTTTGTTTTTTCCGCATAGCTTCTTGCGGCAATGGCTTGTGCTTTTAGCGCTTCTTTCGGCCAAGAGGACGGCATTTCGTTCGGCACGACTCCTTTTAAATAATCTTCCATGTCAAGTATATTAACCACTTGCAGTTTGTTCGTTTGGCTTGTAATGTCCGCGCTGCCGCGATACAATGTGGTGTTTACTTTGAGCAAGGAAAGAGCATATACTCCTTTTGTTTCTTGAATCGTAAACCCAAGCGTCGATGTGTAAGTGGATGTCCCATCAGAAACGACAATACCTGTTGGCGTGTATTGAACCGTCAACGTCGTGTTCGTACTTAACGGTGTAATCGCTCCTGTTTGTTTATTAAACAATTGGTAGTTTCCGTTAATTAAAATAGAAACAGAGTTTCCTTGATACACAAGAACATTGACAGGGTTGGCGTACGTTACGACTTCCATTGCTTTTGGCGAAACGGGAAGCGCAAAGAAAAGGATGCCGGCAAACAAAAGCGAAAGAAGGTGTTTCATCGTCACTTCACCTCGCCTAAATATCCGGCCATCCAGCCTCTTTTCCCGCTGTTTGTTTGCACGTTATACCATATTTCACCTTGACTATTTGTAAACGGTTGAATGAACAGAAGCATTGCTCCACGTTCGACCGTTTCAATAATCGGATAAGACGTGCTTGCTCCTTTTCGAATGTTTGTTTTCGCGATCGTTACGACTGTTTTTTGGCTGCTGCTTGCAGTGCCTTTGATTGTCGACACATCGCTGTAGGACACCCATCCTTTTACCGTTGACGAAGCTTGTACATAATACCATACTCCTTGCGAAGAGGAGAGAGCGCTAATGACTTTTAATGATTCTCCTGCGTTTTTATAGGCGACGATTTTGTAAACTGTGCTTGCTCCACTGCGGATAGCTGTTTTGCTTTTTGTTGCATAAACAGTGGACGGCAGCGCTGCTTGTTTCGCTAACTGTTGTTTTAAGCTGTCGATTTCTTTTTGCTGGGCATCAATTTTTGCTTGTAAAGTAGTTATCTGCGTTTTGATTGGATTTAATTGTGCCGTTACCCAGTCGACACTAGCTAAAATGACTTCTTCTGACGCTTTCATGATTGTCGGGGTGAAAAAAATCGAACCTGTGACGATTCCGATTGTTAGCCCGAGAGAAATCGTCCATTTTTTTGCGTTCATCGCAAACCCTCCATCTTGTAGTTTCGTTGAGCAATGTGTTATTAAAAGTTATTAAAATATTGCTCGAGCCCTTGACGAATGCCAACCGCTGCCTTTTGGAGAAACGCTTTCGTTTTTAGTAATGCTTCTTCATTTGGATTAGACACGTATGCTAATTCTACAAGAATACTAGGCAGTTCATTTTTTCGGTTCACATAAAATGCTTGTTCTTTGTAGCCACGGTTTGGTGTTTTTAATTGGGCAACGAGCGATTGTTGCACATATTGTGCTAACGTTTTGCTTTTCGGTCCGTTAAAATTGGTAGTAACGTTATAGTACGTTGTCGTTCCTGTTGATGTTTTCGAATAAGAGTCTGCATGGATGCTAATAAACGCATCGTAATCCGAATTGTTTGCGATGGCTGTCCGCTCGAATAATTCGAGAAAAACGTCTGTGCTTCGTGTTAATGTGACGATGGCGCCAGCCTTTTCTAATTCTTCTTTTAACAGCAATGCCGTATTTAACGTAATCTCTTTTTCTTTTAAACCAGTTGGACCGATGGCGCCTGTATCATGTCCGCCATGCCCGGCATCCACAATAATTTTCTTTCCTTTTAAGCCTGTTTCAACGATTTTAATAGACAAACGATCGCTGTAATTTCGAATCGTAAATGTATACCCAGGCGAGAATGTCACGATGACAGAAGCGTCCGTTTGCTCAATCGACTGTATGCCGTCAATCGAAAATGTTGGAATATCTGCATACGAAAACGCTCCGGTAATTTTTAGACGGTTGCCGGACAATACAGTATACGATACGTTAAAATTATTCGTTTTTTTCCATTCTAAATAGCGTTCTTCCCCGCTGTTTTCCATCGTCGGTGCAGTAAGGCTATTAACAGCAAGGGGAGAAACATTTTCTTCTAGTACCCAACCTCGCACTCCAGCAGGCGTTTCGACATACAGCCATTCGTCCTCACTGTATAAAGACAGGAGACGATCATTTATGTTTAACATCTGTATTGGCTCGTCTACCCATGTCGGGTTGCTTTGGAGTGGAACAGCCGTGTTTTTTGCATACACATATTTAGGGACTGTGTAGTTTAGTTCAAACTGTGGAAGCCACCCAACAGTCCCAGATGACGTGGAGACTTTTACCCAGTTGAACAAGGAATCGATGGCTGTGTCTAGCACAGTGACTTGGTCATTTCGTTGGACACTTCCAACAACTGTAGCGCTTAGAGAAGGCGCACTGTAAAGGGTAGCCATGTTGGTGATGACGGTTTTTTTCGATGACGTTGTACTGTCAGATGATGACGATGTATTTGTGCTAGCCTTGACAACCGTTTCATGCACCCAACCCGTTTTGTTGTTAGCGAGCACGACTTTATACCATTTTGCGCCTTTTGCATCCGCGGAAATAGCGATTGCTTTTAGTACAGTGCCTTTCTTCAGTTGGGTCAGCACTTTGGCGCTTGTCGAAGGGCTTTGTCGAACATTCGCAACGGAAACGTTAATGGATAATTGAGCAGCGATCGATTTTTCGCTATTTAGTTGCGAATTTTTCACGGCAGTCGTTGTTTTTGGATTAGAAGCGACAGTTTTCACGACCGTTTCGTGCATCCATCCCGTTTTGTTGTTAGCGAGCACGACTTTATACCATTTTGCGCCTTTTGCATCCGTCGACACAGCAATCGCTTTTACTGCCGTTCCTTTTTTTAATTTCGTGACGACTTTTGCGGTCATTGTCGGATTTTGCCGGACATTTGCGACCGAAACTTTTACCGATAAAGGATAGGTCGCTGTCGCCGCTTCCACCGAAGCAAACGTTGAACCTAGCAAACTAGCTGTAATCATCGTAGAAGCAATCCACTTTTTCACGCTATCCCTCCGCACGTTAATATTCTCCTATCTTTATAGTAACCGATTTTTGTCGAAATTTCCAATCGGAAGAAAGTGCTAAAAGGGTCCTATGACCAAGGACCCTTTTAGCTAAAAAACTATTTAGTTAGAAGCTTTGGAATTTTGTTCACTATTACTTTGTGTATAGGATGTGTTTGTGTCTTTTTGTAATGCTTGTTTTAATGTTTCGTTAATTTCTGCCACTGATTGTTCGTCAGGGATATAGTAATACACATGGTCGATGAAATCATCGTATCCTTTTAAATGCAGATTCTCCACAGGGACATCTTTCATTTTTTTGTATAAGTAAATAAACGACAACAAATCCGAAGGTGGAATGTTTGTCCGGACGTTGTCTCCTAGGTTAGCAATCACGTCATCAAGTTTCGGTAGAGAAGTGATTGACGTACTTTTGTCAATAATTGCTCGGAGAACTTGTTTTTGCCGTTCGTTTCTTCCTAAATCTCCTTTAGGATCAGATTTTCGCATTCGTACGTATGCAAGCGCTTGGTTTCCGTTAAGTTCCATTTCCCCTTTATGGAACGTATACCATTTTAATGAACCCGTCAGTTGCGCTTTAAACGTAAATGGTACATCGACTTTCACTCCGCCGAGCGAGTCAACGATTTGTTCAAATCCTTCAAAGTTTGTTGTAATATAATAATCAATCGGTACGTCAATTAATTCGTTGACCGCAGCGATTGTTGCTTCGATGCCGCCATAGCTGTAAGAATGCGTAATTTTATCTTTTCGCCCTTCTGCCGGAATGTAGACACGCGTATCGCGCGGAATGCTTAGCACATATATTTTTTTCGTTACCGGATTAACGGTTAACAACATAATAACGTCTGAGCGTCCTTTTTCATCATGGTATTGATTCTCGACACCGACGAGCAAAATTGTCATCGGGTCTTTTTTAATCTCAATGTTTTCATGCGGCTTCTTTTTCAATTTGGAAACATCTAATGCAGCATATATTTTTTCGCTCGCTCGTTTTGCTTCAGAATAGATTTGGTAGGCGAAAACACTTCCGGTACCAATGAGCAACAAAAGGACAATGAAAAGAAAAGAGCGAAATTTTTTATTTTTTTTCTTTTTCTTTTTAACAGCTTTCCTGTTCGTTCGTGAATCAATCATAAAAACCCTCTTTTCGGTTGAGAATAAGTCAATGTTTGTACCATCATATCATTTTATAAAAAATGAAAGATGCGGTAAATATATTTTTCCCTAAAGTGTTACTTCATTCTCCAAATACTCTGTCGCTCGTTCGACAATCTCCACCCTCCCGTTCGTCAAGTCGGTGATCCAGTCGATGAACGGTTGTTTGGCGGCTTCTTCGACGAATACGTCGATTTCGACGCGGTCGAGGTAATGGATGGCTTTAATCGGATAAACGGACGCCCGCAGCTCATTTTCGACTTTGCCAAGCCAAGGGTAGTCGATCGTTAAGCGCATGACGCGCATGAGCCGGCGCTCGACAATTTTCGCTGCTTTTAATCCTTCGGAAACGGCTTTGCTATAGGCACGGACAAGACCGCCAGCACCGAGTTTAATGCCGCCAAAGTAGCGCGTGACGACAACGACCGTATCTTTCAGCCCTTTTTTCTTTAATACATCAAGCATCGGAACGCCGGCAGTGCCGCTCGGTTCGCCATCATCGTTTGCTTTTTGAATTTGGTCGTGTTCGCCAATGAGGTAGGCCGAGCAGTTGTGCGTCGCATCCCAATGCTTTTTTTTAATCGTTTGAATGAATTGCGTTGCTTCTTCTTCTGTCGTCGCCCGATTCACATAACAAATGAACCGTGATTTTTCAATCACGAGTTCTGCTTCTCCGTACCCTTTGACGGTGTAGTACATTGGCAACAAACGAAAAACACCCCTTATCGGAAACGTTCGACATTGCGACTTTTGTTCGAATGTAGAAAAACGTCTATTTTCCTAATCTGTCCATAGAAAAACGTGCTATACTAAAAATAAACGCATGAAACGGCGATAAAAACAATTACGCTTTTTCTATTATAAATCGACAACTTTTTTCCTTCAATAAAACTTTTCACCGGAAAAATTTATCGTTTTTTTATCATGCTAACTTAAGAAGCCCTTCTCTATAGCTAGAAGGGCGGGGATTTCACTGAACGTTGGAGGAACGTTATGTCTTCACATAAAAAATTAAACGCTAAGGCATTGGATAAAATTGTCGAAAAAATGATTAATACGGTGCACGATAGTAAGGACGAAATTTTCCGAATTGGTGAGCAGTCGCGCCAAGAGCATGACCGTTTGCTTAACGAGCTAACGGAAACAAAACGGCGCGTCCAGCAAATTATTCGCGAAGCCGATCAATTAGAGGTGCACGCACGGCTTGCCCGGCAGCGTTTGTCGGAAGTAAATCGCCAATTTTCTCGCTACTCCGAAGAAGAAATTCGTGAAACGTACGAAAAGGCGCACGATTTGCAAATGAAAGTGACGATGATTCGCGAACAAGAAAAACAATTGCGGCTGCGCCGTGACGAGTTGGAACGAAGACTCGCAGGCTTAAAAGAAACGATTCAGCGCGCCGACCATTTAATCGGGCAAATTACGGTCGTATTGAACTATTTAACGAGCGATTTCCGCGAAGTGAGCGAATTTATTGAAGGGGCGCGGCAAAAGCAAGAGTTTGGCCTAAAAATTATTGAAGCGCAAGAAGAAGAGCGAAAGCGCCTATCGCGCGAAATTCATGATGGGCCTGCGCAGCTCCTTGCGCATGTGATGATGCGGTCAGATTTAATGGAACGCATCATTCGCGAAAGGAGTGCGGAAGAAGCGATTGACGAAGTGCGTGATTTTAAAAAAATGGTTCGTTCAGCTCTTTACGAAGTGCGGCGAATTATATATGATTTAAGACCAATGGCGCTTGACGATTTAGGCTTAATTCCTACACTTCGCAAATATTTGCAAACGGTGGAAGAGTATAACAAAAAAACGCGCATTTCGTTTGTACATATCGGAGAAGAAAAACGGCTGCCCGCTCGATTGGAAGTCGCGATCTTTCGCCTTGTCCAAGAATCGGTGCAAAACGCGCTGAAACATGCCGATGCATCGGAAATTGAAGTGAAAATGGAAATAAAAAAGAACCTTTTGTTTTTATTAGTAAAAGATAATGGCAAAGGGTTTGATGCGACGGAAAAAAAAGAAAACGCCTTCGGGCTCATTGGGATGAAAGAGCGTGTCGAGCTGCTAGAAGGAACGATGAATATTCGTTCACAACTTGGCGTCGGCACAACGATTTTTATTCAAATTCCACTTAATGTAGAGGCAACAGAGAAAGGGAGGAACGAGCGATGAAAACGCGCATCGTCATTATTGATGATCATCGTCTATTTCGCGAAGGAGTTAAGCGCATTTTGCAATTTGAAGAACAGTTTGAAGTCGTCGCTGAAGGGGCGGATGGCAAAGAGGCACTTGCCCTTGTCGAAAAGCATCGCCCAGATATTGTCATTATGGATATTAACATGCCGCACACGAACGGAGTGGAAGCAACGCGCCAATTGATTGAAGCATATCCCGATATAAAAGTCGTCGTTCTCTCCATCCATGATGACGAAAATTATGTGATGCATGCGTTAAAAAGCGGCGCGTCCGGCTATTTACTAAAAGATATGGACGCTGATACGTTAGTCGAAGCGGTGAAAGTAGTGGCGGAAGGTGGTTCGTATTTGCATCCGCGCGTCACGCATAATTTAATTAAAGAATATCGCCGGCTTGCGTCCGGGGAAAATGAAAAAGAAGCGCCGGCAAAGCGCGAAGTATGTTTGCCATTGCATTTATTAACGCGCCGCGAGTGTGAAGTGTTGCAGCTATTAGCAGATGGAAAAAGCAACCGCGGCATCGGCGAAGCGCTGTTTATTAGCGAAAAAACAGTAAAAAACCACGTCAGCAACATCTTGCAAAAATTAAACGTCAGCGACCGGACGCAAGCCGTCGTTGTCGCGATTAAAAACGGCTGGGTCGAAGTGCGCTAGCGAAGGTTGTCGAATCGTTCGACAGCCTTTTTTAATGCAATTTGTCCCATTTTTCGCTACAATAAAGCTTAGACCACTATCGAATGAGGAAGGTACGAGCGATGAAAACAGCGATTGTAACAGATAGTACGGCGTATATTCCGAAAGAAGTGCGCGAGTCGTTGCATATTCATATGATTCCGTTAAGCGTGACGTTTGGCAATGAAACGTATCGGGAAGAAATCGACATCGATGCGGAACAATTTTTTACGGAAGTAAAGCAGCATAAACATCTCCCGACGACATCGCAGCCATCAACTGGGGCGTTTGTGGAGCTGTTTGAGTCGCTACGGAAGGAATACGATGCCATCATTAGTATTCATTTATCGAGCGGCATTAGCGGAACGTACCAAGGGGCGGTGACCGCGGGAACGATGGTCGATATTCCAGTGTATCCGTACGATTCGGAAATTAGCTGCATGGCGCAAGGGTTTTACGTCATCGAAGCAGCGAAGATGGCGCTTTCTGGAAAAAAACCAGAGGAAATTATTGCTCGCTTAGATGAAATGAAAAAATCGCTTCGCGCCTATTTTATGGTCGATGACTTAATTCATTTGCAGCGCGGCGGTCGCTTAAGCGGAGCGCAAGCGTTCATCGGCAGCCTTTTGCAAGTCAAGCCGCTATTGCATTTTGAAAAGAAAGTCATCGTGCCGTTTGAAAAAGTGCGTACACGCAAAAAAGCGATAAACCGCATCGAGGAGTTGCTCGCAGAAGACGCAGCAAGCGGCGCACCGTTAAAAGCGGCAATTATTCATGCGAATCGCTTAGAAGAGGCAACGGCGTGGAAAGACGAGCTCGCGGCGCAATATCCGAACGTCGAATTTACTATTAGCTATTTCGGACCGGTCATCGGTACGCATTTAGGTGAAGGGGCACTTGGTCTTGCTTGGTATCGGCCATAATGGCGTTCCTCTGTTGATGGAGGAGCGCCAAGCCCTCATACTCATTATTTTTAGCAGGAGGGATACGATGCGTTTTATGTATGATGGGACAAACTTAGTGCCTGAGCCATTAACGGCTGGGGGAGAAAAGGTGGTGCCGATCAGCCGAGTTGCCACAATCCCCATCTATGAACTGAATCCTCATTTTTCTCCTTCTTCTGAACTTCTTTCGTTTCTTGCTGGAAGACAACTGCTTCTTGATGAACTCTCTTTTTCACTCGACCAACTTCACGCACATTATGAAAACGGATATGTATCGTATCAAAAAGGCGTCGTTCCTACCGAACAAGGGCATCGCTGCATGCGGTGTGGAAACGATGCGCCTCATTTCTTTGCTTCCTTTTTTTGTGCCCGCTGTGAAACGGTATGCACGTATTGCCGAAAGTGCGTGACGATGGGGCGAGTGAGCGAATGCACTCCGCTTGTTGTTTCTAACGTTCCACCAGAGCGCGTCGTTTATCCACATCCGTTGGCGTGGACAGGAACACTTTCGAAAGCGCAACAACGAGCCGCCGATGCAGTCGTACAAGCCATCGAACGGCGCGCAGAACTGCTCGTTTGGGCGGTGTGCGGCGCAGGGAAAACAGAAGTATTGTTTCCTAGCATCCAACGAGCGCTAGAGCTTGGCGACCGTGTATGCCTTGCCACTCCACGAACGGACGTCGTTCTTGAATTAGCCCCGCGCTTAAAACAAGCGTTTCCATCGGTTTCAACAATCGCTTTATACGGCGGCAGCGAAGACCGAAAGAAAGAAGCGTCCCTCGTCATTACAACCACCCATCAGTTATTACGGTTTTATCGCGCGTTTGATGTGATGATTATTGATGAAGTCGATGCGTTCCCATATTCTGTTGAGCCGATGCTTGCATACGCTGCCGAAAAAGCGCGGACAAAACCGTCTGCCCTCATTTATTTAACCGCTACTCCAAACGAAAATTGGCAGCGAGAAATGAAACAAGGAAAACGTTCCGCTGTCACGATCCCTGCCCGCTACCACGGCTATCCACTCCCTGTTCCGACGTTTGCATGGTGTGGGAATTGGCGGAAAAAAGTAAACCGAGGGACGTTGCCAACAAATGTGCTCGCTTGGGTCGAAAAGCGGTTACAGGAAAAGAAACAAGCGTTTTTGTTTGTGCCGCATGTGGAGTTGTTGGAAAAAGTCGCTGCGATTTTGCAGCGGTTCGACCGCCGCATTGTCGGGGTGCATGCGGAAGATAAAGCGCGCAAAGAAAAAGTGCAATCGTTTCGTGATGGCAATATTCCGCTTTTAGTGACGACAACCATTTTAGAGCGGGGCGTGACCGTTCCGAATATCGATGTTGCAGTGCTTGGGGCAGAAGATGATGTATTTACGGAAGGAGCGCTCGTACAAATTGCCGGAAGAGTGGGGCGCAGCGCCCAATATCCAGGCGGGGACGTTCGTTTTTTTCATTTCGGAAAAACAAAAGCGATGGTGAAAGCGAAGCGGCATATTTGCGACATGAACGACGAAGCGAGAAAAAGGGGGTTATTATGGTGATGTGTTTGCTTTGCCATCAGCGCTATGAACCGAGGCTAGGCTGGAGCGATTTTTTAACGGTGAAGGAAGCGGACGTATTGTGTGAACAGTGTCGCCGCTCGTTTTCGTTAATCGAAGGGGAACGGTGCCACCAGTGTGATCGGCCCTTTTCGCTCATTTCCGATTCGTACCGCTACGGGGAATTGTGCACCGATTGCCTTCGTTGGCAGCAAGCTGACGAGTGGCGGGATGTATTGACAAAAAATCGGTCGGTTTATGTATACGATGAGTGGATGAAAGACGTTGTGACGCGCTGGAAGTTCCGTGGCGATTACGCGCTTGTCGAAGCGTTTCGCGTCGATGTCCGCCGCGAATTTTTTCGTCACTTTTCAGCGGACGTTGTTCTCGTTCCGATTCCGCTGAGCAAAAAGCGGTTGTATGACCGCGGCTTTAACCAAGCGAAAGCGCTTGCCGAAATACTTTCCCTCCCCATCGCCGACGTGCTTGAACGCGTCGATTCCGAAAAGCAGTCGAAAAAGACGCGGATGGAGCGGCTGCGGACGGTTCAGTTTCGTTTGTGTACGAGGGAGTGGCGATACGACCAATGCGTTCTCATTGATGATCTTTATACGACCGGTTCGACCGTTTATCACGCTGCGCGTCTATTGAAGCAAGGAGGAGTGCGCGACGTTTCTTCTTTCACGCTTGCTCGTGCGTAATAACGACACGGTTTCCGCTTTTTTCGTTCCGCAATTGTTGGGAACAATCTCCCATTCAAACTGGCTAGCGATTCGTCGATATAAAAAATAGAACAAACGGAAAACGGAGATGGTGTCGATGGAAATACGGGGATACGGGCAACTGCAGCGGTGGTCAACGCCACCTGCTGCATTAACGATGAAAGTGGGCGACGTATATGAAGTAATCGTGAAAGAGAAAGTGAGCGATAGCGAAGCGATTGTCCAGTTGCGCGGTGTCGATGTTCGGTTTCGTTTTGACGGCGACGTGCCGAAAGATGGGCGTCTAACGGTGCAAATTACTGGGCAACAAGGAGAAATTATCGAGGGGAGAGTAGTCGTTACGCAGCCAACGATAGCGCCTCCTTCTTTTGAAACACCGGAGTTACGCCAAGCGGCGCAGATTATCGCTGCAAAGCAGCTACCGCTAACAAACGAGCTTGTTGCCTCGTTGCGGACGTTTTTAACGGAAGGAACGGGAACGGTCGAACAAAAGTTAGAAACGATTCAAGTTGCCGCAAGTAAAAAGCTTGAAATGACCGTATCGCAGCTAACAGCAATCCATGAAGCGCTGCACGGGCAATCGCTTAGTGCGTCGCTAAGCGAAATCGTTCAGGCAATCGATGCGAATTTTTCGTTTACGCGAATGACCGAGGAGCGCTCGCTGTCTTTGCCGGAACTTCGTATACAAGTGCAACAAGAACCGATTTTTGCGCGGGCGGTTGAACACGTAAAGCGATATGCGGAGGAAACGGGCGATACATCGCTAGGAAACGCGGTACAGGAAGCGATTCGTTTCAAAGAAACGAACGAACCGCTCGCACGCAGTCGCTTATTGCAAGCGCTGATGGCAGCGGAACGGAAAGAATCGCCAATCAATGAACAAGCCCCAGCAAGCGAAGCGCTCCGCCTTGTGCGCCGGCAAGTTGAGCGGGAGCCGATTGTGGCGAAAGCACTTTCGATTGTCAAAGCAAACGAGTCGGTGCGGCAACTGCTTGGAAAAACGTTTGATGACATAGAAGAATTGTATCGCTCAGGACAACCGCTATCGGCGAAAACGAAGCTGTTGCAGGCATTAATGGAAGCAGAGCAGCCGCTAGAAAGCAAAGCTGTGCAAAAAGCACTCATGTCACTGGAGCAAGCAGTGATGGAAGCAAAGCAAATCGTTCGGTCGGCTCGCCACGTCGAAGAAGCGGTGCAGCAACTAAAGGAAACGGTTTTGCCTAACGTTCGTGGGGGAAGCGGGTTAGAAGAGGTCGTTTCCCGCATCGAACAAACGATTCAGCAAGCGAAAGAACAATTTGTAAAAGTGGTACAGGCGCCACAGCAGCAAACGGCTATTGAGGCGGCAGAAAACGTGCAAACCGCTCCACGCTCGGAAGCGCAACAGCTAATCATCTCTCGCGTGCAACAAGGCATGCTGTCACTTTCTGATGCAATCGAGCAGCTTTCGGTAGCGGACAATCCTATTTTTCAGCAACTCAAACAGGCTCTCTATACTCAGAAAGAACAGCTTTCAACGGCGCTTTCCGAATTAGACGGGCAGGTTCGTCCTGCATCTTTCATCGTGGCGCAAGCGATGAAAGTGGTGCAGCGGGAAGCGAATATCCAATCGGTGTTGAAAACGATTCAAACGGAAACGATTCCGGCGCTTCATCGTCATTCCGATGCCCAACAAATGATTACAGCGGCGGTTGCGACAGCGAAACAGCTCGCGGAAGATGGGCGGGAAATGGCGGCGCGGCAGGCGATAGTGCACGCCTTGCAACAGGTAGAACAAACGCTGCCAACTTCCGCCCCTGCTATCGAGTGGCAAGCAACGCTTCCGCTTTCAACGAAAGATATACTAGTGCAAACGGTAACGAAGCGCATGGCGGAGGCGACGCACCATTTCCAGCAAATAAAGCGTGATATGATGCGTAATTTAAGCGCAACCGACCAGCTTATTGCCCAATTTAAACAAGCCGCTCGCCCGCAAGCGAAGCAGCTATTAGAAACAGTCATTAAGCAGCTCGATCAAACGATTTTAAAAAGCGATGTGATGTTATTTGCTGATATGGCGTTAGAAAAAAAGCTGCTACAAGCAAGTTCGCAGCTTGCCCAAGCGAAACAGTTGCTAGAAAAAGGGCAAATAAGCGATGCGCAAAAAATCGTGAAAGAAGTGAAACACGTTCTTGAACCATTGCAATTTAAACCGGCGGATACGAAAGTAAAACATTTTATCGCAGCCGATAAACAAGAAACGCCAGAACAAGCGCTGCTTTCAGAATGGAACAAAATCGTCCAGCCGGAGTCGTCTGCCCGTCATGTATTTGACACGATTCGCCGGATGGGGTTAACGTACGAGGCTGACATGGCGAACGCGCTCGTATTAGGAGAAGCAAAGCGAGAAGAGGCGGAAGCATCGTTAAAAGGATGGTTAACCAAATTGGCGCAGACCGGTAACGAAGCGGTTGCGAAACAAGCGGAGCAAGCCGCAACTAATCTCACCGGCCAGCAGCTATTAAACAAAGGAGACCAAGGCAGTGCGATGCAGACGCTCTTTTTTACGCTTCCGCTTTTGTTGCAAAGAGAAGTAAAAGACGTGAAAGTGTACGTCAATGCGCGCAATGACGGCAAGCGAATCGATTGGGAAAATTGCAGCTTATATTTTTTATTGGAAACGAACAAGCTTGGGGATGTTGGGGTGCTACTAAGTGCGAACGAACGAACGCTGTCGGTGACATTTCGCAACAATCGCGAAGATTTTGCCGAAAAAATGCGCCCGCTTGTCGAGGCGGCAACAGAAAAACTAGAAGCGATTGGCTACCGCGTGGGCAACGTCCAGTTTACGACGTTTGCGGAACCGGAAAAAACAGCAACTAAACCGGAGCAAAAGCGGGCGACGTGGACAGAGAAAGGATATGATTTTACGATATGATGTACTTTAACCAAAAACGAAAGCGAGAAGTCAACGGGCCATCTGCGGCGGTTATTCGATACGAACAAGGGGATAAAGCGCCGAAAGTAGTTGCGCACGGCAAAGGCTATGTCGCCGAAAAAATTATTGCACTCGCAAAAGAGCATAACGTGCCAATGGAACAAGACGCTTCGCTCGTGCACCATTTGCTTGACATTGATCTCGGGGACAGCGTTCCGCCGCAGCTATATGCAGCCATTGCCGAAATTTTAATTTTAATAGAAAAAATGGAACGAAACTATTAAACTAAAAAAAGAAGCGGACGATAAATAAAGTAGGGAAATGGTGAAAAAGGGGAGTGGGCGTGTGGAATTCCTCACCGAAGAAGCAGTATATAAAAAAACACCGCAACAATTAACAGCATTGCTATATGAAGGGCTAATCGAGAGCATGGAAGAAGCGATCGCAAGCACGAAACAAGGCGACTACGTCCGGGCAAATAAGCGGTTGCAAAAAGCAAACGACATTTTGCGCCGCCTTGGTGTTGGGCTAAAATACGATGCCGGTATTGTCGCCCATCAGCTTGATGCGCTGTATAACTATATGGCAGAGCGGTTGATTGAGGCGAACGTTAAAAAAAATATCGACATGATGCAAGAAGTGCTTACCATTGCGACGGAAATTGCCCGCGCGTGGAACGAAGCGTTGAAAAAAGAGCCAAAGCCTGTGCAACAAGCGTTTATGCAAAAAGCAGCGGCGTACGAGAAGTTTGTGACGACGTACGAACAATAAGAGAAAAGGAGCGAACGATTCGATGAGAATTAACCACAATATTCAAGCGCTGAACGCGTATCGCAACTTAGCAACGAACCAAGCGAATGCTTCCAAAAACTTAGAAAAACTTTCTTCCGGCTTGCGCATTAACCGCGCCGCAGACGACGCGGCCGGCCTTGCGATCTCCGAAAAAATGCGCTCGCAAATTCGCGGGCTACAAATGGCAGAACGCAACGCCTTAGACGCCATCTCGCTCATCCAAACAGCGGAGGGAGCGCTCAACGAAGTGCACAGCATCCTTCAACGCATGAGAGAACTGGCAGTGCAGGCGGCGAATGATACGAATACGAATGAAGATCGCACACATATTCAAAGCGAAATCAATCAATTGGCTGATGAATTAAATCGGATTGGAAATAGCACAGAATTTAACAAAATCACGTTGCTTGACGGCAGCATTCAAAAAACAGATGCGCTTCCTGCGAAATATATAAGCAATCCAGTGAGCGGAAATATCGAGATTCGTAGCGCAGAAACAAAGGCAAAAGTGGAAGGGCAACCTATTTCAACTGCTGTTGATATTCACGGGGATAAAGCGGGATATGTTACAGGTAGTGTGAAATTATCTAATAGTGATTTATCTAGCTCAAATATTACTATTGATAGTACAAATAACGAATTGACATTAGAGCTAGATGACGGTACAACGGATGCTATTGTTATTGATGTAAGTGGAGGCAACAAAACGTACGATGGAACGTCTGGAAAAGATAGTTCGACTTTATTAAATGACATTGAAGCAGCTATCAATGGATCAAGTTTAAGCGGAAAAGTTTCTGCAAGCATTGATGCTAATGGTTATTTAGTGTTTACTCGTTTAAATAAGACAGGTAACGGTAGCTACGTGAAAGTAATGGGGGGGAATGCTGTAGGGACATTAATTGGTACAGCAACAAGAACGGATGGAATCCCGGCTAACCACACCCTTACGTTTGATTTTACGGATGGTGCGGGTGGTAATGGCGGTACTGTTACTATTACTCTAACCGATAAGGTCTATAATACAGTAGATGAAATCGTAACAGAAATCAATAGCAAGCTAACATCGTCTGGCTATAACGTTACCGCTCTAAATGACAACGGAAAAATTGTTCTTCAAGCGAATGATGGTGGAGCGGATAGTTCTATCACAAACGTAAGAGGTTCTGCTGCATCCCCATTATGGTTAGTCAATGCTAAAGAAATTGCTGGATTAGATGTAAATAATCAAATTTCTTTCAAACTCAATGGAAATGCGTACACTGCAGCCATTCCTGCTGGAACGTATACAGATCGCAGTGTATTAGCTTTAGCTATTCAAAACGCCATTAATAATGCAACAAATAACGGGGAGCCAGATATGACTGTGAAAGCAGTTGGTGACCTTTTTGTGTTTGAAACGGGAGATGTTGGTGCAAATCAAAAGTTCGAGATTACTTCTCCTCATGTTGATTTAGGATTAACAGCGCGTGAAGAGAAAGGACAAGATGCGTTGAACGTTGATATTAGTCTTCAAATTGGGGCGAATGAAGGACAAAGCTTTACGTTCAGCATTGCTGATATGAGAGCAAAAGCATTAGGACTCACGTATACAGTTTCTGGAGATCGTACGTATACAAGTGCAGATGGAAATACTATTTCTGCTAATTATTCTGTTAATACCGTTAAAAACGGAACTACTACCGAGTATGTGATTAATGTTTCCGATGCTAAATCGGCAAGTAAAGCGATTACTGTAATTGATAATGCGGTTAGGTTAGTATCTGCGGAACGGGGCAAAATTGGTGCGATCCAAAACCGCCTTGAGCATACAATTAACAACTTAAAAACAGCGAACGAAAACTTAACATCCGCCGAATCCCGCATTCGCGATACGGATATGGCGATGGAGATGACGGAGTTTACGAAGAACAATATTTTAAACCAAGCGGCACAGGCGATGCTTGCGCAGTCAAACCAGCTGCCGCAAGGGATTTTGCAATTGTTAAAAAGCTAATGTTTTTTCACAGGGTTAGGTCAAAGCGACCTCGCCCTTTTTTTGTACGTGTGGCATAATAAAAAGAAAAAGGTGTGAGCGATGATGGAAGTGCAGAAAGTGTCGCGGGCAACAATCAATCGCGTGGAGAAAAAAGACGATGCGCCGACGGAATCCGTTTCGTTTACGGAAGTGATGCATAAGAAAAAAAACGATGTGTTGTTTGAACGATTTCAAACGATGGCCCAGGAGATTGAAGCACAAGGAAAAAAATTAGCCGAATCGCAAACGGTGGAAGACTTAAAAAAATATAAAAAGCTTGTCAAACAATTTCTCGACGACGCCGTCAAAAATGGCTTGCAGCTGGAAGAACAGCGCGGCTTTAGCCGCGGCGGACGAACACGCATTTATAAAATCGTCAAAGAAGTCGACAAAAAACTAATCGATTTAACGAACGCCGTACTGCAAAAAGAACAAAAAGGACTCGACTTATTAGGACTTATTGGGGAAATCCAAGGGTTGATTATCAACATTTACACATAAAGAAGGGGAGAACTATGGCACAGTTAGATAATTGCCCAAAATGCGGCCGTTTATTTGTCAAAAACCAATTTCGCGACATATGCGAAGTATGCTATAAGGAAGAAGAAAAATTGTTCGAAAAAGTGTATAACTTTTTGCGAAAACGGGAAAATCGTACAGCGACGCTTGCGCAAGTCGTCGCTGCGACCGAAGTAGACGAAACGCTTATCATTAAATGGATTAAAAAAGGACGGATTCAACTTTTGCAATTCCCAAACCTTGGCTATCCGTGCGACAAATGCGGCAAGCTTATTCGTGAAGGACGGCTTTGCTTGGAGTGCAACCAAGGACTACAACAACAGCTACAAAAACTCGAAGAAGAAAAACAACGGCAAATCGACAAACAGCGGATGACGTATTATACAAAGAAAGACGAAAACTAAACATTCCCTCTTTTTTGCCGATATAAACAATAGATACGTTTGCGCGTACACCTGAAGAAAGCGAGGTGAGCACGATGAACATCCATCGCATTGGCTCAACGAACGTCAATCCTTATCAGCGTCAAATGAACAAACTAGAACAAAGTGCAAAAACAACGGGAAAAAAAGATAAAGTCGAAATTTCCCAAGCGGCAAAAGAACTGCAAGAAGCGTCCAAGTTAGAAGCCGCTCGCCAAGAAAAAGTCGAGCAGCTCAAACAACAGGTGCAAACCGGCACGTACACCGTTGACGCAAAAGCGGTTGCGGAAAGCGTCTGGAATTATTATTTCAACAAATAATTGGGGAGAAAAAAAGATGACGTTTACTGAATTGATTTCTCTCTTAGAAAAACAAATCAAACTGCATAAAAGCCTCTACCAGCTCGCATTAAAGAAAACAGAAGCGCTAAAAAAGCAAGACATCGAAACGTTAACAGCACTTATGAAAGACGAGCAAAAACATATTTTTGCCATTCAGCAGCTGGAAAATAACCGGTTGCACTTCATGCGACAACACGGTCTTGCGGAAGCGACGATGACAAACTGCATCGAGCTTGCGGAAGAGCCAGAACGTTCGCAGCTTGCCGAACTATACGACGAGCTCTCGCGCATCATAGCAAATATTAAGCAAGCAAACGACGTAAACCGGCAGCTGACCGAACAATCGCTACAATTCGTTTATTTAACACTCGATATGATGACGCCGCAAGCGCAGCCGATGAACTATAATAAGACGAACACGTACGAGGAGCCGTTCGACCGCTCGATGTTCGAGTCGAAGGCGTAAGGGGGATTATGATGCTTTCTACATTTGGAGGATTAGAAACGGTACGGCGCGGCATGACCGCTCAGCAACAAGCACTCTATGTCACCGGACATAATATTGCCAATGCAAACACGCCTGGCTACTCGCGCCAGCGCGTCAATTTCGTTCAGACGCCGCCGTATCCGTACCCGTCACAAAACCGCCCAGTCATTCCAGGCCAAATCGGGACAGGGGTCGAAGGCGGAACGGTGCAGCGGATGCGCGAAGAATTTTTAGACGTGCAATACCGCGGGGAAAATATGAAATACGGCTATTGGAACATGCGCTCGGATGCGCTTAAAAAAATGGAAGAAATTATGAACGAACCGTCGGACGAAGGGCTAGCGAAAACGCTTGACCGTTTTTGGCAGTCGCTCCAAGACTTAGCCGTCAACCCGTCCAACTCTGGTGCTCGTTCGGTCGTCCGTCAGCGCGGCATCGCGGTCACGGAAACGTTTCATTATTTATCTTCTTCGTTAAAATCGATTCAAAACGATTTAAAAAATGAAATAGACGTTACCGTCCAAGCGATTAACTCACTGGCGACCCAATTGAACAATTTGAACCAACAAATTGGCGAAACGGAAGTGCACGGCTATTTGCCGAACGACTTGTATGACGAGCGCAATCGGTTATTAGACGAATTGTCGCAATATGTCAATATGAAAGTAACACCTGTATCAAGCGGCGGCAGTGCGCTAAAAATTGCCGAAGGGCGGTTTACGGTCGAACTTGTCGATAAAACGAGCGGCGCTACCATAGGAACGCTTGTCGATGCGAAAAACAGTACCGTACAAAAATTCGATGTCCAATATAAAGACAACGTAAAAAAAGAAGGACCAGTCGTGTCGTTTTCGCTCGGCAATCAGACAGTCAATTCTTTTATGAATTTAAAAGAAAACGGCAAAATTGGGGCGCTTCTTTATTCCTATGGCTATAGTGAAGACGGCGGCGCAACGGAAAGCGGCTTGTACCCAGACATGTTAAACAACTTAAACGCCATGGCGAAGGCGTTTGCAGATGAGTTTAATAAAATTCATTCAACAGGTTGGAGTATTCATGAAATTCAAACAGGTCAAAAGCTTTCAAGTAATAATTTCTTTACTTATGACCCTTCCGATGTGGCAGGAACGCTTGGCATACATTCTAATATTGTAGGTTCATTAGACAACATTGCTGCATCATTTGCTGGGTTTGGAATTTCTCCTTGGGGGACTTTTGATGGCAACGTCAATAGTTCGGGTCCTTATAACCGTATTCGTTTAGAGTTAGAATTTGACCATATAAATAATCGTTTTGATTATAAAGTATTTGATGAGAACTCTAGCTTAATCACATCTGGACATACAGTGGATACAAGTGAAAGTTCGTTAAAATCCACGCTCGAGAGTTTGTTTAATGCAAACACAGTTGAGTTTATGGCACAATTTACAACACTGAAACAAGGTGATAAATGGACGTTTGAATTTGAAAAAAATAAGCAGATTGTTGGACAAATCGGCGATGGAAGTAACGCCCAAGCGTTAGCTGAAGTAAAAAATACAACGATGTCTATCGCCGGCAGTACGACGACCATTCAAAACTTTTACGAAAGCGTCATCGGACAAATGGCGGTGAACGCCCAAGAGGCAGAGCGGCTTGCCAATAATAGCGATACGCTCCGCCAGTCGGTCGACGAACGCCGCCAGTCGGTCAGTTCGGTATCGTTAGACGAGGAAATGACGAACATGATTAAATTCCAGCACGCTTATAACGCGTCAGCCCGCATGATTACGATGATTGACCAAATGTTGGATAAAATTATTAACAATATGGGCGTTGTCGGAAGGTAGGTGAACTAAATGCGCATCACGCAATTCATGCTTACGAACAACTCATTGCGTAACATTAGCCAAAGCTATGCGCGGATGGATAAATACCAAGAGCAACTATCGACAGGAAAAAAAATCCAACGCCCATCGGACGACCCGGTTGTGGCGATGAAAGGGATGTATTACCGTACAAGTTTAACGGAAATCGAGCAATACCAACGGAACTTGTCCGAAGTGCATACGTGGATGGACAATTCCGAATCGGCGCTTGACCATGCGACACAAGTATTGCAGCGCGTGCGCGAACTCGTCGTCCAAGGGAAAAATGGGACGTTGACGGATGAGGACAAGCAGGCGATCGCCCGTGAGATTGGACAGCTAAAAAGCGATCTCGTGCAAACGGCAAACACAAAAGTAGCAGGAAAATATATTTTCAATGGCACAAACATTGCCCAAGCTCCCGTGACGGAACAACCATCGCCAACTGCACCATCTGTAACTAACAACACTGACGATTTTACAGTAGAAGTATCAAAAGGCATTAAATTAAAGGCGAATATTAATCCAAACAACGTCTTTAGCCAAGGGCTATTTGATACGCTGCAAAAGCTCGAAAACACGTTTAGCGGCAAGTCATCTGACAATTTGGATCAACTCTTAAGCGACTTAGATAATCATATGAATAGCGTTTTAGCAGAGCGAGCCGATCTTGGCGCACGCGTGAACCGGCTCGAGCTGATTGAGCAGCGTCTTTCTACGCAACAAGTCATCGCGCAACAAATGATTTCTGACAACGAAGACGCTGACCTTGAAAAAGTCATTACCGATTTAAAAACGCAAGAAAGCGTCCATCGTGCCGCATTGTCCGTCGGGGCGCGCATCATCCAGCCGACGCTCGTTGATTTCTTGCGTTGAGGGGATGATTCGTCATGAAACTTCCGCAATTAACGATGCAAGCGACGTTTCCACAATTGGCGATTTCGATCGAGCGGGCGCAAATGGAAATGCGTCAGCCGCCCGCGGACGTTTCGATTGCGCAGCCGCCCGCGCAGCTCGAGATGGAAACAACCCCGCCGCGCTTGACGATCGACCAATCGGAAGCGTGGGCAGATATGGATTTAAAACATATTTTTCGCCGCATCGAAGAAGCAGCGCAAGAAGGGTACGAAAATTGGCTATCCTATTTAGAAACGACATCGGCACAAGGCGATGAATTAATGCGCATCGAACAAGGTGGGGATGTGCTGGCCGAACAGGCGAAAGCAAATAGCGAGCCCCCGCCGCTAGAAGTGAACGTTGGGCTTGTGCCGCGCCCATTCAGCGTGAAAATCGGCTTTGAGCCGGGTCGTATCGAGATGAACTGGCAAACGTATGGTGCGCGCATCCACATCGAACCGCGCCCAGTGCAAATCGATTACAAACCTGGTGCGGTTCATTTTGACTTAGCGCGGCATAATGCTTTGCGCATTGACGTCGTCACATAACGAATTGAGGGATAAGCGTATGAATATTGCTACAAAATATCATGGAGAGATCGAAATTCACGAAGCCGACATTATTCGTTTTGAACAAGGCGTTCCGGGCTTTCCTGACGAAAAGCAGTTCATCTTATTGCCGCTTCATGACACGCCGTTTGTCATTTTGCAGTCCATAAATACGCCCGCGCTCGGCTTTGTCATGATCGAGCCGTTTTCGTATTTTCCGACGTACGAAATCGACCTCGATGACGCAACGTGCGAACAGCTGTCGCTCAAAGCGGAAAAAGACGTTGCCGTATACGTCATTTTAACCGTCGCCGAGCCGTTTGGCGATACGACAGCAAACTTGCAGGCGCCTGTTGTTATTAACGTCTGCGAGCGTCTCGGCAAACAAGTCATTTTAACGAACACAACGTACAAAATAAAACATCGTCTATTTCCAGAAAAAGTGGCGAAATAAGGAGGCGGGAACGATGCTTGTTTTAACGCGCAAATTAAAAGAAGCGATCCAAATTGGCGATGACATCGAGATTACCGTTCTCGCCATCCAAGGCGACCAAGTGAAGCTTGGCATCCATGCGCCAAAACATATTGACATTCACCGAAAAGAAGTATATCTCGCCATCCAAACAGAAAATAACGCTGCTTCGCACGCCTCCGTTTCGTCGCTAAAACTGCTGACGGAGCAATTAAAGCAACGGAAAGGAGGGAAGTAAGCATGAGTGTAAGCATCGGCGGCGTCCAAATTCCTGGCGTCATCGCGCGCATCGTCGAAGACAACAAACAAATCGCCGAACAAGCGCTAAACGAAATCATTAACAAACATAAAGACGACCCAGCGCGCATCGTCAAAGAAATCCAACAGCCATCTCCATTTTCGCAATTTCTTGACATTAAAATCTAATTTTTTTACAAAAAACTATTAAACTTTAAAACTATCTATCCGATAATAAAAGTGAACGCAGAAACGAAAGGCGGCCGACTTTCGAAACTGCAAACAACCACACGGACGTGGGAAAAACAAATTCAAGGAGGAATATGAAATGAGAATTAACCACAACATTGCGGCTCTTAACACGTACCGCCAATTAACAGCTGGTACACAAGCTGCAGGAAAATCAATGGAAAAATTATCTTCTGGTCTTCGCATTAACCGCGCAGGCGACGACGCAGCAGGTCTTGCGATCTCTGAAAAAATGCGCGGCCAAATTCGTGGGTTAGAAATGGCTTCCAAAAACTCCCAAGACGGTATCTCGCTTATTCAAACGGCTGAAGGAGCATTAAACGAAACGCATAGCATTTTGCAACGCATGCGAGAATTAGCAATCCAAGCGGCAAATGATACAAACACAGATGCCGACCGTTCAGAAATCCAAAAAGAGATTAATCAGTTGACGGATGAAATCGATCGTATCGCAACAACGACAGAGTTTAACACTAAAAAGCTATTAAACGGTGGTTTAAAAGGAGTGCAAGCTTCTGTTGGCGCTTCATTGAAATTTGCTGCATCTAATGCAGCAGCAGCTGTTAACGTAACTGCAGCAGCTTCTGTCATTGCTGCTATGGCTGGATCGATTTCTGACACAATCCGTTTCCGTTTAACACAAGGAACTGCTACAACATCAGGTAACGTTTCTGTGTCACGTGCGTTAAACTCAGTAATGACAGCGTCAATTGGTACAGATGGGACAGTTACAATTGGTTCTGTTGTTGTTGGTTCAATTGATGTAACAGCATTTAAAGCAGGAGATACAATTACGGTTTCGTTTACGAAGGCAGAGGATGCGGTTACAACTGATAACGCGCTTCGTTTCCACATCGGAGCAAACACAGCACAGGAGATTACGGTTGGTATCGGTGATTTAGCTGCACAAAGCCTTGGCGTTAAATCTGGTTCTACGTATTTAGATGTGTCAACACAATTTGGTGCAGAAGCATCAGTTGATCGTCTTGATGCAGCAATTGCAAAAGTTTCTGCAGAGCGCTCTAAACTTGGTGCGTACCAAAACCGCTTGGAGCACACAATCAACAACTTAGGTACAGCTGCAGAAAACTTAACAGCCGCAGAGTCTCGTATTCGCGACGTAGATATGGCGAAGGAGATGATGGAGTTCACAAAGAACAACATCCTTTCTCAAGCTGCACAAGCAATGTTGGCTCAAGCGAACCAACAGCCACAAGGAGTATTGCAATTACTCCGTTAATCATTATGAAACAAAGAGGGAGCTTAGGCGTTCTAAGGTCCCTCTTTGTTTTTATTTAAAAGATAAGAAAGCATTCCTGTTAGAAAGGTTTTGGGGGACTTGAAAGAAAAAAGCCCTCTTGGTATGATGCAGGGGTACCAACAAAAACCTACCATCAAACCAAGGAGGACTCATTATGAATTGTACACAAAATCGCAAAATTGAACAAGTCACGGATCAAACATTAGTGATTGGAATGGACATTGCCAAGCAAAAACATTTCGTGGCGATGGTGGACGCACGGGGAAGAGAACTCAAGAAGAGGGTTCCAGTGCTCCAGTCGAGAGCCGGATTTGAGCAGTTCTATGCGTTGATTCAGGAGGCGATGAGGGAATTCGATAAAACGGAAGTGATCGTCGGAATCGAACCGACCGGACATTACTGGTTGAACCTTGCCCATTTTCTCGAGGAAAAAGGGATCCCGTTGGTCATGGTCAACCCGATGCACGTCAAACGGTCGAAAGAACTGGACGACAACTTACCGACGAAGCATGACGCCAAAGATGCCCTCGTCATCGCAAGGCTCGTCAAAGACGGACGATTTAGCTATCCACGCATTCTCCACGAGGTGGAGGCGGAATTACGGGCAGGAACCACGTTTCGAGAATCACTGATCAAGGAACGGAATGCCGTCCTCAATCAAATGATTCGTTGGCTGGATCAGTACTTCCCAGAGTTTGTGCAAGTGTTTCCGTCGTTCGGAAAACTCGCATTGGCAGTTTTAGAACACACGCCGTTTCCGATGGACATGGCCGATCAGACGATCGAAGGGCTCATGGAGCGATACCGTCAAAGCGAAGGACTGAAATGTCCGCAAAAACCGAAAATTCAAAAGCTGATCGAGGTTTCTCGCGATTCGATTGGCATCACGGAAGGACAACGGATGGCCCGTACCCAAATTGCCACGTTGGTCCGCCGATATCGCCAATTGGAACAAGAGATCGCAGCGTTGACGGAAGAGTTAGTTGCCCTTGCACAAACGACGGTGGAGTACGAATGGCTTCAAACCATCCCGGGGTTAGGCGATGCGACGATGGTGGAACTATTGTCGGAAATCGGGAGTTTTCAACAGTACCAAGATCCGCGGCAATTGATCAAATGAGCGGGCTTGACGTTGAAAGAAAACTCGTCGGGACAACACAAGGGGCAAAAACGAATCTCGAAGCGAGGGCGAAGACGGCTACGCGCCCTTCTCTTTCGGGTGATGATCCCACTCATTCGCCATAACAAGGCGTTTCGTGCCTTGCACGAGTACTATACGACACGTCCTGTCCATCCGTTGCGTAAGAAGCAATCCATCGTTGTGTTATGTGGCAAGCTATTGAAGATTGTATACGCGGTTTGTGTGAAACAGCAAGCATTTGATGAGGAACGAATGATGCGAGATATCTTCTCCTCCACTCAAATACAGGCAGCCTAAAGCCGCCTCCTTTGACAAAAAGAGTGTTCTGAACAACCAGATGACACGGAGAAGCTGGCACCATTTTATACATTCGACCTCGAGTCCCTAAGAAAGCTTAGCCGGCCTCTGCCTGGTGAAGAGACCGAACGAAGGAATGTTGGCACACGGATGCCCAGAGACATGGGAGGGTTCGTCCTCATCAGTAATGCAGAGATCCAAGGTGCATCGCATACACATCCCCCCACTGGTATATAAAAATACAAAAATATCCAGTGGTCGCGAAGCGCACCATTGGTTGTTAGATATCAACAAAAATGAAAAAATGTGTGATGAGTTTTGTCGAAAAATATTTTTTTGGCACCCCTAAGATGCCAAGAAACCTTGATATATCAACATTTCTAGAGGGAGTATAAAATTTTACGATTAGGTGGGGCGATGTCTAGCTTCAAGCGCCATCGGTGTGATGCGCCTCGCCCCTTCTTTCGGCGGCGACACACTGAGTTTGCTTCTTTGAAATATCCCACGCAAGCGAAAGCTTTGCTTTGGCTGAGCCTCCTCGGTGGGGCTTGTGCGCTCTTCGCCGATAGGCGGATAGGCGGGCGCTTTGCGCTTTT
Source organism: Anoxybacteroides voinovskiense (assembly GCF_014196205.1). GTDB lineage: Bacteria > Bacillota > Bacilli > Bacillales > Anoxybacillaceae > Anoxybacteroides > Anoxybacteroides voinovskiense. The sequence continues at coordinate 69,973 of NZ_JACIDE010000008.1, read as the reverse complement.
CTTATGATTTACACTATGCCAAAAAACAGGTTCATCATCACCCCAACATGTACTTACCAAACGGTATATTTTTCTGAACAATCATGTGGAAAAATCACTGGTTTACTTGTTTTTCCTCGGAAGCATAAGTAAGACATGTTATGAAAAAATCAAGTACAACTTTTGGTGAAGAGCCAAAAAACAATCATATTTCTGCAATTATCCACAACATGTTGCAAAAAGGATTTAAACTTCTTTATTTTATTCCGATATAACAGGTAGGGAGATGAGTATAAAATAATGATTAAATTACTTAAAGAGGAGAGAGTGTATTGAAACTAATCGATTACAATATTGCTATTTTGTTTAGAGAGCATCACAACAATGTGATTGATTTACATCATGTTCCAGAAGATGTTGTTTTCAAAGAAATACAAAACGACAAAGAAATATTTTTCAATGCATGGGCTGATCAAACGTTTGAAGTAATTGACCAGCTAGAGGGAAAGCCGGATGTTTCAAGACATAAACGTGAGTTAGTAATCATTATTGGTGTGAATAACTTGAGAGAAATTGAAACGATTGTTGCAAATGGAAATCCAAATAGCTTTTATTTAGTCTACGAGCCGATGCGTGGCTTTTTTAAACATGTTTGCGAACAAAAAGATATGACGATTTTTAATCGCGATAACGTATGTCTTGTGCACGTACCGTTGGAAAGACTGAAGTTTGTTATTAACGAGTTGTTCTCGACAACACTCATTTTTTTAACAGCGAATATTCGCTTTCATTTAACACACCCATATCGAACATATTTATTGCCATTGTCTAAAAAAATTGTGAATGCGTTCAGTCTTGTGTTGCGTACAATTCGGTGGGGGTTTGGAAACTCTATTTATGATTGTCTAGAAGGATCGACGCAAAATATCCATAATATTAAGTATATGTTTCGTTCGAAAGATGTGCGAAAGCTGAAAAAACGTTTTGCTAATGTTCCAGCGATTATTGTCTCAGCTGGACCTTCGTTAGATAAAAATATTCATCATTTACATAAGGCAGTTGGGAAAGCAATTATTATCGCTACTGAAACGATTTTAGAACGGCTCGTTCGTGAAGGAATTATTCCGGATTTTGTAACATCGATTGAGAGAGTACAGTCGGCATACGAATTAAGTTACAAAGGGAAGAAATATCCAAAAGAAGTAACACTTGTTGCTCCAGCTGTTATCAAACCGATGATTTTTGAAGAATTTCAAGGTAACTGGATCATGCCGTTGCGTGATGGAATTGGAGAGTATGAATGGCTTGACCGAATTTTGTCGCTTGGTCCGGATGCGTTTGTTTCCATGGGAGATTCAACCGCTCATTTAGCGCTTGGGTTTGCACATCATCTGGGAGCCAATCCGATTATTTTAATCGGTCAAGACTTAGCATTTGGTGAAGGGGGAACGGGGTGTCATGCTTCCGGTACTATTTATGAACAAATTGGAACGAATCCGTTGGATGACCCGATGCAAGATCCAACAAAAACGGTTGAAGGGTATTACGGCGGAGAAGTTGTTACGTCTGAATTGTGGCTTGCATTTAAAAAATGGTTTGAATTTTATATCGAATATATAAAAGAACAAACGAACGTTATTAATGCAACAGAAGGTGGAGCGAAAATCGAAGGAACTGTTCAAATGCCGCTTTTACAAGCTATTGAGCAATATTGCCAACAGGAGATTAACGTGTACTCCATCGTAGAACAAACGCCAATGTATCAATTCAATCGCGTGGACATCATTGAAAAATTGAAAACTGAAAAAGCGAAGATTGTTCAGGTTGAACAATTGGTAACACGCTTTGCAAAAGAAATTGATGGGATTGTGTTTCCGGAAAATGAAGATGTGCTCATATTGGAACAAATTATAGAAAAAATGAAAAAAGCTGATGAGATTTTATTAGCAGTTTATGACCATAAGTTATTGTTCCATAATATGCAACCAGAATTGGTCAACACGTTTTATAAAATGTATAAAATTGATGAAATATTGTCTTTGGAAAATGTAAAGAAAAACATAGATGTGCAAAAAGATTTTTTACGCACCCTTCGCATCGTCCTTGATGCGCTTATTGATCAAATTGATCGCACAATTACGGAACTCTCAAAGGAGTTGGGAAAATGAACGAATATACAAAAAATGAAGAAAATATGACAAATATTCAGCAACTTGAACAGCTTGGTATACATTTTTTTCAGGAAGGAAACTACGAAGAGGCCGAAAGATATCTGGTACAAGCTTTTGAACAAGAACCTGATTTAGAGCGGTTTTATAACGTTATTCATGTTAAATATAAGCTTGGTAAGTTTTCTGAAGTTGTGTACCTAGGTGAAAAATATCTAGAAATTGATGAAAATGAAAAATACGTGCTTGATATGGTCGGGGATAGTTATTATTATTTACAACAGTATAAGCAATCAATGGATATGTTTGTTCGGTTGCAAAAAATCAGTTATGACGAACGTGTATACAAAAAAATAGTAGAAGTGAAACGAAAACTTGAAGAACAACAAGAGAAACGCCGTCTTGAAAAATGGGCCGAAGAGTTTTATTATGTATCGTCTTATGGAGAAAAAGGAAGACAGACCCGGACACTGCAATTTCCTATTTTATTTAAAGATCATGTTCTTGAATATTTGTTAATGAGCAAGCTCATTCAGTATGGTTTTCAAAACATTCCACAAGTAAAAGTGCTAGATGTAGGGTGCGGAGAAGGGAGATGGTTGCGCAAACTTGTGGATTGGGGAGCTTCACCTAAACACTTAGCTGGTGTGGATTTAGATGGAAGTATTATTCAGTTGGCGAAAGAACTATGTGCCAAAGATATGACACTGTTACAAGCGCATGGCGATGAGCTGCCGTTTGCGAATGAATCGTTCGATGTTGTTTTAACAATCGGTGTGTTACAGCATATTAAAGACAAGGAATTAAGAAAAAAAGTCTCAAATGAATTGTCACGCGTGTTGAAAAAAGGAGGAATTATTTTTACGTACAACTTAAACAAAAAACAGTTTGCGAAATCGGTAGGAAATCTATTTATCCACAATACAACAATTGGAATTGAAATGGGGGAATTAGAAGAAATGTTCCCTGAACATGAAATCGTTTATGAGGAAGTGTTACTCGCAGATAGTGTCATTTTCAATGTCATTCCGGAACAATGGGGGACTTTATTCGATAAAGCGACTCAGTCGAAAAACTTTAATCATGGCTATGGCATTGCTGTCATCTGTAAAAAGTGAAAGGATATGTGGAGGAAAGTTATGTTTACCGGAAAAACAGTGTTGATTACAGGTGGAACAGGATCTTTTGGTAAAAAATGTGTAGAGATACTACTACGAGATTATTCACCGAAAAAGATCATCGTATACTCTCGAGACGAATTAAAACAATATGAAATGCAACAACAGTTTCATACGGAGGTTATGCGTTATTTTATAGGGGATGTTCGGGATGAATCGCGATTAAAGCAAGCGATGAGAGAAGTAGATTTCGTTATTCATGCGGCAGCGCTTAAGCAAGTGCCTGCCGCAGAATACAATCCAATGGAGTGCATTAAAACGAATGTTCTTGGTGCGCAAAATGTTATTAATGCGGCAATTGAAAATGGCGTGCAAAAAGTAATTGCTCTTTCTACAGATAAGGCAGCAAATCCTGTCAATTTGTATGGGGCAACGAAATTAGCCTCCGACAAGCTATTTGTTGCGGCGAACAACATGGTAGGGAGCAATCCGACGCGTTTTTCTGTTGTTCGTTACGGTAATGTTGTCGGTTCACGTGGATCGGTCATTCCGTTTTTTAAAAAGCTAGTAAAAGAAGGTGTAAAAGAACTGCCGATTACCGATGTGCGTATGACGCGTTTTTGGATTACGCTTGAGCAAGGAATTCACTTTGTGTTTAAAAGCTTTGAGCGAATGTATGGTGGAGAAATTTTTGTTCCAAAATTACCGTCCGCTCGAATTGTAGATATTGCTAAAGCGATTGCTCCATATTTACCATATAAAATTATCGGTATTCGTCCAGGAGAGAAGATTCATGAGGTGATGTGTCCGAAAGATGATTCGCATTTAACATTGCAATTTCATGATCATTTTGTAATTAGACCTACAATCACATTCAATCGTCCAACAGATTATAAAGTGAATGCGGTTGGTGAAGTGGGTACAGAAGTAGAGCAAGATTTTGAATATAATTCGGGCAACAATCCTCATTTTTTGACAGTAGATGAAATTTGTCAATTAGTTGATCATGTATGAAAGGTGACGATATGAAACTGGCGTTAGGAACAGTACAATTTGGTATGCATTATGGGGCATTTAATCATGCTGGGCAGCCTTCTAAAGAAGAGGTAAAACGCATATTCATCACTGCAAAACAAAATGACATACGTACTATTGATACAGGGGCTGCTTATGGATGTAGTGAAGAAATTATTGGTGAATGTATCGAATCCGATTCGCGCTTTCTAGTCGTAACAAAAACCCCAGTCAATATAAACGATGCTTCTGACATAAAAAAAAGTTGTTATGATTCACTTCAAAAACTTGGCATCGATCATTTATACGGGCTTCTTGTTCATCGTCCACATCATTTGTTGGATGGAAAGGCAGAACACATATATAGGGTGCTTGATGAATTGAAGCGTGATGGACTCGTAAAAAAAGTAGGTGTATCTGTTTATACACCTAAGGAACTGGAATCGATTTTAGCACGGTTTGCGCTTGATCTCGTTCAAATCCCTCTCAACGTATTTGATCAACGGTTTTTACATAGAGGTTTATTGAGAAAGCTAAAGCATATAGGGATTGAAATACATGTACGTTCTATATTTTTGCAAGGATTGCTGTTGCAAGATGTTGAAAAAGTACCGAAGCATTTTTCTAAAGTACGAAAAACGATGATAGACTATTTTGCTTTTTTAAATAGTTGCAAGCTTTCTCGTTTAGAAGGAGCCATTCATTTCGTCAAACAAATAGATGAAGTCGATCGTATAGTAGTAGGGGTTGATCACGTTCAACAGTTTATTGAAATTATTGAAGCGTACAACAAGAACATCCCAAGGATTGATTTTTCTTCTTTTGCGATGGAAGATGAGGATATACTTAACCCATCTTTATGGAAATTGGAGGAATAACAATGATTTTAGCGGTAGTGCAAGCGAGAATGAGTTCAAAGCGATTACCGGGAAAAGTATTGTTACCGCTAGTCGGTAAGCCGATGATTGTTCGGCAACTTGAACGAATTCAGAGGTGCAAAATGATTAATCATATCGTCGTAGCAACGAGCACACATGAAAGCGATGATCCGCTCGTTCAAGTTTGTTTACAACACGGAATAGATGTATATCGAGGATCGCTAAAAGATGTACTAGAACGTTTTTACTTCGTGTATGAAAAATATAGACCCGAGCATATTGTCCGTTTGACAGCGGACTGTCCACTCATTGATCCAACTGTGATTGACAAGGTTGTTCAGTTTCATCTCGAAGGTCGCTATGATTATACAAGTAATGTACTACCTCCAACGTTTCCAGATGGGTTAGATGTTGAAGTGTTTGTTGCAAATAAATTGACAATTATTTATGAAAAAGCAACACTACAATCTGAACGGGAGCATGTTACGCCATTTTTTTACAAAAATGAACACCTTTTTTGCATCGGTCGTTTTTGCAATAATAAAGATTTGTCTACGTACCGATGGACGGTGGATGAACAAGAGGACTATTTTCTTGTAAAAAGCATTTACGAAGAATTGTATCCAACGAACCCTTATTTTTTGATGGAAGATATTTTGGGTTGTTTAGATCGTCATCCTAATTGGCTTAATGTAAATAGTCAATATTGGCGCAATGAAGGGTATGAAAAGTCCCTACAAGCAGATCAGTACATAAAATAGCTAAAGAAGGGGTCACTATGTCCAAACGATATGCTAAATCTGAACAATTTTTAGAGCGATCGCTTCAATCTATTCCGCTTGCTTCTCAGACGTTCAGTAAAAGTATGATACAATATCCTTTAGGTGTTTCACCGTTATTTGCACAAAAAGGAAAGGGAAGTAGGCTATTTGATATTGATGGTAATGAATATATTGACTTTGTGAATGGTCTCGCTTCCCTTACGCTCGGCTATAACGATCCAGATGTTCAAGAAGCAGTCATTGCCCAAATACATGAAGGGACAATTTTCTCACTACCTCATCCGTTAGAAACATTTGTAGCTGAAAAAATAATAGAGATGGTTCCTTGTGCAGAAATGGTTCGTTTTGGAAAAAATGAATCAGATGCTACGGCTGGTGCTATTCGTTTAGCGCGTGCGTTTACACGCCGTGACCGTGTTGCAGTATGTGGGTATCACGGGTGGCAAGACTGGTACATTGGCTCCACGTCACGCGATTTAGGGGTACCAAAAGCAACAAAAGAACTGACTCACGTGTTTATTTATAATGACATCGATTCATTAAAGAAACTGTTTCAACAGTATCCTAATGATATTGCAGCTGTTATTTTAGAGCCAATGAATGTACAAGAACCAAAGAATGGCTTTTTGCACGAGGTAAAAGAGCTGACACATCAACACGGAGCCATCCTTATTTTCGATGAAACGATTACAGGTTTTCGTTTTGCAAATGGTGGGGCTCAAGAATATTTCGGAGTAATCCCTGATTTAGCTACATTTGGAAAAGGATTAGCTAATGGATATCCGTTATCTGCAATTGTAGGGAAAAAAGAGATTATGCAACTGATGGAAGAAATTTTCTTTTCGTTTACATTCGGTGGGGAAACATTGTCGTTAGCCGCATCGTTAGCCACCCTTAATAAATTGCAACGAGAGCCCGTTATTGACACGTTGTATGTACAAGGAAGTAAACTTATAAATGGATTGCGGAATATTATAGAGAAATTGCAGCTTCAAGAAGTGATTGATTTATCGGGACACCCTTCGTGGTCGTTTGTACATGTTAAGCCGACTAGTCGATATAACATTTGGGAAATAAAGACATTATTTATGCAAGAACTGTTTCAGCGCGGCGTGTTGATGATTGGCACGCATAATATGAGTTACGCTCATAGTGACGAGGATATTGAAATAACATTGAACGTTTACGCTGAAGTGCTAACAGTCATTAAGCAAGCGATGGAAAATGAAACGCTAGAGCAAATGTTGCGAACAAAGCCAATAGAGCCTTTGTTTAAAATTCGTTCGTAATGAGGGACTATAATGATGAACATTTTTTTTCGTGTTGACGCATCTATTGAGATCGGTACAGGTCATGTGATGAGATGTTTAACGTTAGCTGACGAATTAAAAAAGTACGGCAATCGTGTCATGTTCATATGTCGTATGCATAAAGGGCATTTATGTAATTTCATTGAAAGCAAGGGATATGAAGTTGCTCGTTTACCTCAAATACAAGAAGAAATTGAGTGGTTAACGCCTCATTCTCATTGGCTAGGTGCTCATTGGCTGACAGACGTACATGACACCATTCAATCGCTGAAAAAAAATGCACCGATTGATTGGCTCATTATTGATCATTACGGTATCGAAGAAAATTGGCAAAAGGAAGTTCGCCCTTATGTAAAAAAAATAATGGTGATTGATGATTTAGCGGATCGAAAGCATGACTGCGATCTTTTATTGGATCAAAATTACTATGCACAAATGGAAAATAGATATAGACATCTGGTAAAAAATGAAACGAGGTTACTGCTTGGACCAAAATATGCTCTAATTAGAGAGGAATTTAAGAAAGTTCGCCTCAATTTAAAGGAACGTAATGGAGAGGTTAAACGAATAGTTGTTTTTTTAGGCGGAAGTGATCCGCATAATGTGACAGAGTTGGTTCTTGAGGCGTTGAAGATAGAGGAGTTTCGTAACATTGAAGTCAATGTTATTGTAGGGACGTCAAATATACATAAAGAACGCATTCAAAATATTTGTAGTCAAGTACCCCGATTTCACTTTCACTGTCAAATCAACAATATGGCTGAATTAATGGCTACAGCAGATTTAGCAATTGGTGCTGGTGGTACAGCGATTTGGGAGCGTTGTTATCTAGGGTTACCTTCTTTAGTTATTATACTGGCGAGTAACCAAGAGCAAGTAATCCATGCTCTAGAGTGGTACGGTGCTGTTTATAACCTTGGGTATAAAGAGAATATTTGTATTGAGCACATCGTTTGCTCACTAAAAAAGTTAATAAATAATAAAAAAATCTTAAGGGATATGTCAAGAAAATGTAGAGACTTGTTTGGCGAATCATTAGGGAATGAATTAGTTGTATCCTTGTTAAAGGGGGATAGCGATGTTATTATTTGACTATCGACTAAGGGATATAACTGAAGAAGACTTAGAAACTGTTTTGTGTTGGAGAAATTCAGAACGTATCAGAAGATATATGTATCATGATCATACGATTAGTATGGAAGAGCACATTCGCTGGTTTGAAAGTCTACAAAATGATTCATCGAGAATATTTAAAATGTTCATCTATAAAGATGAGCCGATCGGAACCGTAAGTTTTAACAAAATTGACAGAAAAAATGGAAGATGCAGTTGGGGGTTTTATATTGGCAACGAACATGCTCCAAAAGGTGCCGGCACGATATTAGGATATTTAGGGATTGAATATGCATTCTATGAGTTACAAATGCGGAAGATATGTGCGGAGGTACTAGAATTTAACGAAATAAGTATTCGTTTTCACCAGAAATTGGGTTTCTATAATGAGGGAAGGCTACTTAAGCACGTAAAAAAGAATGATGTACTTGTTGATGTTCTTTTATTTGTACTGCTTCGAGAGAGATGGGAGCTTGTTAAAAGAAATATATTGTGAGGTGAGAGCGTGACAGAAATGACGTTAGGAGATAAAAAAGTAGGTTCTGATCATCCGCCATTTATCATTGCTGAAATGTCCGGGAACCACAATAAGTCACTAGAACGCGCCCTAGAAATTGTAGAAGCTGCAGCTAAAGCAGGAGTACATGCGCTAAAGATTCAAACGTATACTGCGGATACAATGACGTTAGATTTGGATAACAAAGATTTTAAAATAGAAGATCTAAAAAGCTTATGGAAAGGACACACTCTCTATAAACTTTACCAACAAGCATATACTCCTTGGGAGTGGCATAAACCAATTTTTGATAGAGCGCGCGAATTAGGGATTATTGCTTTTAGTACGCCATTTGATGAAACAGCTGTTGATTTTCTTGAAGAGCTAAATGTACCGATGTATAAAATTGCATCGTTTGAAAATACAGATCTTCCACTAATTAAAAAAGTGGCTTCTACAGGCAAGCCACTGATTATCTCAACAGGAATGGCAACGGTTGCTGAAATTGATGAGACAGTCAGAACAGCGCGCGAGGCTGGATGCAAAGAATTAGTCCTTCTAAAATGTACAAGTACATATCCTGCTTCACCGACAGATTCAAATATTTTAACGATTCCACATATGAAGAAACTATTTGATTGTGAAGTAGGGTTATCAGATCATACACTAGGAATTGGTGTCGCCGTAGCAAGTGTAGCGCTTGGTGCAACAGTCATTGAAAAGCATTTTACTCTCTCAAGAGCAGATGGTGGGGTAGATGCAGCGTTTTCTCTAGAGCCTCATGAAATGAAAGCGCTGGTAGAGGAAACAAAGCGTGCTTGGGAAGCGATGGGTAACGTACATTACGGACCGACGGAAAAAGAGAAAGCCTCCATAAAATTTAGAAGATCAATTTATGTTGCACAAGATATAGAAGAAGGACAGCCATTCACAAAAGAAAATATAAAAGTTATTCGTCCGGGATTTGGGCTTGAACCGAAATATTATGAGAAGATCATTGGAAAAACAGCAAAAGTTCGTTTGCAAAAGGGAACAGCTTTAACGTGGGATCATATTTTATAAGGGAAGGATAGGAGGAATTTTTTTGGAGCTTGCATTGTTTGGCGGTACTCCAATTCGAGACACAATGATTTCGTATGGTCGGCAGTGGATTGATGATGATGATATTCAAAGTGTTGTTAGAGTCCTTAAAAGTCCCTATCTCACTCAAGGACCAGTGCTAGAACAATTTGAAAAAGCGGTTGCTAATTATGTGGGTGCAAAGTATGCTGTTGCCTTTTGTAACGGGACAGCCGCGTTGCACGGAGCCTACTATGCTGCAGGGATCGGAGAAGGTGATGAAATTATTACGACTCCGATTACTTTTGCAGCTACCGCAAATGCAGTTTTATATTTAGGAGCGAAACCAGTTTTTTCTGATATTCATCCTCAAACGTATAATATTGATGTAAGTAAAATAGAGAAAGCGATTACTCCAAAAACCAAGGCAATTGTACCTGTTGATTTTACAGGTCAACCGGCGGATTTGGATCCTATTATGGAAATTGCTAAAAGGTATGGGTTAGCTGTGATTGAAGATGGAGCCCATTCTTTAGGTGCAACGTATAAAGGAAGGAAAATCGGGAGTATAGCTGACATGACAATGTTTAGCTTTCACCCTGTTAAACTGGTGACGACAGGGGAGGGTGGAATCATTGTCACTGATTCTCCTGTTTATTATGAAAAACTAAAATTGTTCCGTTCTCATGGAATTACGAAAGAGTCACATCTTCTTAGCAAACATGAAGGACCATGGTATTATGAGATGATTGATCTCGGTTACAACTACCGTATGACAGATATTCAAGCTGCATTAGGTCTTTCGCAATTACAAAAGCTTAATCAATTTATTGAGAGGCGTCAATTGATAGCAAATCGATATAACGAGGCTTTTCAAGAGATGAAAGAAATCATTGTACCACATCATCTCAATTGTGTGACATCTAGCTGGCATCTTTATATTATCAAATTAAATGTTTCAGCATTGAAAGTCGGAAGAAAAGAGGTTTTCGAAGCGTTGCAAGCTGAAAATATTGGAGTCCAAGTACATTATATTCCGATATATTTCCATCCTTATTACCAAAAATCGGGATATAAAAGAGGAATATGTCCAATTGCTGAAGAATGGTATGAAAATGTAATTACCCTGCCTTTGTTTCCGAAAATGACCGATGAGGATATAGATAGTATAATACAAGGGGTAAAAAAGGTTATACAGTATTACAGCATCGAATAGTTTTAGCAATTTATTTTTCTCTTCTTCTATAGATGTTAATGCATCCACCTCTTATACGAAGAAGAGAGTGAACAATATAGAGGATAGTTTTCACCTGTAAATATGGTTATGTACATCATATTTTAACGGATTTCCGAAAGAAGTCTCCCATCTCAAGGAACGTGAAGGGTGTAACCCAGTGAGTAGGTGGGAGATGAATGTCGGTTGGCGTCAGCCAAAACGCATGATAGAATAAACGTATATCATGTTCTTTGCGAACTGGATATTAGGGGGCATGGAGAAAATCCAATGCGAAAACCAAGCAAAGCCTTCCATGCGTAAAATATCCAAGACGCGAAAGAACCCCGAATCATCGGATACCTAGGGTTGGAACGACCCAAAGTAACGCTCAGGGAGACAAAAGATTGCTTTCGTCGTGGAACTGAGAGAAGTTCCCACTTCAAGAGTTAGGTAAGTGATAAGTAGTTCACTTGTTTCCAAAAATATTGAGATGAATCGTATGAATTGATGTATGATAGGTTGGGTAATTTACTGATTTTAACTTTATTAGATATCATTTCAAGAAACAACCCCGTTTGTTATTCGTTTTTAGCGGGTTGCTCTTATTTTTCCTCATCTCCCCCTTTACAACCCTTCATTTTGATCCGATATAAGAAGTAGTAAGTGTTTATCAAAGGAGCGAACTAAGGTGACCATTGAACGTATTTCTTCACAACCTTCTTTTTCGTTTTCGGATATAAGCAGCCAAAAGGCTTCAAATGAGGTGCCGGTGCAACAGACAGACGATCAACCGAAAGCAGAAGCACATAAAGAGACGAAAGAATCGCCCAAGGAGTTATCAAAAGATCAACTTGAAAACATTATTAAAGGGATGAATGAATTTTTGCAGCCAAGCCAGACGTCGTTGAAGTTTGAGTTACACGATGAGTTGAAGGAATATTATGTGCAAATTGTCGATGAGCGGACGAAAGAAGTCATTCGCGAAATTCCGCCGAAAAAGCTGTTAGATATGTATGCAGCGATGATGGAATTCGTCGGGTTAATTGTTGATAAGAAAATTTGATGGAGGTGAATGAGATTGGCAAGCAATATGCGCATTAGTGGTTTGGCGAGCGGTATGGACATTGACAAACTCGTCAGTGATTTAATGAAAGCCGAACGCATGCCGCTTGATAAACTAAAACAAAAGAAACAAATTTTAGAATGGCAGCGCGATGACTATCGCTCGATGAATACGTTGCTTCAAGATTTAGATAGCTATATTTTTAATAATTTAACGTTGCAAAGCAACATGTTAAAAAAGAAGACAACGAGTTCGGATGAGAGTGTTGTTACGGCGACAGCGAATACGTCGGCAGCGAATATTAGCACCAATTTAACGGTTACGCAAGTCGCTACCGCAGCAACTTGGGTCTCAGCAGCTTCTTCTAGTTATACACCAAGCGGTACAGATACGACATTGAAAATTAACGTAACAAACGGTGACGGCACGAGTCCAACCAACCCTGTGACGATTACAATCGCAGCCAACTCGTCGTTAGATGCGGTGATCTCTCAACTAAACAGCAATAGCGACCTTGGCATTACGGTGTTCCGTGATACACAGACAGGAAAAATTTCGATTACAAAGAAAGATACAGGGGCAGCGGCAAGTTTAGTGATGGGGGACGCAACGACTGCTTCGTTTTTCCAACAGCTCGGGTTTACGGGCGCTGCGAATGGTGCAGAATTGACAGGGAAAACGGCGGGGGAGAATGCACAATTTACGATTAACGGTCTTGTGACATCACGTTCAACGAATACGTTTACGATTAATAATGTCACCTATACGCTGAAAAAAGCAGGAACGGCTTCTGTCACCACGACAAACGATACAGATGCCACGTTTAATGCAATTAAAGGCTTCGTCGACAAATATAACGAAATTATTGGTAAAATTAATGCGAAAATATCAGAAGAACGGTACCGCGACTACTTACCGCTGACAGATGAACAAAAACAAGCGATGTCGGAGAAACAAGTCGAGCTTTGGGAAGAGAAAGCGAAAAGCGGGCTTCTCCGCCGTGATTCGATTTTGTCAGGCGGCTTAAGCCAAATGCGCCTTGACGTCTACAGCAAAGTGAACGATCCAACGATCAATCCAAATTATGATACCCTTTCGGAAATTGGGATTACGACATCGAGCAACTATTTGGAAAACGGAAAGTTGATTATTGATGAAACGAAGCTACGAGCGGCGATTGAAAACGACCCGAATTCGGTGTACCAGCTATTTAACGCCAACGGCACGACGTTTGATACGAAAGGCATCGCCCGCCGCTTGCGGGATACGATTAAAGGGACGATCGGAAAGATTGAACAAAAAGCCGGAAAAACGGTTTGGACGAATCAGCAGTTTTCGATTGGTCGTGATTTGAATCAAATCAACAGCCAAATCGATGCCTTCAACGACCGTCTCAAGCAAATCGAAGACCGTTATTATCGGCAGTTTACGGCGATGGAGGAAGCGATTAATAAAGCGAATTCGCAAAGTGCGTACTTAATGAACGCCTTTGGCGGCGGAACGAAATAATGAAAAGGAGTGTTGCCAATGGCTACAAATAATCCATATCAATCGTATCAAGCCAATGCGGTGCAGACGGCATCGCCAGGTGAGTTAACGCTTATGCTGTATAACGGTTGTTTGAAATTTATTAAGATGGCGCGCAAAGCGATGGAGGAAAACAATGTCGAGGAGCGCCATACAAATTTATTAAAAGCGCAAAAAATTATTCAAGAGCTCATGGTGACGCTGAACATGGACTATGAAGTTGCAAAATCCATGATGACGATGTACGACTATATGTATCGCCGGCTCGTGGAAGCAAATATTAAAAGCGATGTGGCGATTTTGGACGAGGTCGAAGGATATGTGACGGAATTCCGTGATACGTGGAAACAAGTCATTCAAATCAATCGCCAGCGGCAATATGCGCAAGGTGGGCAAGCGTAGTGAGCGTCGTAGCGGAATTATGGGAAGTGACGAAAACATTAGTAGCGCTGCTCGAAAAGCCAGTTGCTAAAGAAGCGCGCGAGGAAACGATTGCGGCGGTTGAGCAGTGGCTTGAGCGTCGCGAGGAGTTAATCGCCCAGCTATCGCCACCATATAGCGAAGAAGAGCAGCGGCTTGGGCAAGAGATCGTTGCGCTCAATCAAACGATTGGGAAAAAGCTTACGCAGCTTAAGCAACAAATCCAGCAAGACTTAGCCACCTTAAAACAAAAAAAGAAAGCAAATCAAAACTATACCAATCCGTACCAAGAAACGGTTTCGATGGACGGTATGTTTTATGATAAAAAAAGGTAGGTTATCGTGATGAACTTAACTCCAGAACAATTGGCAGTCGTTCGCCAGTATGCGGCGCTGCTTGATACGGTCGAAGAAGGGTTTACGTATGTCGTGGAAAGTTTCCACAATTACGAACGAACACATGGCGATGTCGTATTAGCGGATATTTTTACGGCGTTTGGACAAATTGATATGACGAACCAGCAGTCGCTTGCCTCCTTTTTTGCGGAAGATGAAGCGATTTTAGCGGAAATTGAGCGATTTTCGGCAGTTGTGGACGAAGCTTGGAAGCTAGACGGCAAACTAGATGACCAAAATGCGAAGCAACACATCGTTGAGAACCATTTAGCCCCTGCGTTCGAAGCGTGGAAAACAAGCATCTTACACCACTTGCGTCCATATGTGGAGCAGTAACATTATTCTCCAGCTGACTTCTTACTTTTGGAAGTCAGCTTCTTCCTTTTAGAATAAATGGGGAGGGATGATAATAATGAGCAAAAAATGGTTGTATCATCTTACTCACTATAGGAATCTCCCGTCTATTTTCGAGCAAGGGGGATTAGTTGCACATCGCATGATAAAGGGCAGCCGTATTCCGTACATCGACATTGCCAATGTAGGAATACAAAATAAACGATCGCTGACTTCTATCCCAATTCCTCCATATGGTACTTTGCATGACTATGTTCCTTTCTATTTTGCCCCTAAGTCCCCTATGTTGTATGCTATTCATAAGGGCTACGTAGAAGGATATAAAGAAGGACAGAATGAAATTGTCTATCTTCTGTCGCGAACCGATCTTATCCATCGTAGCGGATTAGCTTATTTGTTCACCGACGGTCACGCCATTATGAAGTTTACTGGTTTCTATCATGACTTAGCGGATTTAAATAAAATTGATTGGAAAGTGATGCAGTCTTCGTTTTGGTTTGACACAGAAGAAGACCCTGACCGAAAAAGAAGAAGACAAGCAGAGTTTTTAGTTCATCAGTTCGTTCCGGTGGCATTGATTGTCGCGATTGCGGTTAAGGATCGTGAAATGAAACAAAAAATAGACCTGATTCTTCAGCAATACCGTCACGATAAGCAAGTGGTTGTTCGTCCACATTGGTACTATGGAGAGGGGAGATGGAAATGATCGTTTTCAAACAAGGAAATTTACTGGAAGATGATGCGGAAGCGCTTGTGAATACAGTAAATTGCGTCGGTGTGATGGGAAAAGGAATTGCCTTGCAATTCAAACAAGCGTATCCCGATATGTTTTGTGAGTATGAAAAAGCTTATCGACGAGGAGAATTACAGCCGGGGAAAATGCATGTTTTTAAAAGAGATTCTTTCTTTCCACCAAAATATATCATTAACTTCCCAACAAAGCGCCATTGGAAACAAAAATCGCGGATAGAGGATATTGAATTAGGATTGGTAGATTTAGTAAACGTTATTAAAAAACTTGGGATTCGCTCAATCGCCATTCCACCGCTTGGGTGTGGGAACGGAGGGTTGCAATGGGAAGAAGTACGGCGAAAAATTGAAGAAACGTTTGAATCGCTACCAAACATCGAGGTACATTTATATGAGCCAGCTGAAAGCCCAGTTCCCGACCAAGTAATGATTCGCACCAATCCTCCGAAGATGACGAGAGCGAGGGCATTGTTATTGCTGGTAATGAACGATTACTCGATTCCAGGGTATAAATTATCATTGCTTGAAGTACAAAAATTAGCCTATTTTCTCCAAGTGGTGGGAGAGCCACTGAAGCTGCGATTTGAAAAAAGCAAGTACGGGCCGTATGCCGAAAACTTAAACCACGTATTCATTCGTTTAGACGGTCATTTTATTCGCGGATTTGGTGACCGAAGTCGAAAAGCAGAAATATATGTGATGCCGAACGCTGTCCAACAAGCAGAGCAATATTTGCAAGGGGATGCAGAAGCTTATGACCGGTTACGAAAAGTACGAGATATTATTCAGGGGTTTGAAACGCCGTATGGCTTAGAGTTGCTTTCTACCGTACATTGGGTAATCGAAGAAAATGGTAACATAAATGATATTCATCAGATTGTTGAGGCAATACACCAATGGAATGAGCGAAAACGTAAAATATTCCAAAAAGAACATATTCAAAAAGCATGGGAACATTTACAAGCGGTTGGAATAGTGGGGAAAGGAAATGATAAAGGAGCTCGTTACTAGCAGAGCTCCTTTACACCGCCCTTACAATCGTCACATTCATTTCTTTTCGCAAGTCGATTTCGTACGGGCTTTTTAGCTCTTCGCCGTACGGGTCTTGGATGATGCGAACGATTGGGCGCAGCGGAAAGTCAGGGAACACTTTGGCGACGACGCCGATGTAGCCGGTATTTAAAACGACGGTAGTGGCCACTGGATAGATAGCAACATGCGAAAGGAACGTTTTAATTAGCTCATAATCGAATAAAATGTTTCCAGCGGCGGATAAATATTCTGCTGCTTCGTGCGGCGAATATTGTTTGCGGTGGTAGCGCGCCGATATGAGCGCGTCAAATACGTCGGCAATCGCCACAATTTTCGCGTATTCGTGTATTTCCTTTCCTTTAATGCCGCGCGGATAGCCGCTTCCATCATACCGCTCGTGATGTTGCAGCGCACAGTACGCGGAAGCGAGCGAAATGTTGTCTTGGTCTTTTAACATGTGAAAGCCAAGGATCGTGTGCTGATGAAGAATGGCTCGTTCTTCCGGCGTTAAAAACCCTTTTTTCCGCCAAAGCTCTTCAGGAATTTGCGTCATGCCGATATCAAATAATAATGCGCCAATCCCAAGGTCAAATAGCTGCTCTGTCCGATACCCTTTCGCTACGCCAATGACCGCCGCAATCGTTGCGACATTGACCGCATGATGGAAAAAATAGCCGTTCGATACGACTAAATCAGATAGTTGAATCATCAATTCTTGGCGGTTTAATACATCTTCTAATATTTGTTTGAAAATAGTTTGATACGCCTTCCCTAAATCAAACGACGACACGCGCTTCATGAACGATTTTTCATTAATGAGCGACGTCATCGTTTCATATACTTTTTTAACCGCCTGTTTTCGAATCGCAGAGTTCAGCATCGGCCATGCGGTAATATCGAATGTGTATACATCATCAATATACAAATATTGTACGCCTTTTTGCCGCAACGCCCGAATGTAAAGGTCGGTTAATTTGACCCCTTTCGACAATAAAATTGCGCCATTGGCGCCATAAATATCAACGGCCAACATATCGCCGCTTTTGACTTCTGAGATGTGCACTTTGCGCATCACTAAACACTCCGTATGTAGTAAAATAGAACTAGCATATTCGAACAATCACCTAAGTAGATATTACCACATAATTGCGTGTGCTTCACAAAATTTTCAAAAAAACATTCGACGTTTGAAGAAGGATTTTGTAGGGTATTGTAGAATTATATATATAACCTTTGATTAAAGGAGGCATACAGCGTATGAAGTACAACATTCGCGGTGAAAACATTGAGGTTACCCAGGCACTACGGGAGTATGTCGAGAAAAAAATCGGCAAACTTGAACGTTATTTTGAATCGACGGAAGGAGTAACAGTACACGTTAATTTAAAAGTATATAACGATAAACAAGCGAAAATTGAAGTAACGATTCCGATGCCGCAGTTAGTGTTGCGGGCGGAAGAACGCCACGACGATATGTATGCGGCAATCGATTTAGTCGCCGATAAATTAGAGCGCCAAATCCGCAAACATAAAACGAAAGTGAACCGGAAATGGCGCGATAAAGATACGAAACAAGTATTTGCGCCAAATGATGCGCCAGCGACGGCAGTCGAAACGGAAGAAGAAGAATTCGAGCTCGTGCGAACGAAGCGATTCAGCTTAAAACCGATGGATAGCGAAGAAGCGATTTTGCAAATGAACATGCTCGGACATAACTTCTTCGTCTTTACCAACGCCGAAACGAACCGAACAAACATCGTCTACCGCCGCAAAGACGGCCGGTACGGCTTAATTGAAACGAACTAATCCCACACCCTCTGTCGCTTTTCGGCAGAGGGTGATATACTACTATTGGAAGGAGGTGAGGGAGGATGGAAGCCATTTTGCGCGAAATTTTAGCGAAAGTGACGAATATTGAAAGTAGTTTTTCATCTTTTCAACAAGAAGTGCGCGACCGATTCGCCCAGATGGACAAGCGATTTGAGCAAATGGATGTTAGGTTTGCGGAAATTGATCAGCGGTTTGCTCAGATGGACGAGCGATTTGCGGAGATTGACAAGAGGTTTGAGCAAATTGATACTCGGTTTG
The DNA here is from genome assembly GCF_014196205.1 of Anoxybacteroides voinovskiense. Taxonomy (GTDB): domain Bacteria; phylum Bacillota; class Bacilli; order Bacillales; family Anoxybacillaceae; genus Anoxybacteroides; species Anoxybacteroides voinovskiense. Next base: position 51,211 of record NZ_JACIDE010000008.1, on the reverse strand, counting down.
CGGAAATTGATCAGCGGTTTGCACAGATGGACGAGCGGTTTGCGGAGATTGATCAGCGGTTTGCTCAGATTGACGAACGGTTTGCTCAGATGGATGACCGGTTTGCTCAGATGGATGACCGGTTTGCGCACATGGAAACTCGATTAGGCGCGCTTGAACAAGAGATGAAAGAAACAAACAAGCGCATTAGCCGTCTTGAAGCGGATATGCGTGACGTCAAGGCGCGGCTTGAGCATGTAGAAACGCAACTAGGCGAGGTAAAAGAAACGGTGCAACGACTAGAAATTCAACTAGCCGATGATGTACATGCATTATTGCAAAGCATTTATAGAAAGATCGATGAAAAAGGATTTGAAATCCATGCTCTTAACAAACGTCTGTTGCGAGTGGAAGCAACGATCGAACAACTGCAATCGCAAGTGTAAATCATCCAGCGGGAATGCTGGTTTTTCTTTTTTCTTCGTTTTCCTCTCTTTCCTTCGTCTTAGTTGTCACCTTTTCCTGTAAATGATATGATGTAAATTAGTGATTCTATAATTAAGGGGCGTTCAGTATGCTTGGAGTGTTAAAAAAGGTGTTTGACCCGAACAAGCGCCAAATTCATCGATTAGAAAAAATTGCAGAGCAAGTCGATGCGCTCGGTCCGGAAATGGCGAAGCTTTCGGATGAAGCGTTGCGCCAAAAAACGGAAGAATTTAAAGCGCGCTACCAACAAGGCGAATCGCTCGATGATTTATTAGTCGAAGCGTTTGCGGTGGTGCGTGAAGGGGCAAAGCGCGTCCTTGGTTTATATCCATACAAAGTGCAAATTATGGGTGGTGTTGTCTTACATGAAGGCAATATCGCGGAAATGAAAACAGGGGAAGGGAAAACGTTAACGGCGACGATGCCGGTGTATTTAAATGCACTTACTGGGAAAGGTGTGCACGTCGTTACCGTGAACGAATACCTCGCGAGCCGCGACGCAACAGAAATGGGGCGGTTGTACGAATTTTTAGGGTTAACCGTCGGTTTAAACTTAACGGGCATGTCGCGCGAAGAAAAACAAGCGGCGTATAATGCCGATATTACGTACGGAACGAACAACGAATTCGGCTTTGACTATTTGCGTGACAACATGGTGCTTTATAAAGAGCATATGGTGCAACGGCCGCTTCACTTTGCCGTCATCGACGAAGTGGACTCGATTTTAATTGACGAAGCGCGCACCCCGCTCATTATTTCCGGCACCGCGCAAAAATCGACGAAATTATATATTCAAGCAAATGCGTTCGTCCGCACGTTGAAAAAAGACGTCGACTATACGTACGACGAAAAAACAAAAAGCGTCCAGCTGACGGAAGAAGGTATTACGAAAGCCGAGCGGGCGTTTGGCATCGAAAACTTGTTTGACTTGAAACATGTGACGTTGAACCACCATATTAACCAAGCGCTAAAAGCACATGTGACAATGCATCGCGATATTGATTACGTCGTCGAAGACGGAAAAGTCGTGATCGTTGACCCGTTTACCGGCCGGTTGATGCGCGGTCGCCGCTACAGCGATGGATTGCATCAAGCAATCGAGGCAAAAGAAGGGCTTGAAATCCAAAATGAATCGATGACGCTTGCGACGATTACGTTCCAAAACTACTTCCGGATGTATGAAAAATTAGCTGGGATGACTGGTACAGCAAAGACGGAAGAAGAGGAGTTTCGCAACATTTACAACATGCATGTCGTCGTCATTCCGACAAATCGTCCCGTCATCCGCGACGACCGCCCAGACTTAATTTATAAAACGATGGAAGGAAAGTTCCGCGCCGTCGTGGACGATATTGCGGAACGCCATGCGAAAGGACAGCCGGTGCTCGTCGGGACGGTCGCGATTGAAACGTCCGAATTAATTTCCAACCTGTTAAAGAAACGCGGCATTCCGCATAACGTGTTAAATGCGAAAAACCATGCGAAAGAAGCGGAAATTATCGCGCAAGCAGGACAAAAAGGCGCGGTAACGATCGCAACAAACATGGCAGGCCGCGGAACGGACATTAAGCTTGGTGAAGGCGTGAAAGAACTTGGCGGACTTGCGGTCATTGGTACGGAGCGCCATGAAAGCCGCCGCATTGATAATCAGCTGCGCGGTCGTTCTGGGCGCCAAGGTGACCCAGGGGTATCGCAATTTTATTTATCGCTGGAAGATGAATTGATGCGCCGCTTCGGTTCAGAAAACTTAATGGCGATGATGGATCGCTTAGGCATGGACGATTCGCAGCCGATTCAAAGCAAAATGGTGACGAAAGCGGTCGAATCGGCGCAAAAACGAGTGGAAGGGAACAACTTCGATGCGCGCAAGCAATTGTTGCAATACGACGATGTGTTGCGCGAGCAGCGCGAAATTATTTACCGCCAACGTTTTGAAGTGCTCGATTCGGAAAACTTGCGCGGCATTGTTGAAAAAATGATTCAATCGGTCATCGAGCGGGTCGTGAACGCGCATACGCCGAGTGAAGAAATGCCGGAAGATTGGGATGTAAAAGGCATTATCGACTATGTGAACGCAAACCTTTTACCAGAAGGCGATGTCACGGTCAACGACTTGCGCGGCAAAGAGCCGGAAGAAATGATCGAACTCATTTGGCAAAAAGTAAAAATGCGCTATGACGAAAAAGAGCAGCAAATCGCACCAGAGCAAATGCGCGAGTTTGAGCGCGTCATTGTCCTTCGCGCTGTCGATATGAAATGGATGGATCATATTGATGCGATGGAGCAGTTGCGCCAAGGCATTCACTTGCGGGCGTACGGCCAAGTCGACCCGCTTCGTGAGTATCAAATGGAAGGATATGCGATGTTTGAAGCGATGATCGCGTCCATCGAAGAAGAAGTCGCGAAATACATGATGAAAGCAGAAATTCACAGCAACCTTGAGCGACAAGAAGTTGCCAAAGGGGAAGCCGTTCATCCGAAAGAGGATGAAGGAGAAGTGAAGAAAAAGCCGGTACGCAAAGCGATGGATATCGGTCGAAACGACCCGTGCATTTGCGGCAGTGGCAAAAAATATAAAAACTGTTGCGGACGATAAGTGAGGGAATTTCCCTCGCTTTCCTTATGTTGCGTTCGTTAGGATGTTTGAATACAATAATGCTTGAGGTGAACGTCATGTTTGATTTAGTAGAAGTGAAGCAAGAGTTAGAGAAAATGGCTAAGCGATTAGCGGATATTAGGGGGTCTCTTTGACCTCGAAGCAAAAGAAGCGCGCATTCAAGCGTTAGAAGAGCAAATGGCTGCGCCTAATTTTTGGGACGACCAAAAAGGAGCGCAGGCGGTCATTAGCGAAGCGAATGCGCTGAAAGAGTTAGTCGGCGAGTTTCGCGCCCTAGAGGAGCGGTTTGAAAACTTAGAAGTCACTTATGAACTCGTCAAAGAAGAGCCGGATGAAGACTTGCAGCAAGAACTTGTAGCAGAGGCGAAAAAGCTTGCAAAAGATTTTAGCGAATTTGAGCTTCAGCTGTTATTAAACGAGCCGTACGATAAAAACAATGCGATTTTAGAGCTGCATCCGGGGGCGGGCGGCACGGAATCGCAAGACTGGGGCTCGATGCTTTTACGGATGTATACGAGATGGGCGGAGAAAAAAGGCTTTAAAGTCGAAACGCTCGACTATTTACCAGGCGAGGAAGCTGGCATTAAAAGTGTGACGCTTTTAATTAAAGGGCATAACGCTTACGGCTATTTAAAGGCGGAAAAAGGGGTACACCGGCTTGTGCGCATTTCGCCGTTTGATGCTTCAGGACGCCGCCATACATCGTTTGTGTCGTGCGAAGTGATGCCGGAGTTTGACGATGATATTGAGGTAGAAATTCGCCCGGACGAAATTAAAGTCGATACGTACCGTTCGAGCGGTGCGGGCGGCCAGCACGTCAATACGACCGACTCAGCGGTGCGCATTACCCATCTTCCGACCGGCATTGTTGTGACGTGCCAATCGGAGCGGTCGCAAATTAAAAACCGTGAAAAAGCGATGAACATGTTAAAAGCAAAGCTTTATCAAAAGAAAATGGAAGAGCAGCAAGCCGAACTGGCGGAAATTCGTGGCGAGCAAAAAGAAATCGGCTGGGGCAGCCAAATTCGCTCGTACGTGTTCCATCCGTATTCGCTTGTCAAAGACCATCGCACAAATACCGAAGTCGGCAACGTTCAAGCGGTCATGGACGGCGAAATTGACGTCTTTATCGACGCCTATTTACGTTCGAAACTAAAACAAGGGTGATCCGATTGGATCGCCTTTTTTGTACAGGTAAGAAAGGATAAAATTTTACCATTAGGTGGAGCGCTGTCTAGCTCCAAGCGCCATCGGCCTGAGGCGTTCCCTCTCCGGTGGGGCTTGTGCGATCTTCACTGATAGTCGGGCGCTTTACGCTTTTCTTATTTGACGTGCACAAACTCGCATGGTAATCTGAACGTAAAATAGGCAAGGGGGAAATGAGATGGAAGTTGGGAAAAAGGCGCTTCATGACATGATTGAGCAATTAAGTGAAGCAGATCGAAAGTCTGCCTATGATTTTCTATCGTATTTATTAGAACGACCAAAACGAGAAAGAATCATTTGGGAGCAAATCGAGGAAGACGAGGAGCCGTTGACGGAAGAAGAGCGTCAACAATTGCAAGGAGATGAAGGGTATGTGACGGGGAGTGAAGCAAAGCGTGAGTTCGGGCTACAAGTTGATCTACCGTAAAGAAGCGGTAAAATTCCTTGCCAAGCAGGAAAAGGTCGCACAAGAACGGATTGCTCTAGGGCTGCAAGGATTGCTTGATGTTCCGCCCCAAGGGGATATTAAAAAGATGAAAGGGCAGCAAGGACTGTACCGTTTGCGCATCGGCACATACCGCATTCTGTTTCGCCTCGATCATCAAGAACGAATCATCTATCCTGAAAATACCCAAATCCCAAAATGTGTAAACTTAAAATATTCGACAAAAAGGTATTTTCATCCTTCCGATGGCGCCGAATTTTTTCGGCATGGGCGTCTATATTGAAGCGATTGGAAATCGCGGAGATGTGTATTGACCGTTCTCCCCAATCAATGTTCCACATTTTTCTACATTCGGCGGGCGCATGCTCGCCTTTTTCCTTTATTATAGTAACACATTATTGCGTTAATGAGCCGGCATTTACTTGCTAAAACGGGCATGCTATACTCACAAAGGAAGGTGGGAAAGGTATGGGAAAAAAGAGAGGAAAAACGTTGCATCCAACGATGGAAACGATTATGGAGTATGTATACATATTGGTTGGCTCGGCGATTGTTGCAGTAACTTTTAACGTCTTTTTACTGCCGAACCGTGTCGCTTCTGGCGGAGTGAGCGGACTTAGTACGATTTTGCATGCGACGCTTGGTTGGCAGCCGGCGTATGTGCAGTGGGCGTGTAACATTCCGCTCTTTATCGCGGGAGTTGTGTTGCTCGGGCGGCAGTTTGGGGCGAAAACGCTCGTCGGCACGATCTTTTTGCCGTTCGTCGTCTATTTGACAAAAGACATCGAACCAGCGACGCATGATCCGCTGCTTGGCTCGCTGTTCGGCGGCATTGGCGTCGGCATCGGACTCGGGATTGTTTTTCGCGGCAAAGCATCGACGGGCGGGACGGACTTGGCAGCGCAAATTATTCATAAATATACAGGGTTGTCGTTAGGCACGTGCGTGATTTTAATTGACGGGCTAATCGTCTTAACAGCGGCAATTGTGTTTGATATTGAACGGGCATTATATGCGCTTATTGGCTTATTTGTCACAAGCAAAACAATCGATTTCGTTCAAGTGGGCTTTGGCTACTCGAAAATGGCGATGATTATTACGAACAAAGAGGAAGAAGTGCGCGAAGCGATTTTGCATAAAATTAACCGCGGGGTAACGAAATTGTCCGGATTTGGCGGTTATACCGAACATGAGCGACCTGTATTGATGTGCGTCGTCGAGCAGACGGAGTTCACAAAATTGAAACAATTGGTGAAAAGCATTGATCCATCAGCATTTGTCGTCGTTATGGACGCCGCGGAAGTGCTTGGTGAAGGATTTAAACGTGCGTAAAAAATGCAAAAATCGGTTATAATAGAAGCGTATGCAATTTTCCACAGGGGGGAGTTCATTCATGAAAGGAAAACTCATCGGCCTATTCGTAGGTGCGTCACTTGTACTAGCTGCATGTAGTGGGGGGAATAGTGCAAGCGACAATAAAGACAACAGCGGCTCGACTGCTTCTGCAGCAGAGCAAATTTTCCAGCAAAGCTGTGCTAGCTGCCACGGCCAAAACTTAGAAGGAAAAGTAGGACCGAACCTTCAAAAAGTCGGCAGCAAATACTCAAAAGACGAAATTAAACAAATTATTGAAAAAGGACGCGGCGGCATGCCAGCTGGCGTCATTCAAGGCGACGACGTCGACAAAGTCGCGGAATGGTTAGCGTCGAAAAAATAACTAACAAACAATCCAGTGCTATTTGGCACTGGATTGTTTTTATTTTGAAATATAACTGTAAACGAAAAATGTATCGAACCGTGTTATAATATGTCTTGTGGAATTTTGTATAAACAGCGCGAGGCAGCACGAAAAATGACAACTATAAAACAAGGTGATTAAAATGATCGAAATGAAAGATGTATATAAAACATACCCAAACGGCGTCATTGCCTTAAATGGCATTAGCGTCCGCATTAAGCAAGGAGAATTTGTGTACGTCGTCGGCCCGAGCGGTGCGGGGAAATCGACGTTTATTAAAATGATGTACCGCGAAGAAAAGCCAACGAGCGGCTCGATTATGGTTAATGGGGTCAATCTAGCAAAAATGAAAGATAGCCGAGTGCCGCTTTTACGCCGCCATATTGGTGTTGTATTCCAAGATTTTAAATTGCTTCCTAAGCTAACGGTATATGAAAATGTAGCGTTTGCTTTGGAAGTAATTGAAGAATCGCCAAAAGTGATTAAAAAGAAAGTAATGGAAGTATTAGATTTAGTCGGCCTAAAACATAAAGCTCGCTTTTATCCGAACGAGCTTTCTGGTGGGGAGCAACAGCGCGTATCTATCGCTCGTTCGATTGTCAACTCGCCGAAAATCGTCATTGCTGACGAGCCGACAGGAAACTTAGACCCAGAAAATTCATGGGGCATTATGGAACTGTTTGAAACAATTAACGACCGCGGCACGACGATCGTGATGGCAACGCATAACCGTGAAATTGTTAATACGATTAAAAAGCGTGTCATTGCGATTGAAGGTGGAAAAATTGTCCGCGATGAGGTAAGGGGGGAATACGGCTATGAGAATTAATACCCTCCGCCGCCATATGCGCGAAAGTGTAAAAAGTCTCGGGAGAAATGGCTGGATGACGTTTGCGTCCATTAGCGCAGTGACAGTGACGCTTTTACTTGTCGGTGTGTTTCTTGTCATTATGATGAACATGAACCATTTTGCGAATAAAATCGAAAGCGATGTCGAAATTCGCGTCTATATTGACGTGACGGCAAACGAGAAAGAGAAGCAAGCGTTAAAAGCGCAAATTGAGGCAGTGCCAGGAGTCAAAGACGTGCAATATTCGTCAAAAGAGCAAGAACTGCAAAACTTAATTAAAAGTTTTGGCGAAGAAGGAGCGTCGTTCCGCCTTTTTGAACAAGACAACCCGTTAAGCGACGTATATGTCGTTAAAGCAGCGAAACCAGAAGATACGGGAAAAATCGCCAAAAAAATAGAAACGTTTAAGTTTGCCCATAAAGTGAAATACGGACAAGGGCAAGTAGAAAAGCTATTTAAAACGTTGCGTGTCGCGCGAAATGTCGGGATTGGCTTAATTGTTGGCCTCTTGTTTACGGCAATGTTTTTAATCTCGAATACGATTAAAATTACGATTTTTGCACGCCGGCGTGAAATTGAGATTATGAGATTAGTAGGTGCGACGAACGGCTTTATTCGCTGGCCGTTTTTCTTGGAAGGATTATGGCTTGGCGTGGTTGGGGCGATCGTGCCGATTGCGTTAATTTCGTTTGTGTACTATAACCTTTATACATTTTTAAAGCCGAAAGTCACCGTTCCGTTTTTGCAATTGCTTCCGGTTGACCCGTTTATGTGGCAAATTAGCGCCATTTTATTGGTGTTAGGGGCATGCATTGGCGTCTGGGGAAGTATGATGTCCGTCCGGAAATTTTTAAAAGTTTAATAGAGAAAGGGGAACGAAGTCGTGAAGCAAAAAGTCATGTCACTAGCGGTAGCGGCCGTGCTCGGGATGACGAGCTTTTCTTACCCGGCAAATGCGGTAAGCAATCGAGAAATTCAGCAAAAACGAAATGCGATTAATAACATCCAGTCGAAACAGTCTTCCATCCAAAGCGAAATAAAGAAAGCAGACCAGCAAATCGAACAGCTAAAAACGCAGCAAGCGCAACTAGCAGCGGAAATGGAAAAATTGGACATGGAAGTATCGGAAACGAGTGCAAAAATCCGCAACGTTTCCCAAACGATTAGTGACACAAAGCAAGATATTGAAGCATTGAAACGCGAAATTGCGGAAGTCGAGGCGCGCATTAAGAAACGAAATGAGCTACTGAAAGAGCGGGTACGTTCGTTGCAGTTAAGCGGCGGGATTATTAGCTATTTAGACGTATTGCTTGGTTCGCAAAGCTTTGGTGACTTTATCGACCGCATTAGTGCGGTGACGACGATTTTTGAAGCGGACAAGCAAATTATTCAAGAGCAAGAAGAAGATAAAGCGTTGAAAGAAAAGAAAGAAAATGAACTGACGTCGAAGTTAACATCGCTGCAAAGCGACTTGCAAGAGTTAGAGCAATTAAAGCAAACGTTGAACAAGCAAATGAACGAAAAAGAACAGCTTATCGCGCAATTAAAACAGCAGGAGCAAAGCATTAACGAAGAAAAATTATCGTTAGCGGAAGAGCAAGAGTTGTTGGAAAAACAAGAAGCGGCGATTCGCTCGCAACTTCAACAACTAATCATAAAAAAGCAGCAAGAACAAGCAGCCCAACAATCACCGTCATCGTCTAATCATTCGAGCAACGGTGGAAACGTCCCTCCGGTAACCGACGGTGCGTTTATGCGCCCAGCTAATGGCCCGATTACATCAGGCTTTGGTCCGCGTGGCGGGGAGTTCCATTATGGGGTGGATATTGGCAAGCGCGCGCCAGAAGTGCCGGTCGTCGCAGCAGCCGATGGTGTCGTGTTCCGTTCCTATTATTCTTCTAGCTATGGAAATGTCGTGTTTATTACGCATATGATTGACGGACAAATATATACAACTGTCTATGCCCATTTAGAATCACGGCTTGTCGGGGAAGGACAGACGGTAAGCAAAGGGCAAATTATTGGCTATATGGGCAATACAGGCCAATCAGAAGGGGCACACCTTCATTTTGAATTGCACCGTGGCTCGTGGAACGCTGCAAAATCAAATGCGGTCAATCCGTTAAGCTATATTAACTTCTAACAACACCCCCCACTGCGGGGGTGTTGTCGTATAAGTTGAGAAAATCGAGCGAACGGTGTAAACTGGTAGTGCGTGTATCATATTTTGTACAAGCTAAACATATAATGACGATAAAGGGCATCGCACGGTGGTGTGGTGCCTTTCCTTGCATGGTGTAGGGAGGAGAAACGATGAAGAAGCAAACGGTAGCACTATTAATGGCATTATCGATGGTAATCGGAGCAGGCGGAACGTATGCTGGCATGCAATTTGCCGAACGAAAGACGGACAATGCTTTGATTTTCCCATCGGAGCAAACAACGAAATCCATGACGAAGAGCGAGGAGGAAGAATTAAAAAAAGTTCAGAAAGCATATGAACTCATTAAAAGTCGGTATGTGCAAAAAGTAGATGACAAAAAACTAGTAGAAGGCGCCATCCAAGGGATGATTCAGACGCTGGACGACCCGTATTCTGTCTACATGGATGAAGAAACGGCGCATCAATTTAACGACTCGCTTAACTCTTCTTTTGAAGGAATTGGAGCGGAAGTGAGCATGGTCGACGGAAAGGTGACGATCGTTGCCCCGTTTAAAAACTCCCCAGCGGAAAAAGCAGGGCTAAAGCCGAACGACCAAATTTTAAAAGTGGACGGGAAAAGCTTAGAAGGGCTTGATTTGTATGAAGCGGTCTTAAAAATTCGCGGGAAAAAAGGAACGACCGTCCATTTAGATATTTTGCGCCCTGGCGTGAAAGACATTATTAAAGTGAGCGTCGTTCGCGACGAAATTCCGATTGAAACGGTGTACGATTCGGTGAAAACGTACAACGGCAAAAAAATTGGCTATTTAGAAATTACGTCGTTCTCGGAAAATACGGCGCAAGATTTTCAAAAGAAATTGGCGAAATTAGAAAAAGAAAAAATTGCTGGGCTCATTCTTGATGTGCGTGGCAACCCTGGCGGCTATTTGCAAAGCGTCGAAGAAATTTTAAAACAGTTCATTCCAAAAGATAAACCGTACGTCCAAATTGAAGAACGAAACGGGAATAAGCAGCAATTTTATTCCGACTTACAAGCGAAAAAGCCATATCCGATCGTCGTGCTCATCGATAAAGGCAGTGCATCGGCTTCCGAAATTTTAGCCGGTGCGATGAAAGAAGCAGGCGGCTACAAATTAGTTGGGGAAACGTCGTTCGGGAAAGGAACGGTACAACAAGCCATCCCGATGGGCGACGGCAGCAACATTAAACTGACGTTGTATAAATGGCTCACACCGGACGGGCATTGGATTCATAAAAAAGGAATTAAACCAGATATTGCTGTCCAACAGCCAGACTATTTCCATGCGACGCCGATTCATATCGACAAACCGCTTGCATATGACATGAACAACGAGCAAATTAAAAGCGCCCAACAAATGTTAAAAGGGCTTGGCTTCGATCCGGAACGGGAAGACGGCTACTTTAGCAAACAAACGGAACGAGCGGTCAAATCGTTCCAACAAGCAAATAAATTGCCGGTTACCGGAAAAATCGACAAGCAAACCGCTGAACTGCTCGAAACAAAAGTATTGCAAGCCGTCCGCGACGACCAAAACGATGCCCAGTTAAAAGCAGCGATGAAAGCATTGTTTGAATAATGATTGTTTTTCATCACGAAAAAAAGAAGCGCCACCGAATGGCGCTTCTTTTTTTGGAAAATCGTTTAGTCGTTATTTTCACGACGAGGCAGTTTATACAAACATCCCCATAATTCGGCTGACGCCGCGTCGTTTCGGTCGTTTCGGTACGTCTTCGGCTTGTTTTTGCTGCTCTTCTAGCAAGGCAAGGCGTTGTTCGAGTTGGCGGATATACGCATGAAGTTCTTCAATTTCTTTTCGGTGCTGCAACAGCTGGAATGAGACGACTTCGTCCGCTTTTTGCTCTAGCTGTCGTTCGACGCGGTGCAATCGGGTGGTGAACTTGTCAAGGTGCGGTTGAATGTAAGTGGAGAAAAACGTGTCTGGGCATAAAGTATGTTCTTCTTCAAACTCCATTTCTTCCAGTGCGGCACCGTGTTCAAACTTGATTTGTTCAAGCAACGTAATCGTTTCTGCATCAAAGACGTAATGACCGGCTTCATTTTTTTGGCACGGAATATTGTACTTTTTCACCCAACGCTGCACCGTTTTCGGTGATACCCCGAGCCGTTTCGCGACATTGCTTGTTTTGATTTCCATCGGTCGTTCCTCCTTTTCGTTTCTTTCTGTATATCATTTTTCCATCGATTGCTTATTTCCTTTCGGTTTGACAAAACTAGTGTTCATTCGGCAAAGAAAGTGAAAATACGCCAATATACGAAAAATATATGCAGGGAGTTGGCGGATTTGCTAGAATAAATAGTAAGAGACGTTTGCCATCGGAGGTGGAAACATGGCGTCGGCATGGGGCATAGAATTGCTTTTCAGTATTGGACGTGGATTGGCACAGCCGTTTTTGTATTACGGCATATTGCTTGTGGCGTTTGTCGGATGGCGTCGGGTGAAGCGAGAGCGCCGGTCTTTTCATATTCGCGTCTATGATTGGTTTCATGAAAGCAAGTTTTTTTGGCGGAGCGGACTTGGCATCGGGCTTTTGCTTTCGTTGATCATGGTAATTGCAGGAATTGTCATTCCGACGGACGGGGTACGGCTTTTGTTTTACGTGACCGCGCTCCTTGGCTTGACGTTACAACTAAGGCTACTGTCGCCTGCCTATACGGTCGGGGGGACGATGCTAGCTATAGCGGTGCTCACGAAATATGAAAAAACAAAACCGTTTTTTGCGGCTTATTTTCCAGGGGTAAAAGAAATGAACGTTGTGTCGATGGCGTTCCTATTAGCGCTTCTTTTACTCGCGGAAGCGTGGCTTATTTTGCGAAACGGTGCGGAAGGGACGTCGCCGCAACTAACGAAAGGAAAGCGCGGATTAATCGTCGGGGAGCATTGGACAGAGCGGCTTTGGCTTGTGCCTGTATTTTTGCCGGTGCCAAACGGGGTGCTGTCGTCCTTTTCGTGGTGGCCGTTGTTCCCTACAGGCGATGGTGCTTATTCGCTCCTACTTGTCCCTTTTTTGCTTGGGTTTTCGCAGCGCGTCCAAGGGATGCAGCCGCAGCTTTCGATTCAGCTGACAGGACAGCGCGTCTGTCTGCTTGGGCTCATCGTGGGGGTATTCGCGCTTGCTAGCTATTGGTACGGGGTGCTGGCGATTGTTGCCGCAGCTGTTGCATTATTTGGAAGGGAGTGGCTTGCGTTTTGGCAACATACACAAGACCGAATGCAACCGCCGTATTTTGCTCATCGGGCGCACGGACTTGTCATTTTAGGTATTCTTCCTGAATCGAAGGCAGAAAAAATGGCGTTAAAAATCGGCGAAATCATTGTCAAAGTGAACGGAACGCCAGTGAATACAGAAGAAGAGTTTTATGAAGCGCTCCAGCCTAACCGCGCGTATTGCAAGCTCGAAGTGTTGGACGAAAACGGAGAAATTCGTTTTGTTCAAGGGGCGCTATACGAAGACGAGCACCATGAACTTGGGTTATTGTTTGTACAAGATCGGAAAAAATGGACATCGGAAGCGGTGTAGAGAAGGGGAAGTAAGTATGTGGTTTCTCATTGCCTTAATTGTGCCATTTTTGTTAGTGTTGTTATTTACGCGCGTGACGTACAACCATTACGTCGGGACGTTGTTGACTGCCGCGTTGTTAGTTGCTTCTTACATGAAGGGCTATACGAATGAATGGTATGAAATTTTTGCCGACATCGCCTCGACAGGTGCGGGGTTTTTCGTAGCGGAGAAAATGGTGCGGAACTTAAAAAAATGACGTGCTTTCCGAGAGGAAGGCACTTTTTTTATGAAAAAATGCGCGTTTGGGCAATCTTTAAGCCTGGGCATATGCACGAATGCTTGTAAAAAACGAATGTCAGTTCGCATTTTTTGTGCATCTTCTTGTGGAATATGATAAAATGAAACGTAAGATGAATGCGGATAGGAGGCTTTGCATAGTGAACGATCGGTTTGAGCTAGTGTCTGCCTATGAGCCGCGCGGCGATCAGCCGAAAGCGATTGAAAAACTTGTCGAAGGGATTCAGCGAGGAGTCAAGCACCAAACGTTATTAGGAGCAACCGGAACGGGAAAAACGTTTACGATTTCCAACGTCATTCAACGAGTGAATAAACCGACGCTCGTGATCGCACATAATAAAACGCTAGCGGGGCAATTATATAGCGAATTGAAAGAATTTTTTCCGAACAATGCCGTCGAGTATTTCGTCAGCTACTACGATTACTATCAGCCGGAAGCGTATGTGCCGCAGACGGATACGTACATTGAAAAAGATGCAAGCATTAACGACGAAATCGATAAACTGCGCCATTCGGCGACATCGGCGCTGTTTGAGCGGCGTGATGTCATTATCGTTGCGAGCGTATCATGCATTTACGGCTTAGGGTCGCCGGAAGAATACCGTGAACTAGTCGTTTCGCTTCGCGTCGGCATGGAAATCGAACGGAATGAATTATTGCGCCGCTTAGTCGATGTGCAATATGCGCGAAACGACATTGATTTTCAGCGTGGGACGTTTCGTGTGCGCGGCGATGTTGTCGAAATTTTTCCAGCGTCCCGCGACGAACATTGCATTCGCGTCGAATTTTTCGGCGATGAAATCGACCGCATTCGCGAAGTCAATGCGCTGACAGGCGAAGTGATTGGCGAGCGCGAGCATGTCGCGATTTTCCCAGCATCGCACTTCGTCACGCGCGAAGAAAAGCTGCGGCTTGCGATTCAAAACATTGAACAAGAGCTAGAAGAGCGGCTACAAGAGCTGCGCGAGCAAGGCAAACTGTTAGAAGCGCAGCGGCTCGAGCAGCGGACGCGGTATGATTTAGAAATGATGCGGGAGATGGGCTTTTGTTCCGGGATTGAAAACTATTCCCGCCATTTAACGCTCCGTCCGCCTGGCTCAACGCCGTATACGTTGCTTGACTACTTTCCAGACGATTTTTTAATCGTCATTGATGAATCGCACGTCACCGTCCCGCAAATTCGCGGCATGTATAACGGCGATAAAGCACGGAAACAAGTGCTTGTCGACCACGGCTTTCGCCTGCCGTCGGCACTCGATAACCGGCCGTTGACGTTTGAAGAGTTTGAACAAAAAATGAATCAAGTCATTTACGTATCAGCAACTCCAGGACCGTACGAATTAGAACACTGCCCGGAAGTCGTCGAGCAAATTATTCGCCCGACAGGTCTTCTTGATCCGACGATTGACGTTCGTCCAATTCGCGGACAAATTGACGATTTAGTCGGCGAAATTCATGAGCGCATAAAACGGAATGAACGGACGCTCGTGACGACATTAACGAAAAAAATGGCAGAAGATTTGACCGACTATTTAAAAGACATCGGCATGAAAGTCGCGTATTTGCATTCAGAAATTAAAACATTAGAACGAATTGAAATTATTCGCGACTTGCGGTTAGGGAAATACGACGTGCTCGTTGGCATTAACTTACTGCGCGAAGGGCTCGATATTCCAGAAGTGTCGCTCGTCGCGATTTTAGATGCTGACAAAGAAGGGTTTTTGCGCTCGGAGCGCTCACTGATTCAAACGATTGGCCGTGCGGCGCGCAATGCGAACGGACATGTGATTATGTACGCGGATACGATCACAAAATCAATGGAAATCGCGATTAACGAAACAAAGCGGCGCCGAGCGATGCAAGAAGCATACAACCGCGAACATGGCATCGTTCCGCAAACGATTCAAAAAGAAGTGCGCGATTTGATTCGGGCGACATACGCCGCAGAGCAACAAGAATCGTATGAAGCAAAACCGACACAAAAACTGACGAAAAAAGAACGAGAAAAACTGATTGCCAATGTAGAAAAAGAAATGAAAGAAGCAGCGAAAGCGTTGGATTTCGAACGCGCTGCGGAACTTCGCGACTTACTGTTTGAACTAAAAGCGGAAAGGTGAGAACGATGGCATTAGATAAAATCACGATTAAAGGAGCGCGGGCGCACAATTTAAAAAACATTGATGTCGAAATTCCGCGCGATAAGCTCGTCGTGTTGACGGGCTTATCGGGCTCGGGAAAATCGTCGCTTGCGTTTGATACGATTTACGCCGAAGGGCAGCGCCGGTATGTCGAATCGCTTTCAGCCTATGCCCGCCAGTTTTTAGGGCAAATGGACAAACCCGACGTCGACGCGATTGAAGGATTGTCGCCTGCCATTTCGATTGACCAAAAAACGACGAGCCGCAACCCGCGGTCAACGGTCGGAACAGTAACGGAAATTTACGACTATTTGCGCCTCTTGTTTGCCCGCATCGGCCGACCAGTTTGTCCGGAGCACGGCATTGAGATTACGTCGCAAACGATTGAACAAATGGTGGACCGCATTTTATCGTATCCGGACCGGACGAAAATTCAAGTATTGGCACCGGTCATTTCCGGACGAAAGGGGACGCATGCAAAAACGCTGGAGGACATGAAAAAGCAAGGATACGTACGCGTTCGTATCGATGGAGAAATGCGCGAACTAACGGATGACATTGTCCTAGAAAAAAATAAAAAACATTCGATTGAAGTCGTTGTCGACCGCCTTGTCGTCAAAGACGGCATCGCCTCGCGCTTAGCGGATTCGCTTGAGACGGCGTTAAAATTAGCGGATGGAAAAGTGATTATCGACGTCATCGGCGAAGAAGAACTGCTGTTTAGCGAACACCACGCATGTCCGTATTGCGGATTTTCCATCGGTGACTTAGAGCCTCGCCTTTTCTCGTTCAACAGTCCGTACGGCGCTTGCCCAGAATGCGACGGCTTAGGGGCGAAACTGGAAGTCGACCGCGATTTAGTCATTCCAAACGAGGAGTTGACGCTCCGTGAGCATGCGATTGCACCGTGGGAGCCGCAAAGTTCGCAATATTATCCGCAACTATTAGAAGCGGTATGCCGCCATTACGATATCGATATGGACGTGCCGGTGAAAGAACTGCCGAAAGAGCAGCTCGACCGCTTGTTATATGGAAGTAACGGCGAAAAAATTTATTTCCGCTACGAAAACGATTTTGGCCAAGTTCGCGAAAATTACATCGAATTTGAAGGCGTCATTCCCAACGTTGAACGCCGCTACCGCGAAACGAGTTCCGATTATGTTCGCGAGCAAATGGAAAAATATATGGCGGAGCAAGCATGCCCGACATGTAAAGGCAACCGGCTGAAAAAAGAAAGTTTAGCCGTATTCATCGGCGGCAAGCATATCGGAGAAGTGACGGCGTTTTCTGTCACCGAAGCGCTCGAGTTTTTCCGAACGCTCAAGCTGAGTGAAAAAGAACAAAAAATCGCCCACATGATTTTGCGTGAAATTATCGAACGGCTTGGCTTTTTGAAAAACGTCGGCCTCGATTATTTGACGTTAAACCGCTCAGCTGGCACGCTTTCCGGTGGGGAAGCGCAGCGCATTCGTTTAGCGACGCAAATCGGTTCGCGCTTGACAGGGGTATTGTATATTTTGGACGAGCCGTCGATTGGACTGCATCAGCGCGACAACGACCGCTTAATTGCGACGTTAAAAAACATGCGCGACATCGGCAATACGCTTATCGTCGTCGAGCATGACGAAGATACGATGCTAGCGGCAGACTATTTGATTGACATCGGGCCAGGCGCTGGTATTCATGGCGGGCAAGTCGTCGCCGCCGGAACGCCGCAAGAAGTCATGAACGACCCGAATTCACTCACCGGACAATATTTATCAGGGAAAAAGTTTATTCCGCTCCCAGCGGAGCGTCGCCAGCCAGACGGACGCTGGCTTGAAATTATTGGGGCGAAAGAAAACAACTTAAAAAACGTGTCGGTGAACATTCCGCTCGGGACGTTTATTGCCGTGACGGGTGTGTCCGGTTCAGGGAAAAGTACGCTCGTGAATGAAATTTTGCATAAAGCGCTCGCGCAAAAATTGCAGCGCGCCAAAGCCAAACCGGGAGAGCATAAAGAAATTCGCGGCATCGAACATTTAGAAAAAGTCATCGATATCGACCAGTCGCCAATCGGGCGGACGCCGCGCTCGAATCCAGCGACGTATACGGGCGTGTTTGACGATATTCGCGAAGTGTTTGCCGCGACGAATGAAGCGAAAGTGCGCGGTTATCAAAAGGGGCGGTTTAGTTTTAACGTGAAAGGCGGGCGCTGCGAAGCGTGCCGCGGCGACGGGATTATTAAAATCGAAATGCACTTTTTGCCGGACGTGTACGTGCCGTGCGAAGTGTGCCACGGCAAACGATACAACCGCGAAACGCTCGAAGTGAAATATAAAGATAAAAACATCGCGGAAGTGCTAGAGATGACCGTCGAAGATGCGCTTGCATTCTTTGAAAATATCCCGAAAATTAAACGGAAACTACAGACGATTTACGATGTCGGCTTAGGCTATATGCAGCTTGGGCAACCAGCGACGACGTTGTCAGGCGGCGAAGCGCAGCGGGTGAAGCTCGCGGCAGAGTTGCACCGCCGCTCCAACGGCCGGACGCTTTACATTTTAGATGAGCCAACGACTGGGTTACACGTCGATGACATCGCCCGCTTGCTAAAAGTGTTGCAGCGGCTTGTCGATAATGGCGATACGGTGCTGGTGATTGAGCATAATCTCGATGTCATTAAAACGGCGGACTATATTATTGACCTTGGACCAGAAGGCGGCGACAAAGGCGGGCAAATTGTGGCGGTCGGAACGCCAGAGGAAGTAGCGCAAGTCGAACGTTCCTATACCGGACGTTATTTACAGCCGATTTTAGCGCGCGACCGCGAACGAATGCGCGCTTTGTATGAAGTGCCGAGTAGATAATGCTCGGCAATTTTTGTCCTAAGGTAAGAAAGTATAAAATTTTACGATTAGGTGGAGCGTTGTCTAGCTCCAAGCGCCATCGGCTCGAGTCGCTCCGCCTCTTCTTTCGGCGGCGACACATTGAGTTCGCTTCCTTGAAATATCCCACGCAAGCCAAAGCTTTGCTTTGGCTGAGCCTCCTCGGTGGGGCTTGTGCGATCTTCGCCGATAGGCGGGCGCTTTGCGCTTTTCTTACGACCGTGAACGTATTCGGGTGTATATTTCGTGAAACTTTTCCTCATGCGCATCGTATGTATAAGTAACAACGAAAGGGGATGGAACGAATGGAAGGGAATAAACTCATTGCGGCGTTATGTTATTTTAGTGTGTTGTTCGCTCCGTTTTTATTTCCGCTCATCGTCTATTTTGTGACAAAGCATGCGCGCGTCAAGCAACATGCGAAAGCGTCGTTTTTATCGCACTGCATTCCGGCGGCTTTGTTTGTCGTCAGTGCAATCGTCGCGATTGTTCTTGGCATGAATCAAAGCGACGCCTTTTTCGGCGTTTGGATGCTTGGAGCTTTAGGCGGCGGCCTTGCGCATCTCATTGTTGCCGTTTGGAATATTATAAAGGGGATTAAAGTATTGCAAGAGCCAGGAGGAATGTATCAATGAAAAAATTAGTTCGCCCGCTGCATGACCGAATGCTCGCAGGGGTGTTAAGCGGCATCGCGCAATACGTGCAAATGGACGCGACGGTCGTCCGGCTTCTTTTTATCGCCCTTCTTCTCATCACAGGGGTTATGCCGTTTGCTTTTTTATACGTATTGGCGATTTTCATCATCCCGAATGAGGTGGAAGCATGAAATGGATCGCGCATATTATCGTCAATGCTGTGCTGCTATTGGCGCTTGCTGGTTATTTTGAGTCGATTCATTTATCCGGTATTGGCGCGGCGCTCGTCGCTAGTTTTTTGCTGTCGGTTTTAAATATTGTCGTGAAGCCTGTCCTTATTTTGCTTACGCTTCCGGTAACGGTGCTGACGTTCGGCTTATTTTTATTTGTGATTAACGCCATCACCCTTTGGTTAACATCATGGTTGATGGGCGATTCGTTTACGATTGACGGATTTGGTGCGGCACTATTTGCTTCGTTAGCCATCTCGCTTTTCCATGTTGTGATTGATGCAGTCAGTAGCGACTAAAACGTTCCGCTTAAGCGTGAACGTTTTCTTTTTTCACACGTACGCGGAAAAGTGTTACAATGAAGAAAGCAAAGGAGGGATTTTTGTGCCAAAAGTGCGGACGAAAGACTTAATGGAAAAATTTCAATTAGAGCTTATTAGCGGGGCGGAGGGGATTCACCGTCCGATTACGACAAGTGATTTGTCGCGTCCTGGCATTGAAATGGCCGGCTATTTTGCCTATTATCCAGCGGAGCGAATTCAATTGTTAGGGAAAACGGAACTTTCGTTTTTTGAAAAATTAAATCCGCGCGAAAAGAAAATTCGGATGGAAAAGCTTTGTACAGACATTACGCCAGGCATTATTGTGTCGCGTGGGCTAGAAGTGCCGATGGAATTAATCGAGGCGTCCGAGCGGCATTCGGTTCCGGTTATGCGCTCAACGATGAAAACGACGCGCCTTTCTAGCCGATTGACGAACTTTTTAGAAAGCAAGCTCGCGCCGACGACAGCGGTACACGGAGTATTAGTCGATGTATATGGGGTTGGCGTATTGATTACTGGAAAAAGCGGGGTCGGCAAAAGCGAAACGGCGCTTGAATTAGTGAAGCGCGGACACCGGCTCGTGGCGGATGACTGTGTGGAAATTCGCCAAGAAGACGAAGGGGTACTCGTTGGCAGTGCACCAGAACTGATTGAGCATTTATTGGAAATTCGTGGGCTAGGCATTATTAATATGATGACATTGTTTGGCGCTGGGGCAGTTCGGACGCATAAGCGCATTTCGTTAGTCATTGATTTAGAGCTTTGGGATCCGAATAAACAATATGATCGATTAGGGCTTGAAGAAGAAAAAGTGAAAATTATTGATACAGAAATTACGAGATTGACGATTCCGGTTCGTCCTGGCCGAAATTTAGCCGTCATTATTGAAGTAGCGGCGATGAATTTCCGCTTGAAGCGAATGGGGGTTAACGCTGCGGAAGAGTTTTCGGCACGGCTGACGGATGCGATTGAAGACGGAGAACACGATTACGAATAAAGGGGGAGAAGTTGTTGGAGACATCGATTCAGCCATTAGATCGCGTATTTTTGCACCTTGGACCAATTACGATTTATTGGTATGGAGTTATTATCGGTACCGGCGTATTGCTTGGGCTGTGGCTTGCGACAAGAGAAGCCGTCCGGCGCGGATTAGCGAAAGAAACGTTTGTTGACCTTGTGCTGCTGGCAGTGCCGATTGCGATTATATGCGCGCGCGCCTATTATGTCTTGTTTGAATGGGAATATTATTCGCAGCACCTTTCCGATATCCCAAAAATTTGGGAAGGTGGGCTAGCAATTCACGGAGGGCTGATTGGGGCAATCGTGACAGGCATTGTGTTTGCGAAACGGCGCGGGCTGTCGTTTTGGAAGCTTGCGGATATTGCGGCGCCAAGCATTATTTTAGGACAGGCAATCGGTCGCTGGGGAAACTTTATGAACCAAGAAGCGCACGGCGGACCGGTGACGAGAGCGTTTTTAGAACGGTTGCATTTGCCGGATGTTATTATTAATCAAATGTATATTGATGGGCAATATTATCATCCGACGTTTTTGTACGAATCCATTTGGAATATTACAGGGTTTTGCTTCCTTCTTTTGCTTCGCCGCGTCAATTTGCGGCGCGGGGAACTATTTTTAAGCTATTTGGTTTGGTATTCAGTTGGTCGTTTCTTTATCGAAGGAATGCGTACCGATAGTTTAATGTTGACCGAACATTTGCGAATGGCGCAAGTGATGTCGCTAGCGCTTATCGTGTTGGCGGTAAGCATCGGGGTTGTTCGACGGGTAAAAGGATTAGCGGCGGAACGGTATTTAGATTAAAAAGGGGAGAAAAACGTTGGGGGAAACGGTCAAAAAAGGGTTGGCTGTCGGACTGAAGACGACGTGGACGCTCGGGAAAATCATTTTTCCGGTGACGTTGTTTGTGTCGCTTTTGCAACATACGCCTGTATTGCAATGGCTCATCCAACTAGTCGCACCGCTCATGAAAGGGATAGGACTTCCTGGCGATGCGGCGATTCCGCTAGTACTTGGAAACGTGCTAAATTTATACGCAGGCATCGGGGCGATATTAACGCTTAAACTCACCGTAAAAGAAGTGTTTCTTTTGGCGGTCATGCTGTCGTTTTCGCACAATTTGCTCGTCGAAGTGACGGTCGCAAGAAAAGTAGGAGTGAATGCAGCGCTAGCGACAGCCGTTCGCGTCGGGTTAGCAGTTGTGTCTGCCTTTTTCATTCATCTTTTTTGGCACGGAGGAAACGACATCGCGCGGTATGGGTTCATTTCGCCTTCCGAAGAAGTGTTGACAAGTTGGACAGCAATATTTTTTGCTGGGGTGAAAAAAGCGTTTGCCGGCATTGTTCAATTGGCGATCATCGTTATTCCGCTCATGGTTGGTATTCAAATATTAAAAGACTTACAATGGCTGAACGTCTTTTCTCGCTGGATGGCACCAGCGACAAAAGCGCTCGGCATGAAAGAAAATACGTCGCTGACGTTAGCGGCAGGGCTTTTGTTCGGATTGGCATATGGTGCAGGCGTCATGATTCAAGCGGTAAAAGAAGACGGGGTAGCGAGAAAAGATGTGCTGCTTGCTTTTTTGTTTTTATCGGCCTGCCATGCAGTCGTCGAAGATACGCTTTTATTCGTCCCACTCGGCATTCCGGTGTGGCCGCTATTAACGATTCGGTTAGTAACGGCGATCATCCTAACGATGATGATTAGCTTTGTTTGGAAACATTTAGAGCAATGGAGAAGAAAGGAAGCTGCTTGATGAACATTCGCACGATTTTATTTGACTTAGACGGCACATTAATTGATACGAACGAACTGATTATTCAATCGTTTTTACATACGCTAGAAACGTACTATCCGGGAAAATATAAGCGGGAAGACGTGCTGCCGTTTATCGGTCCGCCGCTATACGATACGTTTGCCGCACTGGATGAGGCGCGCGTTCAAGAAATGATTGCGACATACCGCGCCTTTAATCATGCACAGCACGATGCGCTCGTTCGGGAATATGAAACGGTGTACGAAACGATTGCGGCATTGCACCGAAATGGTTTTCGCTTAGGGGTTGTGACGACGAAAATTAATGCGACGGCGATCATGGGATTAAAGCGGACGAAACTCGATCCGTTTTTCCATTGCATTGTCGGATTGGATGATGTAACGAACGCGAAGCCGCACCCAGAGCCAATTTTAAAAGCGCTCGAACTGCTTGGCTCGACACCAGAAGAAGCGCTCATGGTTGGTGACAACTACCACGACATTTTAGCAGGAAAACAAGCGGGAACAAAAACAGCAGGGGTTGCTTGGGCGATTAAAGGACGGGAATACTTAGAAAAGTACGAACCGGATTTTATGCTCGAAAAAATGAGCGATTTATTGCGCATTGTAGGGGTGGAATCAGTTTGAGACGAACGACGAAATATCCGGTATCGGGGGCAAATTCGCTTTGGCAAGTGTACCGGACAGTTTCTTTTTGGAAAGTGTTTAAAAATGTAATCGTCATTCAAATCGGGCGGTACACGCCGTTTATGCCGCTGAAAAATTGGTTGTACCGCACGTTTCTCGGCATGAAAATCGGCGAAAAAACAGCGCTTGCGTTTATGGTCATGCCGGACATTATGTTTCCAGAAAAAATCACAATTGGCCGCAATTCGATTATCGGGTATAATACGACGATTTTAGCGCACGAATATTTAGTGGACGAATATCGGCTTGGCGACGTGGTGATTGGCGACGAAGTGATGATCGGCGCGAATACGACGATTTTGCCAGGTGTCACGATCGGCGACCGCGCCGTTGTCGGGGCGGGCACGCTCGTGCATAAAGACGTCCCGGCCGGCGCCTTTGTCGCTGGCAACCCGATGCGCGTCATCCGCCAAGAAGAACATGCATTCTATCGGGAATAGAATGCATTTTTTTATTATTGACGGATGAAAGAAGGAGGAGTAAACTACAAGTAACTTCACTTCTCTACCATATTAGCAAACTAAAGTATTGAAAAAAAGGACGGGGAAACATGTCAAAGTTATTTACGTTTGAAAAACCGCTCGGCATGCGCGATACATTGCCGTTTTTATATAACGTAAAAAAGCGTGTTCGGCAAGCGATGGCACAAGAACTAGAACAATGGGGCTATGAGTTTATTGAAACGCCAACGCTAGAATATTACGAGACAGTCGGTACTGCCTCTGCAATTGCTGACCACCAGCTGTTTAAACTATTAGACCAACAAGGGCATACGCTCGTCTTACGACCAGATATGACGGCGCCAATCGCCCGTTTAGCCGCTTCCCGCCTTTACCAGCATGGAAATCCGCTTCGCTTGGCGTACCATGCGAACGTGTTCCGCGCCCAACAGCGCGAAGGCGGACGTCCGGCGGAGTTTGAGCAAATTGGCGTAGAATGCATTGGCGACGGGACGGTGACAGCCGATGCCGAAGTGATTCGCTTAATGATTGCGGCGTTAGAAAACGTCGGGCTAGAGCGGTTTGCGGTGGCGGTCGGGCATATCGGCTATGTGAACGCCTTGTTTGTCGATGTACTAGGCAACGAAGAGCGGGCGAACGTGTTGCGTCGCTTTTTATATGAAAAAAATTACGTCGGCTATCGTCATCACGTAAAATCGCTACCGCTTTCGTCCATCGACCAGCAACGGCTATTAAAACTACTTGAACTGCGTGGGGGGACGGAAGCGTTAGCACGTGCTCGGGAACTTGTGCAGACAGAGGAAGGAAAAAAAGCAGTAGAAGAACTAGAAGAACTATGGCATGCGTTGAAATTATTTGGGGTGACAGAAACGATTAAAATCGACTTGCCGCTCGTCAGCCATATGAGTTATTACACTGGCATTTTGTTTGAAGTATATGCCGACGGTGTCGGGTTTCCGCTTGGAAATGGCGGACGATACGATGAGCTGCTTGAAAAATTTTCGTGCAAAGCGCCAGCGACCGGATTTGGCATTCGCCTTGATCGCCTCATCGAAGCATTGCCAGAAGCCGCAGCCGACAACGAAATCGAATGCATCGTGTTCAGCCAAGAACGGTTTGCCGAGGCGATTCAGTTGGCGGAAGAACAGCGGAAGAAAGGCAAAAAAGTCGTGCTGCAGCATATCGCGGGCATTGGTGACATTGACGCTTACAGCAAACGGTACAACATCACGTATTTGCTCGGACGTGCAGGAAAGGAGAACTAAAATGTTGACGATTGCAATGCCGAAAGGGCGTATTTTTGAAGAAGCGCTCGAATTGTTGCGCAAAGCAGGATATGCGCTTCCGCCAGAATTTGTCGAATCACGTAAATTGATGATTGACATTCCGGAAGAAGAGATGCGTTTTATTTTAGCCAAACCGATGGATGTCGTAACATACGTCGAACATGGCGTGGCCGATTTAGGGATTGCCGGAAAAGATGTATTGCTCGAAGAAGAACGCGACGTCTATGAATTGTTGGATTTGCGCATTAGCCAATGCCGCTTGGCGGTGGCGGGACTCCCAAACAGCCGCCTAAACGATATTGCGCCGCGCGTAGCGACGAAATATCCAAACGTTGCCTCTAGCTATTTCCGCGAGCAAGGAGAACAAGTAGAAATTATTCCGTTAAACGGCTCGATTGAACTTGCGCCGCTCATCGGGTTGGCCGACCGCATCGTGGACATCGTCTCGACTGGTCGAACGTTAAAAGAAAACGGCTTAGTCGAATTTGAGACGATTGCTAACGTTACATCGCGTCTCATTGTCAATCCTGTGAGCTATCGCATGAAAGATGAAAAAATTGATGAATTAGTCGAACGGTTGGCAGCGGTGATTGCGAATGAAGAAAAGGCAGTTTTATAAAAAAGGGTGGCGTCAAAACATCAAAAATCACCACGAGCTGCTTTTTGAAGGAAAATGAGAGTAGGAGGGAGCAAAGTGAAAATTGAGCGGGTTACTGGGCAGCTTTCATTGCGGCGGACGATTGAGTCCGGCACGGAAGAACAACGGCGTGCGGTGCAAGCGATTATCGATGACGTGCGCACGAACGGAGATGCGGCATTAAAAAAATATACGGAACAGTTTGACAAAGCAGCCATCGACGACTTTCTTGTATCGAAAGAAGAAATCGACGCAGCGTATCGTGACATAAACGACGAACTGCTTCACGTGCTGCGCGAAGCGGCCGCTAATATTCGCGATTATCATGAGCGGCAAAAACGCGAATCATGGATAATGACAAAAGAAGACGGAACGATGCTTGGGCAAAAAGTGACACCGCTTGATGCGGTCGGTTTGTACGTTCCCGGCGGAACGGCAGCGTATCCGTCATCGGTGTTGATGAACGTCATCCCTGCACAAGTAGCAGGCGTCAAACGAATCGTCATCGTTTCCCCGCCGACTAAGCAAGGGACGCTTCCTGCGGGCGTGTTAGTCGCTGCCCATGAACTTGGGGTGAAAGAAATATATAAGGTCGGCGGTGCACAAGCGATTGCGGCGCTAGCGTACGGAACGGAAACAATTCAACCAGTCGATAAAATTTTCGGTCCAGGCAACATTTATGTGGCGTTAGCGAAGCGGGAAGTGTTCGGACAAGTAGCGATTGATATGATTGCTGGTCCGAGCGAAATTGTCGTGTTGGCCGATGAAACCGCGAAAGCGAATGAAATTGCGGCGGATCTTTTGTCACAAGCGGAACACGACGAACGTGCTTCAAGTATTCTCGTTACTCCTTCGCTGAAGTTGGCACACGAAGTGGCAAACGAAGTGCAAAAACAGCTTGAAACATTGCCACGCCAAGCGATTGCGGCGGCATCGATGGAACAATATGGGGCGATTTATGTGACCGATACGCTTGAAGAAGCGATTGCGGTCGTCAATGAGCTTGCACCGGAGCACTTAGAAGTAATGACCGCAGAACCGCTGCTTGTGCTCGGCCAAATTCGCCACGCCGGCGCTATCTTTTTAGGTCGTTTCAGCTCCGAGCCGGTCGGTGATTATTTTGCCGGTCCAAACCACGTATTGCCGACGAACGGAACGGCAAGGTTTTCAAGTGGCTTAAGCGTCGATGAATTTGTGAAAAAGTCAAGTATTATTTTTTATAGCGAACAAGCGTTAAAAGAAAACGGCCGCAAAATTGCCGCATTTGCGAGAGCAGAAGGGTTAGAGGCGCATGCGCGGGCGATAGAGGCAAGGGGGAAAGAGTGATGCGAAAAGCAGCCATTTCACGGACGACCAACGAAACAGACATTCAACTCGAGCTAACGATTGACGGCGAAGGAAACGCTCAATTAGACACCGGAGTTCCTTTTTTAACTCATATGCTTGATTTATTTGCGAAGCACGGGCAGTTTGATCTACGTGTGAAAGCGAAAGGCGATACGCATATTGACGACCACCATACGACGGAAGATATCGGCATTTGCTTAGGACAGGCGTTGCGCGAGGCGCTCGGCGATAAAAAAGGGATTAAGCGTTACGGAAACGCGTTCGTACCGATGGATGAAGCGTTGGCGCAAGTCGTCGTTGATTTAAGCAACCGCCCGCATTTTGCGTTTCGCGGCGAATTTCCGAGCCAAAAGGTCGGAACGTTTGATGTGGAATTAGTGCATGAATTTTTATGGAAACTTGCCTTAGAGGCGCGCATGAATTTGCATGTCATCGTTCATTACGGCCATAATACACACCATATGATTGAAGCGGTATTTAAAGCGTTAGGGCGCGCGTTAGACGAAGCGACGACCGTTGACCCGCGCGTGAAAGGAGTTCCATCAACGAAAGGAATGTTGTAAATGATCGGCATTATTGATTACGGGATGGGGAATTTATATAGCGTCAGTAAAGCGCTCGAGCGGCTGAACTGTGAGTATGTGATTTCTAGCGACCAAAAAAAGTTGACGCAAACGAACGGCCTAATTTTGCCTGGCGTCGGCTCGTTTCGCGATGCGATGCACATCTTGAACGAGACAAGGCTTTCGGCGTTTATTCGCACCGCTGTTCAAGAAGGAATGCCATTACTTGGCATTTGCCTTGGCATGCAGCTATTGTTTGAAGAAAGCGAAGAAAATGGGAGAACGGCAGGACTGAAGTTATTAAAAGGGCGCGTCGTCCGTTTTCCGGGCGTTACGGCTACCGGCGAACCGTACAAAGTGCCGCATATGGGCTGGAACCGTCTGCAATTTCGTCATCCGTCCCCAATTTTAGCTGGTGTAGAAGAAGGATACGTTTATTTCGTGCATTCGTATTATGTCGATACAGACGACGATTCGGTTGTGTTGGCAAGCAGCATATACGATGTCGACGTGCCAGCGGTAGTCGGCAATGGACGAGTGTTTGGTACGCAGTTTCACCCAGAAAAAAGCAGCACCATCGGCATGCGTATTTTACAAAACTATGTGAGTCTTGTCGAAGGAAAGGGGAGTTCGTGATGGCGGCATTTACGGTATATCCAGCGATCGATATGCTTGGCGGCAAATGTGTTCGCCTACTGCAAGGGGACTACGCGAAAGAAACAGTATACGGCGATTCACCGGTAGAGATGGCGCGTTTATTTGCCGAACAAGGCGCACAATGGATTCATATGGTCGATTTAGACGGAGCAAAAGCAGGAAAACGTGTGAACGACCGTTTTGTGTTGGAAGTGGCGAATACGCTTCCTGTTCGTGTGCAAATTGGTGGAGGAATTCGTACGGAAGAAGACGTCTTGTTTTATTTAGAAAACGGGGTTGCTCGCGTCATTTTAGGCAGCGCCGCCATCGCCAATCCGCCGTTTGTCAAAAAGATGCTTTCGCTTTACGGTGAGCGCATCGTCATTGGCATTGATGCGAAAAACGGCTTCGTGGCGACGGAAGGGTGGTTGAACACTTCTAAAGTGAAAGCGGTCGACCTTGGAAAAGAACTAGCGGCTGCTGGCGCACAAACGTTTATTTTTACCGATATTGCGACCGATGGGATGCTGTCTGGTCCGAACGTAAACGCGGCGGTAGAGATGGCGCAGGCAACCGGTAAGCACGTGATCGCTTCTGGTGGGGTAAGCTCGTTAGCGGATGTGCAAACATTAGCAGCGCATGTTTCGGATGGTGTCGTCGGAGCCATTGTCGGCAAAGCGCTGTATACGAACCAATTTACGCTCGCAGAAGCGCTAAAGGCGGTGCAAGCATGATTACGAAACGCATTATTCCTTGTTTAGATGTGAAAGATGGACGGGTCGTAAAAGGGGTGCAGTTTGTGCAACTGCGCGATGCTGGCGATCCAGTCGAATTGGCAACGTTTTACGACGACCAAGGGGCAGATGAACTTGTGTTTTTAGACATTTCTGCGTCGCACGAAGGACGAAAAACGATGGTAGACGTCGTCGAGCAAGTTGCCGCACAGTTGGCGATTCCGTTTACGGTTGGCGGCGGCATTCACACACTTGACGATATGAAAAAAATGTTGCGTGCCGGTGCGGATAAAGTGTCAATCAATACAGCGGCTGTGAACAACCCAAATCTGATTACGGAAGGGGCAGACTTTTTTGGTTCGCAATGCATCGTTGTCGCCATCGACGCCAAATACGATGAAACGATTCAGTCATGGCGCGTCTATACGCACGGTGGACGTCGTGCGACCGAATGGGAAGTCGTAGCATGGGCGAAAGAAGTCGTCGCGCGCGGCGCGGGGGAGATTTTATTGACGAGCATGGATTGCGATGGCGGGAAAAACGGGTTTGATTTAGCGTTGACAAAAACGGTGAGCGAAGCGGTATCCGTTCCGGTCATCGCTTCGGGTGGTGCAGGAAGTGCGGAACATTTTCTTGCAGCGTTTGTCGAAGGGAAAGCAGATGCTGCGTTAGCTGCTTCCATTTTCCATTATAAAGAAACATCGGTGCGCGAAGTGAAGCATTATTTGCGCATGCAAGGGGTGAACGTCCGATGAATGATATTCGTTTTAACGAGCAAGGGCTTGTGCCTGTCATTGTTCAAGATGCACAAAGCAAAGAAGTGTTAACGTTAGCGTATATGAATGAACAGTCGTTGCAAAAATCGCTCGAAACAGGCGAAACATGGTTTTACAGTCGCTCGCGCCAAGCGCTTTGGCATAAAGGAGAAACGTCCGGCCATACGCAGCGCATTGTCGAGATGCGCTACGATTGTGACCGCGATGCGCTGCTTGTGCTTGTCGAACCGAAAGGATCTGCCTGTCATACAGGAAGTTATTCATGTTTTTCGCATCGGCTTACTGGTGAATACAACGATCCGTCGGCTCACCGCTTTGCCATTATTAACGAACTAGAAAGTGTAATTGCCGCAAGGGAGGCAGAACGTCCAGAAGGGGCGTACACGACGTATTTATTCGACAAAGGCGTGGATAAAATATTAAAGAAAGTCGGCGAAGAAGCAGCAGAAGTAATTATTGCCGCGAAAAACCGCCAACCGGAAGAGCTGAAATGGGAGGTAGCCGATTTGCTGTATCATTTGCTTGTCTTATTGCGTGAACAAAAGCTGCCGCTCGATGAGGTGCTTGCGGTCTTAACCGAACGGCATGCGGGCAAGTGAACGGAAGCTAGTCCATCATCCGAAGATGGGCTAGTTTTTCTTATTTTAGGAGTCGTGCAGAAAAACAGCACTAACTATAAGCTTCTTCTGTTATTTTTTTTGGAAATGTTCCGGTTGGGCGAAAGAATGTGATATACTTCTTTTCGGTGAATTCAACGGAGTATGGAGGAATAGATGAACAAACGATTCAAAACGAAGCGATCGACAATGAACGTCATTCCGTTCGTGCAGAGCGGAGATTATTATTTTACCAAAGGGGTACGTGCGTATCGGCGCCGTGATTTATTGAAAGCGAAAAAATATTTGGAACGGGCGGTACATCTTGAGGGGGATGAGGCGATGTACGCCTGTCAACTGGCGGTTGTGCTCTCGGAGTTAGGCGAATATCAGGCGTCGAACGAATGGTTTTTAAAAATTATCGCCGAATTAGACCCAGATATGAACGAATGTTTCTACTTTTTAGCCAACAATTACGCCCATCTTGGCTTGTTTCGCGAGGCAATGAACTATGCGGAAAAATATTTAGAACGAGAGCCTGACGGTAGCTTCGCCGAGGAAGTGGAAGATTTAATCGATTTATTGAGCATTGAACAAGAAGTGCTCGATGACCAAGAAGATTTAATTATAAAGCAAGAAAAAGCGCGGATGTTGTTAGAAAAAGGCGAGTTTTTGGCAGCGATTCACGTCTTAGAAACAATGGTGCAGGAGTTTCCAGAGTTTTGGTCGGCATATAACAACTTAGCGCTTGCGTATTTTTATATGGGAAATGCGGAACGGGCGCAGCAAATTCTCGATGACGTACTTGAAAAAAATCCAGGCAACTTGCACGCGCTTTGCAATCGGCTTGTTTTTTCGCACTATTTGCAAGAGGAAGAACAAGTACAACGGTTGGCGGACGAGTTGGCATGTGTGCATCCGTTTTTAATCGAACATCGCTACAAACTAGGCGCAACATTTGCGCTCGTCGGCCGCTTTGATCTCGCGTTTAAATGGCTGCGCCATTTGTATAAAATCGGGTTTGACGGCGACTATTCGTTTTATTATTGGCTTGCGTATTCGGCATATTATACCGGCCATGAACAGCTTGCGAAAACAGCATGGGAAAAAGTGATGGAGCAAAGTCCAGAAAAGCTTGGACAAGAGCCGTGGGCGGTGCCTAGTAAATTGATGCGATGGCTGACGAGTGCGGAGATGGCGGAAGTGTTGTACGGATTATATATGATGAGTAAGTCGCTGACGGCGGACGAATTGGTTCGCTACCAGCAAATAAAAAGCGAGCTTCCAGCGTCGGCACAGGCATTTGCGGACTATATTTTTGGCTCGGATAGAGAAGTATCCCTCACTATTTCTGATGGGTATGCCGTAATGGACGAATTATGGCAGCGAAATTTGCTAGGGGATGAACAACTGCATATCGCGTGGTTTCGCGTCTTTCTTCACGCTGCCAATACCGAGCTGCATTTTACGAATCATTGCGCATGGGCGGCGGCAACGGAATACGTATGGAGACAAATGCAAGGAGAACCAGTGACGCAAAAAATGATGGCAGAAAAGTACGATATTTCTTCGGCAACCGTACAAAAATACGTGCAAAAAGTACGGAAATGGTTATCGTGAGCAAACTATTAGACGTTTACTCGTTTGTTATATACGATAAAGGAGAAGGAAACAATAACACAGAAGAGAATCGTAAGGGAGTGGGAAAACGTGTCCGAAGAAAAAATGTATGACGTCATTATTATCGGGGCAGGTCCAGCGGGGATGACCGCTGCGGTATATACGTCTCGCGCCAATATGTCAACATTAATGATTGAGCGCGGGGTGCCAGGCGGACAAATGGCAAATACGGAAGATGTCGAAAACTATCCGGGCTATGAACATATTTTAGGTCCGGAATTGGCGATGAAAATGTTTGACCATGCAAAAAAATTTGGGACGGAATATGCTTACGGTGATGTGAAAGACGTCATTGATGGCAAAGAATATAAGACGGTTATTGTCGGCAATAAGGAGTATAAAGCGCGGGCAATTATTATTGCGACTGGTGCGCAATATAAAAAGCTAGGCGTTCCAGGCGAAGCGGAACTGAGCGGGCGCGGTGTTTCGTATTGCGCCGTTTGCGACGGGGCATTTTTCAAAGGAAAAGACCTTGTCGTTGTCGGTGGCGGCGATTCCGCGGTAGAAGAAGGCGTGTATTTAACGCGATTTGCCAATAAAGTAACGATTGTGCATCGGCGCGATAAATTGCGGGCGCAGAAAATTTTGCAAGACCGTGCGTTTGCCAATGAAAAAATCGATTTTATTTGGAACCATACGATAAAACAAATTAACGAAAAAGACGGAAAAGTCGGTAGTGTGACACTTGTCAATACGCAAACTGGTGAAGAGCAGCAATTTCCGTGCGACGGCGTCTTCATTTATGTCGGCATGGTGCCGTTATCGCAGCCGTTTGCGAACCTTGGCATTACAAACGAGAACGGCTATATTGTTACAAACGAGCAAATGGAAACGAAAGTGGCGGGCATTTTTGCTGCGGGTGACGTTCGTGAAAAAACGTTGCGCCAAATTGTCACCGCCACTGGCGATGGAAGCATTGCCGCACAAAGCGCCCAACATTATGTCGAAGAACTAAAAGAAGCGTTAAACGCGAAATAATTTGTTAACGAAAACGTAATATACGTTTAACTCGACTGTAACACAATTGAAATAATTTTCCTGTAAGATAAAAGTAAGTAATTGACCCCCTTTTATATAAACCCTTTTCAAGCACGGGCGCTTTCCCGTGCTTCTTTTTTCGCCGGGACTTTAGCTGGCATGAACTGGCTCAGCATAGTATAATAAAGGAAACAGCATTGATTGTGATGTTGAGGTGAACGAGTTGCAACGGGTGACAAATTGCGTTTTACGAAACGATGGGAAAGTGTTGTTGCTGCAAAAACCGCGGCGCGGCTGGTGGGTCGCACCTGGCGGCAAGATGGAGCAAGGCGAAACGGTGCGGGAAGCATGTATTCGTGAATATCGCGAAGAAACAGGCATTGACGTAAAGCATCCTCAATTAAAAGGCGTTTTTACCATCATCATAAAAAGAGGGGAAGAGGTCGTTTCCGAATGGATGATGTTTACGTTTTTCGCGGAACAATTTGCTGGCGAATTGGTGTCGCACTGTGAGGAAGGGACGCTCGCTTGGCATGCAGAGGAAACGATTCACGAACTGCCAATGGCGCCGGGCGATTACTATATTTTCGATCATGTGCTAAAAGGGTCAGGGATGATGTATGGCACATTTGTATATACCGAAGATTTTCAACTTCTTTCGTATCGGCTAGACCCAAGCTAAGGGGGGATTAGAATGAGTACGGGCTCAAGCGATATTCAAATGGTGATTATTACCGGAATGTCTGGTGCAGGGAAAACGGTGGCGATTCAAAGTTTTGAAGATTTAGGCTTTTTTTGTGTCGATAATTTGCCACCGACGTTACTTTTGAAATTTTTAGAGCTAATGAAAGAATCAGGGAATAAAATGAATAAAGTCGCGCTTGTGATGGATTTGCGGAGCCGCGACTTTTTTGACAGTTTATTTGCAGCGCTTGACGATTTGGCCGAGCGTTCATGGGTGACGCCGCAAATTTTATTTTTAGATGCGAAAGACGATACGCTTGTGGCGCGCTACAAAGAAACGCGGCGCACGCATCCGCTTGCACCGAACGGGTTGCCATTAGAAGGCATCCGGTTAGAGCGGCAGCTGTTAGAAGAGCTAAAAGGACGGGCGCAAATCATTTACGATACGTCCGATTTAAAACCGCGGGAGTTGCGCGAAAAAATTTTACAGCAATTTTCGGCGAATAAGCAGCAACCGTTTACCGTCAATGTCGTATCGTTTGGATTTAAATACGGATTGCCGATTGATGCCGATTTAGTGTTTGACGTCCGCTTTTTGCCGAATCCACACTATATTGACCATATGCGTCCGAAAACAGGATTAGATGAAGAAGTCGCTTCTTATGTATTAAAGTGGCATGAAACACAAAAGTTTTTGGAAAAAGTGACAGATTTATTAGCGTTTATGCTGCCGCATTATAAACGAGAAGGGAAAAGCCAGCTCGTCATCGCCATCGGTTGCACGGGCGGCCAGCATCGGTCGGTGGCGCTGGCAGAATATATTGCGAACTATTTTGCTGCTGATTATAGAACGCATGTATCCCATCGCGATATGGAGAAGAGGAAGGAAAAACATTCATGAGCACCACACAGCATCCGAAAATTGTCATCATTGGCGGCGGAACAGGACTTCCTGTACTGCTTAGAGGATTGAAACAATACGCTGTCGATATTACTGCGATTGTGACGGTTGCTGACGACGGAGGGAGTTCAGGACGATTGCGCGATGAGCTCGATATGCCGCCCCCAGGCGATATTCGCAACGTGCTCGCTGCGCTTTCGGATGTCGAGCCGCTCGTTGTCGAGTTGTTTCAGCACCGGTTTGAGAATGGAAATGGGTTATCAGGGCACTCGTTAGGCAATTTAATTTTAGCAGCGATGACGTCGATTACAGGCGACTTTGTCCGCGCGGTTCGTGAAATGAGCAAAGTGTTGAACGTCCGTGGCAAAGTGCTGCCAGCAGCGAATAAAAGCGTCGTGTTACACGCGGAAATGGAAGACGGAACGGTTGTATCTGGGGAATCGAAAATTCCGTATTCAGGAAAGAGAATCAAAAAAGTGTTTTTAACGCCAGAGCAAATTGAACCGCTGCCAGAGGCGATTGAGGAAATTCGTCAGGCAGATTTAATTGTCATCGGACCGGGAAGTTTATATACGAGCATTTTGCCGAATTTATTAGTTCCGAAAATCGGGCGAGAAGTGTGCGAGGCGAACGCGAAAAAAGTATATGTATGCAATGTGATGACCCAAGCAGGGGAAACGTTGCATTATGCGGCGAGCGATCATGTGAAAGCGCTGTATAACCATATGGGATGTGCGTTTTTAGATTACATTCTTGTCAATAACGGGCACATTCCAGAAGACATTCAGCAACGCTATGCGGAAGAATACGCCGAACCGGTGAAAGATGATGCGGAGCAATTAGCAGCGCTAGGGGTAACGGTCATTCGCGAAAACATCGTCAGCTACAAAGATCGCGTCATCCGCCATGATACGCAAAAGGTGGCGGCGTTGCTTGTTTCGCTTTTAGAAACGCAGGAAAACCGCACCTCCTAATTGCCGGCTGCGATGATGAAATGGAGGTGAGCATGTTGTCATTTGCATCCGAAACGAAAAAAGAATTAACCAATTTAGAAGTAAAACCATGTTGTTTAAAGGCAGAGTTGTCTGCATTATTGCGAATGAACGGTTCTTTATCGTTCTCCAATCGCAAGTTGACCGTCGATGTACAAACGGAAAACGCGGCTATTGCTCGGCGAATTTATACGTTAACGAAAAAAGGATACACCGTCACGGTTGAACTGCTCGTTCGCAAAAAAATGCGGCTGAAAAAAAATAATGTCTATATCGTTCGCGTCGTTGAAGGGGCACGTGAGCTATTAGAGGATTTAAAAATATTAGAAGAGCCGTTTTCGTTTATTCGCGTCATTTCACCGGAATTGGTCAAGAAAAAATGTTGCAAACGCTCGTATTTGCGCGGTGCGTTTCTTGCCGGAGGCTCGGTAAATAATCCAGAAACGTCTTCTTACCACTTGGAAATTTTTTCGCTCTATAAAGAACATAACGAATCGTTATGTGAACTGATGAACAGCCATTTTTTCCTTCATGCAAAAACGTTGGAACGGAAAAAAGGGTTTATTACGTATTTAAAAGAAGCAGAAAAAATTTCCGAGTTTTTGAATATTATCGGGGCGCATCAAGCGCTGCTCCGGTTTGAAGATGTCCGCATCGTCCGCGATATGAGAAACTCAGTCAACCGGCTCGT
Organism: Anoxybacteroides voinovskiense; assembly: GCF_014196205.1. GTDB lineage: Bacteria > Bacillota > Bacilli > Bacillales > Anoxybacillaceae > Anoxybacteroides > Anoxybacteroides voinovskiense. The sequence goes on along the minus strand of NZ_JACIDE010000008.1, from coordinate 15,251 downwards.
GAACTGCGAAACGGCGAATTTAAATAAAACGATTGGTGCAGCGATTCGGCAAGTGGAAAACATTCGCTATATTGACGAAACGATCGGGTTAAGTGCACTTCCAGAGAAATTACGAGAAATTGCCGAGTTGCGTGTCACGTACCAAGATGTGACGTTAAAAGAGTTAGGGGAAATGGTGTCAGGCGGGAAAATTAGCAAGTCTGGCATTAACCATCGGCTGCGAAAAATTGATGAGATTGCCGAGAAACTGCGAGCAGGCCAACCAATTGATTTTAAATAAAGGGGAGAAGAAACATGGTGGAAAAACAAGTGGAAGTGTTGTTGAAAACAGGATTGCAAGCGCGCCCAGCCGCGCTCTTCGTTCAGGAAGCGAACCGGTTTTCATCGGACATTTATTTAGAAAAAGACGGGAAAAAAGTGAACGCGAAAAGCATTATGGGGCTCATGAGTTTAGCGATTAGCTCCGGTTCGGTCATTACGCTCATCGCCGACGGTCCAGACGAAAACGAAGCGCTAGACACATTAACCAAATACGTTCAGCGCGAAGGATAAAAAAACGGCTGTTCTCCAAAAGAGAGCAGCCGATTTCTTTTATTTTTCATCAACGCGCGTCAATACACGGTCGATCAAGCCATATTCTTTTGCTTTTTCAGCAGTCATAAAGTTGTCGCGGTCTGTGTCGCGCTCAATGACTTCGATTGGCTGGCCAGTATTTTCGGAAAGGATGCGGTTTAATTTATCGCGCAAGAACAAAATGCGTTTCGCAGCGATTTCGATTTCGGTCGCTTGCCCTTGCACCCCGCCAAGCGGCTGATGAATCATAATTTCGCTGTTTGGCAAAGCAAACCGTTTTCCTTTTGCCCCTGCCGCAAGCAAGAAAGCACCCATCGATGCCGCCATGCCGATGCAAATCGTCGAAACGTCTGGCTTAATAAATTGCATCGTATCGTAAATTGCCATTCCAGCCGTAATCGACCCACCAGGGCTGTTAATATACAGCGAAATGTCTTTCTCTGGATCTTCGGCTGCTAAAAATAAAAGCTGGGAAACGATCGAGTTCGCGACATGATCGTCAATTGGGCTTCCTAAAATGATAATGCGGTCTTTTAATAAACGGGAGTAAATGTCATAAGCGCGCTCCCCGCGGCTCGTTTGCTCAATAACTGTAGGGATTAAATTCATAAGCTTTCCTCCTTTGCCAATTTGGCTAAATCGTATGTATTTTTATGATACATAATTGGTCAATGAAGGTCAAACAAAAAGCGTTTTTCCTTCTACCTAAATATATTCGCCACCGTTCGACCGTATCCCTTTTTCCATCATACCCTCTTTTCCATTTTTTAAACGCATATTTTCCTCTTGCCAAACGGGAGTGTCTTGAGTATAATTGAATATGCAACTGAACATTGTGCCCTCGTAGTGTAGTGGATAGCACGAGAGATTCCGGTTCTCTTAGCGTGGGTTCGAATCCTGCCGAGGGCGTGACGAAACACTGGTGGGGGAGTTAGTGAAAAACCTCCCCTATTTTATTTTTGGAGTACTTCATAAAAGACTTGCTGCGAACGATGCAGCAGGTCTTTTTTTATGCGCTCAATGAATATATATAAGCAAAATAGCGCTTACATTTCATTTCCATACCCGTCGTTTCGATGTTAGTGTACAATAAGGGGAGAAGGGGGACTAAGTATGAGGGCTGAATTGTTGCAAGAACAACGTTTAAAGCTTGCGTTAACAAAAGAGTTGGCGCAAGCGATTGAGTTGCTTCAATATTCTGCGCTTGAACTGCGTTCGATTTTATATGAACAGTCGTTGGAAAATCCTTTTCTAGAAATAAAAGAAGGAAAACCGCTTCGTTCACCTAAACGGACGATGACAAAACAAGAACGAAATTGGCTAGAAAACATCAGCAAACCGTCCGACACGTTAGCAGCGTATTTAGCCAACCAGCTACATACGATGTCATTGCCCTCTCGAACACGAAAAGTGGTTGACTATTTAATCGCCTCCCTTGACGAAGACGGATATTTGCGCATTAATATGAGCGACACAGCTGCTTTCTTAGCCATTTCAGAAGCGGAATTAGAAGAAGCAGTGCAGCTACTGCAGTCGCTTGAACCGGCAGGAGTAGGCGCAAGGTCGCTGCAAGAATGCTTGTTGCTACAGCTCAAACGGCTGCCTGTCCGCAACGAGTTAGCAGAAAAAGTGGTTGAAAAACACTTCGTCGCATTTGCGGAAAAAGCGTGGAAGGTGTTGGCGAAACAATTAGGCATTGGCGTATCTGACTTGCAGCAAATATGGGATTTTATTCGCACGCTTGAACCTCGTCCAGGCAGCCATTATACAGCAGCCGACCCGCATTTTATCGTGCCTGATGTGATCGTGGAGCGGCGCGGAGAAGACGTATCCGTTTGGCTGAACGATGAGTTCCTCCCAGAAATTCGCTGGAATTACGCTTATGAGAAAAAAATGGCTGACAGCTGCGATGAGCAAACAAGCTTCTTTATAAAAGAAAAATATCGCCAATTTTCGTGGCTAGCGAAAAGTTTAGAACAGCGCAAACAGACGCTTCTAGACGTGGCAAAAGAAGTAATGGATCGACAAAAACAATGTTTAACGGAAGGATTGGCAGCGTTAAAGCCGTTGACGATGCGGGAAGTGGCGGAAGTATTGAACATTCACGAATCGACGGTCAGCCGTGCAGTCAAAAACAAATACGTGCAGACGCCGTTTGGAACGGTCGAATTGCGCCGTTTCTTTACAAGTTCGCTCTCCTCGATGAGCGAGGAAGAAGCATCGGCGGCAAAAACGAAAGCGCTTATTACGCAACTAATTGAGACGGAAAACAAACATAATCCGCTCTCAGATCAAGCCATTGCCGATTTATTAGGTGAAACGTACGGCATTGCCATCTCGCGACGAACGGTGGCGAAATATCGCGAGCAGCTGCACATTCCTTCATCCGCGAAACGAAAACGGTATTAGAGGTGGAAATAGTGATTGTAACTCTTTATTCGAAAATCGATTGCCCGCTCTGCGAAAAAGCGAAAGCGGTGTTGCAAGAGCTGCAACAGGAATATGGATTTGAAATCAATGAAATCGATATTTATAAAGACGACGCATTGTTAGAAAAATACCAGCTCATGATTCCAGTGGTTGAAGTAGACGGGGAAGAGCTGGCATACGGACGTATTCACAAAGAATTCATAAGAAAGCGTTTGCTTGAGCGAATGAATAGTTGAACATCGCCAATACTCCTGTTACAATTAAACATGTAGGGCAGGAGTAATTTTTTTGCACAAGCGGGACATAATAAGTCACACAGGGACGATTTAAGTCCAACTAGTTTGTACAAGGGGAAGGGAAATGAATTGCGACCATTGATTGATGCACAAAAAAAATTATTACCTGATCTTCTCGATGTTATGCAAAAGCGATACCGCATTTTGCAATATATTCGGTTGATGCAGCCCATTGGCAGAAGGACGCTTTCTGGAAACATCGGAATAAGCGAACGTATTCTTCGGGCGGAAGTGCAGTTTTTAAAAGAACAAAACTTGCTTTCCATCAGTTCAACAGGAATGGTCGTAACGCCGGATGGAGAGCAACTGTTGCAAACGCTCGAAGATGTGATGCGAGAAATTTTAGGACTAAAAGACTTGGAAACAAAGCTAAAGCGCATACTTCCTATTGAGGAGGTTATCGTCGTAGCAGGGGATAGCGACCTTTCTCCTTGGGTGAAAAAAGAAATGGGAAGAGCTTGTGCAGCCCGCTTGAAAGAAAGAATGTCTTCGCATAGCATCGTTGCCGTTACAGGTGGAACAACGCTTGCGGCAGTTGCGGAGATGATGACCGCTGACCCGAAGCAAGGAGATGTACTGTTCGTCCCAGCGCGCGGCGGTCTGGGAGAGCACGTCGAAAATCAAGCGAATACGATTTGTGCGAAAATGGCAGAAAAAGCGGCAGGGAACTATCGGCTGCTTCACGTGCCTGACTATTTAAGCAATGAAGCGTATCAATCGCTCATTGAAGAACCGGCGGTAAAAGAAGTACTCCAGCTGATTCAGTCCGCTAATATCGTCATTCACGGAATCGGGGATGCCATTACGATGGCGAAACGGCGGAAAACGCCGGAAGAAGAAATGGCGAAAATTATCGCAGGTAATGCGGTTGCCGAAGCGTTTGGCTACTATTTTAATCAAGCAGGCGATGTCGTTCATAAAGTACAAACGATCGGCATTCAGCTCGATGACCTTCGTCATGTTCGCCATGTCATTGCGGTAGCCGGCGGGGCTTCCAAAGCAAAAGCGATTGAAGCGTATATGAAACAAGCGCCGCGCTCGGTATTAATCACCGATGAAGGAGCAGCAAAAGCGTTAGTAAGGGAATCATATCCCTCACCATAAATATTTTTGATTTTTAAAGGAGGAACTATCGATGGCAGTGAAAATTGGGATTAACGGTTTTGGCCGTATCGGTCGTAACGTATTTCGCGCAGCATTAAAAAATCCAGAAATTGAAGTAGTGGCAGTAAACGACTTAACAGATGCAAAAACGTTAGCACATCTTTTAAAATATGACTCTGTACACGGCACATTAGATGCAGAAGTGTCTGTAAACGGCAATAACCTTGTGGTAAATGGAAAAGAAATTATCGTGAAAGCAGAACGCGATCCAGCAAACTTAGGATGGGGCGAACTTGGCGTTGAAATCGTAGTAGAATCCACTGGTCGCTTCACAAAACGTGACGATGCAGCGAAACATTTAGAAGCAGGGGCGAAAAAAGTGATCATCTCTGCACCAGCGACAAACGAAGACATTACAATCGTCATGGGGGTTAACCAAGATAAATACGACCCAGCAAACCATCATGTCATTTCGAACGCATCTTGTACAACAAACTGCTTGGCGCCATTTGCGAAAGTGTTGCATGAAAAATTCGGCATCGTTCGCGGCATGATGACAACGGTTCACGCATACACAAACGACCAACAAATTCTTGACTTACCACATAAAGACTTACGTCGTGCGCGTGCGGCCGCTGAGTCCATCATTCCAACATCAACAGGCGCAGCAAAAGCAGTGGCGCTCGTGCTTCCTGAATTAAAAGGAAAATTGAACGGTATGGCGATGCGCGTACCAACACCAAACGTATCGGTTGTTGACCTTGTCGCAGAGCTTGAAAAAGAAGTAACCGTCGAAGAAGTAAACGCAGCATTAAAAGCAGCGGCAGAAGGCGAGTTAAAAGGCATTCTTGCTTACAGCGAAGAGCCGCTTGTTTCTCGTGACTACAACGGTTCTACTGTTTCGTCGACGATTGATGCACTCTCCACAATGGTTATTGAAGGAAGCATGGTAAAAGTCGTTTCTTGGTACGACAACGAAACAGGCTACTCTCACCGCGTTGTTGACCTAGCAGCATACATCGCAGCAAAAGGCTTATAATTTTTTCACAAGTGTTGATTATCCATTATTTTACTAAAAAACACAGAATCATATGACTGAACACAAGCTTTTCTGCCTCTTCTCTCGAACAAGAACGCCGGCGGGCAAATGACATTTGCCCGCAAAGCGTTCATTGTTCGAGAAGGGCATGCGCACAGCATGACCAGTCGGCAAGCGAACCGCTTGCCGACTACGGCAGAAAAGCTAGAAATAGGGCGATGTCAACTGGATTTTATTGGTTAATCAACACACCTATAATTTTTTGGATTGTTTGCCCAAAACGGTTTATAATAAATAGTTGGAACTACCGAAAAGGGGAGCGGGGGTGATCCCCACTCCCTTTCGTATGCCAAAACAATGAAAAGGAGGCCTTTCCATGAACAAACAAACCGTCCGCGACATTGATGTCAAAGGGAAACGAGTCTTTTGCCGCGTCGATTTTAACGTGCCGATGCAAGACGGTGCCGTGACAGACGACACGCGCATTCGTGCGGCGCTGCCAACAATCCAATATTTAATGGAACAAGGAGCGAAAGTCATTTTAGCGAGCCATCTTGGCCGTCCGAAAGGAAAAGTAGTCGAAGAGATGCGTTTAACGGCAGTTGCCGCTCGCTTAAGCGAATTGCTTGGCAAACGTGTCGTAAAAACAGACGAAGCGTATGGGGATGCAGTGAAAGCAGCGATTGCTGAAATGAATGAAGGCGATGTGTTATTGCTTGAAAACGTCCGCTTCTACCCTGGCGAAGAGAAAAACGACCCAGAATTGGCAAAAGCGTTTGCCGAACTAGCCGATGTATACGTCAACGATGCATTTGGTGCAGCACACCGTGCGCATGCGTCAACAGAAGGCATTGCCCATTATTTACCGGCTGTTGCTGGGTTTTTAATGGAAAAAGAAATTGAAGTGTTAGGAAAGGCGTTATCGAACCCAGACCGTCCGTTTACGGCAATCATCGGCGGCGCGAAAGTAAAAGATAAAATTGGCGTTATCGAAAACTTATTAGACAAAGTCGATAATTTAATTATCGGTGGCGGATTAGCTTACACGTTTGTGAAAGCGCTCGGCCATGAAATCGGAAAATCGTTATTAGAAGAAGATAAAATTGAATTAGCAAAATCGTTCATGGAAAAAGCGAAAGAAAAAGGCGTCAACTTCTATATGCCTGTGGATGCAGTCGTAGCAGATGCGTTTGCAAATGACGCGAACAAAAAAGTAGTGAACATTGACGAAATTCCAAGCGACTGGGAAGGGCTTGACATCGGTCCGAAAACGCGTGAATTGTACCGCGATGTCATTTTGAAATCAAAACTTGTTATCTGGAACGGCCCAATGGGCGTATTTGAAATGGATGCGTTTGCCGAAGGAACAAAAGCGGTTGCACAAGCGCTCGCTGATGCGAAAGATACATATACGGTCATCGGTGGCGGCGATTCGGCAGCGGCAGTCGAAAAATTTGGACTTGCGGATAAAATGGATCATATTTCGACAGGTGGCGGTGCGTCGCTTGAATTTATGGAAGGTAAACAACTTCCAGGTGTCGTTGCTTTAAATGACAAGTAAGAAAGGAGCGAAAAGCGATGCGAAAGCCGATTATTGCAGGAAACTGGAAAATGCATAAAACGTTAACAGAAGCGCTCCAGTTTGTCGCAGAAGTAAAACATGCGATTCCTTCTTCTGCGCAAGTCGACTCGGTCGTTTGCGCACCAGCGCTCTTTTTAGAGCGGCTTGTAGAAGAAGCGAAAGGAACAGACTTAAAAATCGGGGCACAAAATATGCATTTTGCCGACCAAGGGGCATTTACTGGGGAGATTAGCCCAGTAGCATTAAAAGACATTGGCGTACAATATGTGATTATCGGTCATTCCGAGCGCCGTGAAATGTTTGCGGAAACCGATGAAACAGTCAACAAAAAAGTACTCGCAGCGTTTCAACACGGGATTATTCCAATCGTTTGCTGCGGCGAAACGTTAGAAGAGCGCGAAAGCAACCGCACAAACGAAGTCGTTGGCGCACAAGTGGAAAAAGCGCTTGCCGGCTTAACGGAAGAACAAGTGAAGCAAGTGGTTATCGCCTATGAGCCGATTTGGGCGATCGGTACAGGAAAATCGTCGACAGCAGACGATGCCAACAACGTATGCGGACATATTCGACAAGTGATCGCGAACAAATTCTCGCAACAAGCAGCGGATGCGGTTCGCATTCAATACGGCGGCAGCGTGAAGCCGTCTAATATTCAAGAGTTTTTAGCGCAACAACATATTGACGGCGCACTAGTCGGTGGCGCCAGCCTAGAACCACAATCGTTTTTACAACTCGTGGAGGCAGGAAAATGAGCAAACAACCAGTAGCACTAATTATTTTAGACGGGTTTGGACTTCGGGAGGAAACGTTCGGAAATGCGGTGGCGCAGGCGAAAAAGCCGAACTTTGACCGCTATTGGAATGAGTTTCCGCATGCGACGTTAACGGCATGCGGCGAAGCGGTTGGGCTTCCAGAAGGGCAAATGGGAAACTCGGAAGTCGGCCATTTAAACATCGGGGCAGGGCGCATTGTTTACCAAAGCTTAACACGCGTGAATATTGCGATTCGTGAAGGCGAATTTGAGCGGAACGAAACGTTTTTAGCGGCGATGAACCACGTGAAGGAAAAAGGGACGAATTTGCACATTTTCGGGCTTCTTTCTGACGGTGGGGTGCATAGCCATATTAACCATTTGTACGCTTTATTGAAGCTTGCGGCAAAAGAAGGCGTAAAAAATGTGTATATCCATGGCTTTTTAGATGGTCGCGACGTCGGTCCGCAAACGGCGAAAACATACATTGAGCAGTTAAACGAACAAATCGCGCAAATCGGCGTCGGAGAAATTGCGACATTATCTGGCCGCTATTATTCGATGGACCGCGACAAGCGGTGGGAGCGCGTGGAAAAAGCGTATCGCGCAATGGTATATGGCGAAGGGCCAACGTATCGCGACCCGATGGAATGTATTGATGATTCGTATGCGCATGGCATTTACGATGAATTCGTCTTGCCATCGGTTATCGTTCGTGAAGACGGAACGCCAGTCGCAACGATTCAAGATGAAGATGCGATCATTTTCTACAACTTCCGTCCAGACCGGGCGATTCAAATTTCCAACACGTTTACAAACGATGATTTCCGTTCGTTCGACCGCGGACCGAAACATCCGAAAAACTTATTCTTCGTATGCTTAACGCATTTTAGTGAAACAGTAAAAGGGTACGTGGCGTTTAAGCCAACGAACCTTGACAATACGCTTGGGGAAGTATTGTCGCAAAACGGCTTAACGCAGCTTCGTATTGCCGAAACGGAAAAATATCCGCACGTCACATTTTTTATGAGCGGCGGACGGGAAGAAAAATTCCCTGGCGAAGAGCGCATTTTAATTAACTCGCCAAAAGTGGCAACATACGACTTAAAACCAGAAATGAGCGCATACGAAGTAACCGACGCTTTGCTGAAAGAAATTGAAGCAGACAAGTTTGACGCGATTATTTTAAACTACGCAAACCCTGACATGGTCGGGCATTCCGGAATGCTAGAGCCGACGATTAAAGCAGTCGAAGCAGTCGATGAATGTTTAGGGAAAGTCGTCGATGCGATTCTGGCGAAAGGCGGGGTTGCCATTATAACCGCCGACCACGGCAATGCGGATGAGGTGACGAATCCAGACGGAAGCCCAAATACGGCGCACACGACGAATCCAGTGCCGGTCATTGTCACGAAAAAAGGCATTATGCTTCGTGAAGATGGCATTTTAGGGGACTTAGCACCGACAATGCTTGATTTGTTAGGACTACAACAACCGAAAGAAATGACAGGGAAAACGTTAATTATTAAATAAAAGGAGAGATGAATGATGCCAACAATCGTTGATGTATATGCTCGTGAAGTATTAGACTCTCGCGGCAATCCAACAGTAGAAGTAGAAGTATACACAGAATCTGGTGCGTTCGGTCGTGCATTAGTACCAAGCGGTGCATCGACTGGGGAATATGAAGCGGTCGAATTACGCGATGGCGACAAAGGCCGCTACCTTGGCAAAGGCGTATTAAAGGCGGTGGCAAACGTCAACGAAGTGATCGCTCCGGCGATTATCGGGTTTGATGTCACTGACCAAGTCGGCATTGACAAAACGTTAATCGAGCTAGACGGTACAGAAAATAAAGGGAAATTAGGAGCAAACGCGATTTTAGGCGTTTCGATGGCAGTGGCGCGCGCGGCAGCTGACTACTTAGAAATGCCATTGTACCAATACTTAGGCGGCTTTAACGCAAAAACGTTGCCGGTGCCAATGATGAACATTTTAAATGGCGGGGCGCATGCGGACAACAACGTCGACATTCAAGAATTTATGATTATGCCGGTTGGCGCGCCAAACTTCCGCGAAGCGCTTCGTATGGGTGCAGAAATTTTCCATAGCTTAAAATCGGTATTAAAAGCAAAAGGCTACAACACAGCAGTTGGTGACGAAGGTGGATTCGCGCCAAACTTAAAATCAAATGAAGAAGCGCTTGAAACGATCATTGAAGCGATTGAAAAAGCAGGCTACAAACCAGGCACAGAAGTGATGCTTGCGATGGACGTGGCATCTTCTGAGCTATATAACAAAGAAACAGGCAAATACCATTTAGAAGGCGAAGGCGTTGTGAAAACGTCAGAAGAAATGGTCGCTTGGTATGAAGAGCTTGTCAACAAATATCCGATCATCTCGATCGAAGACGGCTTAGATGAAAACGACTGGGCTGGCCATAAATTATTAACAGAACGCCTTGGCAAAAAAGTTCAGCTTGTTGGTGACGACTTATTTGTAACAAATACGAAGAAACTTGCTGAAGGTATTGAAAAAGGTGTAGGTAACTCTATCCTTATTAAAGTAAACCAAATCGGTACGTTAACCGAAACATTCGAAGCAATCGAAATGGCCAAACGTGCTGGTTACACAGCGGTCATCTCTCACCGTTCTGGTGAAACAGAAGATAGCACAATCGCCGACATCGCGGTCGCAACAAACGCTGGCCAAATTAAGACAGGCGCTCCTTCACGCACAGACCGCGTTGCAAAATACAACCAATTGCTTCGGATTGAAGATCAACTAGGTGAAACAGCAGTATACGATGGAATAAAAACATTCTACAACTTGAAGAAGTAAAAAATAAGGATGCCTTCGCATGAGGGCATCCTTTCTTTCAAGTTTTTCTTTTCTTTTGGATATATTGCACTACAATGAAAATAAATACAAGAAAGAGTAGCACATCAATAACCCAATCGAGGGAGTATGTTTTTAAAAAATCTTTTGCGGTACTTTTTATGACTAATAATAAAAGACTAACGATTAACCCTATGATAACCCCTGTCATGGTAGTAAATATAATTTTTGCTTTACTTATTTTGGTATCCCTCTGTTGAATTTATATCGTTTTATCAAATAAGGATGTCTTCGAATCAGGATTAATTTTGTTTTTGTAGTTTGTTGAAAGTTCGGACTAGACAAATGAGTGCTTCTCATGGTCAACAAGTTAAGAAAGCAGCAACATTTGTCACAGTCCTAAAATAGAATTTATTTCGTGTATTGTCAATTGGGATTCTATCAAATCAAATACATCAAAATATGCGAAATTGGAGCCCAATCTAAAAGATTTGTCCTCGGCGGATTCATCAGTAGGCGCGGTTAATGTTTCATTGTACTTTTCTTGAATAAGTGTAATCAAATCCTCCAAAAAAATCATTAATTGTTCATCTACTCCTCACATTTCTCATAGCGGGATGATCGTACAAAACAATTGAAAAAAACGACCGTTATCGCTACTGTCTGAAAGGTTAAGTGATAAAATCGATTTTTGTCGAATAATGACGAAATTTGTTTGTCGGAAAATATTGCGAGTATGTTTTTTATAGCATAAAATCTCCTCATGCGGCTCGAATTAGGCAACTTAGGATTGATAAGGAGAGAAAATATGAGGCATCTAAGAACATGGTTTGTTTGGTGGTTAGTATTTTTATTAGTTTTTACGAGTATTCCTATGGAGGGATTGGCGGAGTTCATCTATTCTAAATCTGACAATGCGATGAAACAATCACCTCTTAAAGTACCAGAAGCGCCTAGCATCAACTTGAAGCCGGGAGAGCTGATAGGGGAACGAACAGAGAATACGAAAGTGTATTACAATGGTGATGGTACGTTTACCAGAAAAATTTTCTTTGAACCGATTCATATTAAGAAAAAGAACGAAAAACAATTTGAGGAAGTTTCCACTTTCTTCATCGACCATCCCAATCATGTTCAAGCAGAGAATACGATTTTGGAACCTCGTTTTTACAAGAAAATGGTGGATGGAGAATATGCAAAATTTCTGTATAATGAATATTCCATTTCTTATTCTATTTTAGAAGCATCAGGGAATGGACTGAAGCCGATTCAAGCGAAAGATGTTCCCGCTATTTATAAGAAAAAAGACAATAAGATTGTGCATAAAAATATTTTTCCAAATATAGACTTGCAAAATATCGTATTTAACGAATCAACGAAAGAAGATTTAGTTCTTCACTCTTTTACGGGCTATCACATTTTCAAATTTCGTTTGAAAACCGATTTGCATGCCAATATTCAAGACGATGGATCGATTTTATTTACAAACAAAGAAAATGAAAAAGTATTTGAACTTCCTAAACCATTTATGGTCGATTCGAATATCGACGAACACTCGGGAGAAGCACAGCGCTCGGAACATGTAACATACGAACTTCAACAGGATGATCAAGGGTATATTTTAACGGTTAAAGCTGATCCGCAGTGGTTGAAAGATCCGAAGCGCGTCTATCCGGTTTATATTGACCCTAGCACTTCTGTTGCTATTGCTGCCGATGCATTTGTCATGAGCGCCTACCCGACAACCAACTATGGTTCTGCATCAAGTAAATGGGATTCGGCGCAAGGACAATATGTGTTAAAAGTCGGTTATTATGATGGAACGACAGGGACTTGTTACGGATTTTTAAATCCTGATATATCAAATATCGAAAATATGAATGTGACGAGTGCCACATTCAACGTGTATGTGACACACTCATACTATGCAACAACAGCAACCGGCTTATGGTTAGATGCGGTCAATGGTTCATGGTCTGCGAGCACCTTAACATGGAATAATAAACCCTCTTCCACGAACATTGGTAAAGTCGATGTGGCAAGAGACCAATGGGCGCAATTTGATGTGACGAGCACCGTCAAAGCGTGGGCATCAGGGACCAAACCAAACTATGGATTGAAACTCCATACGAATGGAAACGATCAAACGTACTGGAAAAAAGTTGTCTCCACGACAAACAGTAGCTACAAGCCTTATTTGTCTGTGACGTATACGATCCCTATTCCTGATGCACCGACGGGAACGGTTTTTAGCAATGGAGATGGGACAGGATATGTCAACCTATCTTGGGATCCAGTTCCTGGTGCGACGGGTTATAAAGTTTGGATTTATAATGGAAAAGCATATGAAGCGTTTAGTGTAGGAAATGTGACTTCTTGGAGCACAAAAGGAAAGAAAATTTGGCCGACTGCCTCCGAAATTAGCGCCGGAAGATATGATTTGCATCATGACGGCTTGGGAACCGAGTTAGCTGTCGATCCTTCCCCGGTCTATCGAAATTCAGGCGGAAGTTATCCAAACAGCAAGAACTACTGGCTCCGAGTCAGCGCCATTTTCCCTCAAGGCGAAAGCGCCGTATCTGGTGCGTATATGCCGACGATTCCGAATTTGGCGAAACCAGATGTTCCAACCGGAGTCAGCTATACGAACGGAAATGGAACTGGGTATATCAACTTCAAATGGCAGGCGGTAAGCGGTGCGACGGGATATAAGATCTGGATGTTTAACGGTTCTTATTACGAATCACTAGATGTGGGAAATGTGACGTCATGGACCACGCAAGGAAAAAAATATTGGCCAACTCCAACAGAATTTAGCAACGGCCGATATCAGCTACACCTAAATGATAATCTAGGCGCGGAATTGCCAGTCGATCCTTCTTCGACTTATGCCAAAGCCGGTACGCGCTATGCCAATTCTACGAACTACTGGATTCGCGTTAGTGCCTATAACTCCCAAGGGGAAACGGTCTTTTCGGATGCGTATATGCCGAAAATATCACCTTTGCCTAAACCTGCTACACCATTAGGTGTCGCTTTTGGATATGACGAGAAAAAAGGGGCAGTTGAGTTATCTTGGGGGGGATTGGAAGGTGCAACAGGTTATAAGGTTTGGATATTCAATGGAAAAGAATATGAGAGCATTGATGTTGGAAATGTAAATACTTGGACTACTGCTGAAAAAGGAATTTGGCCTAGGGATGAAGACATAGCTAATGGTAGGTACAAATTATGTTTAGATGGATCAGGTACTGAATTAGATATTAATCCTTCTCCGCTTTATACTAATGCCGATGCCAAATATGCGAATAGCAATAATTATTATTTTAGGATTAGTGCATATGATCAATATGGGGAAACAGTTGTTTCTGAGGCCTTTGTTTCATCAATTAGTCCGATTACTGAAAAGGAAGCTATGATTGATAATACACCTGTAGATGAGGAAGGATGGATCGAGGAAGGGTATGAAGATATTGACATAACTACAGATGGTGAAAAGGTATTAGAGGATTTAAAAGAAAACATCTCAGAGACTAGTGATCAAATTAACGAATTGAAGGATTTCCCTGAAACTACTGAAATATATAATGAGCTTTCAAACGTCGATATTGAAGAAGAGGTAGTGAAAGAGGAAATTAACAATTTAACCCATCAAATTGAAAATGAAAAAACTATATACAGTGAATCTAGTACGACAGAACAAGTTCAATCTGATAGTGTTACAGCAAATAATTTATCTTTCACTAGTAGTAAACCAGATGATACAAGTGAAGAAATCGAGGAAGTCTTTTATGATTATCCGGAGGATATGTTTCTACCGGAAACAATTGTGAATGTTGATACTAATTTAATACTGGTCGATAGCAATACTGGCGAGACTTACTCTACTGAAGAATATATTTCGCAGGCAGTAGCAAAAGAACAGAGGAACACTGTCCAAACTGCTTCTTATCTACCACAACTTGGTTATTTTCTCACTAAGGAAGTTACTTATGTAAAGAATGCAGGGACTACTAATGCTACAATTGTGCATTGTAGTACAGTGGTACAAGCAGGAGGTAATTTAAGACCGAATTATTTTACAGTTAAAGCTTCGCTTTTAAGTTCAAATGATGTGAACGGCCCATTTGATGTAGCTGCGTCAACTACAAAGTATAATGTAAAATTACTCCAAGACGTTTGTGTTGAGAAAAGAATAACGTCAACTAAATTCTGGATTGGAAAAACTCACATTACTGCTCATTACAAAGGGGGATATACTTCTCAAAAAGTAAAAATGAGTGAAAAGTTTCTACTGAATAAAAAGGGAGTAATATATCCTTATTATCGTGACCCAAGAATGAGAAAAGTAATGAAAAAACCATCGTCAACAACATGGGATAGGGTACCTAAAGAGCAGCGAGTAAAATGGAGTACTAGTCAAAGAGACAAATATTTAGATTGGTATATAGAAAACTATGGATTTATAATTAAGAGTTTTTACGAAGTTCACCATATTAGACCGAGAGAATATGGTGGTAACAATGATTATTCGAACTTAATCCTGTAAATTATCATTTTATCCCCGAATAAAACGCCTTCTTTTTTGCAAATTCCTTCGGAATGTCCCCCTCCCCTTTTCTGAAACAGTATGCTAAA